>NZ_AP023180.1:0-676829 GCF_013426915.1 Paraburkholderia sp. PGU19
TTGGCACCGGATATCGCGATACCATCCTCGCCCTCGGGATGGATGACGGGGTTGTCGCCGCACGAGCCCACTTCATCGAGAATCGCGTCGTACGCGTCCTTGATGGCCCGCTTGGACGCCCCATGTACCTGCGCAATCCCGCGAAGGCTGTAAACGTCCTGCAGCCGGTAATCGGCAAAGCGATCGCATAGCGCACTTCCGGCCAGCAGGCGCCGGATGTTGTCGGCCGTGTTCCTCTGATCGACGTGTTTCTTGATGGCGTGATACCGGGCATCCAGCGAGCGCGTGGTTGCCTTGAGCGGCTGCATCGACATCGATGCTGCAATGTCCGCAACCTTCGAAAGCTCGATCGCGTTATAGAGCGCCAGCATCCCGATCGCGGTCACCGACGTGGTGCCGTTGGTGAGCGAAAGCCCCTCCTTGCAGCGCAGCGCGTGCGGTTTCAGCCCCGCTCGCTCCAATGCTTCGGCGCCACTCATGCGCTCACCGCGGTACCAGGCTTCTCCTTCGCCAATCAGGACGAGCGCCATATGTGCTTCGGGTGCGAGATAGCCGACCGAGCCGTCACCCGGCGCGAATGGCGTGATGTCGTTGTTCAGCAGCGCGGCGATTTGCTGCAGCAATTCGAGGCTTACGCCGGAATAACCTTTGCCGAGGCTGATCAGCATCATCAGGAGCGTAGCGCGGACAACTTCGCGAGGCAGCGGTTCGCCGACAGAGACGGCATGGGAGCGCACGATATTTCGCTGAAGCTGCTCGGCGTCGTTCGGGCTGATGACGCGAGTCGAATTTGCGCCAAAGCCAGACGTCACACCATAGACCAGCCGGTTCTGGCTCAGAAAAAGATCGACCAGGCGGCGCGAATTCAACACGCGTTCGCGATAGACGGGGGAGAACTTTATCTGTGCGCCATGTCTGGCTACGGCAATGAATTGCTCGATTGAAATATCGGACTCTCCGAGCAGAACTTCGGATATCTTGCCTGGTCGGGATTCGATGTGCGCCAAATTCATTGTGAATGTCCTCTGCTGACTGCATGAAATGAAGTGGGTGACAAAATCGGCTTGAAAGCGCGATGTTTGCCGGAGATCATTGCAGGGCAGAGTAGCGGCGGAAGGCTCGGTACACAAACGATTTGAATTGTGTTCCGTGTTTAGTTTTTCTAAAGTCGGATTTTTTCCGATATATTCATGTTGATTTTAAAAGGGGCGATCTGTTTAATTCGAAAAAGTAACTTTCTCGAATTCTTTGGGAGTGTTGGCGAGTTTCGGTTTCTAATCGATATAAATCGATTTTGTTGGATTCTGCGCGGGCAGGGATAAAGCGCAGCGGCGAAACACCGAGGTATCCGGGAATGCCGCTCAGCCATGCAGCAAATATTCAATCACCCTGCCAACTGGCCATCAGGCCACCCATCAGCCCAAAAACTCCAGCGCGCCCGTGCTCAGGTTGTACATCGCGCCGACGATCTTGATCGTGCCTTGGCTTTCCATTTCGGCCAGCACGGGACTATCGCGACGTATGTTGCCGATCGTCAGTTCGACGTTCTTGCGCGCCACGGCATTCACGAACGCGTAGTTCGTTGCGGAGCGCTCGCCGCTGTACTCGGTGGCCTGCACGGCGGGTTTGATCTTGTCGAGCAGCGCGGTGAGATTGCCCAGTTCGGCGTTCGCAATGGCGCCCTTGATCGCGCCACAAGCCGTGTGACCCATCACGACGACCACCTTCGCGCCCGACAGCTTGCACGCAAACTCGATGCTCCCGAGGATGTCGGTGTTCTCGACGTTGCCCGCAACGCGGCAGTTGAAGATGTCGCCGATACCGAGGTCCATGATGACTTCGGCGGGCGCGCGCGAATCGATGCAGCTCAGCAGCACGGCTGCGGGATATTGCCCCGCCGCGCTCGCACGTTGCTCGCGCAGATAGTTACGCGGCTTTCGCTCGCCCTTCTGGAAGCGCGCGTTGCCCTTTTTCATGTCGTCGATGATTTCTTGCGGCGACATCCGGTCGCGCTGCGCCCGGGTCAACGCGTCGGCACGTGCCACGCCGGACAGGAACGTGATCTGGGCTAAGCCTGCAGCGGCCACAGTGCCCGTCAACCGGAGAAATTGCCGGCGCCCCGAGCCTTTGTACTGTCGTGGATATTCATACGTATTGCACATGAACGGGCTCACTGGTTTTCGCAACGTCGTTATGACACAAGGCACTGCGTTCGATGCGTCACGCATGAGTCGAAATATAGGCGATGCCGGATTGCGTTCAAGAGAAATGAAACCGGGCGGTGCTTTCGTTCGCCACGCCTTGCGCACGCAAGTGACTGTACAATATGGGTAACTTTAGATAAAACGTCTATCATGAGAAAAAACACGTTGGAGCGGGAGCGGGCGTCGCTTCTCGATCAGGTGAAGCAGATCGCCGACGGTCTGGGGCAGACGTTCGCCCCATTTTGCGAAGTCGTCGTCCACGATCTGCGCGATCCGGGGCATGCGATTCTCGCGATTCACAACAACCTGTCCGGGCGCGCGGTCGGTGATCCGGCAACGGAACTCGGACTCGCGCGGATCGCCGACGAAGACTATCCGCAGTTGCTGACCAACTATCCGAACCAGTTCGGCGACGGACGGCGAGCGAAGAGCACGTCGGTCGGGATCAAGGATTCGTCGGGACGGTATATCGCCGCGTTGTGTCTGAACGTCGATCTGAATCTGTTTCGCGGCATTCAGAACGTGCTGGAGCAGTTCTGCACGGCTTCTGGCGTCGGTGCAAAAGAATCGCTCGATCCAGCGAATGCCGAGGCGATCCGGGAGCGCATCGACCAGTACGCGATGTCGCTGTCCACCACGCCGCAGGCGCTGAAGACGGAGCATCGGCGCGCGCTGATGCAGGAATTAAAGCAGGCGGGTTTTCTGGAGGTGCGCAGGTCGATGGAAATCATTGCTGCGCACCTGGGCGTATCGCGTGCGACGGTGTACAACGATACGAAGTGACGTGATCTTGCGGCTGCAGTCCGCTTACCAGCCATAGAATCTCGGCCACGCGGACACACCGCCATCGTGTGACAGCGCGTGATACTCGGGATGTTGAGCGCCCGTCGCACATGCGTGGTTGGGCAGAATACGCAGCCGCGTGCCGACCGGGAAACGCTGGGCGATTGCCGTGTCCGGCTCTCCGACTTGCGAGACGATGCCGTGCTCCTGATTCGCGGCGCTCATCAAAAAGCCTTCGATAGGCACGCCGTCTTCGGTGCATACGAGCCCGTAACCGAAGTCCTGGTTCTGGCGCTGTGTGCCGCGATCGCGGCTCATCGCCATCCAGCCCGCGTCGACGATTGCCCAGCCCTTGCTTTCCTGATGACCGATCACCGTGGTCAGCACGCTGAGCGCGATCTCGTCGATGCCGCACACACCCACGTTGTGCATTACGAGATCGAAGAACACATAGACGCCCGCGCGAACCTCCGTCACGCCGTCGAGATGCCGCGCGGCGAGCGCCGTTGGCGTCGAGCCGATGCTGACCGTGTCGCAAGGCAGGCCGGCCGCGCGCAGCCGTTGGGCCGCATGCACGCAGCCGGCGCGCTCCTGTTCCGCGATTCGCTCCAGCTCTGCCGACGTGCTGTAGTCGTAGCTCGAGCCTGCATGTGCGAGTACGCCGCCCAGCTTCATTTTTCCTTCGTGCAGAATGCGCGCGACGTCGAGCAACAGGTCGTCGTCCGGTGCGATGCCCGAGCGATGTCCGTCGACGTCGACTTCGATCCACACCTCGAACGTCGTCGCATGAGCTTTCCCGAACGCCACGATGGCCTGTGCCGAATGGACGCTGTCCGTGATGATCTTCAGGCGGCAGCCACGTTGGAGCAGTTGCAGCGCCTGTTCAAGTTTGCTGGGCGCCATTGCCACTGCATAGACGATATCGTCGATGCCTGCGGCGAAGAACTGCTCCGCTTCCTTCAGCGTCGAAACGGTGATCCCTTGTGCGCCGGCGGCAAGCTGCGCGCGCACGACGTGATCGCATTTGGTCGTCTTCACATGCGGCCGGAAGGTCACGCCGTGTGCGTCCATCCGCGTTTGCATGCGCCGGATGTTGCGCGTCATGACATCGACGTCGACGATGGCGGCGGGCGTATTGAGCGAGGCAAGAGTCACAGTGCTTTCCTTGAGGCGAAGTGTGCGCGGATTGACTGTAGCGCCTGTGGGCTATAGTGTGGTTAATGGTCAATCAACATTTCATTTAATTCAACTTAATGGTCGATCTCGACGACATGCGGATGTTCAGGGCACTCGGCACGACGCATTCGCTCGCCGGTGCCGCACGGCTGCTCGACGTCACGCCACCCGCGCTCACCGTGCGGCTGCAAAAGCTCGAAGAGCGCCTTGGCGTGCATCTCGCGGTGCGCGAGGCGCGCGGCATTTCACTGACGGACGAAGGCACGCGGCTGATGCTCGAAGCAATCGATCTGCTCGAACGTCTCGAAACGCTGCCTGAACGGATCGCAGCGGAACATCAATCCATAGCGGGGACCTTGCGCATCGTCGCGCCGCTGGGTTTCGGGCGCGTTCACGTGGCACCCGTTCTACGGGACTTTCACCTGATGTATCCAAACGTGAAGGCCAGCCTGACTCTCTCGGATAATCCGCTCGCCGACAGCGCGGGTGCCGATATCGTGATCCATATCGGCGAAATGAAGGACTCGTCGTGGGTCGCGCACGTCCTTGCACCGAACGAACGCTATCTGTGCGCGAGCCCGCGACTGGCGGCTAGTCTCGACGCGCTGGAGCATCCTCAAGAACTCACGCATCTGCCCTGTTTGTGCCTGCGCGAAAACGACGAGGATGTATCGCGCTGGCGTTTTGAAAGGGCACCCGGCAGAAATGCGAAACAGGGCAAGCCGGTGACGGTGCGCGTGACAGGGGCGCTATCGTCGAACGATGGCGGCGTGATCGGCGATTGGGCGATGCGCGGACTTGGCATCATGGTGCGATCCGAATGGGACGCGGGCGCGCTGATCGCAAGCGGAAAGCTCAAGCGCCTGTTGCCGCAGTGGCGGCTGGCACCAGCGCCCATCGTCGCGCTCGTGCCGACGCGAAAGGGCGTGCCCGCCCGAGTGCGGCTTTTCCTCGATGCAGCGCGCGCCGCAATGGACCCGCCTCCGTGGCGCAAATAGCGCTGCGTGGCTGTCCTGGCTGCGGAATTTACAAAATGTATTGACATAGACAATATGTCTAATCACAATTCGATCAATCCAGCGGGATAATTGCGCGTCGCTGCGGCTTTCGCGTTCCACGCCCGCGTCGCTCAACACTCGATATCCCGGACGATCATGCTCACTTTGCCCACTTATGACGACGTCGTCGCCGCATCGAAGCGGCTCGAAGGCGTTGCGCACCGCACGCCTGTCCTGACTTCGCGGACCGTCAACGACATGTTCGGCGCCGAAGTGTTCTTCAAATGCGAAAACCTTCAGCGCATGGGCGCGTTCAAGTTTCGCGGCGCGTTCAACGCACTGTCGAAGTTCGATGAGCAGCAGCGGCGTCAGGGCGTGGTCGCGTTTTCGTCGGGCAATCACGCGCAGGCTATTGCGCTGTCCGCGCGCCTGCTCGGCATGCCCGCGACGATCGTGATGCCGCACGACGCGCCGCAAATCAAGGTCGAGGCGACCAAAGGCTATGGCGGCAACGTCGTCGTGTACGACCGCTACAAGGAAGACCGCGAACAGATTGGCCGCGATCTCGCGCAGAAGCACGGCCTGACGCTGATTCCGCCCTACGATCATCCCGATGTGATTGCCGGGCAGGGCACGGCGGCGAAGGAACTGTTCGACGAAGTCGGGCCGCTCGATGCGTTCTTCGTGCCGCTCGGCGGCGGCGGATTGCTGTCGGGCTCGGCGCTGTCGACGCGCGCACTGTCGCCCGATTGCGCGCTTTACGCGGTCGAGCCGGAAGCGGGCAACGATGGGCAGCAATCTTTCCGCTCAGGAAAGATCGTTAATATCAAAACGCCCAAAACGATCGCCGACGGCGCGCAGACGCAGCATCTCGGCGAGTACACGTTCCCGATCATCCGGCGCGATGTCACCGATGTACTCACGGCGAGCGACGCGGAACTCGTCGATTGCATGCGTTTCTTTGCGGCCCGGATGAAGATCGTCGTCGAGCCCACGGGTTGTCTGAGCTTCGCCGCCGCGCGCCAGATGAAGGACAAGCTCAAGGGCAAGCGGATCGGCGTGCTGATCAGCGGCGGCAATGTCGATGTGCAGAAGTTCGCGGAACTGGTTTCGACGAACTGAAGGAAGCCGGCGCTCTGGCGACGCGACTAACAGTAGACGCCGCCGGGATGCGCTGACATCGACGGCCCGCCGGCTTGAGGCGGAAAGACGCACCAGCCGCCGTCGTGATGACGAAAGAAGAAGATCGCCCGCGCACCGCACGTCGTTGACGCCTCGACGTGCGCGTATCTCGTTCCATCCCTGCGCCTATGCCCGAACCGCACGACCCGAATCTGCCCTTGTGGACCAGGTGCGAGCCACTTTTCGACCTGAGAGTGCAGCGATTTGGCGGCGGTGTTCATGATCAACTCCTGTTGCTCATCCCGGTGTTTCGCATCGCTGCTTGCGCACGATGCCGTGGGATGAACTGAAGGGTAGGACCGCCGTCTCATTTATGATAGTTAATGTTTTTTATGTCTATCATAAACAATTAAGAATACATTCTGCAGGGACGTGGGCGGCTGCGAGGCATGTCAACGTCACGGCAAGAATTTGCGCCAGCTCATAGAATCATCGCGCGCCCGGCAATGCGGGCGCCACTTTTTGATGAACATAGCTTGCGCGGCATGCGAAATGAAGCTTTCCATGTGGCCGCAGCGGGAAGGAAGTACCCGACATGGAAGAGGTTTTCACATCGAGATCGAGCGCAGTCGCGCGCATCATGAGCGCGCGTGCGGCGCTGCTGAAGGATTCGGACATTGGCGCTTTGAGCGGCGGCGATAAGGCGGCACGGCTCGAGCGCCTGGAGCGTCTGCTGTTCGACGTGCGCGCGGGCCGCACCAACGACTTCACGATGCCGACGGCGAACGGGGAAGTGCGGGTTTTTGTGTCGCCGGATTAGCACAGATCAGATACCCAACGTCAAAGCGAAGTCTATCGAATGGTGCCAATAGTGGTACCATTCGCACATGACCGAAAAAATCCTTGAACAAATGCGTCGTGAACCCGCGAACGTCCGTTACACGGCATTGTTCAAGGTCTGCGTGGAGTATTTCGGAAAGCCGCGTCAATCGGGTTCGAGCCACGCAGTTTTCCGCATGCCCTGGATAGGCGATCCACGCGTGAATATTCAAAACGAAAAAGGAAAGGCCAAGGCATACCAGGTGCGCCAGGTGCTGCAGGCCATCGATAAGCTGAAGGAGAGTCAACATGCCCGCTGATCACTACACCTACCGCGTCACGTGGTCGCCGGAAGACGGCGAACACGTGGGACTGTGCGCGGAGTTTCCATCCCTTTCGTGGCTTGCCCGTTCGCCCGACGCCGCGCTCAAGGGAATCCGCACAGCTGTCGCGCAAGCCATCGCCGACATGATCGAACAAGGTGAGGCTGTACCTGATCCGCTCGCGGAGAAGCGCTATAGCGGCGAGTTCAGAGTACGCATTCCGCCCGAGCAGCATCGCGCGCTGGCGATGCAGGCGGCTGAGCAGGGCGTGAGCCTGAACCGGCTCGTCAGCATGAAGCTCGCAGCCTGAGTCCCACTTCTCACCCATCCCCACCAACAAAAACGCCCCGCAACAAGCGGGGCGTTTCCAGTCCATCTGCAAGCGTGCAAGCAAAGCGCCCGCAAGCGCTTCGCCCGACAACACCGTTTAGAACTTGTGACGCATGCCGACGCGGAACGCCAGCTGGTTTTGCGAGCCCGAACCCGACGTGCTGAAGTACGACGTCGACGAACCGATCTGAGCCTGGATCGGCGCGCCCGAAGCCGTCTTGCCCGACGCGTCCTGATAGATCACCAGGCCGTAGACATCGGTGCGCTTCGACAGCGCGTAGTCGACGCTTGCATCCACCTGGTTGAAGTGGCCCGTCGTTGCGCCCGTCAGACGCGAGTACGTGTAGCCGAGACCCGTCGTGAACGCCGGCGTGAACGCATACTTCGCGCCGCCTTCGAAGTTGTTATACGTCGTCGATGCGCCCGTGATCGGCTCGAAGTGCGTGTTCGTCCACAGCGCGTAGAGCGTTGCCGGTCCGATGATGTAACGGCCGCCCAGACCGAACGTGCGCAGGTCGCGCACCGTGGTGGTCGTGGCGCTCGTCGTCACGTTGGCGATCGACGTCGAGAATGCCGGCACTGCCAGGCTCGGGAAACGGATGTCCGTGTACGCAGCGCCCAGGCCGATCGGGCCGTTCGCGTAGTTCACGCCGAAGCTGTAAGCGCGCGACGAGCCCGTCGTCGTGCCCACGGTCGGTGCGCCGCCGAATGCGCCAGCCTGATTCGAGAAGCCATACATCGCGCCGAACGTCAGGCCCGCGAAGTTCGCGCTGCTGAACTTCACTGCGTTGTTGATACGGCTCGACGTGAGCTGGTCGACGTCGTTGATGTGGTAAGCGTAGTTACCAGCAACGGTCAGGCCACCCGTCGAATAGTTGCTGCCCAGATAGTCGGTCGTGAACGCGTATTGACGACCGAACGTCAGCGAGCCGATGCCGTCCTTCGACAGACCCACGAACGCCTGACGGCCGAACAGCGCGCCGCCCTGGCCCGACGTGCCGTTGCCGCTGTTGAAGCCGCTTTCGAGCACGAACAGTGCCTTCAGGCCGCCGCCCAGGTCTTCCGTGCCGCGCAGGCCCCAACGGCTGCCTTGCGCCACGCCGTCGTCATACTTGAACAGCTTGTCGCTGCCGCCTGTTGCGTTCTTCGAGTGGTTCACATAGCTGATACCGGCATCAATGATGCCGTACAGCGTGACGCTGCTTTGTGCGTGTGCGGTACCTGCGAATGCCGAGGCGAGTAGAGCGGTGGTAAGTACTTTCTTGTTCAAAACTTTCTCCAGATTGAAAAATGGCGATCGCGAGCCAGACTCTGCGGCCGGTCGCGCGACGGGCGCAAATGTAACGAGGAGAGGAGTAAGGAATATGACAGCAAATGTTTTTGCTAAATATGTAGTACAAATACGACAAGACTTGCTTTGCGTACAAAAGGGTCGCGCGCAAATCTGTGCATATGCTTCATATTTACGATGACGCGAGGCGAGTCACGAGCAAGTTTGTTTAGTGGCAGGCACGAAACAAAAGCCGTTAGGCATCGGGCTGGAGCCAAAAAAATCGCCCGCATAAAGCGGGCGATTTCATTCGATACGAGGCGGCGTGCAAGCCGCCATCGTCGTCAGGCTGATAGCAACTGTCCTGTGCGGAACGCCTTCGCGCCCGCAATCCGCACGATCTCCATGCCCGCCTGCGCGAAGCGCGACAGATGCCGCGCATACATCACGCCTGCCACCGTCGACTTCAACGTAATGACCTGATCGGTCAGCGGATCGATGATGTCGGCGATGGGCTCGCCGGCATCGATCCACTTGCCCACTTCCTGGCGATACACGACCACACCGCTGACGGGCGTCACGATCGGCTCGGTGCCGGCGAGCGGCGTCGCGGCGAATTCGAGCGGCGGCATCGGCGCGGCTTCGCCCGCGATCACGCCGCGATGCGTCAGATATTCGATGATGCCTTGTGCGTCGTGCTCGGCGAATTCATACGACACGTCGCGCTGGCTGCGCAGTTCGACCGTCACCGAGATCGAGCCATTCGGAATCGGGAAACGGTCGCCGACGCGCGTGCGCAATTCCGACCAGCAGAAGCTGTGAATCTCATCAAACGGATTGCCGACGGAATCCACCGCGAGCAGCGAAGCCTTCGAATCCAGATAGCGCGCAAGCGGCTCGACGTCGGGCCACAGGTCCGGGTTCGTATACAGATGCAGCGCCGCTTCCCAGTCGCAATGCAGATCGAGCACGACGTCCGCGTCGTACGAGAGCCGTTGCAAGCCCAGCCGCTGCGATTCGACTTCGGTGCGCGGCTTTTGCGCGTCGAGCGCTTCGCGCATGGCCTGACGGATGATCGTGCGGTTCTGGTCGGCGTCCGTCGTCAGACGGCCTTCGATCACCGGTTCGATCAGGTCGAACAGGTTGTAGAAGTTGCGGTTGAAGTTCTGCGCGGTGTTGGTTTCGAAGCGGCCGGCGAGCAGCCCGAGCACATGCTGGTTCAGGCCGATGGGGTTCGCGACGGGCACGATCACGACTTCGCCGCGCAGCTTGCCTGCCGCTTCGAGCGCTTCGAGCTTGCGGCGCAGCGCCCACGACACCAGCATGCCGGGCAGTTCGTCAGCGTGCAGCGATGACTGGATATAGACCTTCTGTCCGCCGCTCGGACCGTAGTGGAAGCTCGTCAGGCTGCGAGCGGTGCCGAGGGTCGGGGAAATCAGCGGATGATTGAGGGTTTGCATGTTTGGTGTGGCGCCGCCGGCGACGCGCGGGCGCCCTATAGTTGCAGAGATGTGACTTCGGATTGACTGCTGAAAACGGTGGCGCGCACAACGGCTGCGCCATGAATCGTTCGATCTTAGCCCATTTGCGCAGCGCGGGCGACGCTGTGCCGCCGCATGGACTCGCCCGCATCGGCGTCAAAACAAAACGGGCTCCGAATGGAGCCCGTCTGCATACCGGCGCGTCGCGCGGGTGAACCGCGCTACGCACTGCCGTGTCGATCAGCCGCCGTACACGTCGAAGGTGAAGTACTTCTTCTCGATCTTCTTGTACGTGCCGTCCTTGATGATCTCGGCGATCGCCTTGTCGACGGCCGCCTTCAGGTCGGTGTCTTCCTTGCGCATGCCGATGCCTGCGCCTTCGCCGAGGATCTTCTTGTCTTCGAGATCCTTGCCGACGAACTGGAAGCCCGCGCCGCGCGGCGTCTTCAGGAAGCCGATGTCAGCCTGCACAGCGTCTTGCAGGGCTGCGTCCAGACGGCCCGAGATCAGGTCGGCATAGACCTGGTCCTGGTTCTGGTAAGGCACGACCTTCGCGCCCTTCGGTTCCCAGTAGGTCTTCGCGTACGTTTCCTGAATCGTGCCTTGCTCGACGCCAACCGACTTGCCCGACAGCGATTCCGCCGTCGGCAGGATGTTCGAGCCCTTCTTGGCCACGAGGCGCGTCGGCGTGTTGAACAGCTTCGACGAGAAGGCGATCTGTTCAGCGCGTTGCGGCGTCATCGACATCGACGACAGCACGCCGTCGAACTTCTTCGCCTTCAGTGCCGGGATCATGCCGTCGAAGTCGTTTTCGACCCACACGCACTTCGCCTTCAGACGCGTGCAGATTTCATTGCCAAGGTCGATATCGAAGCCGACCAGCTTGCCGTCGGAACCCTTCGATTCGAACGGCGGGTAGCTGGCGTCGACGCCGAAGCGGATGGTGGTCCAGTCTTTGGCGTGTGCGCCGATCGATACGGTGGCGAGCAGGGCAACCGTCAAAGCCGCAAGCAGTTTCTTCACTGATGTACTCCCGGGAGTGGTTCAAAGTGTCCCGCATGCGGTTGTGCCGCTGCGCGACGTTGCCCGGCCGTTGTGCCGGGCTTGTCTCTATTGGCCGCTGGCTGGGCAGCCAGCAACGCGCGCCAAGCTTAACAAATCAAAATATTTGCGGTGCTAGTGAAACACCGGATGGCACAGGAGTATTGCCTCTAACGCGCATTTTTATGATACAGGGCAGGAAGAGGGTAATGAAAGCAAAACGAAGGCAAGCGGGGCAGAGAAACAGGCGTTTGCCGCTCATGCGGCACTGCGGCAAACGCTTTTAGTTCAAGAGCTTGGATCAGCGGCGGACCCGGCTCGCGGTCAAACGATCCGCTCGCCGCCGCGATAGGTCGCGCGCGGCACCGGCAATGCGTCGAGCATCGTGACGCGGACGAAGTCGGCGCGCAGCCCCGTCTCGATCGCGCCGCGGTCGTGCAGCCCCGCCGTGCGGGCCGGTTCCGCCGACACGGTCGCCATGGCGCGGGGCAAGGTCCAGCCGGCTTTCTCGACGAGTTCGAACGCAGCCGTCAACAGGCTGGACGGCACGTAATCGGACGACAGGATGTCGAGCAGATTCGCCTTGGCCAGTTCCAGTGCCGACACGTTGCCCGAGTGCGAGCCGCCCCGCACGATGTTCGGCGCGCCCATGATCGTCGCGATGCCGTGGCGGTGCGCGGCTTCGGCGGCGATGCGCGTGGTCGGGAATTCGGCGAGCACGATGCCTTCTTCGGCGGCCTGCTGCACGTGCTCGACGAGCGTGTCATCGTGGCTTGCGACGGGCACGCCCAACGCCTTGCAGCGCTCGACGATCTCGCGGCGGTGCGCATCCGCGAAACGTTGCTGTTCGTCTTCGAGCTCGACGAGCGTCGCGGCCATGTGCTCGTCCGTCATCTTGCCGTGGCGCTCCTGGAAGCGGCGCCATTGTTCGCGGTCGTGCCACTGGCGCTGGCCCGGCGTGTGATCCATCACCGACGCGAGACGCAGCAGCGGATGGTCCTTCAGCGTATCGAACAGTTCGACCACATCGGCCGTTGCGATTTCGCAGCGCAGATGCAGGAAGTGCTCGGCGCGCAGCAGCTTGCGCCCGGAGAAACGCTGCAGCGCTTCGGCGCAGCGCGTTTGCGTGTCGGCGCGGCGCAAGCCGACGTTCGAGCGCGAGCCGATCGCGAGCGCGTCGAACACGGTCGTGATCCCTGCGGCGGCAACTTGCGCGTCGTGAATCACGAATGCGGCATCCGTATTCCATTCGACGCCCGGCCGCGGCAACAGATGCTTCTCCAGATTGTCCGTGTGCAGCTCGATGAGGCCCGGCAGCAGATAGTCGCCCTCCCAGTCCTGCGCGCCCGCCGCCGACGTCGTGCCGCGCGCGACGTCGCGAATCACGCCGTCCTCGACGCGCACGACGCCTGTGAATACTTCGTCCCGCGTAACGACGCGGGCGTTCTTGATCAGCATGTCGATGCTCCGTATCGGATCGATATCAGTGTAATGCCGTTGCGTGACGCAGCGGTGGCGTCAATGCCAGCCTGCGCGTGGCGACTTTCGCGCGCGTGTCTTCATCGTGGAAGATGCCGACGATCGCCGCGCCGCGCTCGCGCGCCTCGACGATCAGATCAGCGACAATGTCGCGATTCTCCGCATCGAGCGAAGCGGTCGGCTCATCCAGCAGCAACACGGGATGCCCTGCAATCAAACCGCGTGCGATATTCACGCGCTGCTGCTCGCCGCCCGAAAACGTCGCGGGCGCGAGCGGCCACAACCGTTCGGGCACGTTGAGGCGCGCGAGCAGCGCGGCGGCGCGCGCATGCGCTTCGTCTGCATCGACGCCGCGCGAGACGAGCGGCTCGGCGACGAGATCGAGCGTGCTGACGCGCGGGATCACGCGCAGAAACTGGCTTACGTAACCGACCGCGCCGCGCCGCAAATGCAGCACGTCGCGCGGCTCGGCGCCCGTGATCGACAGATGTTTCGTTTCCTGCGAGTCGTCGCGAATTGCGATCGTGCCCGTGCTCGCCAGATAGTTGCCATACAGGCAGCGCAAGAACGTGCTCTTGCCCGCGCCCGACGGCCCGACCAGCACGACGCACTCGCCGCGTTCGACGTCGAGCGACACGCCCGCTAGCGCGTCGATCTGCACGCCGCCCTGGCCGTGCAGCGTGAAGGTCTTGCCGATACCGACGGCGCGCAGCATCAGCGCGTCGTTGTCGATGAACGATGTTTCGATTGACGTTGTCATCGCGTGAGACCTCAAACGGGAAGAACGGAGGAAACCAGCGTCTGCGTGTACGGATGCTGCGGATCGTCGAGCACCTGATCGGTGAGACCCGCTTCAACCACTTCGCCGCCTTGCATCACCATCAGCCGGTGCGCGAGCAGACGCGCGACGCCGATATCGTGCGTGACGATCAGCACCGACAGATGCAGCGTCGACGTCAACGTGCGCAGCAGATCGAGCAGACGCGCCTGCACCGATACATCGAGACCCGCGGTGGGCTCGTCCATGAATACGAGGCGCGGACCCGTGACGAGATTGCGCGCGATCTGCAGACGCTGCTGCATGCCGCCCGAAAACGCGGAAGGCAATTCGTCGATACGCGATGCGTCGAGTTCGACGCGCGACATCCATTGCGTGGCCGTGTCGCGAATCTTGCCGTAGTGGCGCGCGCCGACGGCCATCAACGGCTCGCCGATATTCGCGCCCGCCGACACGGCGTTGCGCAGGCCGTCGCGCGGATTCTGCTGCACGAAGCCCCACTCGGTGCGCATCAGCAGACGCTTGCGCGGCTCGGACAACGCGAGCAGATCGAGCGACTCACCGTGCGCGCTTGCATAGTGCAGCGTGCCGGAATCGGCGGCATTACGCAGCGCGAGCGTGTTCAGCAGCGTCGTTTTGCCCGAACCCGATTCGCCGACAATGCACAGCACTTCGCCCGGATACAGATCGAAGCTGACGTTGCGGCAACCGTTGCGGCCGCCGTACTGTTTGGTGAGCGCGCGTGCGCTAAGAAGCGGCGTCATGCGCTTTCTCCTTCGTTGTTATCCGTGCCTTGCTGTTCGCGGCGGTCGTGGCAATAGTCGCTGTCCGAGCAGACGAACATGCGCTTGCCGGCATCGTCGACGATCATTTCGTCGAGAAAGCTTTCCGTCGATCCACACAGCGCGCATGCATGCTCCCAGCGCTGCACTTCGAACGGATGGTCGTCGAAGTCGAGGCTTTTTACGGGCGTGTACGGCGGAATCGCGTGAATGCGCTGTTCGCGTCCTGCGCCGAACAGTTGCAGCGCGGCGTTCATGTGCATCTTCGGGTTGTCGTACTTCGGAATCGGCGACGGCGACGCGAGATAGCGTCCATTGACAATCACTGGGTAGTCGTACGTCGTCGCGATACTGCCGTGATGCACAATGTCCTCGTACAGCTTGACGCTGATGAGGCCGTAATCCGCGAGCGCGTGCAGCTTCTTGCATTCGGCCGTGCGCGGCTCCAGCCGGTAGAGCGGCTCGGGCATCGGCACCTGATAGACGAGAATCTGTTTGTCCGTGAGCGGCGTTTCGGGGATGCGGTGACGCGTTTGCACGATGGTCGCTTCGCTGGTCTTGCGGGTGGTGTTGACGCCCGTAGTGCGCGCGAAGAAACGGCGAATGTTCACTGCGTTGGTCGTTTCGTCGGAGCCCTGGTCGATCACCTTCAGCGTATCGTCGCGCCCGATGATCGATGCCGTCACCTGAATGCCGCCCGTGCCCCAGCCATACGGCAACGGCATTTCTCGCGAAGCGAACGGCACCTGGTAGCCCGGCACGGCCACGGCTTTCAACAGCGCGCGGCGGATCATGCGCTTGGTCTGTTCGTCGAGATACGCGAAGTTGTAGCCTTCGGCGGCGCTATCGTGCGCGGCGGTTTGCATCGTCGTGTCGGGCGCGTTCATGCCGCTTGCTCCTGTTGGTCGCTGTCTTCGTCGCGTGCGGCGTGTTTCGCGCGCAGACGTCGCACGAGTTCGAGTTCGGACTGGAAGTCGACGTAGTGGGGCAACTTCAGATGCTGCACGAAGCCCGACGCTTCGACGTTGTCGCTATGCGACAGCATGAATTCGACGTCCTGCGTCGGCGAGCCGATCGTTTCACCGAGTTCTTCGGCACGCAACGCACGATCGACGAGTGCCATCGCCATCGCCTTGCGCTCCGAATGACCGAACGCGAGCCCGTAGCCTTGCGTGAAGGTTGGCGGCACATCGTTGCTGCCCGCGAACTGGTTGATCATTTGACATTCGGTGACGTCGATTTCGCCGATCTCGACGGCAACGCCCAGTTCGTCGAGTTCCATTTCGACCGCGACCGTGCCGAAGCGGATCTCGCCCGCGAACGGATGCGAATGCGCGTAGCCGCGTTGCGTCGCATAGCCCATCGCGAGCAAGAAGCCTTCGTCGCCGCGCGCAAGGTTTTGCAGGCGCGTCGCGCGGCTGGCCGGAAACGACAGCGGCTCGCGCGACAGATCGCCTGGCTCGGGCGCGTCTACGGACACGCGCTCCTGTTCGATCAAGCCTTCCTTGTCGAGCAGCGAGACGACGCGCGGCATCGCTTCCTGCGCGTTGGTTTCAATGCGCTTCGTGTGCAGCGCACTTTCATCATCGCCTTCGGCCAGCAGCGTGAAATCGAGCAGACGTTGCGTATAGTCGTACGTCGCGCCTAGCATCTGTCCGCCGGGCACATCCTTGAAAGTCGCGGAGATGCGCCGTTCGATCCGCATGTCTTCCGTATCGACGGGTTGTGTGTAGCCGAAACGCGGCAGCGTCGTGCGATACGCGCGCAACAGGAAGATCGCTTCGACGAGATCGCCCGCGGCCTGCTTGATCGCCAGCGCGGCAAGCTCTTCGTCATAGACGGAGCCTTCCGTCATCACGCGTGCGACGGCCAGGCGCAACTGCGTGCGAATCTGCGCGACGCTCAATTCGGCGAACTGCGTGTCGCCGCGGCGCGCCTTGTCGAGCAGGCGCCACGATGCTTCGATCGCGCGCTCTCCACCTTTGACGGCAACGTACATTAGTTCAGCTCCACGTGGGTTGTGCGCGGCAGGCCGATCAGCGTGTCGCCGCAGACGAGATAACAGTCGATGCCGCACGGAAAGAGCGGCGCGAGTTCCGCGCGTTCGCGCCAGAAGCGCTCGGGCAGGCCAGCGGGCGCGATCGTCTGCGTGTGTTCGATGCCGGGGCCGCGCAGCACGACGGGCGAGCCTTGCGTCAACGAATCGACGCGCACGATCAGCGTCACCGACTGCTCGGGCGTTTCCGGCTCGCCGAGCGCGAAGCACGACAGCGGCGGCAACGTGCTCGCGTCATGCACATAGGCGAACGCGGCGTCTTGCGGTTCGTCGACGAGCGGCGCGCCTGTATGAAAGCGCAATGCCGAACCGAGTACGGCATCGGGTTGCGCGAGCCAGACGGGCGTCGAGTAGTCGCACAGCGCGAGCAGCGCGGCGAAAGCGGCGAGATCGGCGCGCGCGTGCGGCAACGTGTTGCGCGCGTCGCTGCGGGAGGCGGGCAAGACATTGTCGATTGTGCCGATCTTGCCCGGACGCGACAGCGCATCGAGCAGCGCGCGAAATACGGATTGCGTGTCGTGCACGGGATCGGCGAAGCCCGGCGTCAGCGTCGACAGCGCGATCTGCGGGGATTGAGCGGAAGTGTTCATCAGTCGCCTCGGACCATCGTGAAGAATTCGACGCGCGTCGATGCGGCGTCCTGTTGACGTTGCGCGTGTTTCGCCGCCAGTTGCGAAGCGAGCGGCGCAATCAGTTGCGCCTGCAAGCGTGCTTGATGCTGCGGTGTTTGCAACAGCGCGTCTGCGATAGCAGCCAGTTCGGCGCGTCGACGGTCGCGGCCAAGATGACACGCGACGCCAACGGTGGTGCCTTCATCCGATTCGTCGCGCAGACGCAGCGTCGCGCGCGTCACGGTCGCTTCGCCTAGATTGAACGCGTCACCCGTGCCGCCGATGCGCCCGCGCACCATAGCCAGCCCGATCTCGGGCGGGCGCAACCAGTCGAACGCGGGGAGCGGCGTGCCTTCCATCGCGCGGTTCAGCGCGGCTTCGAGATCGGCGCGCGCGGAACGTGCCATGACGGCCATCCACGTGCGGCGGGCTGGGTTGGCGGAAGTGGGGGAATCGGCTAAAGGAGGGGAGGCGGCGGCACTCATCGGGTTTCCTGGCGGTTTCCTGGAGAGGGATTTTTTACAGCGAGTCCAGACATTTGAGCATCTATTCGTCTAAACGTCTAGACGTTTAGAGCTAAACTGTCGCTCGCTCGTGACAGAAGGCGCGGTTTCATATTTCCGCCACGGCTTGCGGACTACAATGCACAGAACGCTTATTTGAACCGAAGGGAATGACAGCACCATGACATCGAACGACGGCGCAGCGCCGGGCACGATGCTAGAGCGGGGAGCGGGCGTCGCCGTGTGGCGGCAGATCGAACAGATTCTCGCGAAGGAGATTGCCGCAAGCGGCTTCGGCGAAGATGGACGTCTGCCGAGCGAAGGCGAACTGGCGAAACGCTTCGACGTGAACCGCCATACGATCCGCCGCGCAATGCTGGGTCTTGCGGCACAGGGGCTCGTCAGCGTCGAGCAGGGTCGCGGCACGTTCGTGCAGCCTGGCGCGATCGATTACACGATCGGCCGTCGCACGCGCTTCACCGAAAACTTGCGTCAGCAACATCATTCGCCGGCGGGCAAGATGCTGTCGGCGGCGCGCGTGAAGGCCGATCCAACTGTCGCAAAGGCGCTGGGTTTGCGCGCAGGCGCGTTCGTCTATCGCATCGAGTCGCTGCATGAAGCGGACAGCGTGCCGCTCACGTATGCGCGCAACTTTTATCCGGCCGCGCGCTTCGCCGATCTGCCCGATGTGCTCGAACGCGTCGGCGGCATCACGAAGGCGATGGCCGAGTACGGCGTGACGGATTATCTGCGCAAGTGGAGCCGTATCGGTAGCGTGCTGCCCGAGCCGGAAGTCGCGCGGCGTCTTGGCATCAACCGGCAACAGCCGGTGTTGTGGGTCGAGAACGTCGATGTCGATACGGAAGGCACGCCCATCAAATACGGCTTCACGCACTTCGCCGCCGACCGCGTGCAACTGATGGTGGAGCACGACGGATGAGCGCGCCCATTCAGCATGCGTGGAGCGCGCAGGCGCGCTTCGCCATTTACTACGCGCCCGCGCATGCGTCGGGCTGGTGGGACGCCGGCTCGATATGGCTCGCGCGCGATGCCGAAAGCGATACCTCACTTGATCCGCATGACGCGCCTGCGCTGTCGCAACCGCTCGCGCAACTGACGGCCTCGCCGCGCCGCTATGGCTGGCACGGCACCCTGGTCGCGCCGTTTCATCTTGCGGAGCATGTGAGCGTCGCCGATCTGCTCGACGTATCGGAACGCTGGGCGCAAACGCAGATGCCGTTTGCATTGGCCGTCGAAGCGGCAACGCTGGGCGACTTCGTTGCGTTGCGTCCGGCGACGCCATCCGGCGACGAACAGATGCGCGCGCTCGCCGCCGATGCCTTGCGTACCTTCACACCGCTGCGGGTCGTGCCATCCAAAGCGGATATTGCGAAACGCATGGAAGCGCCGCTCACGGAACGTCAACGCGAATTGCTCGTCGAATGGGGATATCCGTATGTGCTCGACGAATTCCGCTTTCATATGACGGTGTCCAACTCGCTCGACAACGCCGCCGATCGCGCCGCGATAGTGGAATGGTGGCATCGCGAGGCACAGCGTCTCGGGCCGTTGACCATCGACGGCGCAGCGATCTTCGTCGAGCCCGCGCCAGGCGAGCCGTTCATGTTGTGGCAACGGCTCGCGTTCAGGGCGAAAGAAGGACAGGAGAACGCATGAAAGGCCGCTTGATCTATGTGGTCGGCCCGTCGGGAGCGGGCAAGGATTCGCTGCTGCATTTCGCGCGTGAGCATGTCGCGGGCACGTCCGTCGTGTTCGCGCATCGCTACATCACACGTGAGACGGGGCATAACGAAAATCACATTTCGTTGACCCACGAAGAGTTCGAGGCGCGCTCGGCGCAAGGCCTCTTTGCGCTCGAATGGTCGAGTCACGAATTGCACTACGGCATCGGCATCGAGATCGATGCGTGGCTCGCGCGAGGCTGCACGGTGGTCGTGAACGGCTCGCGCGCGTATCTGTCGCGTGCGTTGAAGCGCTATCAGCATCTCGAAGTCGTGCATATTCACGCGGCGCCGGATATTCTCGCGGCGCGTCTGTCGGCGCGCGGACGCGAAACGCAAGAGCAGGTCGAAGCGCGCCTCGCGCGTCAGGCGCCGTTTGCGCTGCCCGATGGCGCGCATCTGACGCATATCGACAATTCCGGTTCGCTCGAAGCAGCCGGCCTGGCATTCGTCAACGTGCTGAAGGGCTTCGCGCGCACGCAAGATCAGAAGCATGCCGCCGAGTCGGCATCGAGTGAAAGCGTCAAGTAAGCTGAGGGTGTCGTCTTACGGGAAGAGCCCCGCGTTGCTATAGTCTGCGGTTTAACGCTGCGCGCCAGACGCAGCGGGCAAACCCCGGAGTACACCCGATGACCGACGCCACCCGCCTCACCGAAATCACCGACCTCGAACCCGCCGCCGCCGCGCTGCGCGACATTCGCCATCACATTCATCACCATCCCGAACTCGCGTACGAAGAAGTCGCGACGGCGGCGCTCGTCGCGGAAAAGCTGGAAGCGTGGGGCTGGCAGGTGACGCGCGGGGTCGGCAAGACGGGCGTGGTCGGGTCGTTGAAGGTGGGTGACGGCACGCGCAGCATCGGCCTGCGCGCGGATATGGACGCGCTGCCCATCACCGAGCAGACGGGGCTGCCGTACGCGAGCGGCACGCACGGCAAGATGCACGCATGCGGCCACGACGGTCACACGACGATGCTGCTCGGCGCCGCGCAGCATCTCGCGAAGGCGCGCCGTTTTTCGGGCACCGTGCATCTGTATTTTCAGCCGGCCGAGGAAAGCGGCATCGACAGCGGCGCGAAGAAGATGATCGAAGACGGCCTGTTCGAGCGTTTTCCGTGCGACGCCGTGTTCGGCGTGCATAACCATCCGGGCGCGGAGCCGGGCAAGTTCTTGTTCCGCAAGGGCGCGTTCATGGCGGCGGGCGACAAGGCGACGATCACGATCGAAGGCGTCGGCGGCCACGCGGCGCGCCCGCATCTGACCGTCGATCCCATCGTGATCGCGTCGAGCATCGTGATGGCGCTGCAGACCATCGTCGCGCGCAACGTGAACCCTTCGCAGCCCGCCGTGGTGACGGTCGGCACGATGCACTCAGGCGTGGCGAACAACGTGATTCCGTCGAGCGCGAAGCTGGAATTGAGCGTGCGCTCGTTCAGCCACGAAGTGCGCGCGCTGTTGAAAGAGCGCATTACGGAACTCGCGGAAAGCCAGGCCGCGAGTTATGGCGGCAAGGCGCACGTCGAGTATGTCGAGGGCTATCCCGTCGTCGTGAACACCGACGCGGAAACGGAGTTTGCGATCGAGGTGGCGCGCGAACTGGTGGGCGCGGAAAACGTCGAGCCGAATGCGGATATCCTGATGGGCAGCGAGGATTTCGCGTTCATGCTCGAACAGCGGCCGGGTTCGTTCTTGCGCCTGGGCAATGGTGTTGGCGAAGACGGCTGCATGGTGCACAACCCGCACTACGATTTCAACGACCGCAATCTGCCTGTTGGCGCGGCGTACTGGGCGCGTCTTGTGGAGCGTTATCTGGGCCGTTGATCGGGTGCGTTGAGCGCAGGAGCGCGCAAGCGCCATGTGGTGTCAGCCGCGCAACGCGACCATGTCCGACACCGATTGCGCGGCCTTCTGCAGCGGCTCGAGAAACGCCTTCACCATCTGCTTCGCGGAATTGCGCTGCGCATTACCGCTGATATTCATCGCGGCGATGATCTGCCCGCGCCGGTTACGGATCGGCGCGGACAGCGAGATCAGCCCGCCCTCCAGTTCCTGATCGACGATGGACCAGCCCTGGCTGCGCACCTGCGCGATCACCTTCTTCAGTTCGTCCTTGTCGGTGATCGTGCGCGGCGTGTGCGCGACGATGGGCGACGCGTCGAGAGTCGCATCGAGCGCTGCCGGGTCGAGCGCCGACAGCAGCACCCGGCCCATCGACGTGCAATACGCCGGCAAGCGGCTGCCGATCGACAGATTGATCGTCATGATCTTGTGGGTCGGCACGCGCAGCACGTAGACGATCTCCGTGCGGTCGAGCACGGCGGCCGAACAGCTTTCGTGAACTTCCGCCGACAGTTCTTCCATGAACGGCTCAGCGAGATTCCAGAACGGCATCGACGTCAGATAGGCGAAGCCGAGGTCGAGAATCTTGGGCGTCAGGCGAAACAGGCGGCCTTCCGCCTCGACATAGCCGAGCGTCTGCAGCGTCAGCAGAATGCGGCGCGCGCCCGCGCGCGTGAGACCCGTCGCCGACGCGACGTCCGTCAGCGTCTGCTCGGGCCGCTCGGCGTTGAACGCGCGAATCACCGCGAGGCCGCGCGCGAACGACTGCACGTACGAGTCGCCCGGTTTGTCCGGGGCGTCCGTCTCGTTGGCGGGAACGGCTTGTGACGCGGCGGGTACTTTGCTCATGGGACTATGTGAAATCGGTGCAAAACGTCCGGACGTCGGGACGGGCGTTCGTTAGTCTGCGGAAAGCCGTGACGATAGCGCAAGCGCCAGGATTCGCCAACTTTGCGGGCGGTGGGGTGTGGTGCGCGCGAGTCGGCCTACGGAAAGCCCGGCGGAGCGCGCATTCCTGCCGTTTCCGCCGCACCTTATTGCGATTTTCGACGACCCACTCACCCGCCGGCGCGCTTGACAGTCTTTCCACGCCCCGCCTATTATCGAACCTGAAATGTTCGATAGATGATCGTTTGTTCGAGTATAGAACAAATCTTGCTTTATCGGCACGTTTTTTCTGGCGCTACCCAATGCGCCGACGCTGGCGCCTTCAACGATACGCCGGCCCCGCCATTACTGGAGACATCTCATGACGGAAGCTTTCCTGTGCGACGCGATTCGCACGCCGATTGGCCGCTACGCGGGTTCGCTGTCGTCGGTGCGCGCCGACGATCTGGGCGCCGTGCCGCTCAAGGCGCTGATGGAGCGCAACAAGGACGTCGACTGGAGCGCCGTCGCGGATGTGATCTACGGCTGCGCGAACCAGGCCGGTGAAGATAACCGCAACGTTGCGCGCATGTCGCTGCTGCTGGCGGGCCTGCCGAAAGACGTGCCGGGCTCGACGGTCAACCGGCTGTGCGGCTCGGGCATGGATGCCGTGGGCATTGCCGCGCGCGCGATCAAATCGGGTGAAGCTGGCCTGATGATTGCAGGCGGCGTCGAAAGCATGAGCCGCGCGCCGTTCGTGATGGGCAAGGCGACGAGCGCGTTCTCGCGCCAGGCCGATATCTACGACACGACGATCGGCTGGCGCTTCGTCAACCCGCTGATGAAGCAGCTGTACGGCGTCGATTCGATGCCGGAAACGGGCGAAAACGTCGCGACGGACTATAACGTGAGCCGCGCCGACCAGGATGCGTTCGCGGTGCGCAGCCAGTTGAAGGCGGCACGTGCACAGCAGGACGGCACGCTCGCGCAGGAAATCGTCTCCGTGACGATCCCGCAGAAGAAGGGCGATGCGATTGTCGTGTCGAAGGACGAGCATCCGCGTGAGACGAGCCTTGAGGCGCTCGCGAAGCTGAAGGGCGTCGTGCGTCCGGACGGCACGGTGACGGCGGGTAACGCGTCGGGTGTCAACGACGGTGCAGCGGCGTTGCTGCTTGCCAACGCGGAGACCGCGAAGCGCTTTGGCCTGACGCCGCGCGCACGCGTGCTCGGCATTGCGACGGCGGGTGTCGATCCGCGCGTGATGGGCATTGGTCCCGCGCCTGCGACGCAAAAGCTGCTCGCGCGTTTGAACATGAATATCAACCAGTTCGATGTGATCGAGTTGAATGAGGCGTTTGCATCGCAAGGTCTTGCTGTGCTGCGCGCGCTCGGTGTCGCCGATGATGACGCTCGCGTTAATCCGAATGGTGGTGCGATTGCGCTCGGCCATCCGCTTGGTATGAGCGGCGCGCGGCTTGTGACGACGGCGATGTATCAGCTGCAACGCACGCAAGGCCGTTTCGCGCTGTGCACGATGTGCATCGGTGTGGGGCAGGGTATTGCGATTGCGATTGAACGGGTTTGAGTGACGGTTGATACAACGTGGGTAGGCATTGCGTGACGCGCTGTTGAATCGGTTTGTCACGTGACGCGTGAAGGCTCGTACTAGGTGCGGGCCTTTTTTTATGGTTTTTGTTGGGGATTGGGTTCGGGGGTATCGGCTCGCGGAGATGTTGTGCGTGGTTTGCTTGCTTTTTGCGCTGGCATCCGCGATGCGTTATCTAGCTTCAGGCGTCGCCCCTGTGCGGGGCGGCACCTACTTTTCTTTGCCGCCGCAAAGAAAAGTAGGCAAAAGAAAGCGGCTAACACCGCCAATCCTTGTGTTTGCCTGACGGCCCCCAACCGGTCTTACGCTTCACACGGCAGCATTTCTATTCGCGTTCGTTGCCAACGCTTTGAATAACCGCCTCACCCACTTCAAGCACCCGAACAAGAGCTGGCGGCAGCGAATGGTTTGCGCCGCCCAGGTGGCAAACTGTGTGTAGGTTGTCGCGTCGTATAGCTTGGCGCCCTTACAGGGTGGTGCGCATGCGCTATCGGTCCGGTGTGAGGCATGTGTGTCTCTACGGCCTACACACAGTTTGCCACCTGGGCGGCCGTGGAATATCCGGCACGGCGTGCGGCGGCGCGGGCGCGTGAAGCGGGTGAGGCTCGCCGCAAGAGCGCTGGCAACCAGCATGGGTCACGTGATTGCCGTGTGAAGCGTAAGACCGGTTGGGGGCCCTCAGGCAAGAACAAGGATTGGCGGTGTTAGCCGCTTTCTTTTGCCTACTTTTCTTTGCGGCGGCAAAGAAAAGTAGGTGCCGCCCCGCACAGGGGCGACGCCTGAAGCTAGATAACGCATCGCGGATGCCAGCGCAAAAAGCAAAACGCGGATGCCAGCGCAAAAGCAAAAAGCAAAATCAAACCAACACCGCTCGCGCAGCGAAAAAAACCAATTCAAAACCCACTCACCGCGCCCGCGGCGCAAAGATATCCGCGCCCAGCGAAGAACAGCGCTCAAGCAGACGCGCCAGTCTGCCCCGCAATGCCACGGGATGCGTGGTCAGCGAAAGCCTCGCTGGCACGTTACCGTCCGCGCTAATCCACACGCGCTCACCGCGATGCAGCCGAAACGTCTCGCCGATCTGCAACCAGTGATCATACGGCGACGCCGCACGCGTCAACCACACGCGCGCCCCTTGCACGAGAAGCTCCGTGTTCGCGTCGACGCGCCACGACATCGTCGCACCGGGCTGCACTTCAAAGTGGACGACAACTCTCGGCAAACGCTCTTCGAGTGAGCGCGGAAAGCAGAGTGATTCGTCATCGGTGAACTGCTGGCAAGCCTTGTCCATCATGCACTCCGTCAATTGAGCCGGAGGACGGAAGGCTTACCCAAAACAAAAGGCCCCTTCCGTTTCCGGCGGGGCCTTGGGATCGTTTTGCTGACTGCTGCAGATGCTAACGCACGCACGCTCCCATAGGCCCGCCGCGATGGCGTGCCATACGGTTTTTAATGACGTAGGCGTTGGTGATGAAGGTCAGCATGCATTCGAGTTTGTCTTGACGTCGATGTGTTGTCAACCAGTTTTGTCGCACGTGTTGCATCGTCATGGCATTGCCCTCTCACGGGAAACGAACGTTCGCGTGCTCATGCGCGCGCCTCGGCCAGTTCTTCCGTATGGCGTAAAAGCGGCGCGTCGCGCCGGTCTGCGCGCACCGTGTGCCATTGCGTGACTTCGCGCGGTCGCGCGAGCAGGTCGGCGAGCGCCTCGTGCCAGGCGCGCCGGTACGGGCGATGAATCTGCTCTTCGCTCGCGTCGTCAGGGCTTTTCCACGTCTCATAGAGCATCAGCCGGCACGGCGAATCGGGATCGCGATGCAACACGGCCTCACGAAAATCCGCCTCGCTTCGCATCGCGTCGAGCACACCGTCGAGCAGCGACATGAAGCGTTCGAGCTTGTCGGGCAACACCTGAAAGCGCACTACGTAAGTCACGTGCATTCCGCACACTCCTGATGATCTTCGTCTATAACTACCTTTATACTCGTCAATAACTGACAACCCATGTCATGAATTAAAAGGAGCGCAAAAATTGGCGACGAGCCGACTCGTTTCGATGCTGCTGATGCTCCAGGTGAAAGGCCGCGTGACCGCACAGGCGCTCGCCGACGAATTCAATGTGTCGAGCCGCACTGTGTATCGCGACATCGACCAGTTGAGCGCGGCGGGCGTGCCCGTTTATGCGGATCGCGGGCCAGGCGGCGGTTTTGCCTTGCTCGACGGATATCGCGCGAAACTGACGGGCATCACGCGGGCCGAAGCGGAAACGCTGTCGATTGCCGGGCTGACGGGCGCGGCGTCCGATCTCGGTCTGTCGGAGCAACTGCGAGCCGCGCAGGTGAAGCTCGTCACCGCATTGCCCGATGCCGCGCCCGATACGTCGCGCATCGGCTCGCGGCTGCATATCGATCCCGTCGGCTGGTATCAGCGGCCCTCACCGACACCGTGGTTGACGATGCTTGCGGGCGCCGTGTGGGAACAGAAGCGCATATCGATGCAATACCGCACATGGAACGCCAGCGGCGAAAACGAGGGCGTGCGCGTGCGCGATCCGCTCGGGCTGGTGCTCAAGGGCGGCGAATGGTATCTGGTCACGCGTGTGCGCACGCAGTTGCGCACCTATCGCGTGTCGAGCATCGCGCAGCTCACGGTGCATGACGAAACGTTCGAACGCCCGGAAGATTTCGATCTGCGCGACGAGTGGACAGCGGCCGTTGCTTCATTCGAGACGAGTTTGCTGAAGCACACCGCGCGATTGCGGCTGTCGCCGGACGGCATGACGCGTCTGCACCGGCTCGGCGCGGCGGCCGTCGAACAGGCGCAGATCGCACCGCCTTCTGAACAGGACGGCTGGCAGGAAGTAACCCTGCCCGTCGAGCAGCTCGGCTACGCGGCTGAACAATTGCTCGGCCTGGCCGGTCATGTCGAAGTGCTCGATCCGCCGGAATTGCGCGAGCGCTTGCGCAACCTCGGTGAACGGATTGCGACGCTCAACGCGGCCTGACTACGACCGTTCAAACGCATCAGCTCCGATGCGGCCCGACGATCCCCAGTTTCGCAATCCGCCGATACAGCGTCGCGCGCGACATGCCAAGCGCTTCGGCTGCCGCGTTCGGTCGCCAGTGATGCTGCGTGAGCGCATCGACGATACGCGCCCGCTCGTCGTCGAGGCTGGCGAGCGCGGGGCGCGGCGCGGCTTCATCAGGCGCGAGCAACGCCGCCACATCGGGCGACACGTGCCGCAATTCGACGCGCGTCGCATCGCACACCGCACATGCATAGCGCAGCACGTTGCGCAGTTGCCGGATATTGCCCGGCCACGAAAAACGCGCAAGCCGCTCGGCAAGGCGCGTATCCAGCGTGAGCACATGCCCCGCGCTTTGCGCTTCTTCATCGAACACGGCACGCACGACATCCAGCACATCGGCGCGCTCGCGCAGCGGCGGCATATGCAGCGTCGCGCCGCTCAGGCGGTAAAACAGGTCTTCGCGGAAGGCGCCTTCGTCGACCATGCGCGCGAGATCGCGGTGCGTCGCGCAGATCACGTCGATATCCACACGCACAGGCGCATCGCTGCCGAGCGGCAGCACTTCGCCTTCGGCGAGCACACGCAATAGACGCGTTTGCAGATTGAGCGGCATGTCGCCGATTTCATCGAGGAACAGCGTACCCCCGTTCGCTTGCGCGATCTTGCCGCGCGCGCCGCGGCTGCGCGCGCCCGTGAACGCGCCGGGCGCATAGCCGAACAGCTCGCTTTCGATCAGCGAATCGGGGATCGCCCCGCAATTCACGGCGACGAATGGCTTGGCACGTCGCGCGCCCGACGCATGCAGCGCTTGCGCGAACACTTCCTTGCCGACGCCCGTCTCGCCGAGAATCAGAATAGGCAGATGCTTGCCCGCGATGCGCAGCGCGACTTCCGCATTGCGCGCGATGCGCGAATCGCGGCTATGCAGGAAACGGCTGATCGCATCGAGACTCGTGTCGGCGTGCGCATCGAGCGACGCATTGACGGCGCTCGCGGATGACACGACGGGCGCGACGCGCGACGTGCGCTTGAGCGGTGCGCGAATCCGCGCATACAGCACGGCGCCCGTTGCGCGCAGACGCAGTGGCACGATCGTATCGGTGCGCGCTACATCGTGCAGATGGACGGCGGACGTATCGAAGATTTCGTCGACGTGACGCGGCCCGCTCAAGCCCGCGATGCACTCCTGCGCTTTACGATTCGACGCGGCGATGTTGCCGCATTCGTCGAACGCGATCAGCACTTCCGGCTGCGCCTCGACGAAATTGCGGCTCTGGTGGCCGAAGATCACCCAATGCTGCGCGGTCTGATTGAGAAAGTAGCCGTCTTCGATCAGCGCCGCGCTCTGGCGAACCAGCTGAAACACGAGCCGCTGGCTGTCGCGGTTATCCGGTGATTGCACGGCGGACGCATCGAGCACGCCGATCAGTTCGCCCGTCAGCGAGAAGATCGGCGATGCGCTGCAGGTGAGCGTCGTAAACGCCGCGCGAAAGTGATCGGTCTTATGCACGGTGATGGGCGCGAGATCCGTCAGCACGTTGGCGATACCGCACGTGCCTTCCTCGCGTTCCGACCAGCACGAGCCGATGTACAGACCCGCATGCTTGAAATCGCCGCGCCGGTCGCGGTCGATGCGGTAATCGATCGTGACGCCGTGTGCGTCGGTGAGCATCACGCAGTAGTCGGCCACGCGGATCATGTCGTGCAGACGCGTGAGGCACTGGCCCGACGCGCGCAGAAACGCTTCTTCCTTGCCTTGCACTTCGCGCAGTTCGGACGTGGTCAGCACGCGCGGCCCGATCACCGAACTGGGATCGAGCTGGTATTGCTCATACGAACGCTGCCACGACGACACGAGACGCGACGAATTGGCGGGCGCGGGCAAGCGTCCTTCGATGGCGCCGCGCACGCGGTCGACGTGCTGCGTTTGAGAGACGTAAGGCATGGTCGGCTCCCGTCTATAACGGTCGATACCGGTGGATTGATCGCGCGGGTCCCTGCGGTGCTCCCTTCGGCCGGACCTTCTTGTAGCACATCCCGCCCGCGCAATCACACTGCATTGCAGCACGCGAGACACCTGAGACGATCGTCTCACCCATGCGTGAGACAGCCGTGAGACGCGCATCGTTCGATGCCGCAATGCATGCGCGTCGCGTCACCGCGCAGCGCATGAGGTGAAAGGCGCGATGTGCGTCATGTGCACTGCGTCATGCGACACGAGCCGTGCTTGCGTCGACGCGTTGCCCATCCCGCGCAAACCTTGCCAGACAAGGTTTTCCGCGTTCTTAGCGTGTTTGTCGAGCGATTGGCATAGCTGTTGCAGTAATGCCCGTCACCCGAAACGGCCTTGCATGCGACAAGCAAGCCGCTCTCGACAAACACAACGGAGACAAGCCAGTGGCATCGCCCATCACTGTCGGCGTGATTGCGAACCCCGCGTCGGGTCGCGACATTCGCCGCCTCACGACGCACGCGTCCGTGTTCCCGACAGCCGAAAAGGCCAACATGGTCGTGCGTCTGATCGCGGGACTCGGCGCGCTCGGCGTCGATCGCGTGCTGACGCTGCGCGATCGCACGGGCGTCGCTGCGCTGCTGCTGCGCGCAATCGACACACACGCGGCGACGGGCAAGGCCGAGCGCTGGCCCGAAGTCGAATTCGTCGATCTGCCCATCACCGATAGCGTCGCCGATACGCACACGGGCACCGCGCATATGGTGCGCGAAGGGGTCGAACTGATTGCCGTGCTCGGCGGCGACGGCACGCATCGCGCGGTGGCTGCGCATTGCGGCGGCGTGCCGTTGCTGACGCTGTCGACGGGCACCAACAACGCGTTTCCCGATATGCGCGAAGCGACTGTCGCGGGCATGGCGGGCGCCCTGGTCGCATCGGGCGTCGTGCCGCCCGATGTCGCATTGACGCGCAATAAACGGCTCGTCGTGCGTTGCGTCGCTGGGCCGAATCGCGGACGCGAAGAGATTGCGCTCGTCGACGTGTGCGTGAGCCGTCAGCGCTTCGTCGGCGCGCGGGCCGTGTCGGAGCCGTCGGATATCGAGTCGCTGTTTCTCACCTTCGCTGCGCCCGATGGTATCGGGCTGTCGTCGATAGGCGGCGCGTGGGCGCCCGTCGAGCGCACGGCGCCGCATGGCTTGCATCTCACCTTCGCGCTGCATGACGAGCATGGTTTCTCAACTGGCGACGGGGTACCCATCTTCGCGCCCATCGCGCCCGGCCGCATCGATCACGTGACGATGCGCACCTGCGAGCGCTTCGAGCTCGGCGACTGGCTGCCCATCGACGCGCGCCACGGCACGCTCGCATTCGACGGCGAGCGCGAGATCGAAATCGAGCGCGACGACCGCTATGAAATCTCGCTCGACTGGAACGGCCCGTTGACCGTCGATGTGAGCCGCACGCTGCGCTTCTCCGCGTCGCGTCAGTTGATGCGCGAGATGGCGGGCGCTTCGATGCGAACCCTGATGCACACACAAGCACACGCGAAATAAAGGGAGTTCATTCAATCACGCGGAGCCCATCCGCACCCGTTGCTGTAACGATCGACATCATCAAGGAGACACACCATGTCAAATCAGTTGAGCAGGGAAAAACTGCTGGAAGCGTACCGGCTGATGCGCACCATTCGGGAGTTCGAAGAGCGCCTGCACGTCGAGTTCGCGACGGGCGAGATTCCCGGCTTCGTGCATCTGTATGCAGGCGAGGAAGCATCGGCCGTCGGCACGATGCTGCATCTGAATGACCGCGACTATGTGGCGACCACGCACCGCGGCCACGGCCATTGCATCGCGAAGGGTGTCGACGTGCATGGAATGATGGCCGAGATCTACGGCCGCCAGACGGGCGTATGCAAGGGCAAGGGCGGCTCGATGCACATTGCCGATCTGTCGAAGGGCATGCTCGGCGCGAACGGTATCGTCGGCGCGGGCGGTCCGCTCGTGTGCGGCGCGGCGCTCGCGGCGAAGCTGAAGAAAACGGGCGGCGTGGGCGTGTGCTTCTTCGGCGACGGCGCGTCGAACCAGGGGACGATTTTCGAATCGATGAACCTTGCGAGCGTGTGGCGCTTGCCGGCCATCTTCGTCGCCGAGAACAACGGCTATGCCGAAGCGACGTCTTCGACATGGTCCGTCGCGTCCGACAACATCGCGGATCGCGCGAGCGGCTTCGGCATGCCGGGCGTGATCGTCGACGGCTTCGATTTCTTCGCGGTGCACGAAGCGCTGGGTGAAGCGATCGAACGGGCGCGCGGCGGCGGCGGGCCGACGCTCGTCGAAGTGAAGCTGTCGCGTTACTTCGGCCACTTCGAAGGCGATGCGCAGACGTATCGCGCGCCGGGCGAAGTGCAGAAGCTGCGCGACGAGAAAGATTGCCTGAAGCGTTTCGCAGAGCGGGTGGTGCGTGCGGAAATGCTGACATCCGACGACCTGAGCAAGATCGATGCGGATGTGAAAGTGCTGATCGACGATTCCGTCCTGAAGGCGAAAGCTGCGCCGCTTCCGACGGAAGCCGATCTGCTGACTGACGTGTACGTGTCGTATCCGTAACTCATCCAGCTTTATTCCAGGCAACCGCAGCTTCGCTGCATGGGACGGGAGTACGGCGCTGAAGCGCCAACTCCGATCGACAGGAGACAAGACATGGCACGCAAGATCACATACTCTCAGGCAATCAACGAAGCACTGAGTCAGGAAATGGCGCGCGACGAAAGCGTCATCGTAATGGGCGAGGACAACGCGGGCGGCGCGGGCTCGCCGGGTGAACAGGACGCATGGGGCGGCGTGCTCGGCGTCACGAAAGGGCTTTTCCACAAGTATCCGGGCCGTGTGCTCGACACGCCGATCTCGGAAGGCGGCTTCATCGGCGCGGCAGTCGGCGCGGCGGCAGCGGGCATGCGTCCCGTCGCGGAACTGATGTTCATCGACTTCATGGGCGTGTGCTTCGATCAGATCTTCAATCAGGCCGCGAAATTCCGCTACATGTTCGGCGGCAATGCCGTCACACCTGTCGTGATCCGCACGATGCAGGGCGCCGGGTTGCGCGCTGCCGCGCAGCACTCGCAGATGCTGACGTCGCTGTTCACGCATGTGCCCGGGCTCAAGGTAGTGTGCCCATCGACGCCCTATGACGCGAAAGGCCTGATGATCCAGGCGATTCGCGAAAACGACCCCGTCATCTTCTGCGAGCACAAGCTGTTGTACACCCGCGAAGGCGACGTGCCTGAAGAGCTGTACGCGATTCCGTTCGGCGAAGCGAACGTGGTGCGCGAAGGCGACGACGCGACCATCGTTACGTATGGCCGCATGGTGCACTACGCCACGGACGCCGCCGACCGGCTCGCGAAAGAAGGCATCAAGGCCGAGGTGATCGACCTGCGCACCACGTCGCCGCTCGACGAAGAGACGATTCTGGAAAGCCTGGAGCGCACGGGCCACCTGGTCGTCGTCGATGAAGCGAACCCGCGCTGTTCGATTGCGACGGATATCGCCGCGCTCGCCGCGCAGAAGGCGTTTCATTCGCTGAAGGCGCCCGTCGGGATCGTCACCGCACCGCATACGCCCACGCCTTTCTCGGGCGTGCTGGAAGACCTGTATATCCCGTCGGCGGACAAGATTGTCGCGGCCGTCAAAGCAACGCGACACTGAGCGAGGAACTGAGCAATGTCGATTCACATGATCACGATGCCCAAGTGGGGCTTGTCGATGCAGCAGGGGCAGGTCAACGGCTGGTTGAAGTCGATTGGCGACACGGTCGGGAAGGGCGACGAAGTACTCGATGTCGAAAGCGACAAGATTGCTTCGGGCGTGGAGTGCGCGTTCAACGGCACGCTGCGCCGGCAGATCGCGCAGGAGGGCGACACGCTGCCCGTCGGCGCGCTGCTCGGCGTGGTTGCCGATGAGCAGGAGGCGGACGCGGACATCGATGCGGCCGTCGAAGCGTTCCAGCGCGACTTCGTGCCGCTCGCCGCCGATTCCGCCGATGCCGGGCCGCAGCCGGAGAAAGCGCAGATTGGCGGGCGCACCATTCGCTACCTGAAGATCGGCGACGGCGGCACGCCTGCTGTGCTGATCCACGGGTTCGGCGGCGATCTGAACAACTGGCTGTTCAATCACGCCGACCTCGCCGCGCATCGCACGGTGTATGCGCTGGATTTGCCGGGTCATGGCGAATCGACGAAAGCGGTGGAGTCGGGCAGCGCCGACGAACTGGCCGACAGCGTGATCGCGTTTCTCGACGATCGCGGTATCGAACGGGCGCATCTGGTCGGGCATTCGATGGGCAGTCTCGTCGCGATGACGGTCGCAGCGAAAGCCCCGCAGCGTGTGGCGTCGCTTTCGCTGATCGCGGGCGCGGGTCTCGGCGACGAGATCAACCGCGAGTACATCGACGGATTCGTGTCGGGCAACAGCCGCAATACGCTGAAGCCGCATCTGACGAAACTGTTCGCCGATGGCTCGCTCGTCACGCGGCAACTTGTCGAGGATATCGTCAAGTACAAGCGGCTCGAAGGCGTGGGCGAGAGCTTGCAGAAGATCGCGGCGTCGGCGTTCAAGGATGGCGCGCAGCAGCGCAGCTATCGCGATCGTATCGACAAGCTCGCGCCGCGCACGCTGGTGATCTGGGGCGAACTCGACCAGATCATTCCCGCGAGCCACGCGCAAGGGCTGCCCGGCGATATCCGCGTGCATGTGCTGCCGGGCAAGGGGCATATGGTGCAGATGGAGTCGGCATCGGAGGTGAACCGCCTGCTCAACGACTTCTTTGGAGCCTGACGATGGAAGCCGCGCCGCAGACGCTCGAGCACACGTCCACGCACGACAGCGTCACCGCGCTGGGGCAGCACGGCCTGAGGAGCCGCGACAAGCTCGCGCGCATTCCTGTAAAGGTCGTGCTGCCCGAACCGGGCGGCGCGCTGCCGAAGCCTGCATGGCTGCGCGCACGGCCGATGATGAGCGAGACGGTGGCGGGCATGGCGTCGATCTTGCGCGAGCATCGTCTGCATTCGGTGTGCGAGGAAGCGATGTGCCCGAATATCGGCGAATGCTTCGCGCAGCGCACGGCGACGTTCATGATCATGGGCGGCATCTGCACGCGGCGTTGCGCCTTCTGCGACGTCGCGCATGGCCGCCCGCTGCCGCTCGACGATGAAGAACCGGCGCGGCTTGCCGATGCCGTTGCCGCGTTGGGGCTGCGGTATGTGGTGATTACGTCGGTGGATCGCGATGATCTGCGCGATGGCGGCGCGGCGCATTTTGCGCGCTGCGTTGCGCTATTGCGTGAGCGCGTGCCGGGGATACGCGTCGAGATTTTGACGCCGGATTTTCGCGGGCGTGTCGAGCGGGCGCTCGATGCGTTGTCGGCGGCGTGGCCGGATGTCTTCAATCACAACATTGAAACGGTGCCTTCGTTGTATCGCGCGGCGCGTGCGGGCGCGGATTATCACGGCTCTTTGACGTTGCTTCGGCGGGTGAAGGAGGCGAATGCTTCAGTGGTCACGAAGTCGGGCTTGATGGTCGGGCTTGGCGAAAGCGATGACGAACTTCTGGAGACGATGCGGGATATTCGTGCGCATGATGTGGACGTGCTGACGGTTGGGCAATATCTCGCGCCTTCAAGGTTTCATATGGCTGTTAAACGCTATGTCGCGCCGGAGATTTTTTCTGTTTATAAAGAGGAGGGGTTGAAGTTGGGGTTTCGCGAGGTCGTGTCGGGGCCGTTGGTGCGGTCTTCTTATCATGCGGGGGATACTGTTCTTACTTGATTTTGTGGCTGGCATCCGCGATTTGTTATCTAGCTTCAAGCGTCGCCCCTGTGCGGGGCGGCACCTACTTTTCTTTGCCGCCGCAAAGAAAAGTAGGGGCGGTTTCAAAGACCAAGTGCAACAGCGGGGTTGATTTCGATTCCCTGCTTCTTGCAGTTTTCAATAAAGACTTGCGCGGGCGTTCTCCAGCCGAGCGTCTTGCGCGGACGGTTGTTCATCTCTATCGCAATCATGTCGAGCTGGCGCTGCGAGAGCACGGACAGGTCCGCGCCCTTGGGCAGGTACTGGCGCAACAGACCGTTGGTGTTCTCACAGATGCCGCGCTGCCACGGGCTGTGTGGATCGCAGAAGTAGATGCGCATGCCCGTTGCTTTGGCCAGTTCCTTGTGCAGTGCCATCTCCTTGCCCTGATCGTAGGTCAGCGTCTTGAGCAGTTCCGGGTCAAGCGGCGCAAACGCTGCGCTGTAGCCCCGCAACGCCGCTTCCGCCGTGCTGTCATCCATCTTGACCAGCATCAGGAACAGCGTGCTGCGATCGATCAGCGTGCCCACCGCCGAGCGGTTTCCTGCCCCCTTGATGAGATCGCCTTCCCAGTGTCCGGCAAGCACCCGCTCGTTCGCCTCCGGGGGGCGCACATGGATGCTGACCATGTCAGTGAGCTTGCCACGCCGGTCTTCGCCGCGCGAGCGGGGTCTGCGCGTGCTGCGTCCCCGTCTGAGCAGCGCGATCAGCTCGCGTTTGAGCTCGCCCCGAGGCATGGCATAGATGGCGTGATAGATGGTTTCGTGAGACACGTTCAGGGTGGGCTCATCCGGATGCGCCTGCTTCAGCTGCGCACTGATCTGCTCGGGTGAATGGCATTTGGCCAGCAGTTCACGCACCTGCGGCCACAGCGGCCCATCGACGTGCAGCTTGCGTTCCCGCCGAGGCTTGCGCCGCAGTCTGCCTGCCCGCAAACCCGCACGCCTTGAATTGTAACCGCCGGCGATCGGCGGTCGTCCCATCGTTGCGCGCTCGTGAGCCGGTTTCCAGTCATTGCGCTTCAGTTCGCGACTGATCGTACTGGGTGAGCGCACAAGAGCACGCGCGATCTCGCGCGTGCTCTTGTCCTCAAACTTCATTGTAAAGATCACACCGCGCTCTTCGGCGCTCAGCTGTTCGTAGTTTTTTCCCATGCAACGTATCCTAAACGGAAGTGTTGCACTTGCATCTTGAAACCGCCAGGCAAAAGAAAGCGGCTCACACCGCCAGCTTTTGTTTTTGCCTGAGGGCCCCCAACGGGTCTTACGCTTCACACGGCAGCGCACTCGTTCACGCGCGTTGCCAACGCTCTCTCTATACGCCTCACCCGCTTTGAATACCCGTACTCCGCCAAGCGGCGGCGAATGGTATGTGCCGCCCAGGTGGCAAACTGTGTGTCGGTTGTCGCGTCGTGTAGGGTAGCGCTCTTGCAGGGTGGCACGCGTGCGCTATCGGTCCGAAGTGAGGCGTGTCAGGTACTACGGCCTACACATAGTTTGCCACCTGGGCGGCCGTGGAAGATCTGGCACGGCGTGCCGCAACGCGGGTGCGTGAAGCGGGTGAGGCGCACATTCAGAGCGCTGGCAACAAAATGGGTCACGTGATTGCCGTATGAAGCGTAAGACCGGTTGGGGGCCCTCAGGTGAACACAAGAACTGGCGTTGTGAGCCGCTTTCTTTTGCCTACTTTTCTTTGCGGCGGCAAAGAAAAGTAGGTGCCGCCCCGCACAGGGGCGACGCGTGAAGCACGCTAACAAAACGCGGATGCCTGCGACCCCGGCCGAATACCAAAAACCAAAAAGCGTCGCAGACAAAAAAATCAAACCCCGCCCATGCACATGTACTTGATCACGACATATTCATCGATCCCGTAATGGGAACCTTCACGCCCAAGCCCTGACTGCTTGACGCCGCCGAACGGCGCAACCTCGTTCGAGATCGCTCCCGTATTGATGCCGACCATGCCGAACTCGAGCGCTTCTGCCACGCGCCAGATGCGACCGATATCGCGGCTATAGAAATACGACGCCAGCCCGAATTCCGTGCTGTTCGCCATCTCGACCACTTCCGCATCCGACGAGAAGCGGAACAGCGGCGCGAGCGGGCCGAAGGTTTCATCGCGTGCGACTTTCATGTCCGGCGTGACATCGGCGAGCACGGTCGGCTCGAAGAAGCCGTGACCGAGCGCATGACGCTTGCCGCCCGTGACGACGCGCGCGCCTTTGCCGAGTGCGTCCTCGATATGCGATTCGACCTTGAGCACGGCCGCTTCATTGATGAGCGGGCCTTGCTGCACGCCTTGCTCGGTGCCGAAACCGACCTTGAGCTTCGTTACGGCTGCGGCGAGTTTTTCGGCGAACGCATCGTAGACGCTGTCGTGCACGTAGAAGCGGTTCGTGCAGACGCAGGTCTGACCGCTGTTGCGGTACTTCGATGCAATGGCGCCTTCGACGGCCGCGTCGAGATCGGCGTCATCGAACACGATGAAGGGCGCGTTGCCGCCCAGTTCCAGCGACACCTTCTTGACGGTCGGCGCGCACTGCGCCATCAGCAGACGTCCCACTGCCGTCGAACCCGTGAACGACAGCTTGCGTACGGTCGCGTTGCTGGTCATTTCGCCGCCGATCGGTTTCGGGTCGCCGGTGACGATGCTGAAGATGCCGGCGGGCACGCCCGCGCGCTCGGCGAGCACGGCGAGCGCGAGCGCGGAGAGCGGGGTGGCTTCAGCGGGCTTGACGACGATCGGGCAGCCAGCGGCGAGCGCCGGACCGACTTTGCGGGTGATCATCGCAGCGGGGAAATTCCATGGCGTGATGGCGGCACAGACGCCGACGGGTTCCTTCGTAACGACGATGCGTTTGTCGTTCGCAACGGTGGGAATCGTATCGCCGTAGACGCGTTTGGCTTCTTCGCCGAACCATTCGAGGAACGAGGCGGCGTAGCCGATTTCGCCTTTTGCTTCGGCGAGGGGCTTGCCCTGTTCGGTGGTCAGGATTAATGCCAGGTCATCGGCGTTCGCGAGCATCAAGTCGTTCCACTTGCGGAGGATTTCTGCGCGCTGTTTGCCCGTTTTTGCTTTCCATGCTGGCCAGGCTTTGTTGGCCGCTTCGATGGCGCGGCGGGTTTCCTGTGCGCCCATTCGCGGCACCTGCGCGATCAGTTCGCCCGTTGCCGGGTTCAAGACCTCGAACGTTTCCTTGTTGTCGGCGTCTTGCCATTCGCCATTCAGATACGCCTTGCCTTGCAGCAGGGAAGGGTCTTTTAGTTTGCTACGCAAGTCAGTCATTTTGATTCGTCCTTTGGGTTTTTGATGTCTGCGACGCCCGGTGGTTTGCTTGTTTTTTCGCTGGCATCCGCGTTTTGTTAGCGTGCTTCAGGCGTTGCCCCTGTGCGGGGCGGCACCTACTTTTCTTTGCCGCCGCAAAGAAAAGTAGGCAAAAGAAAGCGGCTAACACCGCCAGCGCTAGTTTTTGCCTGAGGGCCCCCGAAGGGTCTTACGCTTCACGCGGCAACGCACCTGTACGCGTGCGTTGCCAACGTTCTCTCTGTACGCCTCACCCGCTTCACGCCCCCGCAATCCCGCATGCCGTGCCAGATAGTCCACCGCCGCCCAGGTGGCAAACTGTGTGTAGGTTGTCGCGTCGTACAGGGTAGCGCTCTTACAGGGTGGGACGCGTGCGCTATCGCTCCGGAGTGAGGTGCGTGCAGTACTACGGCCTACACACAGTTTGCCACCTGGGCGGCACAAACCATTCGCTGCCGCCAGCTCTTAAGCGAGCGTTTGAAGCGGGTGAGGCTTCCATTCAAAGCGTTGGTAACGAGCGTTGACTAGCGCGTTGCCGTGTGAAGTGTAGGACCCTCTGGGGGCCCTCAAGCAGGAACAAGGATTGGCGGTGTTAGCCGCTTTCTTTTGCCTACTTTTCTTTGCGGCGGCAAAGAAAAGTAGGTGCCGCCCCGCACAGGGGCGACGCCTGAAGCACGAAGACATAACGCGGATGCCAGCGAAAAAAACAAGCAAACCACCCAACGTCAAAGACAAACAAAACACAAACAAAACAGCGACCTCAAAAAAGCCGCCGCAGGCAAAAAAAATCAGGCCGTGACGCCCACAGTCTCCTTCAGCACTTCCTCAAGAATCGAAAGCGCCTCATCGAAAATAGACTCCTGAATAGTCAGCGGGAACAAGAACCGAACAACGTTCGAATAAACGCCACACACGAGCAACAACAACCCACGCTCAAGAGCCCGCGCCTGCACCCGCTTGGTGAAATCAGCATCCGCATCGGAAGTACCAGGCTTACAGAACTCAACAGCAACCATACCGCCCGGCCCGCGCACATCGGCAATCTGCGGCACTTCCGCCTGCAACGCGGTCAATCGCGCCTTCAGCTTGTCGCCAAGCAAAACAGCTCGCTCGCAGAGCTTCTCTTCATCGATGATATCGAGCACGGCAAGCGCCGAAGCCACTGCCAAAGGATTACCCGCATACGTGCCGCCCAGCCCGCCGGGCGCAGCGGCATCCATCACATCCGCACGCCCGACGACGCCCGACAGCGGCATCCCACCCGCCAGGCTCTTGGCCATCGTCATCAGATCAGGCACGACGTCGTAGTGATGCATCGCAAACAGCTTGCCCGTACGCGCAAACCCCGTTTGCACTTCATCAGCGATCAGCAGAATGCCGTGCTCGTTGCACAGCTTGCGCAGCGCGCGCACGAACTCCGCAGGCGCCGGATAGAAACCGCCTTCGCCTTGCACCGGCTCGAAAATGATCGCCGCGACGCGCTTCGGATCGATGTCGGCCTTGAACAGGAATTCGATCGCCTTCAACGAGTCCGCCGTCGTCACGCCATGCAGCGGATTCGGGAACGGTGCGTGGAAGACGTCGGCCGGGAACGGGCCGAAGTTCAGCTTGTACGGCGCGACCTTGCCCGTCAGCGCCATGCCCATCATCGTGCGGCCATGGAAGCCGCCCGTGAACGCGATCACGCCCGGACGGCCCGTCGCGGCGCGCGCGATCTTGATCGCGTTTTCGACAGCCTCGGCGCCCGTCGTGAAGAACGCCGTCTTCTTCGGATAGTCGCCCGGTGCGCGCTGGTTGATCTTTTCGGCCAGTTCGACATACGACGCGTACGGCACGATCTGATAGGCGGTGTGCGTGAAGTTGTCCAGTTGCGCGCGCACAGCCTCGACGATCTTCGGATGACGATGCCCCGTGTTGCACACCGCAATGCCCGCCGCGAAATCGATGTAGCGGCGGCCCTCGACGTCCCACAGCTCCGCATTCTCGGCGCGCGCAGCGTAGAAATCGCACATCACGCCCACGCCGCGCGGGGTGGCGGCGTCCTTGCGGCTTTTCAGTTCAGCATTCTTCACGGAGATCTCCTGTTTGGGGTTCGTTCGGGCGCTCGCGTTCATCGCAGCACATGCAGCGACTATAATCAGATTTGGCTCCAAAGTTCAGAGCCATTTCGGTAAAAAATCAGGAGCCAATTCATGCGCGCGAGTGTTTTGTCCGACTGGCTGGCCCAGCGTCTGGACCGCGGCAGTGGTCTGCCGATCTACCGGCAACTGCATCGGCTGCTGCAACAGGCCATTCTGACGCGCGAACTGCCCGCTGGCAGCAAGGTGCCGTCGTCGCGGCTGCTGGCCAACGAGCTGGGCATCGCGCGCAATACCGTCACGCAGGTCTACGAGCAGCTCGCGCTGGAGGGCTACGTGACATCGGCGACGGGGCGGGGCACGTTCGTCGCCGATACGTCGCCGGATGAAATCGTCGGCTCGCCAGATGGACAGACTGCACCTGTTTCCGCGCCCGTGCAGCAGTTGCAGCAGGCGTTGCCGCCGCCGCACTCGAAATCGCTGCCGCACGCGCAACAGCCCGCCGCGCGCGCGCTGTCGCAGCGCGGCGCGCGGCTGATCGCGGGCGCGGGCGTGTCGAAGCGGCAGTGGGGCGCGTTCATGCCGGGCGTGCCCGATGTCACGCGCTTTCCGGCGCGCGTCTGGAGCCGCTTGCACAACAAGTACTGGCGGCGTCTGCGGCCCGATCTGCTGACCTACGCGCCCGGCGGCGGCCTGTCGTTGCTGCGCCACGCGCTGGCCGACTATCTGCGCACGTCGCGCTCGGTGCGCTGCACGCCCGAGCAGATCATCATCACGACGGGCATTCACCAATCCGTCGATCTGGCCGTGCGTCTGCTGTCCGATCCGGGCGACGTCATCTGGACGGAGGACCCGTGCTATTGGGGCGTGCGCAGCGTGATGCACGTGTCGGGCCTCAAGTCGCGCCCGATTTCCGTCGACGACGAAGGCATCAACCCGTCGCCCGACGATCTCGCGCATCCGCCGAAGCTGATTCTCGTGACGCCGTCGCACCAGTACCCGCTCGGCATGGTGATGAGCCTCGCGCGCCGGCGGATGCTGCTCGAATACGCGCGGCAGAACCAGTGCTGGATCATCGAGGACGACTACGACAGCGAGTACCGATACGGGAGCCGGCCGCTCGCTTCGCTGCAAGGGCTCGATACGGCGGGGCAGGTGATCTATGTCGGCAGCTTCGGCAAGACGCTGTTTCCGGGGCTGCGAATCGGCTATCTCGTGGTGCCCGAGGCGCTGGCCGAGAGCTTCGCGACGGCTAGCGCCGAGCTGTATCGGGAAGGGCAGTTGTTGCAGCAGGCGATGCTCGCGGAGTTCATCGCCGAGGGGCATTTCACGTCGCACATCCGCAAGATGCGCACGCTGTACGGGCAGCGCCGCTCGACCTTGCTCGACGCCGCCGCGCGGCGCTATGGCGATGCGTTGCCGGCTGTCGGCGGCGACGCGGGCCTGCATCTCGTGATGCAACTGCCCGAAGGCACGGATGACCGTGCCGTCGCGGCGGCTGCGCTCGAACGCAATATCGTTGTGCGTCCGTTGTCGGGGTATTACGCGCAACCGTCGCGCTCGCAGTCGGGGCTGTTGATCGGCTACGCGTGCGTGCCCGACGAGGAGATCGCGCCCGCATTCGACACGCTCGCCGATGCGATCGACGCGACGTTGCCGCTTTTCGCGTGAGCCGCGGACGCGTTTTACAGACGTATCAGCACGGCGCCGAGCGTGACCAGTGTGCATGCGAACACGCGGCGCGCCGTCAGCTTTTCGTGCATGAAAGAGAAGCCGATCAGCACCGCGAAAATCGAACTGAGTTCGCGCAACGCGGACACCATCGCGATGGGCAAATAGCGATACGCCTCGATGATGAGGCAATACGCGACCAACGCGATCACGCCTGACAGCATGCCTTTCATCATCGTTTCGCGCGACGTGAAGAGTCCTTTTGCGCCGCCGCGCCAATGCCACACGAGCAGGAACTGCGGCACGTTCCACAGCAGATAGACCCACATGATGTAGCTGAGCCCGTTGCCCGCAACGCGCGCGCCGATTCCGTCGACGACGGAGTATGCCGAGATAAAGAGACCCGTGAGCAATGCATAGGGCACGCTTTCGCCGGAGAAGCGCATATTGCGGCGAAACGCGAGCGACACGATACCGAGCGACACCAGCGCGACGCCTGTTGCGGCGAGCGGCTTCAAGGTTTCGTGCGCGAATACGAGCGCGCCGGCGAACACCAGCAAGGGCGAGAGTCCTCGCGCGATCGGGTAGATCTGTCCGAAGTCGCCGCTGCGGTAGGCGCGCACGAGCGCGATGCAATAGCCGAATTCCAGCACCACCGAAGCCGCTATGTAAGGCCATGCGGCGGGCGCGGGCAGGGGCAGGGTGATTACGCCGATCGCGCTTACGGCGAGGTAGGGGATCGACATCATGCCGAGCAGCCAGATGCGGTCTTCGGCGAGGCGCAGGAAAGCGTTCCAGCTCGCGTGGAGCATGGCGGATACAAGAACGAGCAGGACGATGAGGGATTCCATGGGTGTCGGGCTAAAGCCGACATTATTCCGCAGATGTGGTTTTTTGTGTTGATGTGGGGGATTTTTGGGATCTTTGTCTGCGACGCTGGGGTGGTTTGCTTTCGTTTTCGCTGGCGTTCGCGTTATGCCTTTGTGCTTTAAGCGTCGCCGTTTGGTGTTTTGGCCTTTGCGCGGGCATTCGCGTTTGCGCCTTCGCGGTGCGGGCGTTTCGATTTGTTCGCTCTTTCGCTGGCATCCGCGATGCGTTAGCGTGCTTCAGGCGTCGCCCCTGTGCGGGGCGGCACCTACTTTTCTTTGCCGCCGCAAAGAAAAGTAGGCAAAAGAAAGCGGCTCACACCGCCAGTTCTTGTGTTTGCCTGAGGGCCCCCAACCGGTCTTATGCTTCGCACGGCAACGTCTTTGTTCGCCTGCGTTGCCAACGCTATAAATGAGCGCCTCACCCACTTCAAACACCCGCACCACTGCTAGCGGCAGCGAACGGTTTGTGCCGCCCAGGTGGCAAATTGTGTGTAGGCCGTAGTGCCTCGCACGCCTCACTTCGGACCGATAGCGCATGCGTCCCACCCTGTAAGAGCGCCAAGCTATACGACGCGACAACCTACACACAGTTTGCCACCTGGGCGGCGGTGGACTATCTGGCACGCCATGATGCAGCGCGGGGGCGTGAAGCGGGTGAGGCGCACCGCAAGAGCGCTGGCAACGAACATGAGTCACGTGATTGCCGTGTGAAGCGCGGAACCGGTTGGGGGCACTCAGGCAAACACAAGAACTGGCGGTGTGAGCCGCTTTCTTTTGCCTACTTTTCTTTGCGGCGGCAAAGAAAAGTAGGTGCCGCCCCGCACAGGGGCGACGCTTGAAGCACGCTAACGCATCGCGGATGCCAGCGAAAAGCCACAACGTAGATGCCAGCGTAAAGGCCAGAACAGCCAACCCGCCGGAGGCAAAAAAAACTAAATCACCCGCTCCCGTAACCTGGCCGAGACCACATCAATAACAGTAACAACAACGATGACCATCAACATAACAGCCGCCGTCTGCGAATAATTAAACGACCGAATCGACTCGTAAAGCACAACCCCGATGCCTCCGGCGCCAACCATCCCAACAACCATCGCCGACCGCACATTCGATTCAAACCGATACAGCGCATAAGAGATCCACAACGGCAAAACCTGCGGCAGCACCCCATACACGATCTCATCAAGACTGGTAGCCCCCGTAGCCCGCACACCTTCAGCGGGACGCGGATCGATAGCCTCGACGGCTTCGGCGAACAGCTTCGCCAGCACCCCCGTGGTATGCACCCACAAAGCAAGCACACCAGCAAACGGCCCAAGCCCAACCGCGACAATGAACAGCATCGCGAACACCATCTCATTGATCGCGCGGCACGCATCCATCAACCGCCGAACCGGCTGCACAACCCACGCAGGCGCCATGTTATGCGCGGACATCAGCCCAAACGGAATCGCGCACACGATCGACAGCGCCGTACCCCACACCGCGACCGCGAGCGTCACGCCCATTTCGTGCAAATAGGTGCGCCATTCCGTGAAATCAGGCGGGAAGAAGTCCTTCGCGAACTGCCCCATGTTGCCCGAGTCCGTGAGCAGATCGAGCGGCCGCATGTCGGCCGCTTGCCACGACAAGCCAAGCACGCCGATCACAACGATCCAGCCAAGCAACGAAATCCAGCTCCGCTTGCCCGCCGCCGCGGCCAGCACCTCGCGCGAAGGCGTGGCCGGCGGCGTCGCGCGGTCGGCGCTCAGGTCGGCAGCGTTCATTGCTTTTGCGCATTCAGTGCGGACAGCTTCGCATCGATGGCGGCCATCTGCGTCTTGCGATCCGAATCCGACAGCGATGCGTCCGCTTCGATCTTCTGCTTCTGCTCGAACAGCTTGATCTGGCGAATCGGCTGCAACTGCGCATCCGTCGACGGCGCAAAGCCGCCATAGCTGAAGATGTTCGCCATCACGGCCTTTTCACGCGGGTCGGTCTTCGCATAGTTGTAGAAGAACTGACGCAGCTTTTCCTTCGTCGCGTCGGGCAGATCCTTGCGCCAAACGAGCGGGTCCGACGGAATCAGCGGCGATTGCCATAGCACGCGCACCTGCGCGAAGCGATCGGGGTGCTGCTTCTTCAGCGTCTCGAGCATCTCGGTGTTGTTCGTCGCGATGTCGATCTTGTTGTTCACGACGGCGAGCAGGTTCGCTTCGTGGCTCGACGGCAGCACCGTCTTGAACGACGTGCGCACGGGCGCGTTGTGCTGCGCGAACAGGTAGTAGCCGGGGACCAGCGTGCCCGACGTCGAGTTCGGATCGCCGAAGCCGAGCGTTACGTCCTTCGTGTTCCTGAACACGTCGTCGAGCGTCTTGAAGCGGCTGTTGACGTTCGTGATCAGCACCGAGTAGTAACCGGCGTCGCCATTCGCATAGGTCGTCTTGCCGAATACTTCGCCATTCGAACGATCGACGGCTTCGATCGCAGACGCATTGCCGAGATACGCAACCTGCACCTTGTTGAAGCGCATGCCTTCGATGATGCCCGCGTAGTCGGTCGCGAAGAACGCCTTGATGTTCAGCCCCGTCTGCTTGTTCATGTCATCGATCAGCGGCTGCCAGCGCTGCTTGAGCACGGCCGACGAATCGGTCGAGATAATGCCGAGATTCAGGTCTTCGGCATGGGCGGCGAAGCTCGCGAATGCCGACACGGCGGCGACGCCGGCGAGCAGTGAGCGCAGAAATTTCATGAGTTCTGTTCCAGGTGAGTGAGTCGGGTACAGCGTTTCTTTCCGAAAGGGGATCAGGCCGAGCGCGCCGTGTTGAGCGGCAGCACGCGCGCGCGAGGCGCGGCGCTACCGGCACGATCAGCGCTATCGGGCTGCTGACTGTCGTCGAGCAGTTCGCGCGCATCGTCGCCATAGAGTTTCTGCAAGAGCGCGGGCGTGAGTGCCGCAGACGGCCCGTCGTACACGACCTTGCCGCGGCGCATCGCGATCGTGCGCTGGCAGTACTGCATCGCGATATCGACCTGATGCAGCGAGACCAGCACCGTCAACCGATGCTCGATGTTCAGCGTGCGCAGCATCTCCATCACGCGGCGCGACGATTCCGGGTCGAGCGACGCAATCGGCTCGTCAGCGAGAATGATGCGTGCCTGCTGCACGAGCGCGCGCGCCAGCGCGGCGCGCTGTTGCTGACCGCCCGACAGGTTCGAGGCCCGCTCGCGCGCATGCTCGCCGATGCCGACTTCGTTCAATGCCGACATCGACAGCGCGCGTTCGTTGCGCGGAAAGCAGCCCGTGAGACGGCGCCACAGTGGCAGGCGCGCGAGCGAGCCGATCAGCACGTTCGCTTCGACCGTCAGCCGGTTCACGAGATTGAACTGCTGGAAAACGAAGCCGATGTCGCGGCGAATGCTGCGCACTTCGCGCACGATGCGGCCGTTCTGCTGGATCGGACGCCCAAGTATCGCGATCTGCGAAGGCTGCGCATCCGACACCGTGAAGCCCGCGATATGCCGCAGCAACGTCGACTTGCCCGAACCCGAGGCACCGATCAGCGCGACCATTTCGCCCTGCTCGACGCGCAGGTCGATTTCGTCGAGCGCCTTGCGGCCGTTGCCGAATGTCTTGCTCAGGCGTTCGATGCGGATTGCTTCCATGTGTGTCCTGTCGATGACTCCGGTGCATGCCGGAAGTTGTGGGACATTCTAGAAAGCGTCTGTGACGGTTGAGTGAAGGCGTCGCAACATCTAGACGACTACATCTTTCATCGATTCGCACGGCAGCGTGCGGCGCGCCGCAGTGCCGGATCGCACAATGTGTCATCGATATGACAAATGCAATGACGCAGGCCCACTGTCATCCATTGGCAAGCACGAAACGCTATAGTTTCGAAACGTCACGCGTGAGCCGTCTCCAATAACCTCACACCACAACCGGCGCAGCCCATGCAGGCTCTGAGCTTTTTGCCCGATACGTTTACGGAGTACGAAGAACTGCAGGCGATTCTCGAGGTCGGCAGCGGCAGCTTCGAGATTCATTCCGTATGCGAAACGCAGGTGCGCGGGAGGACCTTTGCCGTGCAGACGGCGAGCATCGGCTCGCGCGATCCGCGGGCGCCCGCGATCGGTTTCTTCGGCGGCATACACGGGCTCGAGCGGATCGGCACGCAGCTCGTGCTCGACTACATGCGCGCGCTGCTCGGGCGGCTCGAATGGGACGAACTGCTGGTGCGCCAGCTTCAGTCGATCCGCCTGATTTTCGTCCCGATCGTCAATCCAGGCGGAATGTGGGCCGCGACGCGCGCCAATCCGAACGGCGTCGATCTGATGCGTAACGCGCCGCAGGACGCCGAAGAGCGCGTGCCTTTGCTCGCGGGTGGACAGCGGGTCGGTTCGTGGCTGCCGTGGTATCGCGGACGGCGCGGCGCACCGATGGAAGCGGAGGCGGAGGCGCTGTTGCGCGTCGTCGCGGATGAACTGGCGGCGCGGCCGCTGTCGTTCGCGCTCGATTGCCATTCGGGCTACGGGTGGAGCGACAGCATCTGGTTCCCGTACGCGAAGACACGTCGCCCGATGCAGCATCTGCCGGAAATGTACGCGTTGAAGACGATGTTCGAGCGCGCGCATCCGCACCACGGCTACATGTTCGAGCCGCAGAGCCATCAGTATCTGCTGCACGGCGATCTGTGGGACTACGCGTACGATCGAGCGCCGCCGCCCAACATCTTTCTGCCGATGACACTCGAACTGGGCTCATGGCTATGGATCAAGAAAAACCCCCGGCAGATCTTTTCACGCCAGGGCATGTTCAACCCGCTGAAAGCGCACCGCACCGCACGCGTATTGCGGCGCCACGCGAACCTGCTCGATTTCCTGACGCGCGCCGCCTACGCGTCGCAGCGCTGGCTGCCGCAAGGCAGCCGCCGCGAGCAGTTGCTCGATAGCGCAACGGAACTCTGGTACAAGCCAGGCAAACAATGAGTACGTGGATCCTGTTGCGCGGCCTGACGCGCGAGGCACGGCACTGGGGCGCATTGCCCGACATGTTGCGCGCGGCGCTGGATGGCGCGAACCCGCACGCGTCTGCGTCTGCCGCGAACGCCGCCGCCACTCGCTTGCTGACCATCGACCTGCCCGGCAACGGCGAATATGCGAGCCTGCGCGCGCCGCTGGATGTCGCAGGGATGGTCGAGTTCGTGCGCGCGGCGGCGGGCGCCAGCGGCGCGGCGGGACCATATTGCGTGCTGGCGATGTCGCTGGGCGGCATGGTCGCGACCTGCTGGGCGCAACGTCATCCCGCCGAGATCGCGCGGCTCGTGCTGATCAACACCAGCATGCGGCCGTTCAGCCGCTTCGACGAACGGCTGCGCCCGCAGGCGTGGCCGGGGCTGGCGCGCATTGCTTCGCATTGGCGCGACGCGCGGGCCGCGGAAGAGGCGATTCATCGCCTGACCTGCAATCACCGCGACACGGTCGACGCCGACCTGAAGGAATGGATCGCGATCCGCGAGAGCGCTCCCGTCAGCCGGGCGAACGCGCTGCGTCAGTTGCTCGCGGCCGCGCGCTTCAGTGCCGGGCGGCAGCGGCCGGCGTGCGCGACGCTGGTGTTGTCGTCGCGGGAAGACGGGCTGGTCGACCCCGCGTGCTCAGTGGCGCTGGCCGCGGCATGGAGCGCCGATCACTGGCGGCACGCGTGGGCCGGCCACGATTTGCCGCACGACGATCCCGTGTGGACGGTCGAACGCATTGGCGCCTGGCTCGTGCAGCCCACCGTCGATCCCGACCTCGAAAATGAGCAAACCGATTTAACCGACGAATAATCAATAATTAAATGTCCCATTAAGCTTTCAGGTGCAATAAAAATGCGCGCCACTGATGCACTGCATTAGTGCAATGCAATATCGCCGCATTGCCTTTGGCAGTAATGCCGTGCGGGTTTTTATTTTGATCGACATGTATCGCTATTAATGGCAAATTGATGCTGCGGGCCATTAACGTGTGATAATTGATTGGGGTTCGGTGCATTTAGGTACATACTGAAATTGTAAAATAATTCCGCATCCCGCTGGAGAGTGCGGAAAAACTTGCGGATGAAGGCTGCGTGCGGCTTGCAAGGTCGTAAACGATACGTTTTTTACGCCACCGATGCGCTGTGTGTCGCCAACGCCAATCTGCCGCAAAGCCACTGTGCGCAAGGCCACTAACGGCCATTATCGAAAAATCGCTGGGGTTCCGGGGTGGATTATCCTGGCACTCAAGAATCGCGCCCGTCAAAAGAGAAACGTTTTTGAAATCTCCGGTCTTTTCTTAGTAATGTCCGCTAATCGTTTGAATTAAAAGCGATTGCAAAATCCCTCATTTTCCGAAAGCGGCGCAATGCCGCTTTGTGCGTTTCAAACGCGAAACATCAAATGTAGGTAATTACCCTCATCTTTCCATTACGCATCACGGGAAATGTGAAATTTCTTTAAATTTAAAAGCCTTACATGCATGGCATCGCCTACGCGACACGGCGGTCCGGATTGGTGCAGTCTGCCAGCCCGCCCCCCATCTCCTCCAGGAGGATTCCATGCGCAAAACTCTACTGGCGTCCGCAGCAGTCATCGCCTTGGGCTGCAGCGGTTACGCAATGGCAAACCCATGCAGTGATAGCGGTTCATCCTGCAACCAGAAGTCATACAGCGGGAGCAACACATCGACAAACTCGGAGACATCCGCTCAAACCAGCACCACGGGCAATAACGCAAATGAAATTACGACGGGTGCCAAGGTCGCGCAGGATTCGTTCAACAGCACCAAGATCGTCGCAGCGAGCCGTCTGTCCGGGTCTGTATCGGGCGTAAGCGTCTATGGCATTGGCAACCATGCCTATAACGACGGCAATGCGAACGGCGGACGCGGCGGCAATGGCGGCAAGGCCATAGCTGGCGATGGCGGCAACTCGAAGGCCTATGCCGGCGACGGCGGCAATTCCAGGGCGTCCGGCGGCAAGAGAGCCCATAGAGCCTATAGAGCCCATAGAGCCCGCATTCGCGCAAGAAGCCGAAGCGCCCGTCAAACCGTTTCCGGTGTCATATGCGGCACCGATCGCGGTTGTCGCGCGCAGAGGTGAAAATAATGAAAAGGCCGAAGCGCCGCGCGCACAGCAAGTAGAAGAACGCGCGCACGCGCAATTGATGCGGCATGAACAACTGACTCTCGATGCAACGCCGACACCGCCCCCCGTGTCGCCCGCGCACGAAGCGCCAGTTGCGAATGAGCGCGTGATCGTCAAGCCGCCGGTTTCGTATGCGAGGCCGATTGCCGTGCCAGTCTCGCAGACGGCAAAGAGCGTGCAGAACGATTCGATGGCTTCGACAAATACATCGGTGCAAACGGCCGGGCAACCGCAGATCAAGGAACGCGCCGCGCCGCCCGCGCAGGCACAGGTCAAAGCACCGCTTTCGTATGCGGCGCCCATTGTCGTGCCTCAAGCGTCGCGCAACGAGACGCCCCCCGACCGCGGTCACGAAGTCAAGGCAAGAGCGGACACAGAAGATCCGAACTGGTCATCGAAAACAACAGTCGCCATCAGCGAAGAAAAACTCGATACGATGCGCGGCGGCTTCGATGTGGCAAACGGCCTGAAGGTCTCGTTCGGCGTGTCGAGGATGGCAGTCGTGAACGGCAATCTCGTCACGCAGACCAGCTTCAATATTCCGGACCTGAGCAACATGACGACGCAGCAGGCGCAGGCACCCGCTTCGGCGAACATCGGGTCGCTGCTGCAAAACGGTGGCGGCAATGTCGCGCAGCAGGGCGCGGTGCAGGGCCTGTCGGGTGCGGTGATTCAGAACACGCTCAGCAACCAGAACATTCAGACGCTGACGACGATCAATGCATCGGTCAATTCGTTGGGGTTATTCAAGAGCATGAATCTGGGCGCGACCTTGAACAACGCATTGATGAATTCGGTCCGGCCCAGATAGAGCCTGTGAAGATCTCGCGGCTGACGGTGTCGTTGGTCGAATAGACATACGGCACGCGCACTTCGACTTCCATCCGGTTCGTAATGCCGTAACGCGCGGCAAGGCCGGCCGTCAGCAAGTTCGACTTGATCTCGCGCACGTCGATCAGGCCGATCAGCAGGGCGGGAATGATCGTGTAGCCAACCAGCGCGACACGGTCCGTCGACGAATAGCCGAACTGGAACGAAGGCTCGAGCACGAACTTGTTCTTCGGCGTGAGCACGCCGGGCTGATCGAAGATCGGCGCGACGGCGGGCGGTGCGGTGTCGGAGATGGGCGCCTGGCCGACAGGCTGGACCTGTTGCTCGCCGCCTGCGTTTTGCGCCATGTTGATCACGGGCGCAGGTGCGGCGCCCGTCGCGGCGCCGGCTGTTGCGGCGTCGGTGGCATTGGGTGCTGCGTCTGGATTGCCGCCTGCTGCCGCGTTCTGCGCAATGCCTGTAGCGGGCGCCGCGCCCGAGCCGGGTTGACCCGTGCCGCGCGTCACGTCGAGCATGCGTGAATCGAGTGCCTTGCTCAATTGCTGGAATTGCGCTTCTTCTTCCGCGATTTTGCGCTTTAGTGCATCGAGTTCCTTTATCCGATTGTTCAATTCCTGGCGAAGGGTTGCGATATTTTCTTGTGCGGTTTGATCTTGAAGTGATTGCGCATGAGCTTCAACGTAAAAGAGAAGCATCGTTGCATAACTGATCGTCCGCACATGTCGAAATGGCTCGCGCTTCATGGGTCTGTTCTCCATGTCAGGCTTGCAGCTTCTACCCCGGGACACCTCGACAACAGGCCAGCGGCATCGACACGTCGAGTCAGTCGTTGTGCTGGGCATGAAGCAACCCCTTCGTATGACCGCTTTGCGTGACTCAAGAGCGTCTCCATGCTCGCGAATGGCATCGGTATTGAAACCGTGATTCGCTATTGTTATCTATTTCCAACTTGTTTTTATGCATCCGCAATAAAGGTCTTTAAAAAAATGATCGTCTATGGCTTTATTGCGGACCATAAAAGCCTAACGCATCAGTGCTACATAAGCTAATAAGAAGAACCCTGGCCTGTGATGGTTAGCCAACAGAGTGAAGCATTATTCATGGGGCTTCGAGGTGCTTGATCCGCTGTGCGTACCTTCAATCGACACGCTTCTGTCACAGGCGCGAGCAAGCATGCGCGATGTGCGCGTGCACAATCCGTTTCGGCTCAACGGGTGCATAATGCGCTTCAGTCTATGCAATCGATTGTCGCCCGTCGCGGAGGACGTCATGCAAGCGAAGAACGAAGAAGCCGTTGCCCATCTGCTCAACGATGTCGTCGAATTCGCGCGAGGACGATTGCCCGAGCCCGCTTTCGCAGCTGTCGAGCCATTCCTGCGTCACTACTACGATTTCGCCGATGCGGACGATCTGCAAAGCCGCGGCATCGCCGATCTCTACGGCGCCGCGATGGCGCACTGGCAAACGGCGCAACGCTTCGTGCCGGGCAGCGAACGTTTGCGCGTCTACAACCCGATTCTCGAACAGCACGGCTGGCACTCGGATCACACCGTCATCGAGATCGTCAACGACGACATGCCGTTTCTGGTGGACTCGGTTTCAATGGCAGTCAACCGTCTCGGTCTGTCGCTCCACTCCGTGCTGCACCCCGTGTTTCGAATATGGCGCGGCAAGGACGGCGGCATCGAGCGCATCGCGCCCGGCGGCGCATCGAGCGACGACGGCCATTCGCAACTCGCGTCGTTCATTCATTTCGAAGTGGACCGCTGCGGCGATGCCGCGAAGCTCGATGCATTACGCAACGAGATCGCGAAGGTACTGGGCGACGTGCGCGCCGCCGTCGAAGACTGGCCGAAGATCGTCGACATAGCGCGCACGACGATTCGCGACATGGCCGCGCGCGAGACGAGCCCGGAAGGCGTCGAAGCGCGCGCCTTCGTCGAATGGATGGTCGCGGACCACTTCACGTTTCTCGGCCAGCGCGATTACGAACTCGTCACGCACGACGGCCAGTACGGTTTGCGCGGTGTACCGGGCTCGGGCTTCGGCATCTTGCGCGAAACGTTGCGGCCTCAGGGCGCGTCCGAAGTGACACCGTTGCCGGCCGCCGCCGCCGACATCATCGCGGGCGCGACGCCCATCTTCCTGACCAAGGCCAATTCGCGTGCGACCGTGCATCGGCCCGGCTATCTCGACTATGTCGGCGTGAAGCTCGTCGGGCCGGACGGCAAGATCAACGGCGAGCGGCGCTTTATCGGGCTGTATACGTCGACGGCTTATACGACGTCCGCTTCGGAGATTCCGATCGTGCGGCGCAAATGCGCGAACATCGTGCGGCGAGCGGGTTTTCTGCCGAAGGGGCATCTTGGCAAATCGCTGGTGACGGTGCTGGAAACGTATCCACGCGATGAACTCTTCCAGGCCGACGAGAACGAGCTCTACGATACGGCGATCGGCGTGCTGCGCCTGCAGGAGCATCAGCGCACGCGGATGTTCGTGCGGCGCGACCGTTTCGACCGCTTCGTATCGTGCCTCGCCTTCGTCCCGCGCGATAAATACAACACCGACTTGCGCCGGCGTATCGCCAGGCTGCTGATGAGCGCGTTCAACGGCACGAACGTCGAGTTCACGCCGCTGCTGTCCGAGTCGACACTCGCACGCATTCATTTCGTCGTGCATGCCGAGCCGGGCGCAATGACGGATGTCGATACGCGCGAACTCGAACAACGGCTCATTCAGGTGTCGCGCCGCTGGCAGGACGATCTCGCCGACGCGTTGCTCGACGCGTTCGGCGAAGAGCAGGGCAACCGCCTGCTGCAGCACTATGCGGATTCGTTCCCGGCCGGCTATCGCGACGACTATCCGGCGCGCACGGCGGTGCGCGATATCGAGCTGATCGAGCGTGTGCAGGGCACCGAGCAGATCGCGATGAACCTGTACCGGCCGATCGAAGCGGGGCCGCGCGCGTTCCGCTTCAAGGTGTATCGCGTGGGCGATCCGATCGCGCTGTCGCGCAGTCTGCCGATGCTCGAACATCTGGGTGTGCGCGTCGACGAAGAGCGGCCTTATCTGATTGAAGCGCCGGGCGCCACGCCCGCGTGGATTCACGACTTCGGCCTCGAACTGGCCGACGACACCGAGTTCGACATCGAGCGCGTGAAGGGCCTGTTCGAAGATGCGTTCGAGCGGGTCTGGACAGGCGATATCGAAGACGACAATTTCAACCGCCTCGTGCTGCGCGCGCAACTGAGCGCGCGCGAAGTGATCATCTTGCGGGCCTACGCGAAGTATCTGCGACAGGTGGGCTCGACGTTCAGCGATGCGTATATCGAGCGTGCATTGACGGGCAATCCCGCCATCGCGCGCATGCTGGTCGAACTGTTCATCGCGCGGTCCGATCCGTCGCCTGCCACGGCGCGCGAGACGCGCGTCGAGCGGCTGCTGAAGACGATCGAAGGCGCGCTCGATGAAGTGCCGAATCTCGACGAAGACCGCATCCTGCGCCAGTTCCTTGGCGTGATCAACGCGACGCAGCGGACGAACTACTATCGGCGCGACGAGAGCGGCAAGCCGAAACCCTATCTGTCGTTCAAGTTCGATCCCGCGAAAGTGCCGGGCTTGCCCGAGCCGAAGCCGATGTTCGAGATCTGGGTGTATTCGCCGCGTGTCGAAGGCGTGCATCTGCGCGGCGGGCGTGTCGCGCGCGGCGGTTTGCGCTGGTCCGACCGTCGCGAGGATTTCCGCACGGAAGTGCTCGGGCTGATGAAGGCGCAGATGGTGAAGAACGTCGTGATCGTGCCGGTGGGATCGAAGGGCGGTTTCGTCGTGAAGAATCCGCCGCCGCCGACTGATCGCGAATCCTGGATGCGCGAGGGCGTTGCCTGCTACCAGACGTTCCTGCGCGGGCTGCTCGATCTCACCGATAACCGTGTGGGCGGCCAGATCGTGCCGCCGCCTGACGTCGTGCGGCACGACCCGGATGATCCATATCTCGTCGTCGCCGCCGACAAGGGCACGGCCACGTTCTCCGATTACGCGAACGCGATCTCGCAGGAATACGGCTTCTGGCTCGACGATGCATTTGCATCGGGCGGCTCGGTCGGCTACGACCACAAGAAAATGGGCATCACCGCGCGCGGCGCGTGGGAGTCGGTGAAGCGCCACTTCCGCGAAATGGGCGTCGATACGCAAACGATGGACTTCACCGTGGTCGGCGTCGGCGACATGTCGGGCGATGTGTTCGGCAATGGCATGCTGCTGTCGCAGCATATTCGCCTGATCGCCGCGTTCGATCACCGCCATGTGTTCCTCGACCCGAACCCCGATCCCGCGACGAGCTTCGCCGAACGTCAACGGCTCTTCAATCTGGACCGTTCGAGCTGGGCCGATTACGACCCTGCGCTGATCTCGCAAGGCGGCGGCGTGTTCGCGCGCACTGCGAAGACGATTCCGCTTTCGCCTGCCGTGCAGTCGATGCTCGGCATCACGGCCGCCGCGCTCGCGCCCTCGGAACTGGTGCGCGCGATTCTTCAGGCGCCCGTCGATCTGCTCTATAACGGCGGCATCGGCACCTATGTGAAGGCGAGCCGGGAAACGCATGCGCAGGTCGGCGACAAGGCCAACGACGCGGTGCGCGTGAACGGCTGCGATCTGCGTTGCAAGGTGGTCGCGGAAGGCGGCAATCTGGGCCTCACGCAACTCGGGCGTATCGAGTTCGCGCAACGCGGCGGCCGCATGAATACCGATGCAATCGATAATTCCGCGGGCGTCGACTGCTCGGACCACGAAGTGAACATCAAGATTCTGCTTGGCCTCGTCGTCGCGGATGGCGAGATGACGGACAAGCAGCGCAATGCATTGCTCGCGGAAATGACGGAGGAAGTGGGCCTGCTCGTATTGCAGGACAACTACTATCAAACGCAGGCGTTGTCGATTGCAGGCCGCTATGCGGCCGAACTGTTCGACGCCGAAATGCGCATGATGCGTTATCTGGAACGCGCAGGCCGCTTGAATCGCGTGATCGAATTTCTCCCGTCCGAAGATGAGATCAACGAGCGTCTTGCCGCGAAGCAGGGTTTGACTTCGCCCGAGCGCGCGGTGCTGCTCGCGTACAGCAAGATGTGGCTCTACGATGCACTGCTCGAAACCGACGTGCCGGAAGATGCGCTGGTGGCGGGCATGCTGACCGAGTACTTCCCGAAGCCGCTACGCCAGCGCTTCAGCGAGCCGATGCATCATCATCCGCTGCGCCGCGAGATTCTCGCGACGCATCTGACCAATGCGCTGGTGAATCGCGTTGGCTGTGCGTTCGTACACCGGATGATGGAAGAGACCGACGGAAAGCCCGGCGACATCGTGCGCGCATGCATGATTGCGCGTGACGTGTTCGATCTCAACGACGTATGGCGCAACATCGACGCGCTCGACAATCGCGTCGCCGACGACGTGCAGGCGCGCATGTTCGTTGAGATCACGAAGCTGCTGGAGCGCGCCGCGCTGTGGTTCCTGCGGCATCTGCAGTCGGGCGAAGTGAAGGACGGCGGCGTGACGGAACTGATCGCGCGTTGCCGCGATGCCGCGCAACGGCTTGCGCCGCAATTGCCGATGCTGCTGCCCGGCGCGGAACTGGAAGCGTTGTCCGAGCGGCAGCGTGTGCTCGTCGATGCAGGCGTGGACAGCGAACTGGCGGTGCGCGTGGCAAGCGGCGACATACCTGCTGCGCTGCTCGATATCGCGGAAGTGTCTTCGACGACCGAGCGCGGGCTCGAACTCGTCGCAGGCGTGTACTTCGCCTTGGGCACGCAACTGAACTACGGCTGGATCGGCGAGCGCGCTGAGGCGCTGCCGACATCGACACATTGGGACGTGATGGCGCGGGCCGCCGCGCTCGCCGAGCTTGCGCGGCTCAAGCGCGTGCTGACGACGAGCGCGCTTACGGAAGCGCCCGAGGCGACGACTGCGGAAGGTGTTGTCGATGCGTGGCGCGCGAAACGCGAGAACGCGCTCGCGCGCTATGCGCAGCTGCTGACGGACCTGCGCGCGGCGGGGGGCGCGAGCCTGTCGATGCTGCTCGTGATCGTGCGGGAAATGGCGACGCTCGAACGCCGCTAGACAAGCACGACTGTCTTCGACACAACGCGCCGTCGTCACACAGACGACGGCGCGTTCCTCTTTGCGCGACCTGTTCGACAGCGCTTTCGCGGATTGCCGGATAATAGCCGTTATCGATCCACCGTCACCTCACCATCATGAGCGAATCCGCTGTCAGTTCCAACGTCCCCCGACTCACGAGCCTTTCGCATGGCGGCGGCTGCGGCTGCAAGATTGCGCCGGGCGTGCTGTCCGATCTTTTGACGCGCAGCATGCCGCTGCCGTCGTTTCCGGACCTGCTGGTCGGCACGGAAACTTCGGATGACGCTGCCGTGTATCGCCTGAACGACGAGCAGGCGATCATCGCGACGACCGACTTCTTCATGCCCATCGTCGACGATCCCTACGACTTCGGCCGCATCGCCGCGACCAACGCGCTCTCCGATGTCTACGCGATGGGCGGCAAGCCAATTCTCGCGCTCGCGCTGGTCGGCATGCCGATCAACGTGTTGCCGCACGACGTGATCGCGGCCGTGCTGCGCGGCGGCGAGGATGTGTGCACGCAGGCGGGCATTCCCGTCGCGGGCGGCCATTCGATCGACTCCGTCGAGCCGATCTACGGTCTTGCCGCGCTCGGCGTCGTGCATCCGAAGCGCGTGAAGCGCAATGCGTCCGCGCAAGCCGGTGATGTGCTCGTGCTCGGCAAGCCGCTCGGCGTCGGCGTGCTGTCGGCGGCGCTCAAGAAGAATCAGCTCGACGCGGCAGGCTATGCCGCGATGATCGCGGCCACCACCAAGCTCAATCGCCCGGGCACCGAACTGGCCGCACTCGATGGCGTGCACGCGATGACGGACGTGACGGGCTTCGGCCTGCTCGGTCACACGCTGGAACTCGCGCGCGGCGCACAACTGACGGCACGCGTGCGTTACGCGGATCTGCCGTGGATTGCGGGTGTCGATGCGTTCGCGGCGGCGGGCGTCATTACGGGCGCGTCGGGCCGCAACTGGGCTTCGTATGGCGAAGACATACGTCTCGGGGATTCGCTGCCCGACACGGCACGCGCGTTGCTGACCGATCCGCAGACGTCGGGCGGGCTGCTGGTGTCGTGCGCACCCGCTGCCGTCGACGACGTGCTCGCTATCTTCCGCGCGGACGGCTTCGATCGCGCGGTGGTAATCGGTGAATTGCGCGATGGCGCACCGCGCGTCGAAGTCGTCTGATTCTTTCTCACGCCAATTGCCTCACGACAACTCGAAGAGCCTATGAAAGAAGAATCACCGAAGGCCATTTTTTACGCGCTGGCAGCGAACCTCGGCATTGCGGTTTGCAAATTCGCGGCTGCTGCGTTCACGGGCTCAGGATCGATGTTCGCCGAGGCAATTCACTCGACAGCCGACTGCGGCAACCAGGTATTGCTGCTGTTCGGCCTTAAGCAGGCGCGCCGTCCCGCAAGCCTGCTGCATCCGCTCGGCGCGGGGCGCGCAATCTATTTCTATTCGCTGATCGTCGCGCTGCTGCTGTTCTTTGTTGGCGGTGTGTTTTCTGTTTATGAGGGTGTGCATCGTCTGATGGCGCATGAGCCGTTGTCGCATGCTTATATCGCGCTTGGCGTGCTGGGTGTTTCGGTGGTGCTCGAAACTTTTTCGCTGATGGGCGCGATCCGGGAAATCCGCAAGACCAATCCCGATAAGTCGATGTGGCGTTGGTTTCGCGAAACGCGCGAATCGGAATTGCTCGTCGTCACGGGCGAAGACGTGGCCGCGCTGCTCGGTCTTGCGATCGCCTTCGTCGCCGTGCTGATGACGATGATCACAGGCAATCCCGTGTTTGACGCGTGGGGTTCCGTGGGCGTCGGTGTGTTGCTGATGGTGATTGCGGTTCTGGTGGCGCGCGAAGTCAAGTCGATGATTATCGGCGAGTCCGCCAGCCCGGAAGTGCGGCGCGCAATCGAAGCGCATTTGCACACGCGCAAGGAGATACGCAGCATCATCAATCTGATTACGTTGCAGTGGGGACGTCATGTGGTCGTCGCGGTGCAGGCCGAGATGATCGACTACGACAGCGGCCGCGCGATGGTCGACGCGATCAATATCGTCGAAGCCGATTTGCAGGCGACGTTTCCGCAAGTGCGGTGGGTGTTCTTCGAGCCGGATGTGCCGAGAGTGAGAACCGAGGCGTCGCTCGATTAAGCAGATACCTGATTCATAGGCCCGCGAATGATGTGCTCGATGCAACGTTCGCGGGCCTTTTCGTTTCTGGTGCACTTTTTGTATTGCAGTTCTTTTTCGAGTTATGCGAATCAGCTATTTGAAATGACAAGTGGAATTAGCTAATGGAAAACAATTCGACGCCGCCTATACTTAGCTCCGCCCTGTTACGCGAGGGCATGCATTCCATTCCCAATCCTTTAACGAGCTTAAAGAAAGGACTTGTCATGGTAACTCGCACGGTAGGCGCATTGACGGCTCTGGCACTGGCCGCATGCACGGCAGTCTCGCCATTGGCGAATGCGCAGGACGACGGCTTTGCGCAAGGCAACGGCGAATCGCACGGCCGGCCCGTCAAGGTGATGATCATTTCGATGTTCGGACCGGAAGGGCAGGTGTGGCTCGATAAACTCGGGCCGTGGCAAGACATTCCCGTAGCGGGTCTCTCACCGGATTATCCGAATATCCATTGCAACAGGCAGGACATCTGCGTAATGACGACGGGCATGGGCCATACGAATGCCGCTGCGTCGACCATGGCGCTCGCGTTTTCGTCGCGTTTCGATTTGCGGCATACGTACTTCATGGTGGCGGGCATTGCGGGCATCGATCCGATTCAAGGAACGGTCGGCTCCGCTGCGTGGGCCAAGTACCTTGTCGACTTCGGCATTCAATGGGAAATCGACGGACGCGAAATTCCGCCGGGCTGGAACACTGGCTATCTCGGCATCAATACGAAAAGCCCTTCGGAGAAGCCGCCACTCGATTACCGCACGGAAGTGTTCCAGCTGAATACACGCCTTGCCGATACGGCTTTTGCGTTGTCGCGCAACGTCGTGCTGTCCGACAACGCGCAGGCGCAAGCGGCGCGCGCCAAATACAGCTATGCGCCCGCCAATCGTGCGCCTACTGTCATTCAGTGCGACACGCTAGCTGGCGATACGTGGTGGTCCGGTACGAAGCTGGGCGAACGCGCGCGCGACTGGACGAAGATTCTCACGGACGGCAAGGGCGTCTATTGCACGACGCAACAGGAAGACAACTCGACCTATGAAGCGTTGAAGCGCGCGGCAAGCGTGCATCGCGTCGATTTGAATCGCGTTGCGGTATTGCGCGCGGGTTCGGATTTCGATCGTCCTTATGACGGACAGACGAGCGCCGACAACCTGCTCAATTACGCCGCGCAAGGCGGCTTCACTATCGCGCTGGAGAACCTGTACCGTGCGGGCAATCCACTCGTTCAGGACATCGTGTCGCATTGGGGCGAATGGCGCAACGGTGTGCCGCAACGCTGATGGCGTAGCGAAGAACGTTAAATCAGCACCAATGCAAAGCGCTCAATCGCTTTCATGCGATTGAGCGCAGTACACACACTTCGCTATCTTCCAACGCGCGCTTAGTGCGAGCGATAGGGCGTCCAGACGGGAATGTCCGCCGCCCAGTCATCGAGTTCCGATGGGCTCATGTTCGACTCCTGCGACTAAAAATAGAATGACGATTACTGGCCGCGAGCGACGCGCACGCTACCGTCGCTTTGCGCTTCGAGGCGCGCAGCTTGCGTGCGGCCAATCAGGCCTTGTTCCGGATACGAGGTCTTGTTCAGCGAAGGCAGCGTGCCGTCGCGATACGCGTCGGTCACTTCCGCGCGCACTTCTGCGCGAGACTTCGGTGCCGATGCGTCAGCCGAGTGTTGCCACCATTGATCGTTGTACGACCCTGCGCGGCCGATGCCACCGCCGCCGCCGGCAAATGCCGGTGCGCTGACGAGCAGCGAGAGAGCAAGACCTGCCAGCAGATTGCGCTTCATGATTCATTCACTCCTATCGTTTGCTTCGCCGTCGTGGTCCGGCGTTGCGACAGAGTGAAATGTAGGCTTTGACGCGCGGGCGATAAACCCGGCTTTCATGAAATGAATTGTCGCAATTTCAGAACAATCGCGGCGCGATGCCGCGATCGTCCCTTAAACAAAGGCCTGGCAGCCTATGCGACCCACTCCGACATCACAGGCGTTTTGAATTCCGGCGCCGTTTCTTTCTGCTCGAACGTGCGTTGCGTGCAGGTCTTGTCGAGGCTTGCGCGGCCGCTCAGCAGCGGGCAGCGATCGAAAATCTCCGCAATCCAGTCGACGAATACGCGCACTTTCGACGACAGATGCCGGCTATGCGGATACACCGCGGAGATCGGCATGGGCAGCGGTTTCATCTCGGGCAGCACTTCGACGAGCTGGCCCGAGCGCAGATGCGGCAGCACCATGAAGAGCGGCGGCTGGATCAGGCCAAAGCCTTCGAGGCCGCACGTCACGTATGCATCCGCGTCGTTGACGGACACCACGCTCTTCATTTTCACCTCGACTTCCTTGCCGTCGACGAGAAACGACCAATCCATGACGCGGCCCGTACGGCTTGAAAAATAATTCACCGCCTTGTGCTGGTCGAGATCGTCGAGCGTCTGAGGAATGCCCGCGCGCTCCAGATAGGCGGGTGCGGCGCACGACACGCCTTCGAATAACCCTATTCTGCGTGCGACCAATGACGAATCCTGCAGCGCGCCGACCCGCACCACGCAATCCACGCCTTCCTGCAGAAGATCGACCGGGCGATCGGACAAGCCGAGTTGCAGATCGATATCCGGGTACTTCGTGTGGAATTCGCACAGCGCGGGAATCACGAGCAGTCTGCCGATCGATCCCGGCATGTCGACGCGCAACTTCCCGTTCGGCTTCTTGTTGCCGCTCTGGAAACTCTGTTCCGTCTCTTCGACGTCCGCGAGAATGCGCACGCAACGCTCGTAGTACGCGGCGCCGTCCGGCGTCAGCGACAGACGGCGTGTCGTGCGATGCAAAAGGCGCGTGCCGAGAAACGCTTCGAGATTCTGAATGATCGTCGTGACGGAAGCGCGGGGTAGATCGAGCGTTTCCGCAGCCCGGGTGAAGCTATTGGTGTCGACGACCCGGGTGAACACTTGCATGGCCTGGAGTCGGTCCATTGCAAACCTCCGAAAGAGCCGGAGCACTGGTGAAGCAGTCGCATCAGCCATTTAACGATTGGCTAATGCGCCGAATAAAGTCATTCGATTGTTCAGGTGCACCGAATTGTGTTGCCGGATTATAGGCATTTATTTGGAAGTCTGCTGGTCCCACAATTCGCACCATTCGATAGCTTCGCGCATTGCGCTGTTCCGACATGGATGCATTCAACCCGCGTCACACCTTTGTCCCGTCTGGCGCGAGCCTCGGCGAAAACGCCGCGTTACTCGACGTCACCGACGTGCGGATCGAAGGGTACGCACAGGACATCACATTGCGCCTTTACCGGCGAGCCGCCGCGAAAAGCGGTCTGCCGATCCTGCTCTATTTTCACGGCGGCGGTTTCGTGCGCGGCTCCATTGACGAAGCCGACTACGCCGCGCGCTATTTCGCCCAGCACACGCCGGCCCTCGTCGTTTCCGTCGGCTATTCGCTCGCGCCGCAGTTTCCGTTTCCTGCTGCGCCCGAAGATGCACACCGCGCCGCGCTGTGGGTGCAGACACGCGCACGGGCGTTCGGCGGCAACACGAAGAAAATCGGTGTAGCGGGCCACGATGCGGGTGGCTCGCTCGCCAATTGCCTTGCGTTCATCGGCCGCGATCGCGGGGATGTGCGGATCGATGCGCAGGCTTTGTTCGGACCGATGCTCGATCCGAGCCTCACGCGTCTCGGTGACGAGAAGCGCCTGAGCTCGGACATCACGGCGAGCGAATGCGCGGCCTGTTATCGCGCGTATCTGCCGCAGGCAGCGCAACGCATCCACCCGTATGCGGCGCCACTCGAGTCGGTGCGGCTTGCCGGCTTGCCCGCGACGCTGATTGCCACCGCGCAAAACGACGTGCTGCACGTCGAAGCGGAGAAGTACGCCAGCAATCTTATCGATGCGGGCGTGCAGACGCAGGTGGTCCGTTACCCAAGCGTATCGCACGCGGCGCTGGCCAATCATCCGGCGGCGTTGCTCGAGGCGGTTCGATTCTTCCAGTGGCGCTTCGATGAGCGCGCACTCCGATAAACAAACTTCTATTAACTAAATCCGGAGTCTGTCATGTCTGTTTTTCCTCTCTCGCGTTCGAAGCTGGCGGTTGCGGCGCTAGCGGTGCTTGTGATTGCGGGCCTCGGCACGTTCGGCGCGATTCGCGTCGATGCGCGCGCGCCGGCGCAATCCGCGCCGACCATCGTGCCGGAAGTCGACGTCGCCACTGTTGTGCAGAAGACCATCACCGACTGGCAAAGCTATTCGGGCCGTCTTCAGGCTGTAGAGAAGGTCGATGTGCGACCGCTTGTGTCGGGCACGATCGTGTCCGTGAACTTCCAGGACGGCGCGCTCGTGAAGAAGGGTGACGTGCTGTTCGTCATCGATCCGCGTCCGTATCAGGCCGAAGTCGATCGTGCCGCCGCGCAACTGGCGGCGGCGCAGTCGCGCGCGGGTTACTCGCAAAGCGACTGGGAGCGCGCGCAACGGCTGATCGGCGATAGCGCGATTGCCAAGCGCGATTACGACGAAAAGCAGAACGCCGCGCGCGAGGCGAGCGCGAACGTGAAGGCCGCGCAGGCCGCGCTCGAAACCGCGCAGATCAATCTCGGCTATACGAAGATCGTTGCGCCCGTGGCGGGCCGCGTGTCGCGCGCGGAGATCACGCTCGGCAACGTCGTGAACGCGGGCGCAAGCGCCGCGCCGCTGACGACGCTCGTGTCCGTCTCGCCGATCTACGCGGAGTTCGACGCCGACGAGCAGACGTACCTGCAGTACATCAGCCAGGTGAAGGGCGACAGCAAGGTGCCCGTCGAACTCGGCCTCGCCAATGAGTCGGGCTATTCGCGCAAGGGCACGATCCAGTCGGTCGATAACCGCCTCGATACGTCGTCGGGGACCATCCGCGTGCGCGCGCGTTTCGACAACAGCGATGGTTCACTGGTGCCGGGTCTCTATGCACGCGTGAAAGTGGGCGGCAGCGAGCCGCATGGCGCGCTGCTGATCGACGATGCCGCCATCGGCACGGACCAGGACAAGAAGTTCGTGTTCGTGGTCGATAAGGACGATCACGTCGCGTATCGCGAGATCCAGCCTGGCGACCTGCAAGGCAATCTGCGTGTCGTGAAGAGCGGCTTGCACGCGGGCGACCGCATCGTCGTGAACGGCACGCAGCGCGTGCGCCCGGGCGCGCAGGTCCGCACGCACATGGTGCCGATGGGCGAGGGCGACGCGAACAGCGCGCCCGTTGCCGACGAAGCGCAGGCAGACAAGCAGGCGCAGCTCGACGGAACGAAGCAGAAGCACACCGAACCGCAAGCGCAGAAAGGTACGCAAACGCAGGCACAGGCGCAGCCGCGCACGAAGGCGCGCAAGGATTCGTGATCGGTCGACCAACCGGCACCCATCCTTCGATGCATGCGCACAAGACGTAAGCGCTCCAACATCAAGAGCTTCACATGAACATATCCAAATTCTTCATCGACCGGCCGATCTTCGCTGGCGTGCTATCGGTCCTGATTCTGCTAGGCGGGCTGATCGCAGTGTTCCAGCTGCCGATCTCCGAATACCCCGAAGTGGTGCCGCCTTCCGTGGTGGTGCACGCGCAATATCCGGGCGCGAACCCGAAGGTGATTGCCGAGGCTGTTGCGTCGCCGCTCGAAGAGCAGATCAACGGCGTCGAGAACATGCTGTACATGCAGTCGCAGGCGAATAGCGACGGCAATCTGACGTTGACGGTCACGTTCAAGCTCGGCACGAATCCCGACCTCGCGACGCAGCTCGTGCAGAACCGCGTGAATCAGGCGTTGCCGCGTCTGCCGGAAGACGTGCAGCGTCTTGGCGTGACGACGATCAAGAGCTCGCCGACCCTGACGATGGTCGTGCATTTGATCTCGCCGAACGACCGCTACGACATGACGTATCTGCGCAACTACGCGCTGCTCAACGTCAAGGACCGCCTGGAGCGGATCAAGGGCGTCGGGCAGGTGCAGCTGTGGGGCGCGGGTGACTACGCGATGCGCGTGTGGCTCGATCCCGCAAAGGTCGCGCAACGCAATCTGACGGCGATGGAAGTCGTCAACGCGATTCGCGAGCAGAACATTCAGGTGGCGGCGGGCGTGATCGGTGCATCGCCTTCCGTGCCGGGCACGCCGCTGCAACTGTCGGTGAATGCGCGCGGACGTCTGAAAACAGAGGCCGAGTTCGGCGACATCGTCGTGAAGACGGCGCCGGATGGTGCCGTCACGTATCTGAAGGATATCGCGCGTGTCGAACTCGCGGCTTCGGAATACGGCTTGCGCTCGCTGCTCGACAACAAGCCGGCCGTTGCAATGGCGATCAACCAGTCGCCGGGCGCGAACTCGCTGCAGATTTCCGACGAAGTGCGCGCGACGATGAAGGAACTGAGCGCGGACTTCCCGGCTGGCGTCGAGTACAAGATCGTCTATGACCCGACGCAGTTCGTGCGTTCGAGTATCGAAGCCGTCGTGCACACGCTGCTCGAAGCGATTGCGCTCGTTGTGATCGTGGTGATCGTGTTCCTGCAAACGTGGCGCGCGTCGATCATTCCGTTGATCGCGGTGCCTGTGTCGATTGTCGGCACCTTCTCGCTGCTGCTCGCGTTCGGCTTCTCGATCAACGCGCTGTCGCTGTTCGGGATGGTGCTTGCCATCGGTATCGTGGTCGACGATGCGATCGTGGTGGTGGAGAACGTCGAGCGGAACATCGAAAGCGGATTGAGCGCGAGAGATGCGACCTACAAGGCCATGCAGGAAGTGAGCGGGCCGATTATCGCGATCGCGCTGACGCTGGTCGCCGTGTTCGTGCCGCTCGCGTTCATGACGGGTCTGACGGGTCAGTTCTACAAGCAATTCGCGATGACCATCGCGATCTCGACGGTGATCTCGGCGTTCAACTCGCTCACGTTGTCGCCCGCTTTGTCGGCACTGCTGCTGCGCGGCCACGACGTGAAGGAAGACTGGCTGACGCGCGCGATGAACCGCGTGTTGGGCCCGTTCTTCAGGGGCTTCAACAAGGTGTTCCATCGCGGCTCGGAAAGCTATGGGCGCGGCGTGAACGGCGTGCTCAAGCGTAAGGGCGCGATGCTCGTCGTGTACGCGGTGCTGCTGGGCCTGACGGTGCTCGTGTCGCGTGCCGTGCCGGGCGGTTTCGTACCGGCGCAGGACAAGGAGTATCTGATCGCGTTCGCGCAGTTGCCCAATGGTGCGTCGCTCGATCGCACCGAGAAGGTGATTCGCGATATGGGCGCGATCGCGCTGAAGCAGCCAGGCGTCGAAAGCGCGGTGGCGTTTCCGGGTTTGTCTGTGAACGGCTTCACGAACAGCTCGAGCGCGGGCATCGTGTTCGTTACGCTCAAGCCGTTCCATGACCGCAAGGGCAAGGCGCTGTCAGCGGGTGCGATTGCGGGCGCGCTGAACCAGCAATACGGCGCGATCAAGGATTCGTTCGTCGCCGTCTTTCCGCCGCCACCCGTGCTCGGTCTCGGTACGCTCGGCGGCTTCAAGATGCAGCTGGAAGATCATGGCGCAGTCGGTTACACAGAGCTGAACAAGGCGACGGAAGCGTTCGTCAAGAAGGCTGCGACGACACCTGAACTCGGCCCGACGTTCTCGAGCTATCAGATCAACGTGCCGCAGGTGAACGTCGATCTCGACCGTGTGAAGGCGAAGCAGCTGGGCGTGCCCGTGACGGACGTGTTCAGCACGATGCAGGTCTATCTCGGCTCGCTGTACGTGAACGACTTCAACCGTTTCGGCCGTGTGTACCAGGTGCGTGTGCAGGCGGATGCGCCGTACCGCCAGCAGGCCGACGACATCCTGCAACTGAAGACACGCAACGTGAATGGCGACATGGTGCCGTTGTCGTCGCTGGTGACGGTGACGCCGACGTATGGTCCGGAAATGGTCGTGCGCTACAACGGCTACACGGCGGCCGATATCAACGGCGGCCCGGCGCCCGGCTTCTCGTCGGGTGAAGCGCAGGCAGCGGCCGAACGTATCGCGGCGCAAGTGTTGCCGAAGGGTGTGAAGCTCGAATGGACCGATCTGACGTATCAGCAGATCATCGCGGGCAACGCGGGGCTGTGGGTGTTCCCGATCAGCGTGCTGCTGGTGTTCCTCGTGCTGGCTGCGCTGTATGAAAGCCTGACGCTGCCGCTCGCGGTGATCCTGATCGTGCCGATGAGCGTGCTCTCTGCGCTGGCGGGGGTGTGGCTCACGCAGGGCGACAACAACATCTTCACGCAGATCGGTTTGATGGTGCTCGTGGGGCTGGCGTCGAAGAACGCGATTCTGATCGTCGAGTTCGCGCGTGAACTGGAGCACGACGGACGCACGCCGCTGCAGGCCGCAATCGAAGCCAGCCGCATGCGTTTGCGGCCAATTTTGATGACGTCGATCGCGTTCATCATGGGCGTGGTGCCGCTGGTGGTATCGAGCGGCGCGGGTTCCGAAATGCGTCACGCGATGGGTGTGGCCGTGTTCTTCGGGATGCTGGGTGTGACGCTGTTCGGCCTGATGCTGACGCCGGTGTTCTACGTGGTGTTGCGTACGTTGGCGGGCGGCAAGATTCACGTCGCGCAAAAGGACTCGCCGCATCTCGTCGCGCATACGACGGACGCCTGATGGAGAAAATGACAATGAAAAAATTTGAACAGATGAGCGGCCTGGGTCGCGCGGCGGCAAGCGCGCTGCTGATGTTGCTGCTCGCGGCGTGCTCGGTCGAGCCGACGTACAAGCGCCCCGATGCCGCGACGCCCGCGGCGTTCAAGGAAGCGCCCGTGTCGGCTTCGACGACGGACGCGGCGAATGCGCCGCTATCGGCGAGCGAAGCTGGCACGTGGAAGACGGCTGAGCCTGCCGAAGACGCGCATCGCGGCGAATGGTGGACGATTTTTGGCGATTCGACGCTCAATGATCTGGAAAAGCAGGCCGCTGATGCGAACCAGAACCTGAAGGCAGCTGCGGCGCGCGTGCAGGAGTCGCGTGCGCTGACGCAGCAGGCGCGGGCCGACTGGTTCCCGTCTTTCGATGCGGGCTTCGGGCCGACGCGCGAGCGTCTGTCGCCCGCTTCGCAGTTCCTGCCGAACGACGCGCATGTGCCGACGCAGACGCTGTGGCGCGCACAGGTGACGGCTTCGTATGAAGTCGATCTGTTTGGCCGCGTCAGTTCGAATGTGAATGCGGCGCGCGCCGACCAGGCGCAGAGCGAAGCATTGTTCCGCTCGGTACAGCTCGCGTTGCAGGCGGACGTCGCGCAGAACTACTTTCAGTTGCGCGAGTTCGACACACAGTTGAGTTTGTATCGTCAGACGGTGACGTTGCGTGAGGACGCGTTGAAACTCGTCGAGCGCCGCTTCAACGAAGGCGACATCAACGAGCTCGATGTATCGCGCGCCCGCAATGAACTGGCGACGGCGCGCGCCGATGCCGTCGGCGTGGCGCGTCAGCGCGCGGCGTCCGAGCACAGCCTCGCGATTTTGCTCGGCAAGGCGCCTGCGGACTTCTCGTTCCCCGAGACGCCGCTTGCGCCTGTGACGGCGCGCGTGCCTGCTGGATTACCGTCGGCGCTGCTCGAGCGTCGGCCGGATATCGCAGCGGCGGAGCGCGCGATGGCGGGCGCAAATGCGCGGATCGGCCTTGCCAAGTCTGCGTTCTTCCCGAAGCTCGACATCACGGGTGCGTTTGGCTACGAGTCGACGACGCTCGGCGATCTGTTCCAGTGGTCGAGCCGCGCGTTCCTGCTCGGTCCGTTTGCGGGGACGGCGCTGACGGTGCCGCTCTTCGACGGTGGACGACGCAAGGCGAATCTCGCGAATGCGCGCGCGAAGTATGACGAGGATGTGGCGCAGTATCGTCAGCAGGTGCTCGTGGCGTTTCGTGAAGTTGAGGACAACTTGTCCGATCTGCGTTTGCTTGGGGATCAGACGCGTGAGCAGAACGATGCTGTCAACGCGTCGAAGCGGGCGGAGCATTTGTCGCAGACGCAGTATCAGGAAGGGCAGGTTGCGTATCTCGATGTGATTGATGCGCAACGGCAGACGTTGCAGTCGCAGTTGCAGCTGAGTCATCTTGCCGGCACGCAGGCGGTTGCGACGGTTAATCTGATTCGTGCGCTCGGGGGTGGGTGGGGTGATGTGAAGGTGGATGTCGGTAGCGCCGACGGCGCGCAAGCGCAGCAAGTGGCGAAGCAGTAGGTTTTTTTTTGCTGCGCAGGCGTCCGCGTTATGGCTTTGCGCTGGCATCCGCGTTTTGTTATCTAGCTTCAAGCGTCGCCCCTGTGCGGGGCGGCACCTACTTTTCTTTGCCGCCGCAAAGAAAAGTAGGCAAAAGAAAGCGGCTCACACCGCCAGTTCTTGTGTTTGCCTGAGGGCCCTCAAAGGCAGCCCTTTCAAGGTCTTTGCGCTGCAAACCTGGTAACCTGGCGAGATGTTAAGGAACGACGGGTACGAAGGGATGTTCGACGAGGTGATGAAGCGTTTCGAGCAGCAGGCACCGGTATGCGTGATGGCACGCCTGGCACTGCAGAGAGCCATCGCGCCGCAATGGATCGACGAGGTGTTCGCCGAGCACCGGCAGCGGCAATATCCACGTGAATTGCTGTTCTCGACGGTGGTTGAACTGATGACGCTGGTGTCGCTGGGACTGAGTCCGTCGCTGCACGCTGCAGCGACACAGACGAAGCCCCTGCCGGTGTCGCTGGCCGCGCTCTACGAGAAGGTCAACCGCACCGAACCCGCGATCCTGCGTGCCCTGGTACAGGGCAGCGCACAGCGTCTGGGGCCGGTGCTGGCGGCGTTGCCATGCCAGCCCAGCCTGCCCGGCTGGCGTGTGCGGGTGCTTGATGGCAATCACCTGCCGGCCAGTGAGAAACGGCTGGCGGCGTTGCGCGAGCAGCGTGGCGCGGCGTTGCCGGGGCACGCGCTGGTGGTCTACGAGCCGGATCTGGGTCTGGTCACAGATCTGGTCGCCATCGAGGATGCGCACGCGCAGGAGCGCTCGGCCATGGCCCCGCTGATTGAATGTGCCGGCGCGGGCGAATTGTGGCTGGCTGACCGGAACTTCTGCACCGGGACCATCCTGCAGGGCTGGCATCAGGCACAGGCCTGCTTCATCGTGCGCGAACACGGCCGCAACAGCCCGGCGCTTGCCAGCAGTGGGCCATGGGTGGACGGTGCACGTATCGAGACAGGTCAGGTGCGAGAGCAACGCATTGACCTGAAGGCTGGCTTCGTCTGGCGTCGCATCGAGCTGACGCTGGACAAGCCGACTGATGCAGGCGATACCGTGATTCTGTTGTGGAGCAACCTGCCTGCCGCGGTGGGCGCACACGAGATTGCCCGGCTGTACCGCAAGCGCTGGCGTATCGAGGGCATGTTCCAGCGACTCGAGTCGGTCCTGCACAGCGAGATCCGCACCTTGGGTCATCCACGTGCCGCGCTGCTGGGCTTTACCGTCGCGGTGCTGGCGTACAACGTGCTGGCCACGCTCAAGCGCAGTGTTGAAGCTGCGCATGCTGCCGCCGATGAAACAGGTGCAGCGCCGCCAGACGTCTCGACGTACTACCTCGCCGTGCAGATTCGCAGCCAGTATGAGGGCATGCTCATCGCGCTGCCGCCAAATGAATGGTCGCACTGGAGCGATGCCACGCCCGACGTGATTGCCGGCAAACTGCTCGAGCTGGCCCGCTGCGTCGACCCGATTCAGGTGCGCACACGCACGCGTGGCCCCAAGACCCGCAAACCCGCACCCTATGTCGAAGGTGCGGTAGCCCGCGCCCATCACAGTACCGCTCGCCTGCTTAAACGCGCCAAAGGCGGGACATCTTGATCAAGACCTTGAAAGGGCTGGCCCTCAAAGGTTCTTACACTTCACACGGCAACCACGTGACCCATGTCCGTTGCCAACGCTCTTGCGGTGCGCCGCACCCGCTTCACGCGCCCGCGTCGCCGCACGCCGTGCCGGATATTCCACGGCCGCCCAGGTGGCAAACTGTGTGTAGGCCGTAGCGCCACACACGCCTCACTCCGGACCGATAGCGCACGCGTCCCACTCCTTAAGAGCGCCACGCTGTACGACGCGACAACCTACACACAGTTTGCCACCTGGGCGGCACATACCATTCGCTGCCGCTAGCCGTTGTGCAGGTGTTTGAAGTGGGTGAGGCGCTTATTCGAAGCGTTGGCAACACGCGCGAACAAGGACGTTGCCGTGTGAGGCGTAAGACCCTTTGGGGGCCCTCAGGCAAGAAGAAATGTTGGCGGTGTTAGCCGCTTTCTTTTGCCTACTTTTCTTTGCGGCGGCGTAACTATTCAGCGGTAACCAGAGGCGAAACGACGACTCCTGTAAAGGCCAGGGCGAGCGCGTCGATCAGCGAACGGCTCTGCTTGCGTAAGGTGGCAAGGTAGGAGCGGATCGTGCAGAACGCCTCCATACCCGATTCCGAGCGGAAGCACCCGGAGATCTTCTGTTTGAGTTTGGGCATGCGGATATCGCGTTCGGCCTGGTTGTTGTCGAACGGTACGCGGTGATCGGCAATGAAACGCCACACCTCATCGGCATACTTGTGAAGCCGTGTGAGCAGGTTGCAGGTAAAGCTTTGCCTGATCCTGCCGCGGCGTTCCCGGCGCCCGGACTCACGTGCCTGCTGCGGATTGAGCTTGCGTGCCTGGGCGATCAGGGCGCGGCTGCGCCGTGTGTAATAGCGTTGGCGCGCCTGACTCAGCGAGGTGTTTCCTGCAGCCTGACTGAGGTCGACCTCGCGCTTTGCCTGGCAAAGCAGGTCAATCATCTGCTGGGCCCAGCGTTGCTGCGTGGACTCCAGGACAAACACCAGTTCGCGCAGATGATGAGCATTGCACAGCGCATGCTCACACTCATAGCCGGCATACGGCCGCCAGCCGTCATGGACCGCGACTCCCCTAAAGCCGGGAAGAATGCCGAAGCTGTCCAGCGCCTCGCTGCCGCGCTTGCGGTGCGCGCCATACCAGCTCAACGCGTGCGTCGAGGCGACATGCAGCCAGCGGGACTCGCGCCCCACGCGCATGCAGCTCTCATCGAAATGCACCACGGGTTGCCCGCGTAGCGCCTGCCGGATCTGCTCAACGGCTGGCACCAGTAACTGCGCGGCCTGATCAATGCTGTGCTGGACGGTTCCCGTAACCACATGCAGACCAAACAGGTCCTTCAGCGCCTGGGCGGTGCGCGCAACCGGCAACTGCTGGTATTGCGTCAGATAGACGGCTGCGGCGCGAATCTGGGGGCCGTACTGAACCGCCTGGCTCACGCCCTTGGGAAATGCGCCCGAGTGATGCTTGCCGCAGCGGCACTGCGCGATCTGCACGCGATGCTCGGTCACCTCAAAGCGCGTGGGTGGCAAATCGATCACCTGACGGCCTTCGGGCAACACGGCCACGCGGGCTGCTGCGATGCGTTGGCCACATGCATCGCACACCAGCGCCACCGGGTGAATCTCGATGTGATCGGGTTGCGCGACGCGTTTGAGCGTCTTGCCCTTGTGCCCCGGTTGCGCGCCAGGCCTGGCCCCGCTCGTGCCGCGCAATGACTTCGGCTTGCGCCTTGGACCATCGCTTGACGGCGGCTTGCTGGAGTTATGACTGTCCTTCTCAAGCTTTGCCTCGAGCTCGTTCAGACGCCTCACCAGATCAACGATGAGTGCGTCCTTCTGCTCCGGTGTCAGGTCCTTGAGGTCGGGCATCTTCGTCATGTCCCTCACTATGCACAGCCTGGTAGCAGTTTACAAGCGCTGAATAGTTACGCGGCGGCAAAGAAAAGTAGGTGCCGCCCCGCACAGGGGCGACGCTTGAAGCACGCTAACGAATCGCGGATGCCAGCGCAAAGGCCAAAACACCAAACGGCAGCGCGTCAAGCACCAAACCAAATCGCGGATGCCAGCGCAAAGGCCAAAACACCAAACGGCAACGCGTGAAGCCCCAACCCAAACCGCGGATGCCAGCGCAAAGACAGCAAACACACCGCCCACCGCGTGCACCCCTGCACGCCCCTCCGAGGACACGTCCCCATATTTCTTTGTACACTTGAAGCCGTTTCGCGGCAGCGAACCAGAACCAGTTTCGCGGCAGCGAACCATCTATCGCACTGCGAGTTCACCCACCTCGAGGTCACCGGCTTTGCAGTTCAAACTTCCAACCACAGCTACCGCGCCGTTCTGCCCATCCGAGGTGCAGGGCACCGTCACCGTCACGCAGTCCGCGCCATTCTGGAAAAAAATCCTTCAGTTCGCAGGCCCCGGCCTGTTGGTGTCGATCGGTTACATGGACCCGGGCAACTGGGCCACCGACATCGAAGCCGGCTCGCGCTACGGTTATAGCCTGCTGTTCGTCGTGGTGCTGTCGAGCCTCGCGGCAATGGTGCTGCAGTGTCTCAGCATGCGCCTTGGCATCGTGACGGGCCGCAATCTCGCGGAGTTGTCGCGCACGCGTTACTCTCCGGGTATCGCGCGTATTCAATGGCTGCTCGCCGAACTGTCGATCATCGCCTGCGATCTCGCCGAAGTGCTGGGCGGCGCGCTCGCGTTTCATCTGCTGTTCAAATGCTCGCTGACGGTCGGTGTGATCCTCACCGCGTTCGACACGCTGATCGTGCTCGGCCTGAAGGGCAAGAATTTCCGCGACCTCGAAGCAATCATGCTCGGGCTGGTCGCGACGATCGGCTTCGGATACGTCATCGAACTGGCGCTGGTTCATCCGCACTGGCCGTCCGTCGCGGCGGGGCTCGTGCCGTCGTGGCAAGCCATCAGCGAACGCGAGCCGCTGTATCTCGCGATCGGCATTCTCGGCGCGACGGTGATGCCGCATAACCTGTATCTGCATTCGTCGATCGTGCAGACGCGCGCGATCAAGCGCGACCGCGAGGGCATCGCGGGTGCGATCTCGCTGTCGCGTATCGACACGATCGTCGCGCTCTTTCTCGCGCTGCTGATCAACGCGGCGATCCTGATTCTCGCGGCCGCCGCGTTCCATTCGACGGGGCACACCCAGGTCACCGAAATCGAGGACGCCTACCGGCTGCTCGCGCCCATCGTCGGCACGGGTTTCGCAGCTGTGCTGTTCGCGATCACACTGCTGGCGTCGGGGCAAAGCTCGACGTTCACGGGCACGGTGGCCGGGCAGGTCATCATGGAAGGCTTTCTGCAACTGAAGATTCCGTGCTACCAGCGGCGCTTCATCACGCGCGCGCTCGCGTTGATTCCCGCGCTGGTCGGCGTGCAGATGCTCGGCAACGGCGCCGTCGGCCAGTTGCTCGTCGCGAGTCAGGTGGTGCTGAGTTTGCAATTGCCGTTCGCGCTCTATCCGCTGATCCGCATGACGAACGACCGCGCGCTGATGGGTGAATTCACGAACCGGCTGCCGACGCGCATTATCGCGTGGTCGCTGTTCGTCGTGATCAGCGTGGCGAATATCTGGCTGGTCGTGCAGACGTTCGGCTTCGCAGGCTGAGCTTTAAAGCATGCGTAAAACGCGGACGAAAAAAAGCCGGTCTCGCGAGACCGGCTTCAAAATAATGCGTAGCTTCGGATGGACTGAGCGATGCGCGGCGCTAGGCCGCCAACGCAGTTTCCTCGAGCATCTGTTCTTCGAGTACTTCGATTTCTTCCGCGACTTGCGGCACGGATACGATGTCCTTCTCCGCCTCGCGCTTCGCGGCGGCGGCCTTCTTCGTCTTGCCCGCGCGCGACGGCGGCTGGCAGGCGCCGCACACGACGTTGTGCTGCAGGTCGTGCTTGTGCGCGACGAACTTGCCGCTGCAACGGCAGCAGGGCGTCAGTTGCAGGATCTCGGCGTCGAAGAAACGCACGAGCGTCCATGCACGCGTCAGATCGAGCACCGGCTCGGTCTCGCTATGACGGCAATGCTCCAGATACAGGCGATAACCCTTGGTCAGCGCGTCCAGATGCGAGCAGCGCGCTTCGTTCTTCAGGAACAGGTACGTGTTGTAGAAGAGCGATGCGTGGATGTTCGCGAGCCACGTCATGTACCAGTCCGCCGAGAACGGCAGCATGCCCTTCGGCGGCGATACGCCCTTGACCTCGCGGTACAGGCGGATCATCCGGTCGCGCGACAGCGTCAGCTCGCTTTCGAGCACCTGCATGCGCGCGCCCAGTTCAATCAGTGCGATCGCGCGGAACACTTCCTGCGCGTCTTCGGTAAGGCTCTTTTTCAGCATGGCAGTCCTCTCCGGTCTTAAGCGAACTGCTCTGCGGGCTGTCCTGCCAGCAGGATCGCGGCATGCGTCGATGCCACTTCCGCGTGACGGGACGTGTGCGTCAACGCCGCCAGCATTGTGTGGTCGTTGAAGCGGAAGAAGCACAAAAGCTGATCGGAGCTGGCCAGCTTGACGATCTGCGCGAGCGACAGCCCGGCAAGAATATCAGCCAGCTCCGACGACAAGCCCAGGCGGAACATCCCGACTGCCTTGTCCTCGCGCAACATGCGTTGTGCGAGCATGATGTAAGACAAGTTGATTTCGCGGATTGAATCCAGCGTCTCGCTGCTACGGTCCATTTTCTCTGTTTCCGAAGCCCCGAATTACTTATGTCGGCATTTTCTGCCGTTTTGGTCTTATGCCCCGCCGGACACTGAAGATTTCCGGCGTCAAGTTGGTGCACAGATACAACCGGCCAACCTTTGATACAACCCGTTACATTTCGTAACAGCTTGGGCGGAATTGTATGAACAGGATTTCCAGAAATCAATACCTTTCTCAAAAAAAAGATACGACAAAACAACAGTCGTTTCGGTAACTCTTTCACGGCGGCGTCATAATCCCCAGGCAGGCGGAAAACGTTTGCAACGGGCTCCGGCTAAACCCTTATCAGATAAGGTCTCAAGCAAGACTTTCCGATTAACGCATGCAACCTGGCTTATGCGAAAATCATATGAGTTCGGAAAGCCGTGAGAAAGAAAACAAAAAACCGGCAGGTAAAAAATACGCTGCCGGTTAGCGGATGAGGGATAACCCGAGATGTAACGAAAAAGAGTTACAAACAGGGAAGAAAGTGTAACGAGTGCCGCCGAAGTTGTTACAGACCCGGCCGGAGTTTGTAACGGCTCAGCAGCCGGTTTGGCGGATACGCTCGACTTCCAGTCCGAAAAGGGGGCGCAGCCGCGTCCCGATGACGTTGCCGGCAAACGCGGCGACGAGCCACAGCCAGCCATGCAGGCTGCCTGACACGATGCCGCTGAAATACGCGCCGATGTTACAACCATAGGCCAGCCGGGCGCCGTAGCCGAGCATCAGGCCGCCCACGACGGCGGCGATGAGGGATCGCATGGGCACGCGCCACAGAGGCGCGTAGCGGCCCGCCAAAGCGGCCGCAGACATCGCGCCGAGCACGATGCCCGCATCCATTACGCTCGTGACATCGCGTGTAACGGACGATGCCAGGGCCGTGGCATTGGTGTGAGAACTCCAGTAAGGCCAGCTGGCGACGTCGATGCCCGCCAGCGAGAAGAGCTTCGCGCCCCAGAGCGCAAAGGCCGAAGTCACGCCCCACGGACGGCCCGACAGCGCGAGCGTCGCGAAGTTGAGCAGCGCGAGCGCGACTGCGCCAGCGAACAGCGGCCACGGTCCGTGCAGCCACGGCGATGCGTTGGCGGCGCGCGGTGCGTCGTCGACGAGGCGCCCGTGACGGCGCTTTTCGATGACGACCGTCAGCGCGGCAATCGCCGCGAACACGGCGAGATTGACCGCGATCGCCCAACTGGCGCCCAGAGTTGTAACAAGCGAAGTCGGTTTGAGCGACGGCAGCGCGGTCCAGAACGGCATATGCGCGGTGGCGATCACCGAGCCCACGATGAACGCGGCGAGTGTCACCAGCATCCGTGTGCTGCCGCCGCCGACGGTGTACAGCGTGCCCGACGCGCAGCCGCCGCCGAGCTGCATGCCGACCCCGAACATGAACGCGCCGACGATCACCGACGTGCCTGCGGGCGACACCAGCCCCGCGACGGGATGGCCGAACAGCGAACCCGCCGACAACGCTGGAAAGAACAGCAACACGCCGATGCCGAGCATCAGCATTTGCGCGCGCAGGCCGGCGCCGCGGCCATCGGCGATGAACACGCGCCACGCGGACGTGAAGCCGAACGCCGCGTGATACAGCGACATGCCGAGCAGCGCGCCGACCACATAGAGCGCCGCCTGCCTGCCGCTGACGGTTTGCGCGAGATAGACCGCGCCGAGCGCGATCAGAAGGAGCGAGAAGGCAAGCGGCTTCGGATTGATGTCGAAGCGGCGCGGAAGCGGTGTGGCGAGATCGGACATGACGAACGGTGTGCGAGCGTGTGAGTGGTGCGGAGCGCATGAGCACGGCGACGGAGTGTGCCGTGCGTGCGTATCCGCGATACGGATGGTGAAGATATGCGGCTTCGGGGGCGGATTCGCAACCGGAAGCCTGTCAAACAACATAGCACGTCGTGATGGATGTTGCCGGGCGTGGCGCGCTTGCTGGTCACCTGTCGCGCGGCGGTCCGCAGCGCGTTCGATGCGCGCCGCGGAGTCGTCAGACCTATTTTGCGTCGTGAAAAATCACCCCAAGCGTATGCCGATGCCCCGAGCGCAAGCGGCTCACGCCGTGCCGCATGTTCACCCGATACGCGCCGCGCGCGCCCTGCACGGGCCGGTGATGCACGGCGAAGATCACCGCGTCGCCCTTGCGCAGCGGCACGACTTCCGCGCGCGACTGCATGCGCGGACGCTGCTCCGTCAGAACGAACTCACCGCCAGTGAAATCCTTGCCGGGTTCGGACAGCAGGATCGCGAGCTGTAAAGGAAAAACGTGCTCGCCATACAGGTCCTGATGCAGGCAGTTGTAATCGCCAGCCGCGTATTGGAGGACCAGCGGCGTCGGACGCAATTGCCCCGCCTGATGACAGCGGCGCAGAAAAGCGGCGTGCGTCGGCGGAAACCGCACGTCGATTCGCATGGCTGCGTTCCACGCATTCGCAAGCGGCGCGAGATGCGGATAGACGGCTGTGCGCAACGCGCCGACCACATCGGGAAGCGGGTAGTCGAAGTATTTGTACTCGCCGCGCCCGAAGCCATGCCGCGCCATCACGACGCGGCTGCGATACAGGTCGTCGCGCGAATAGAGCGCGCTTAGGGCGTCGCATGCTTCGACGCTCAGCAGGCCATCGAGCGTTGCGCAGCCGTGCGCGTCGAGTTCGGCTGAAGCATGCGTCCAGTCGATCGCATCAACGCGTCGTTCGATGGACTGCGGCGTGGCGATCGCGGGCACTGGCCCACGCCCGTCTTTGCGCGGTGCTTCATCGCCGTTGAACAGCGTGGCTTGCGTGTCGAATGCGAAATCTTGCATGAGCGGCTCCGTAGCGGCTTTGGCTTTATCGATGCCATCCACTCTACGCAAGCGGCGCCGCTTGCACACTCCGGGACTTGCTCTCTCATTCGCCGCGTGCTCAGACGAACTGCACCATCAGATCGGCGTCGTGAAACACGCCGTCGATGCATAGCGCGTCCGGCTCGGTCCCATACACGCGAAACCCAAGCGATTCGTACAGCGCGCGAGCCGAACCGTTCGCGCTCGTGACGAGCAGGACGACCTGCCGCAATCCATCTATCTTCGCGGCTCGCGTGAGCAGCTCCGTCAGCAGTGCGCGCCCGACGCCGCGTCCCGCTGCTTCATCGGCGACGTACATGCCGATCACATAGCCCTTGTGGCGCTCCTTGTGCCGTGTCTCGCGCAGCAGCCCGACCGTGCCGACGAGCGCGCCGTCTATCGACGAAAACGCGCCGAGCAGGAAGCTGCCGGATGCGGCATGCGTGCCGTCCAGCATCGCATCGTGTTGCGACGGGCCGCGCTCGACGGCCTCTTCATAGCTTTGGCCAAACGCGGCGGGGTGCGTTTTCAAACCGCGCAGACGCAGCGCGAAAAACGTGTCGCGGTCGGCGGGTCCTAGTTGACGGATCGAAATGTCGTTTGTCATGCGCGGTCCTCAGCTGCCCGCAGCGTCCGACGACGCGCGCGTGTCCGCGAACCTGCGCAGCGCGTCGGCTGTCTGCGGATCGGCGGGGAAGAAGGCTTCGATCGCGAGTTCCGACAGCGTGACGTCGACGGGCGTGCCGAACACGGTCGTCGTGCTGAAGAACGACAGCACCCCAAGCTCAGTGCGCAGACGCAGCGGCACGGCGATCTGTTCGAGCGGCGACGCGGGGCTGTCGTCGGCGGGTTCGGCGTCGGGCGGCGTCGGGTAGGCGGCCAGCTCGTCGTAGAGCGCGGCGAGCGTCGGGTCGGCGCTGACGTCGACCTGGCGCTGCAGACGCGACAGCAGATGCGCGCGCCACGCATGCCAGTTGGCGATCTGCGACGCGATGCCGTCGGGGTGCATCGACAGGCGCAGCGCGTTGACGGGCGCTTCGAGCAGCGCGGGCTTCGCGGTCGTCAATAGCGGCGCGAGCGCGTTGTTCGCGGCGACGATCGTCCAGTGCCTGTCGATGGCGACGGCGGGATACGGCTCGTGACCCTTGAGCACGAGATCGATCGCTTCGCGCGCCGCGCCCAGTTGCGGGTCGCTCAGCTGACGCTCGCGATAGAGCGGCGCATAGCCCGCAGCGACCAGCAGCGCATTGCGAGCCCGCAGCGGCACGTCCAGCCGTTCGGCCAGATGCATGACCATTTCGCGGCTCGGCTGCGCACGGCCCGATTCGACGAAGCTCAGATGGCGCGTCGAAATCTCGGCTTCGGAGGCGAGCAGCAACTGGCTCATCCGGCGCCGCTGCCGCCAGTCGCGCAGCATGTCGCCGACCGTGCGGCTCATCGAAGGGACGCCCGAGGGCGCGGACAAGGTGACAGTGAGCGTGTTCATGGCGTCGATGATAGCCAAACCCTGGAGCATTTCCATTACCTGCGAGGTAATGCGTCGCCGGCGCAGCCAAACGCGCTCATACTGAAGTCCCTTGCGACCGTTCCGGAGGCGAACATGTGGGACAAGATCGAGCACAACGGCCAGGAAGTCTGGGTGCTTCCCGTCACGGCCTATGGGCCGCCCGTGCCGGAGACCTTGTGGCACTACGTCGGCTATGTGTGCCATCACGGCGCCGACGCGCATCTTGCAGGAAAAAGCCGCCGCTTCCAGGAACTCGTCGCGACGTTCCACAGCGAAGAGGAAGCGCGCGAAGCCGGGTATGACGCAGGCCGTGTGCTCGCCGATCAGATCAGCACCGCGAACGCATAGCACGCGTTCGCTGAATCCACTCCGCATGACTTTCTCTCCGGCACCTGCCTGCTTTGAAGCGGCAGGTGCCGCCGGATCATTACCTCCCGCGTAATCGACTCACGTACGTTCATCGACGAATCTTCAGTCCGAGGCCGCCGCAAACACGCAGCACGCGGCGGACCTCTCGACCCTCCATCGACTGAAGGAATCCATGATGAACGCGCATACCGCACTGATCGACCGTTACTTCGACGCCTGGAACGAAACCGACACCGGCCGCCGCCGCGAGCTGATTTCGGCGACCTGGGCGAACGATGCCGCTTACCTCGATCCGCTTCTGTCCGGCAACGGACACGACGGCATCGACACGATGATCCACGCCGTCCATGAACGTTTTCCAGATCACACGTTTCGCCGCACGACCGAGGTCGACGGCTTCGCGAATCGCTTGCGCTTCTCGTGGGAATTGCTGACGCCCTCGGGCGCTTCGATCGTGAAGGGCTCGGACTTCGGCGTCGTCGATACGGCGGGCCGGCTGCAGTCCGTCACCGGCTTTCTCGACGAAGCGCCCGGCGCAGCCTGACGCATAACAGTCATCCCACATACCAAGACAGGAGAACGATATGCATGAGCCCGCCGTCACCTTGAACGCCGACGCGTATGCACGCGTACAGGACGCCATCGATGCGGCATCGGGTGCCATCGCCGGATTCGCGCTGCTCGCAGGTGCCCGCGCATTCACGTTCATCGCGCTCGTCGCGTGGCGTGAGCCGGTGCTCGGCGGCGCGGGGCTCATGCTGCTCGCGCTGGTCGGCTGGATCAGATGGTGTTTGTGTCCGAATATGTCATCGGAGAACCGTTGACGCCGTTGTTCGTCCTGACTAAAGTGCTGCGCAAGCGTAATGCAGATGTCAGATTCGAATTTCAACAAGACCTCGGGGAACGCAAGACCATGCAAACGACGAACAACATCGGAACGATGGGCACGGGCAGCACGAATAGCGCGGTTGGCAGCCATTCCGGCGCGCAAGCGGGCAACAAGCCGAGCTTCAAGGAACCGCTCGATCAACTGACCGATTACACCAAAGGTTCGACGGGCGAGCGGATCGAGAAGATGATTCTCGCAAAGCTCGGCATCACGGAAGAAGACCTGAAGAAGATGTCGCCCGAAGAGCGCGAGAAGGTCATGCAGAAAGTCCGCGACATGATGAAGAAAGAACTCGAAGCGCAGAAGCAGCTCGAGGAAATGCAGAAGGACAATAAGATCCGCGTGTCAGTTTGATGACACGAAGCCGGCTGACGTGACAGCAGCTGAAAGACGCTGAAGCGAAGGCAGGGCGAGGGGCTCGCGTACAATCGACCCCTCCGTCCCCGGGCGCGACGCGGCGTTGCGCCGAACCGCTGCATCATGAATCACGATATCGCTCAAAGCCTCGCTGACGCGCAGCAGAAGTTCACCGCCGGCCACTACGACGAAGCGGCAGCGCTGCTGCACGGCATTCTGTCGATCGATCCGAACCACCACGAAACACTCGAAGCGCTTGGCTACGTCGCGGCGAAGCAGGGCGATTACGCGCGCGCAGCCGACTACGCAGTGCGCGCCGCGCAGCCCGCATCCACGAACCCGCAGCAGCTTCATTTCGCCGCGCACATCTGCCAGCTCGCGGGACGTCATGCCGATGCCATCGCGCTTTACGAGCGCGTGCTTGCCGCGTATCCAGATCACGCGGAATCGCTGCATGGCGCGGCAATGTCACTCGTCGCGACGGGCGACCATGAGCGCGCGCTGCAACGTCTCGCGCGGTTGACGCAGCGCTATCCGCAATCGGCAGAAGTGCACTACAACCGCGGCACGCTGCTCGGGCAGATGGAGCGCTATGACGAAGAACTCGCCGCGTATCGCCAGGCGATTGCGTTGAAGCCCAATTTCGTGCGCGCGTATGTGAATCTGGGCGTCGCGTTGCGCGATCTGCATCGTTTCGATGAAGCGTTGCAGCAGTTCAAAAAGGCTGTGTCGATCGATGCGAGCGACGCTGGCGCGCGTACCAACCGCGCGCAGACCAATCTGCTGCTAGCCGAGTTCGAACATGGCTGGCGCGAATATGAATGGCGCTGGCTCGACGGCACGATGAGTCACGGCTTGCCCGAGGCGACGCTATGGACAGGCAAGCAGCCGCTCGATGGCAAGACGGTGCTCGTGCATGGCGAGCAGGGTTTCGGCGATACGGTGCAGTTCATCCGTTTCGTCGGTCGTCTGAGCGCGATGGGCGCGCGCGTTATCGTGCGTGTTCAGGATGCGTTGCTGCCGTTGTTGCGCGGCTATCCCGGCGCGGCTGAAGTGATCGGCGAAACCGCGCCGCTGCCCGCGTTCGACTATCACATTCCGATGCTCAGTCTCGCGTTCGCGCTGAAGATTCGCGAAGCCGATCTGAGCGTTGCAAGCCCCTACATTCATGCGGATTCGCAACTGGCCGCGCAATGGGCAGACGTATTTCCGCAAGACGATGCAAGGCCGCGGGTGGGTATCGTATGGTCGGGCAGCCGCACGCATCTGAACGACCGCAACCGGTCTATTCCGCTCGCGCAGTGCCTGCCGCTGTTCGATGCGGACGCGCAGTTCGTGTCGCTGGTGAAGGACGTGCGCGAAACCGATCGCGCGTGTCTCGATGAATGCGTGGCGCGCGGCGTGTTGCGCGACGTGTCCGACCGGCTGACGAGTTTCGCGGAGACGGCCGCGCTGATCACGCAACTCGATCTCGTGATCACCGTCGATACAGCCGTTGCACATGTTGCCGGTGCGCTCGGCAAGCCCGTATGGATCGCGTTGCCGTTCACGCCCGACTGGCGCTGGCAACTGAAGCGCGACGACAGTCCGTGGTATCCGCACATGCGCCTGTTCCGTCAGTCCAGGCGCAATGACTGGAGCGACGTCATAGAGAACTTGCGAGCCGCGCTAATTCGACACTCATAGCGCAACGTATTTCGCGCAGACAAAAAGGAGCACGCCGCAGCAATGACGGGTGCTCCTTTTTCACATCGATAAAACGCTTAGCCGAGTTTCACTTCGATGCGCCGCGGCTGCGCCTGCTCACGGCGCGGAATGACGAGCTTCAGCACGCCATCCTTCAGGTTGGCTTCGATCTTCGACGTGTCGAAGTCGTCGCTGATCGAAAAGCGCCGCGCGAAGAAGGGCGCGCGCACTTCGGCGTGTGAGAGCCGCACATTCGATGCAGCCGGGACGACGGATTCACCTTCAATGGTCAGGCTGCCGTCGTGCACGCGAATGTCGAGCTTGTCCTTCGACACGCCGGGCAGATCCGCCCATAGCGTCACCGCCTTGCTGTCCTCGACGATATCGACGGGCGGCGTCAGGGTTACGCGGCGTTCCTGCGGGCGCGCGCCGTTGCGGTTTACCGCGCTTTCGTCGTGCTGGGTCACTTGAGTGTTGTCGCTCATGATGTTGTCCTCGCCCTTATTGAACCGTGATTGCGCGCGGCTTCGACGCTTCGCGCTTGCCGACCGTGATCACCAGACAGCCATCCACATAGCGCGCCTGCACGTTGTCGGGATCGGCCTGTTGCGGCAGTTCGACGACACGGCGGAACGCGCCGTTGAAGCGCTCTTGCGCATAGGCGCGTGCGCCTTCTTCCTGTGCGGGGCGTGCCGCCGAACGTTCGCCTGCGATGGTCAGCAGACCCTTGTCGATCGACAGTTCCAGCTTTGAAGGATCGATGCCGGGCGCGAAAGCGACGATCTCGATTGCTTCGTCAGTCGTGCCGATGTTGAGGCTCGGGAATGTGCCGGCACGGCTCGAACGCAGGCTCGAAGGGAAGCCGTTGAACACGCTCGACATGTGCCGCTGCAAGCGGTCGAGTTCGCTGAACACATCGGTTCCGAAATACAAGTCACTCATGATCGCTCTCTCCTCTGAGCGGCGAGGCGCGCCGGTTTGAGTGTGCCGGTTTGCCTGTCATGCCGCGACGAACGAATGGATACATGCAGCGCCGTCATGTCGATGCAGCGGCTGCCCTGATGACTCGATAGATAGGAAGCCTGTGCAAACTTTCAAGTGCGATTTCTGCAAAAAACGGCACCTTGAAATGGGCTTCCCGTGACCTCAGATAAGTGCGTTCACGCGGCGCGTCCCGCGCTTGCCTTGCATGCGCCGCCAACACAGACGAACCCGTCGATCCTCACGTTCCCGCATCACACGCAGACGTTCAGCGGCTCGCCGCAAGCGCTGTCTCAACGTTTGTGACATCGCATGCCCCCAGGCACTTCCGCTCACACCCTGGTGAAAACACCAATGCCCGCTGTCGGCTACGCCCAAAGCCTTGCCGGATAAGCCTTCCGCCTGCACGCGCAGGGTCTTCTGCGTCGACCGGTGCTGGAAACGATCATAACGAAGCTTGTTATAATCCTCTCAAGCGATGTACGATACATGCAAATAAACCATCAGCCGTTGCGGTGCATTGCACAAACTTGCGGATGTCTATGCCTGAAGCTCCTACCCAGTCCTCGTCGGTTGTCGCGCTGCGGCGCACGGCCCACGTCCATCCCGCCCGTAATCCGGGCGTACCTTTCGATCTTGCGTGGCTCGATGGCCTGCGCGTCAATCAGTCGGCGGTAGAACGGCGCACGGCGACGCTCGGCACCCGCCGCACCGTCAAGAAAGATGCGCAGGCGGCATGGCTGCTGAAAGCCGTCACCTGCATCGACCTCACGACGCTCAATGGCGACGACACGGAAGGCCGCGTGCGGCGTCTGTGCGCGAAGGCGCGACAGCCGGTGCGCGCCGACATACTCGCGGCGCTCGGCGTGCCGCCGCATACCATCACGACGGGCGCCGTGTGCGTGTATCACCGCTACGTCGCGGCCGCCGTCGATGCGCTCGCCGGTAGCGGCATTCCCGTTGCGGCGGTGTCGACGGGCTTTCCCGCTGGTCTGATTCCGCATCCGCTGAAGCTGAAGGAAATCGAGGCATCGGTGGCCGACGGCGCGCAGGAAATCGATATCGTCGTCACACGCGAGTACGTGCTGACAGGCAACTGGCAGGCGCTCTACGACGAAGTGCGCGAGTTTCGCGCCGCGTGCGGCGAAGCGCATCTGAAGGCGATTCTCGCGACGGGCGATATCCAGACGCTGTCGAACGTTGCGCGTGCATCGATGATCTGCATGATGGCGGGCGCCGATTTCATCAAGACGTCGACGGGCAAGGAGGGCGTCAATGCGACGCTCGACGTGTCGCTCGTGATGGCGCGCATGATCCGCGAATACCACGCACGCACAGGCATCCTGATCGGCTTCAAACCGGCGGGCGGTGTGTCGAACGCGAAGACGGCGCTGCTGTATCAGATCCTGATGAAAGAAGAACTGGGCCGCGCGTGGCTCGAGCCCGAACTGTTCCGCTTCGGCGCATCCAGTCTTCTCGCCGATATCGAACGCCAGCTCGAGCATTACGCGACTGGCCGTTATTCCGCCTTCAACCGTCACCCTGTTGCCTGAGCAGATCGATCCCATGAGCGTAGCCGAGTATTTTTCATCGATGGAGTACGGTCCCGCACCCGAGGACGATCAACCCGCGCGTGCATGGCTCGCGCAACATGACGCGACGTTCGGCCATTTCGTCGACGGTGGATGGCGCGCGCCCGCAGCGGGCGAACGCTTCGCGTCGCACGAACCCGCGACGGGCGAACTGCTCGCGCATATCGCGCAAGGCGATGCGGCGGATGTCGATGCCGCCGTCGCCGCCGCGCGCGCCGCGCAACCGGGTTGGCTCGCGCTGGGCGGCGCGGGCCGCGCGCGGCATCTGTATGCGTTGTCGCGGATGGTCCAGCGTCACAGCCGCCTCTTTGCCGTGCTCGAAGCACTCGACAACGGCAAGCCGATCCGCGAGACGCGCGACATCGATATTCCCCTTGTGGCAAGGCACTTTCTGCATCACGCAGGTTGGGCGCAACTGCAGGACAGCGAGTTCAAAGAGTTTGCGCCGCTCGGCGTGATCGGCCAGATCGTGCCGTGGAATTTCCCGCTGCTGATGCTCGCGTGGAAGATCGCGCCTGCCATTGCGACGGGCAATTGCGTGGTACTCAAGCCGGCTGAATACACGCCGCTGACGGCACTGCTGTTCGCCGAACTCGCGCAGCGTGCGGGCTTGCCGAAGGGCGTGCTGAACGTGGTAACGGGCGACGGACGCACGGGCGCCGCGCTCGTCGAACATGCCGGCGTCGACAAGATCGCGTTCACGGGCTCGACGGAAGTGGGCCGCGTGATCCGCGCAGCGACGGCGGGCACGGGCAAGTCGTTGACACTGGAGTTGGGCGGCAAGTCGCCGTTCATCGTGTTCGACGACGCGGACCTCGACGGCGCAGTGGAAGGCGTCGTCGACGCGATCTGGTTCAACCAGGGCCAGGTGTGCTGCGCGGGCTCGCGTCTGCTCGTGCAGGAAGGCGTCGCCGCGCGCTTCATCGACAAGCTCAAGCGCCGCATGGCGACGCTGCGCGTTGGCCCGTCGCTCGACAAGAGCATCGATATCGGCGCGATCGTCGACAAGGTCCAACTGGAGCGCATCGAGTCGCTCGTCGAAGCGGGCCGTCTGGAAGGCTGCGAGATCTATCAGTCGACGCAAACAACGGTGCCCACGGGCGGCTGCTTCTATCCGCCGACGCTCGTCACGGGTGTCGCGCCCGCCTCGACGCTGGCGCAGGAAGAAATCTTCGGCCCCGTGCTCGTGACGATGACGTTCCGCACGCCCGACGAAGCCGTCGCGCTCGCGAACAACACGCGCTACGGGCTCGCCGCGAGCATCTGGAGCGAGACGATCGGCCGCGCACTCGATATCGCGCCGCGCCTCGCATGTGGCGTCGTGTGGGTCAATGCGACGAACCTGTTCGACGCGGCCGTCGGCTTCGGCGGCTATCGTGAGTCGGGCTATGGACGCGAAGGCGGCCGCGAAGGGATCTACGAATATGTGAAGCCGAAGGCGTGGCTCGCGCTTGGCGAGCGTCGCCCGGTGCATCGCGTGACGGACGTGTCGGCGCAAGCGCATGAGGCTCAGCCAACCGCCGATGTGCTGGCGATCGACCGCACCGCGAAGCTCTTCATTGGCGGCAAGCAGGCACGGCCGGACAGCGGCTACACGCTGCCTGTTTATGGCGCCGATGGCGTGCTCGTCGGCGAAGTGGGCGAGGGCAATCGCAAGGACATTCGCAATGCCGTTGCGGCGGCGCGTGGCGCGCAGAAGTGGTCGCAGGCTACCGCGCACAACCGCGCCCAGGTGATCTACTACCTCGCTGAAAATCTCGCGGTGCGCGCGCATGAATTCGTGCATCAACTGGTTCGACGCACGGGTGTCAGCGAGACGCAAGCGCGCCGCGAAGTGGACGCGTCGGTGACGCGGCTCTTCACGTACGCCGCCTGGGCCGACAAGTTCGACGGTGCTGTGCATGCGCCGCCGCTGCGCGGCGTCGCGCTCGCGATGAACGAACCGCTCGGCGTGATCGGCATTGCGTGTCCGGATGAAGCGCCGCTGCTGTCGTTCGTCTCGCTGATTGCCCCTGCGCTCGCGATGGGCAATCGTGTGGTTGCCTTGCCGAGTTCGTCGAGTCCGCTTACAGTGACCGACTTCTATCAGATTGTGGAGACGTCGGACGTGCCTGCGGGCGTGCTCAACATCGTGACGGGCGAACGCGGCGCGCTGTTGCCGGCGCTCGCGAAGCACGACGATGTCGATGCGCTGTGGTGCTTTGGCTCCGAGAAGGATTCGGCGCTTGCCGAACGCGAATCGATTGGCAACCTGAAGCGCACGTTCGTCGATCATGGCCGCGCGTTCGACTGGTTCGACCCATCGAGCGAAGGCCCGGCGTTTTTGCGCCATGCAACACAAGTCAAGAACATCTGGATACCGTATGGCGACTGATCGCTTTCTGATCGCCTGACAGGGCATGACAGAACGATAGCGCGCCAACCGAATAACGGAGGAGACAACGTGCTGAAGAATCTGGACCCGCTGTTGAACGCCGATGTGCTGCACGCGCTGCGCGCGATGGGCCACGGCGACGAAGTGGTGATTTGCGACGCGAACTTTCCGGGCGACTCGGTCGCGCGAGAGTCCGTGACGGGCAAACTGCTGCGGCTCGATGGCGTCGATGCGCCGCGCGCAATTCGCGCGCTGCTGTCGGTGCTGCCGCTCGATACGTTCGTCGACGATCCTGCCTCGCGCATGGAAGTGGTCGGCGAGCCGAACACCATTCCCGCCGTGCAGCGCGAAGCGCAAGCCGAAGTGAACGAAGCCGAAGGGCGCAATGTGCCGTTCGTCGGCATCGAGCGCTTTGCGTTCTATGCGCGCGCGAAGAAAGCCTACTGCGTGATCGCCACGGGCGAAACGCGCGGCTACGGCTGCTTCATCTTCAAGAAGGGCGTGCTGCTCGCGCCCGACGCACCGAAGGAATGACGACAATGGCCACGCAACAGAAAGAAGGCCGCGTCGTCATTCTCGGCATCTTCGTGACAGACCTCACGTTTCGCGCGGACCGCATGCCGCTGATCGGCGAAACGATCGCGGGCAATGCGTTCAAGATGGGGCCCGGCGGCAAGGGTTCGAACCAGGCCGTCGCGGCGGCGCGCGCCGGCGCAGATGTCGTGTTCTGCACGCGCATCGGCAATGATGCGTTCGGCCAGATTGCGCGAGCCACGTGGGACGCCGAAGGCATCACGGCGCGTGCGTCGGTGATCGACGGCGCATCGACGGGCGCAGCACACATCTTCGTCGACGACATCACCGGCAAGAACGCGATCATCGTCGCGTCCGGCGCGGCCGCGACCATGAATGCGGGCGATGTCGACGCGATCGAAGCGGATATCGCCTCGGCGCGCGTGTTCGTCACGCAACTCGAACAGCCGGTCGGCGCAGCGAAACGCGGCCTCGAAGTCGCGCGCAAGCATGGCGTGACGACCGTGTTCAATCCCGCGCCCGCGTTGCCGCTCGATGACAGCATCTTCCCGCTGTGCGACTACATCACGCCGAACGAAACGGAGACGACCGCGTTGACGGGCATCGACGTCAGCAATGTCGACGACGCGCGCCGTGCCGCTGACGTGCTGCTGAAGAAGGGTGTGCGCAACGTGATCGTGACGCTCGGCGAAGCGGGCGCGTTGCTGCATTCGGCGGAGCAATCGGTGTTCGTGCCCGCGTTCCAGTGTGGACGTGTCGTTGAAACGGCAGGCGCGGGCGATGGCTTCACGGGCGGCTTCGCGGCGGCGCTCGCGCGCGGCGCGGATGCTGTCGAAGCGACGCGTTTCGGCTGCGCGCTGGCGGGCATTTCCGTGACGCGGCCCGGCACCGCGCCTTCGATGCCGACGCTCGCCGAAGTCAACGAAGTGCTGGCCCAGGCCGGTCATCCCGTTTCAACGCATTGAGCGCGTGCGCCGCACGATGCGGCGCGCGGCATGAAGGAGTTCGTTTCGACATGAAGTCCTCGCTTTCCGCCGGCCTGTTTCGTGACCGGCAACTGAACTTTCTGCTGGCGGTGAACGTGCTCGTCGTGCTCGCCGCGACATGGATCTCGCACGGCCAGTTCGTCTCGCTCGACAACCTTCAATCGATGGGCGGCCAGTTGCCCGAACTCGGGCTGCTCGCGCTCGGCATCATGCTGTCGATGGTGTCGGGCAACGGTGGCATCGACCTGTCGGGCGTCGGGCTCGCGAACCTGTCGGGCATGGTCGCGGCGCTGATCGTGCCGAAGTTCATCAGCGGCGACGATTCGCCGATGCTCTATACGAGCGTGTTCTGCGCGATCGTCGTGTGCATGGGCGCCATTGGCGGGCTGGTAAACGGCGTCGTGATCGCACGTTTGCGCCTCACGCCGATTCTCTGCACGCTCGGCACGCAACTGCTGTTCACGGGTTGTGCCGTCGTGTTGAGCAACGGCGCGTCGGTACACGTCGATTATGTCGAGCCGTTGGCGGATATCGGCAATGGCACGTGGTTCCAGGTGCCCGTTTCGTTCGTGATCTTCATTGCGGCTGTTGTGGTGCTCGGTTGGCTGCTGCGTCGCAGCCCGTTCGGCTTGCGTCTGTATCTGATGGGCACGAATCCGAAAGCCGCGTTCTACACGGGCATTCCGCGCGCGCGGATGCTGATTCTCACGTACATGATGTGCGGCATTCTCGCGTCGCTGGCGGGGCTGATCAGCGTCACGCACACGTCGAGCGCGAAATGGGACTACGGCAATTCGTATCTGCTGATCGCGATCCTGATCGCCGTGATGGGCGGCGTCAATCCTGCGGGCGGTTATGGCCGCATCATCTGTGTGTTCTTCGCGGCGACGGTGCTGCAGTTTCTGTCGAGCTTCTTCAATCTGCTCGGCGTATCGCAGTTCTTCGGCGATTGCGCGTGGGGTTTCCTGCTGCTGGCGTCACTCGCCTTCGCGGGCGGCGAGCGCGTGCGCGCGATCTTCGGTTTCGCGCAGCCGAATCAGAGGCGTTAGCGCTGCAGCGATAGTTTCAGCGGACATCGGGGCCCTGGATTTCCGCGTGCATATGAAGGGGCGACACCAACTCAATGACCAAATCACTAAAGGCAACGGAGACAAACGCATGAAACTGACCCGACTGAGCGCCGCCCTTGCAACCGGCGCACTCGCGCTCGGCGTGATCGCCGCCGCGCAAGCCGCGACCAATGAAACGATCGTCACGGTCGTCAAGGTCACGGGCATCAACTGGTTCAACCGGATGGACGAAGGCGTCAAGGAGTTCGCGAAGGACAACCCGGGCGTGCAGGCGTATCAGACGGGCCCGGGCCGCGCCGACGCCGCGCAGCAGCTGAAGATCATCGAAGACCTGATCGCGAAGAAAGTGACGGCCATCGCCGTCGTTCCGTACGATCCGCCGACGCTCGAACCCGCACTGAAGAAGGCGATGGATCGCGGAATCAAGGTCGTCACGCATGAAGCCGACAACGCGAAGAACACGATGGTCGACATCGAAGCCTTCGACAACTCCGCGTATGGCGCAGGCCTGAACGAACGCCTCGCATCGTGCATGCATCAGGACGGCAAGTGGGCCGTGCTCGTCGGCTCGCTCGGCAGCCGCTCGCAGGTGCAATGGGCTGACGGCGGCATCAACAACGCGAAGGCCAAGTACCCGAAGTTGAATCTCGTCGAGCCGAAGCTCGAAACGAACAACGACGGCGAGAAAGCCTATGAAGTCGCGAAGGAAGTGCTGCGCAAGCATCCCGACCTGAAAGGCTTCCAGGGTTCGTCGTCGCTGGACGTGATCGGCATTGGCCGCGCCGTTGAAGAAGCGGGCATGCAAGGCAAGATCTGCGTGTACGGCACGGGTCTGCCGACGGAAGCGGGCAAATTCCTCGAAAGCGGCGCGGTGAACGGCATTGCGTTCTGGGACCCGAAGCTGGCCGGTCTGGCGATGAACAAGGTGGCGCAGATGCTGGTCGACGGCAAGACCGTGCAGAACGGCGCTGACCTCGGCATTCCGGGCTACACGAAGGTGACGGTCGAGAAGGGTCCGGGCAAGGGCATCATCGTGCGCGGCCAGGGCTGGGTGAACGTCGACAAGACGAACTACAAGCAATACAACTTCTGATCGTGGCATCACGGCGTGCGGGCTTTCGCGAGCGGGCGCCCGCACGCTTCGACATTCATCTGGAGCACGGCTTTTCAGCATGAATCAAAACGTTTCCTCCACGCCGTTCCTGCAGGTGGTCGGCGTACACAAGCGGTTCACGGGCGTGCATGCGTTGCGCGGCGTGAGCCTGTCTTTCGAGCGCGGGCAGATCTATCACCTGCTCGGCGAAAACGGCTGCGGCAAGAGCACGCTCATCAAGATCATCTCCGGCGCGCAGCCGCCCGATGAAGGCGAGCTGATCATCGAAGGCGTTTCGCATGCGCGGCTCTCGGCGCTCGAATCGCTCGCGGCGGGTATCGAGACGGTCTATCAGGACTTGTCGCTGCTGCCGAACATGAGCGTCGCCGAAAACGTCGCGCTGACGTCGGAGCTAGCGGAGCACAACGGGCGTCTCACGCGCACGTTCGACCGCAAGGCGCTTGCGCGCACTGCGGCGAAAGCACTCGAAGCCGTCGGCCTGCCAGGCGATGCCGAATTCCAGTCGACGCTGATCGAACAGTTGCCGCTCGCGACGCGGCAACTCGTGGCGATTGCGCGTGCGATTGCGAGCGAAGCGAAGTTCGTCATCATGGACGAGCCGACCACGTCGCTTACGCAAAAAGAAGTGGACAACCTGATCGCCGTGCTCGCCAATCTGCGCGCGCAGGGCGTGACCGTGCTGTTCGTGAGCCACAAGCTCGACGAGTGCTATGCGATCGGCGGCGAAGTGATCGTGCTGCGCGACGGCCAGAAGATGGCGCAAGGCCCGATCGCCGATTACACGAAAACGCAGATCAGCGAGTTGATGACAGGCCGTCATCTGTCGAGCGAGCGGTATCGCGAAGGCGAAGTTGGTAAGGAAGTCGTGCTCGACGTGAAGGGCTACACGCGCGGCGCGCAGTTCCGCGATGTGTCGTTCGCGCTGCATCGCGGAGAGATTCTCGGCGTGACGGGACTGCTCGATTCGGGCCGTAACGAACTGGCGCGCGCGCTGGCGGGTGTTGCGCCGGCTGAGAGCGGCACGGTCACGCTCGAAGGCAAACGCGTTGTGTTGCGCACGCCGTCGGACGCGAAGGACCATCGGATCGGTTATGTGCCCGAAGACCGCCTGAACGAAGGGCTTTTCCTCGACAAGCCGATTCGCGACAACGTTATCACGGCGATGATTTCGAGCTTGCGCGACCGCTTTGGACAGATCGACCGGGCGCGCGCGCAGCAGCTTGCCGAGCAGACGGTAAAGGACTTGCAGATTGCGACGCCTGGCGTCGACAAGCCGGTGCAGTCGCTGTCGGGCGGCAACCAGCAGCGCGTGCTGATTGGCCGCTGGCTCGCGATCGATCCGCATGTGCTGATCCTGCATGGGCCGACTGTCGGCGTGGATGTCGGCTCGAAGGACATCATTTATCGGATCATGCAAAAGCTGTCGCAGCGGGGCATCGGCATCATCCTGATCAGCGATGACTTGCCCGAGTTGCTGCAGAACTGCGATCGTATTCTGATGATGAAGAAAGGCCGCGTGGCGAGTCAGTATCGCGCGGATCAGTTGAACGAAGCGGAGCTGTATCACGCTTTGCTGTCAGAGGCTGCATAAGATGTCGTCTATCATGGACCGGACCGTGACTACCCCCAACGTCGTCGAAATCGCGCCCGAGGTGAAGCCGCATACGTGGCGCGCAAAGCTCTCGCGCAACCCGGAGTGGTTCACGGCGGCGCTGATCGTCGTGACTTGCGTGATCGTCGGCGCGATCAATCCGCGTTTCTTTCAGCTAGCGACGCTGTTCGATCTGCTGCATTCGGCGACGACGATGTCGCTGTTCGCGCTTGGGACGCTTGTTGTGCTCGCGTCGGGTGGGATTGACGTGTCGTTCACGGCGATCGGCGCACTCACTATGTATGCGATTACCAAGGCTGTGTTTGCCTGGTGGCCGGATGCGCCGTTTGCGTTGATTCTTGTTGTCGGCGCGGTTGGTGGGGTTGTGCTTGGGGTGATCAATGGTGTGCTCGTGCACCGGTTGAAAGCACCTTCGCTGATCGTGACGATTGGCACTCAGTATCTGTATCGCGGGATTCTGCTGACGTTTATCGGCACGACGTTCTTTATGAACATTCCGCACAGCATGGATCATTTTGGACGTATTCCGCTGTTCTTTTATCACACCGCGGATGGGTTACGGGCTGTGCTGCCGGCTTCTGTTTTGGCGCTTGTGATTGCTTCTGTTGTCACCTGGTGGCTGCTTAATCGCACGATGATGGGGCGGGGTGTTTATGCCATGGGTGGCAGTCTGGCCATTGCCGAGCGGCTTGGTTATAACCTAAAGGCTATTCATCTTTTTGTGTTCGGTTATACGGGGATGCTCGCGGGGATTGCCGGCATTTTGCATGTGTCGAATAACCGGCTCGCGAATCCTTTTGATCTTGTAGGCACTGAACTCGATGTGATCGCAGCGGTGATTTTGGGCGGGGCCCGGATTACTGGTGGAACAGGGACTGTTGTTGGGACTCTTCTTGGGGTTGTGCTGGTTACGCTCATTAATAGCGTGCTTATTCTGGTTGGGGTGCCTAGTACCTGGCAGAAAGTTATTATCGGGGCGTTTATTTTGATTGCTGGGACGTTGTTTGCTTTGCAGCGGAAGGGTTGAGGTTTTTTTTGTCTGCGACGCTGTTCGGTGTTTTGGTCTTTGCGCTGGCATCCGCGTTATGTCTTGGTGCCTTCAGGTGCCGCCACGCACAGGGGCGACGCGTGAAGCAGGAAGGCATAGCGCGGATGCCAGCACAAAAGCCAGACCAACCAAACCGCCGCGCCGCGAAAGGCAGTACGCGCGGATGCCAGCGCCCCGCACAGGGGCAACGCGTGAAGCAGGCTAACGCATCGCGGATGCCAGCGCAAACACGAGCAAACCAAACCATCCGCGCCACGAAGGCAAATCGCAGATGCCCAGCGCAGAGGCAAAACCCCCCGCCCAGCGTCGCAGACAAAAAAACTCACTTCCGCTTCGCGGCAACCACCTGCCCCTTCTCAGTAATAATCGAAGCAAACTCCTCGACCTTCGAGAACCGAACCGCCTTAACAACACCAAACTTACTACTATCAACCACGAGATGGCTCTCGACAGCCGCCGCCATCGCGGCCTGTTTCAGAGCAACTTCATGAAAATTCCAGCACGTCACGCCGTGCGCATCATCAACGCCACCGGCGGAAATAAACGCCTTGTTGATCCCCATGCGCCGAAGCACCTCAATGCTTTCTTCGCCCGAAAACGAATCCGACGACGGCACATACACACCGCCCAGCAGAATCATCCGCACATTTGGCTTGCGCCGCAAAATCTCCGCAACGTTCAGCGAATAGCAGACAATCGTCACATGCAAATCGTTAGGAATCAGCCGCGCGAGCGTAGTAAGCGTCGTACCGCAGTCGATGAATAGCGTCTCGTTGTTCCCGATCAGCTTCGCCGCAACAGCCGACGCCTCCGCCTTGGCCTGCGCGAAGTGGTCCTTTTCCTGTTCCAGCGAATAGCCAGCCGTGTTCGGCACGTCCGTCGCGCTGACGATATAGCCGCCCAGATACGTGAAATGCCCCGGGCTCGCGGCAATGTCCCGGCGTACCGTCATCTCCGATACGCCCAGCAGCGTCGCCGCGTCGCGCAGGCGCATCACGCTCTGTTTGGCCAACGCATCGGCGAGCATGCGCAGACGTTCAGTTTTCAGCATGGGGATGGTCTCTTCAACGCGATGTTGAGCCGAGATGGCGCGTTAGATTTTGTTCGATTTCCTGAGAAGATTATAACAAGCCTGTGCCCGCGCCGGCTGATGAATTCGCTCATTTACGGGCATTCCCCAACATCACGTCCAGGTCGGCGTCGGCGTCCATATCGAAGCGTTGAAAAATCAGAAGGCGTCAGATTCCGCCTATGTCGATTGCTTGGAAAAGCGGGGCATTCCACTTATTCTGACTTGAGCGCCCGGGAACTGATGACGTGCCGCCCGGTCTTCTGCTTAATTCAAATCAGGAGCCACATCCATGACGCGTCCCGTCGATTCCGGCGTAATTCTTCTTGCCCGCCTTGCGCTTGCCGTGCTGTTCCTTTGGGGCGGCGTGATGAAGCTGCTCGGCTATGCGGGCTTCGTCGGTTATCTGCATTCGAAGGGCGTGCCGTTCGTGCAGATCGCCGCACCGATTGCGACGGCCGTCGAGGTGCTCGGCGGACTGTTCCTCGTGGTCGGCTTCAGAATCCGCGCGCTCGGCCTGTTCATGGCCGCCTATACGATCGCCACGGCTGTCCTCGGACACGACTTCTGGAACATCACCGACGCGACCTTGCAGCGCGACATGATCATTCATTTCTGGAAGAACGTCGGCATCGCGGGCGGATTTTTGCTGCTGTTCGTGACGGGCGCGGGACGCATCAGCATCGACGGCGCGCGCGCGCCGCGCGGCGGCCTGGGCAGCAGCCTGTGATTGTTGCGCTTGTAGCGGCACGCGGCGGCGCAAAAGCGGCACAAAAGTGGCAATCAGCGCGCCTTCCATTGCGAGGCGGCCGCGCGGGCGGGCATCATTCGTGCGCCACCAACATCTGGCAAGCCAATTCGACGAAAAGGAGCACGCGATGATTCAAGCTTTTGACCAGACGATCAACGGAACGGTCATGCAGTTTTGCGCGAGCCTCGGCGAAGGGCCGACGCCGCATCGCGTGATCATCAGCCGGGCCGATACGGCCGAAACGCTCGTGATCCTCGATGCTGCCGGATTGATCAGCTCGATCAAGGCGGAAATCGAACAGCCGGAGACACTCGTCGCCGACGCGATCCGCAAGGTGCAGAGCGAAGGCCTCATCGAAAGGGCACTCGATACGGGCGCGATTCAGGAGACGACGCTGTAACGCCTGCTTTCCGCTTCCCACCATTGCAACACCCACGATGCCGCGTGCATCGTGGGTGTTGTGTTTTTAGTGTGTCATGCGTGTCTCATTTGCTGGCGTTCGCAGGCCGTGCGCCGTGGCGGCCAGCGCGCGCCCGGGCGTGCGCGTGCGGCTCGGGATGCACGAGGCACGCGAGCCCGAGCGCGCACAGCAAGATGCAAGACGAGATCAGCGTCGATGATCTGAGGCCGGCCACCACATGCGCTGCGCCCGCTGCGCTCGCCGCATCCGACGCGCTTGCGAGCGCGCCGAACGCCGCCACGCCGACCGCGCCGCCTGCCTGCCGCGCCGTGTTCAGAACCGCCGATGCCGTGCCGGCGCGCTGCGCGTCGACGGAAGCTAGCACGGCCGTGGTCATCGCCGGGACGGCGAGGCCCATGCCGGACGGAATCAGCAGAAACGGCACGAGCAACGTCCAGAGCGGCGAAGCGGCTTGCGCGAAGTGCAGCAGCCCGTAGCCAAGAGCAGCCGTGATCGCGCCCGCGATCATCGGCACCCGCGCGCCGAAGCGCCCGACCACCCAGCCGCTCGCGACATTCGAGATCAGGAATCCCCCCGTCAGCGGCAGGAACGCGAGACCGGCCTGCAGCGCCGTCTCGCCGCGCGCATGCTGCAGATAAAGACTCAGCACGAACACGACGCCGTAGTAAGTCAGATTCACGCAGATACCGAACAGCACGGCCGCGCTGAACGTGCGGTTGCCGAAGAACGTGAGCGGCAGCATCGGCGTATCGACGCGCCGCTCGGTGACGACGAACGCGATCGCCGCGATCAGCGCGAGCATGAAGCTGCCATAAACGAGCGGATGCGCGAGTCCGAGCGGCCGCCATTCGATCACGGCGCCCGTGAAGGCCGTCAGCGCGACGACTGCCAGCAACTGACCAATGGGGTCGATGCCGCGCACGGTTGGACGTGCGCCGCGGCTAGCGGGCGCCTGGTCGCGCGAGGCCGCTCGCGGACGCGGTACCCACGCGAACGTCGCAGCCAGCCCCAACGCGCAAATGGGCAGATTCACCAGAAAGATCGCGCGCCAGCCGAACGCGGCGATCAGCAGTCCGCCGATCACCGGGCCCGCCGCAATCGCGATCGCGCCCGCCGCCGTCCACAGGCCGACGGCGCGGGCGCGCAGCTTCGGATCGTGGCTGCATGCCTCGTTGAGCAACGCGAGGGAATTGGGCAGCATGGCCGCCGCGCCCATCCCTTGCACGGCGCGCGCCGCGACGAGCAGCGCGGCGCCCGATGCAAGCCCGCAGGCCAGCGACGCCGCCGCGAACAGCGCGATGCCGCACGCGAACATCCGCCGCGCGCCGAAGCGGTCGCCCAGCACGCCCGCCGACAGCATCAGCACCGCGAATGCGAGCGTGTACGCATCGACGATCCATTGCAGGCCCGTGACGTCCGCATGCAGATCGGCACCGATCTTCGCGAGCGCGATGTTGACGATGGTCACGTCGAGTTGCGTGACGACGAAGCCGACGCTGACCGTCGCGACGATGCGCGCGAGCGCTGGCGTGAAACGAGGTACAGGAGAGGTATTCATGCGTCGATGATAGGGCGGCCCTGCCATGCGACGTTTCGGACCGGCTTGAAGTGTCGATGCGACGACCAGTCCTTGCGGGCAAGTGGCGTGCCCGGGCACGCCACTTGAAACAGCTTTACTGCGCGGCGTCCTTCTTCACGAAGCACGCGGTCAGCGCGCCGATCACGCACAGCGCGCCGACGTAGAGCGCGGGCGCCATCGGATTCGACTTCAGCATCAGCGAAACAACGATCGGCGTCAGGCCGCCGAACACCGCGTACGCGACGTTGTACGAGAACGAGATGCCCGAGAAGCGCACGACGGGCGGGAACGCGTTGACCATCACGAACGGCACCGCGCCGATCACGCCCACAAACAGGCCCGCGACCGCGTACAGCGGCACGAGCATCGCGCTATCGACGGCGAGTTGCTGGAACAGCACGTAATACGCGATGCCGAGTCCCACGCAGCCGACGATAATCGTGCGGCCCGCGCCGAAGCGCCCCGCGAGCGAGCCCGCCAGCACGCAGCCGATCGTCAGGAACAGCGTCGCGATGCTGTTGGCGAACAGTGCCGTTGCCGGCGCGATGTGAAACTGCTTTTGCAGCAACGTCGGCGTCATCAGGATCACGACGACGATCGCGGCCGACAGCATCCACGTCAGCAGCATCGACACGATCACGGCGCGGCCGTGATCGCGCAGCACGGCCTTCAGAGGGATTTCCGCAGCCAGCGACTTGCGCTGTTTCATTTCAGCGAACACGGGCGTCTCGTGCAGCCAGCGGCGCAGGTACACCGAGAAAAGACCGAACACACCGCCGAGCAGGAACGGAATGCGCCAGGCGAAATCGGAGATATCCGCGGGCGCGAAGTGGCGGTTCACGGCCGACGCGACCAGCGAGCCGAGCAGGATGCCCGCTGTCAGGCCCGCCGTCAGCGTGCCGCACGCATAGCCGACGTGGCGTTGCGGCACGTGCTCGGAGACGAACACCCACGCGCCGGGCACTTCGCCGCCCACAGCCGCGCCCTGCATCACGCGGAACAGGAGCAGCAGCACGGGCGCCATGATGCCGATGCTCGCGTAGGTGGGCAGCACGCCCATCAGCAGCGTCGGCAGCGACATCAGCAGCACGCTCAGCGTGAACATGCGCTTGCGGCCGAGCAGGTCGCCGAAGTGCGCCATGATGATGCCGCCCAGCGGCCGCGCCAGATAACCGGCGGCGAAGATGCCGAAGGTCTGCAGCTGGCGCAGCCAGTCGGGAATCGACTGCGGGAAGAACAGCTGTCCGATCGCCGGGGCAAAGAACACGAAGATGATGAAGTCGTAGAACTCGAGCGCGCCGCCGAGTGCGGCGAGGCTGAGCGTCTTGTAGTCGTGGCGGGTCAAGGGGCGCGCGTGCGCGCTGTCCCTGGCGTGTGGTCTACCCAGTTCTGTTGCTTGCATTGCCTGTCGTTGTATGAATAGAAGAGCCGCGCGTTGCGCGCGGAGTACGGCGGTCGTCAGGCGGGAAGTGCGGCAGCGCCGGGTAGGGCACGGGACACGGCACGCCGGCCCGGATAGGGCGGCGTGATGACGATTTTGGCCAGCCCGCGATTTTACAGTATGTAATTTGTCGCAGAACCTTTGCAAATTCAGACAAGTCTTATGGGCTTAACGATACAGCGTGAACAGAATCGCGATCCTGGACCAATTGTCGAGGAACCATCCATGCGTATCGCCATTCTCCAACGTGACCTCGTGCAGGGTAAGTTGCTGGAAAAAATCATCGTTCAGGCTGGCCACAGTTGCGTCGTGTACGACGACGGCCTGACCCTCTCCAAGGTGCTCGCCCGCTCGACGGTCGATCTGCTGATTCTCGACTGGCACGCGCTGCGTCTGTCGGGCACGGACGTGCTCAAGGCGGTTCGCTCGGTAGGCGGCGAACGCATGCCCGTGATGTTCGCGTCGGCGGATGGCTCGGAAGAAAGCGCTGTGCGCGCGTTCGTGCTGGGCGCCGACGATTACGCCACGCTGCCCGTGCGGCACGCCGAGTTTCGCGAGCGCCTGTCTGCGCTGCTGCGCCGGGCGTACCCGGAACGCTACGGCAAGGACAGTTTCGATGTCGGGCCGTATCACTTCGACACCCGCCGTCAACTGGTCACGCTGCGCGGCGCGCCCGTGCAGTTGTCGGGCACCCAATACCGGCTGGCGTCGCTGTTCTTTTCGAATATTGGCCGCGTGCTGTCGCGCGATCACATCTTCGCGATGGTCTGGGGCCGGGAGTTCCGCGAGGTGACTCGCACGATCGACAGCCACGTGTCGCGCCTGCGCGTGCTGCTGCAGATTGAGCCGCAAAACGATTTCCGTCTGCAGCCCGTGTACAAGAGCGGGTATCGCCTGCTGCATCTGCGTGCGAGCGAAACCACCGTTGTGCCGCACGCAGAGGCGGCCTGATCGGATACAAGCGGTTCTGGCGGCGGCTTCCTGTGCAAGGAAGCCGCCGCTTTTTTGTTTCGCGCGTTCGGACTTACAGCTTCGGCAGAACAGGACGCGTTTCAATCGAGCGGCGGATCAGCGTTTCGACGGCCTTGCGTTCTTCGCCGGCGAGCGGCAGCCGCGGCGGACGCACCGGTTCCGTACCAAGGCCGACGATCGCTTCCGCCAGCTTGATGTTCTGCACGAGCTTCGCCGACACATCGAGCGCGAGCAACGGCGCGAACCAGCGATAGATCGCGCGCGCTTCCTCCAGCCGTCCCGCCTTCAGCAACTTGTAGATCGCGACCGTCTCGTGCGGGAACGCGCACACCAGTCCCGCGACCCAGCCATGCGCGCCCATCAGGATCGCTTCCATTGCCAGATTGTCGACGCCGCACAGAATCGCATAGCGGTCGCCGACCTCGTTGATAAGATCCGTCACGCGTCGCACGTCGCCGCACGATTCTTTGATTGCGACGATCTTCTCCTCGTCGGCGATCTCGGCGAACATCTCCGGCGTCATGTCGACGCCATACGCGAGCGGATTGTTGTAGATCATCAGCGGCAGCGGACTGGCGTCGGCGACCATGCGGAAGTGGTTCAGCGTCTCGCGGCGGTCCGACAGGTAACGCAGGCCCGGCAGCACCATATAGCCCGCCGCGCCGCGCTTCGCGCCCGCTTCGGCCTGGCGGCAGCCGTCGAGCGTGCTGTTTTCGGCGATCGTCAGCAGTACGGGCACGCGGCCGCGCGATGCCTCGACGGCTACGTCGAGCACCTGCAGCTTTTCATCGAGGGAAAGCGTGGACGCCTCGCCAAGCGAGCCGCACACGATGATCCCGTCGACACCCGCTTCGATCTGCGCCTCGATATTCTTGCCGGTCCACGCCCGGTCTATGCTGAAATCCGCGTTGAACTTGGTGGTGACTGCGGGCAATACGCCTTCCCAGATATGCGCCACGACTGCTCTCCTGAAAGTGATGAGTCGAGTGCAGTGTAAGCAGGGAATATTCGGATGTCTTGCGCGAATCGCGCGTCCCGCGTGACGATTTCAGCATAGCGGCTGTGCCAGGGGGATCCATGAATTACGATGCTTTCGGCGTTTCGTGCCCGTTTTTCCCTTCATACAACCGCCGAACGCGGCTGGACCGATACCCTACCCGCACGCGATGCAACCGCGCTCTGTCTGCTCGATGATCCATCCGGTCACAGCCTGAATGCAAGCGGCATCCGCATTCTTCAGGCTATGCTGAAATCGTCACAATCCACGCGCAGCCGCTTCAAGACTGCGCGCCGCCGCGTTTCTACCATGGGCAGCATGAAAACCTTGAACGTCATCGATTCGCACACGGGCGGTGAACCGACCCGCCTCGTGGTGTCCGGCGGCCCCGACCTCGGCGGCGGCACGCTCGCGCAACGGCTCGACGTGTTTCGCGAGCGCTTCGACGACTGGCGCGCGGGCATCGTCACCGAGCCGCGCGGCTCGGATGTGGTGGTCGGCGCGCTGCTTTGCGAGACGGATCGCAAGGAGTGCGCGGCGGGCGTGATCTTCTTCAACAACGTCGGCTATCTGGGCATGTGCGGTCACGGCACGATCGGCCTCGTCGTGTCGCTCGCGCACATGGGACGCATCGGGCCGGGGCGGCATCTGATCGACACGCCTGTCGGCATCGTCGAGGCGACGCTCAACGACGATCTCAGTGTGTCGGTACGCAATGTGCCGGCTTACCGGCATCGCAAGGACGTGATCGTCGACGTGCCCGGCTTCGGTCCGCTGACGGGCGATATCGCGTGGGGCGGCAACTGGTTCTTTCTCGTTGCGGATCATGGTCGCACGCTGGACGCGTCGAACATTCCCGAGCTCACTGAATTCAGTTCGACGATCCGCGACGCGCTGATCGCGGCGGGCATCACGGGCGCGAACGGCGCGCTGATCGACCACATCGAGCTGTTCGGGCCGGGCTCGCATGAAGGTCTCGATAGCCGCAGCTTCGTGCTGTGCCCCGGCAATGCGTACGACCGCTCGCCGTGCGGCACGGGCACGAGCGCGAAGGTCGCGTGCCTCGCCGCCGACGGCAAGCTCGCGGCGGGAACGGTGTGGCGGCAAGAAAGCATCATCGGCAGCGTGTTCGAAGCGAGCTATGCGCAAGGCGGGACGCAGGACGGCATCGCGACCGTCATTCCGACCATCACCGGCCACGCGCACATCATGGCCGAGAGCCGCCTTTGCTTCGACGAGCGCGATCCATTCGCGTGGGGCATCCGCACGGTATGACGGCGGATGTCGTGATCGTCGGCGCGGGCATCGTCGGCGCGGCGTGCGCGGCGGAACTCGCCGTGCGCGGACTGCGCGTGACGGTGCTCGATGCGCAGGGTATCGGCGGCGGCGCGACGGCGGCGGGCATGGGGCATATCGTCGTGATGAACGACTCGCCGGCGGAATTCGCGTTGAGCCGCTATTCGCGCGACTTGTGGCTCGAGCTTGCGCCGCAGTTGCGAACGCGCGATGCGTTCGCGCGCTGCGGCACGCTGTGGGTCGCAGCCGACGCCGAAGAACTCGACGCCGCGCGCGACATGCACGCCGGTTTCGTCGCGCAGGACGTGGCGGCGGAACTGCTCGACGAGCGCGCGCTCTACGACTGCGAGCCGTCGCTCGCAGCGGACATGGCGGGCGGCTTGCTCATCGGGCACGACAGCATCGTCTATGCGCCTTCTGCTGCGCAATGGCTGCTCACGCAATCGCCCGGCGCTGCGCGGATCGACGTGAGACTACATGCGCAAGCCGTGGCCGTCGAAGCGCAGCACGTCACGCTGTCGAATGGCGAACGCATTGGCGGCGCCCACATCGTCGTTGCGAACGGACTGCAGGCGCGTGAACTCGTGCGCGGCTTGCCGTTGCAGCCTAAAAAAGGCCATTTGCTGATCACCGACCGCTACCCTGGTTTCATCCGCCATCAATTGCTCGAACTCGGTTATATCAAGAGCGCCCATCACGCGACGGGAACCTCCGTTGCGTTCAACGCGCAACCGCGACCGACGGGACAACTGCTGATCGGCTCGTCGCGCCAGTTCGACACGACCGACGCAGCCGTCGAAATGCCCGTGCTCGCGCAGATGCTGCAACGCGCGGCGCGTTATCTGCCCGCATTGCCGACGCTCAACGGCATCCGCGCATGGACGGGCTTTCGCGCGGCATCGCCGGATGGCTTGCCGCTGATCGGACCCGCGGCCAGCACGGCACCTGGCGTGTGGCTCGCTGTCGGCCATGAAGGACTGGGCGTGACGACGTCGCTCGGCACGGCGCAGTTGCTCGCCGCGCAGATCACGCAGACAGCGGCTGCCATTGCCGTCGATCCGTTTCTGCCTGCGCGTTTCGAGTTTGGGGCGTGTCATGTCTGAAGCGGTTCTTCCACGCGTTCGCGTCACGATCGACGGCGAGCTTGTCGAGATCGAGCAGGGCGCCACCATCGCCGCTGCACTGGCGGTGTGCGGCGGGAGCGCATACGGCACGCGCGGGTCCGTCACTGGCGAGCCGCGCGCGCCAATGTGCGGCATGGGCGTGTGCCAGGAATGCCGCGTGACGGTCGATGGGCGCATGCATGTGCTCGCATGTCAGACCGTGTGCCGCGACGGCCAGATCGTGCAAACGACGAGGCCGCGATGAACGGTCAGCACTTCGATGTCGTCGTCGTGGGGGCGGGGCCGGCGGGTCTCGCTGCCGCTTGCGAGGCCGCGAAAACGGGTGCGCGCGTCGCCGTGCTCGACGACAATCCTCGCGCGGGCGGCCAGGTATGGCGCAATGGGCCCGCGCATCCGCCATCGGATCAATTGGCCGCGTTTCTGCATGAGATCCAAACGAAGGGCAACGTGACGCTCACGTCTGCGACGCGCGTCATTGCGCCGCTCGACGAAGGCCGATTGCTGATTGAATCGGCGGAACAAGGCGGCGCGTGCATCGGCTACGACCGCCTGATTCTTGCCACGGGCGCCCGTGAACTGCTGTTGCCGTTCGACGGCTGTACGCTGCCGGGCGTGACGGGCGCAGGCGGCTTGCAGGCGTTGATCAAGGGCGGCGTGCCTGTGCACGGCGAGCGTATCGTGATCGCGGGCAGCGGTCCGTTGCTGCTCGCTTCGCTCGCGACCGCGCGTGCCGCAGGCGCACGGGTCGTGGCCGTGGTCGAGCAGGCGCCGTTTGTGTCGGTGATGCGGTTTGGCGTGTCGCTTGGGGCAACACCCGCGAAGCTCGTGCAAGCGGCTCAACTGACACGCGGCTTTGCTGGACTTCGCTATCTGACGTCGAGCGTGGTGCGCGCGACACAGGGCAGCGGACGTGTCGAGCGTGCGATCGTCGAACGCGCGGACGGACGCACGCAAACGATCGATTGCGATCGCATCGCTTGCGGCTACGGCCTCGTGCCCAACACGACGCTCGCACGCGCGTTGGGCTGCGCGACGCGCGTCGACGGTGCGATTGCGGTCGACGACTCGCAGCGCACCTCCGTCGCTAACGTCTTCGCGGCGGGTGAATGTGTGGGCGTCGGCGGGATGGAGCTTGCGCGGGTGGAAGGGCGGCTTGCGGGACTTGCAGCCGTGGACGTCCAGCATGGCGAACCCGTCGGGCAACTGAGACGGGAACGCGCGCGCTGGCAGCGTTTCGCAGCGCGCGTCGAGTCGGCATTCGCGTTGCGCGGCCCCGCGCGCCAACTACCCGCCGACGACACATTGCTATGCCGTTGCGAAGACGTATCGGTCGGCGAGGTGCGCGCGCACGCGAGCTGGCGCGACGCGAAGCTGCACACGCGCTGCGGAATGGGCGCGTGTCAGGGCCGCATTTGCGGCGGTGCGGCGCAGACGTTGCTCGGCTGGGATGTGACGCAGGTTCGTCCGCCCATCCACCCGGCGCAGATCGCAACGCTGATCCTCGCGGCCGACGAGGATACGGCCGCATATTGATCCGCCCGTCCGCGAGAAAAATACCGAGGCGCGCATCGAACGCATTGACGCAAGATTTTTTCGCCCGCCACGCGCCGCCCTATAATCGATCAGCCCGCGACACCCGCCGTGGCGATCTTCACGTTCTCGCAGCCCATGCACGGAACCCTCACGATGAACACGTTCGCTTCTACGCTTGACGCGCTCGATTCGGGTGAGGCGTCGCTGGCCGGGATGCTCTCGCATTTCGCGCTGCTCGAACCTGTCTTCGACGCGATGCCCGATATCGTGTTCTTCGTGAAGGACGCGCAGGCGCGCTACGCGCTGGTCAATCGGACGCTGGTGTCGCGCTGTGGATTCAAGGAGAAAGAGAAGCTGCTCGGCAAGACGGCGGAAGACGTGTTTCCGAGCCGCTTCGGCCGCATCTACACGGCGCAGGACAAGGCGGTGATCCATGTCGGCAATCAGATGGTCGATCAGCTGGAACTGCATCTGTATCCGGGCCGGCAGCCGGGCTGGTGCCTGACCTGCAAGCAGCCATTGCGCGACGCGGCGGGGCGAGTGGTCGGGCTGGCGGGCATTTCGCGCGACCTGCGCGCCGATGAAAGCAGCCACCCCGCGTATAGCCGGCTCGCGACGGTCGTGCAGTATCTGCAAGAGAATTACGTTCAGCCGCTGAACTTGAAGCAGCTTGCTGCGATGGCGGATATGTCGGTTGCGCAGCTCGAACGGTATTTTCACAAGGTGTTTCATCTGACGCCGCGTCAGGTGTTGCTGAAGACCCGGCTCGATGCGGCGACTGCGTTACTTGTATCGCATGACAAGGTCACCGACGTCGCTGCGCTGTGCGGCTATACAGATCACAGTGCGTTCACGCGGCAATTCAAGGCGACCGTCGGCGTAACGCCGACCGAATACCGGATGCTGTTGCACGGCACTGCGCGCAACTAACTGTCAGTTCCGCTCAGCGACATCGAGCAAAATCAAAACCGGCTATTAGCCGCCCTTGCGGTCAGAAGCCAGTCATCAGCAGCCAAACAAGCAGCCAGAGAACGATGCCCGCCCGCCGCGCAAAGCTTCGCTATTACGTGTACGTTGTCGCGCTCGACGATACCGTCTGGAACGAGGCACGCTTTCGACGCGCGAATCCCGACTATCGGTTCGAACGGCCGTGCGTGTATGTGGGTATGACCGGGCTGGACCCGGATTTGCGCTTCGACCGGCACAAGGCGGGCATTCAGTCGAATCGCTATGTGCGCGACTTTGGCTTGCGGCTGATGCCGGAACTGTATGAAGTCTTCAATCCGCTGCCGTATGACGGCGCGCGCGACATGGAAGTCGAACTGGCGATCGGCTTGCGCGAAGCAGGGTATGGCGTGTGGCAGGCGTAATTTCGCAGCGCGAGATGCGCCGAAAAGCGGGATGTGCCGGGCTTACTTGACGCCGAGTCCGCGCAGAATCGCGTTGCCTTCGGACGTCAGGCGAATGTGTGATTCACCTGCATCCGTGGCGATGCTTTCGACGAGCCCGGCTTCCTGCAGCGTCGGAATCTCCGGCTTGGCGAGGGCAGCCATGGGCGCGTGCAGCAACAGCAGCAGCGTCGCGAGTTCATGCGGGCTGAGGAGCCGGCGGAGAATGGTCGTCTTTTTAGGCGGCGCTGCTTTCGCGGCGGCGGCTTGCGCGGGTGCGGCCGGAGTGTCTGTCGCGATGCGCTTCGTCGGGTCGTTGCGGTCTTTGTAGTAATCCATCCTGGCACCTGGCTGGAATGCGGGTCAGTGTCAAGGACGAATACTGGCAGCGCAGACTTAAACGATTCTTAAGCCATCCGCCTTCGAGGGGCGGGAAGTTGTTACATCCAGTTACGCCGCCGCGCTCGCGAGCGGCCTCAGGGCGCGCATTCCTTGCTCGCGCCTTCGATCCACAGGTTCGACGTGTTGCGTTTGCCCGCGTAGTAGCGGAACGTCGTGCCGCCGTTGTCGGCGCGGACCTTGACGATGTTGGACTCGCCGAAATCGAGCATCTGGCCTTGCGGAATGGGCGTGGCCTTGACGGGCGTGTCGTGCTTCGCCGCGGCCTGGGTCATGCACTGGATGACGTCGTTGACGGGGCGATTCGTCATGTTGTCCTTCATCGGATCGCCGGCATCCGGGTTGTGAGACGCCTGATATTGCGCGCAAGCGGCGAGCAGCAGCGGGATGGACAGGGTGACGGCTAGCTTCTTCATGAGTCTCCTTCTGGTTGGCGGTGGGCGCCGCGCGAGGCGTCGGGTGAGGGACGGGCTCGGCGATGCGGAACCGCAAAACGTTCGGGAAATTATATCGGTGCAAGCGGTGTGCCTGATTTTTCGTTGGCAATCAATGTGGGGAATTCTTTTGCCGCCGGCGCTTCGATTTTTCATTTTTGGGCTATTTAGTTAATTTGTGTATATGTTGTGTGTATGAATTTATGCGCTTTTACTAATATTACGTTAACTAAATGGTACAAAATCAGTGAAAACCCCAAAAGACGCGCTTTGCGATGACGTGCAAACTTTGGCGCGGCTCGCGTCAGGTGCATCGGGAGCGGCTTTCAACGAGCTGTGTGGGTCACTATAGGGAGTGTTTTTAGTCATGAGTTTTGCGTCGGTGCTGGTTTTGAATGGACCTAATCTCAACCTGCTTGGCACGCGAGAGCCGACGATCTACGGCGCGGAAACGCTCGATGATGTTGCGCGGCGCTGCCGCGAGGCGGGGCAAAGGCTTGATCTCGCGATTGATTTTCGGCAGTCGAATGCCGAGCATCAGTTGATCGAATGGCTTCACGAAGCGCGTACGACGCAGCAGGGGATTGTGTTTAATCCTGCGGCTTATACGCATACTTCGGTGGCCATTGCGGATGCGCTGTCGGCGATTGGAAAGCCACTGATCGAAGTGCATATCTCTAATGTTCACAAACGTGAAGCGTTCCGACATCACTCGTATGTGTCCGCTGTCGCGGATGGGGTTATTTGTGGGTGCGGTACTCAGGGATATGTGCTCGCTCTGGAGCGGATGGCTGAGATTTTGAAGTTGAGGTGATGCGCCTGCGCGGCGCGAGTGGTTTTTTTTTGCTTCTGCGCTGGCATCGCGCTTCATGTGTTGACGTTCGGTGTTTTGGTCTTTGCGCTGGCATCCGCGATGCGTTAGCGAGCTTCACGCGTCGCCCCTGTGCGGGGCGGCACCTACTTTTCTTTGCTGCCGCAAAGAAAAGTAGGGGAAGGTCTGAATAACCCGTTTTTTGCGCTGGACTTCTAACCGAATACCTGGAGTGAAGATCGCGTCGTCATTCGCACGTCGCTGAGTCGCTACCGGTCGCGTCTGTGCTCGCCGGCGCTGTGCTCTGCGGCGCATTTTCTTCCTTCGTTGCACCGCTTCACAGCATCTTGCGCGCCATCCAGAGATTGGCCAGCGCGAACTGCGTTTCGATCTGCGCCGTGTTCTTTGCCAGCCCCCGATACCTCGCCTTCAGATATCCAAACTGGCATTTCAGTACGCGAAACGGGTGCTCCACCTTCGCTCTCACGCCCGCCTTGAGCCGCTCGATCTTGTTGTAGATCCTGTCCAGCCGCTTTTTCTTGTCCAGCTTGTTTCGCTTGCCCGGTCTCATCGCGACGTACCACTGGACCGTACCCGTTTCGCCTCGCTTCTCGATGCCCACATAGCCCGCATCGGCAAACGCAACCTTCTCTTTGCCATGCAACAGTTCATGCGCCACCGTGATGTCATGAACGTTCGCCGGCGTGCACTTCACGGTATGCACCAGCCCCGACTCCACATCGACTCCGATATGTGCCTTCATGCCGAAGTACCAGCTGCCGCCTTTTTGCGTCTGACGCATCTCCGGGTCTCGCGTGCCGGGCTTCTTCGTCGAATTGGGTGCCGAAATCAGCGTCGCATCGACCGCTGAGCCCACCTTGAGCATCAGGCCTTTCGCCTGCAGGATCTCGTTGACCGTCGCCAGTATTCTGGCCGACAGTTCATGGGCCTCAAGCAGGTGGCGGAACCGCAGGATCGTGCTTTCGTCTGGCAGCCGCGTCATGCCCGTGCCCAGCAGCGCGAACTCCCGATACAGCGGGATGTCGTGTAGCGCCTCCTCCATGGCCGGGTCCGAGAGACTGAACCACTGCTGCAGGAAGTGAATGCGCAGCATCGTCTGGATCGGAAACGGTGGCCGCCCGGTCTTGCCTTTGGGATAGTGTGGCTCGATGAGCGCGATCAGTTTCTGCCACGGCACCACGCGAGTCATCTCGTCGAGAAACTCGCGCTTGCGGGTACGCTTCGTTGACAGATCCAGGCCAAGACCAAGCTGTGTCATCACGCAACTCCTTTAACTATCCTGCTTCCAGGATAGTCAACCCTCACGGCAATGCCAGGACCTTTTGCAGAGATTCCCCAGCTTTTGTGTTTGCCTAAGGGCCCCCAAAGGGTCTTACGCTTCACACGGCAGCATTTCTGTTCGCGTTCGTTGCCAACGCTTCGAATGACCGCCTCACCCACTTCAAACGCCCGCTCAAGGGCAGGCGGCAGCGAATGGTATGTGCCGCCCAGGTGGCAAACTGTGTGTAGGTTGTCGCGTCGTACAGCTTGGCGCTCTTACATGGTGGCATGCGCGCGCCATCGGTCCGGAGTGAGGCGTGTGGAGCACAAGGGGCCTACACACAGTTTGCCACCTGGGCGGCGGCGAAATATCTGGCGTGGCGTGCCGCAATGCGGGTGCGTGAAGCGGGTGATGCGCTGGCTTGGAGCGTTGGCAACGAACGCGGAACAAGCAGGTTGCCGTGTGAAGTGAGGGACCGGTTGGGGGCCCTCAGGCAAGAAGAAATGTTGGCGGTGTTAGCCGCTTTCTTTTGCCTACTTTTCTTTGCGGCGGCAAAGAAAAGTAGGTGCTGCCCCGCACAGGGGCGACGCGTGAAGCACGCTAACGCATCGCGGATGCCAGCGCAAAGACCAAAACACCGAACGTCAATGCATGAAGCGCGAAAACAAATAACGGATGCCAGCGCAGAAGCAAGACTACTCAACAGCGCCGCAGGCAAAAACCCCAACTACCTCTTAACAAACCTCAAGGTAGCATCAACAATCATAGCCCGATGCCTTGCCCTGAGCCTCGAATGAGAAGGATCCCGCCCAAACGCATTCCCAAAAGTATGCCGATTGGCAATCCGATGAAAGCACAACGAACTGATCAACAGATGCAGATCAATCGGATCGATATCATCGCGAAAATCGCCTGAAGCAACCCCCCTCGCAAGCAGATCTTCAATAGTATGAATCACAGTCGCATTACGATTCTTGAAGGTCTTGACCTGCTCGATATACTTCGCCCCGTGAATATTCTCGATAGTCACGAGACGCACGAAGTCGCGATGTTTATCATGATAATCAAACGTAAACTCAACGAGACTGCGCAGCCCATCCACAGGGCTCATATCGCTGACCTTCAGATCCTGTTCGAGCGCGCGAATATCGCCATACACCTTCTCGAGCACGGCCTCATACAACCCTTCCTTGCTGCCGAAGTAGTAGTACAGCATGCGCTTCGTCGTGTTGGTGCGCTCCGCAATCGCGTCGACCCGCGCACCCGTGAGTCCCATCGACGAAAACTCCTGCGTGGCCACCTCGAGGATGTTGCGCTTCGTCTCTTCGGGATCGTATTTGCGCCGTGGTTCGGAGGGTTCGTTCGGGGTCTCGTTGTGCTCGGGCGCGATAGCTCGGCTTCCCTTTTTCATTGTGTGTTCCGGCGGCGATGACGTTTCATTCTAGCATGCCGAAATCACCCGCCAGCACGGCCTGGCGGCATGTCCAGCATCCCTGCGCGCACGCTGCGGCCACGCTGCCAGAAGGGCTCAGCCCGAGCGCCGCGATCGGTCCGCGAGCGCATCGCGCGTCTGCATCGCCGTGTATGTCAGCTGCGCGGCGGCGAGGCCCAGCGCGCCGAATGTGTGCGTAAGGCCGAACGCCGCGAACGCGTCAGGCACGGGCCGCTCGCCTGCGATCGCCGCGGCAAGCAGTTCGCCCGACACCGTGGTCGGCGCCATCCCATGTCCGCCGAAGCCGACTGCGTACCAGACGCCGTCCGCGCTCTGGCCAATCTGCGGCATCTTGTGCCGCGCGTAGCTCATCAGGCCGCCCCACGCGTGGTCGATACGCACGTCGCGCAACTGCGGATACACCTTCAGCAGATCGCGGCGCAGCAGCCGCGCAATCGCCTCGGGCTCGCGCTCCAGGATCGAGATGCGTCCGCCCCACAGAATGCGCGTGTCAGGCAATGGCCGGTAGTAGTCGAACGCGAAGCGCGTGTCATAGACGGCGCAATGGCAGTCGATTGCATCGGTGAGCCGCGCGCCGAGCGGCTCGGTCGCCATCACGTAGGTTGCGATCGGCAGGACGGCGCGCTCGACGCGCCGGTACACGTTGCGCGCATAACCGCCGCCCGCCATCACGACGTGCCGGGCGTCGATCGATCCTTGCGCCGTCCCGACCACGTACCCGCTGCCTTGCCTGCGCAGCGACGCGACAGGCGACTGCTCGACGATCCGCACACCGGCCGCTTCCGCCGCGCGCGCGACACCCAGCACGTACTTCAGCGGATGAAAGTGAAACGCATTGCGCTCGAACAGCCCGCCGTGATAACGCGTGGTCTTCAGCCGCGCGGCGAGTTCCGTGGCGCCAAGCGGCTCCCATTCGACGCCGAACGTGTCCTTCATCAGACGGCGCTGGCCGTCGAGGCGCGACGAGTCGTCGAACCAGTTTGCGAGAATCACGCCCGCGTCCGTCGCATCGCAGGCGATCGCGTAGCGCTGGATGCGCGCGCGCATCAGGTCGACGGCGTCGATCGTCAGCGCGTACAGTTCGCGCGCCCGCGCCGGGCCGAGAATTTTCAGCAGGTCCGCGCAGTCGAGACTGTAGCCGCCGAACACGAAGCCGCCGTTGCGGCCCGACGCGCCATAGCCAACCTGGTTCGCTTCGACCACGACGACGTCGCGCACGCCGCGCTCGGCCAGTCCGAGCGCCGTCGACAGGCCCGCCAGCCCGCCGCCGACGATGCAGACGTTCGCGCTCAGGTTTCCGGCCAGTGCAGGGCGCACGGGCCGCTCGACGGTCGCTTCGTAGTAGGTTTGCATAAGGGTCAGGAGGCTGGGTCGTCGCGTCGCCCGGAATCCGGCGGGCATGGGATGCCTGGCGTGCGCGGCCATGTTACCCAACTTCGCCCGGTCGCCGTATTCGGTATTCCAGGGAGACCGCGCTGGCGGAAGGGCCGCGCGGAGGTTGCATCGGCATCGAAGCGGCGCCGTCTTTACTCTTCCGCGGTGCGGAAAACGCGACGCCAGGCGGCAAAAGATGCCGCCGCGTGGCGCCAGTGTGACGGCTGTGTTGCGTGCCGTACTCACCCGATCAAGTCGTTGCGTCACCTGACCCTCACAACCGGCTGTTACGCGTTAGACTGACATGAGTCGAGGTTAATGTGGTCAGGCATCTGCAAGGAGACGCCGCCATGAATCGGCCACTACGGTTCCCGCTACGCGCAATCGGCACCACATCCGCCTGGAAGTGGTTCAAGTGGCTCTTTTTTGCCTCGTTTCTCGTAGCCGTCGCCCTCGGCGTGCGCTTTGTTCAGATCGAAATGGACACGTCGCGGTTCCAGGCGCGCTACCTGTCCGAACTGACGCGCGACGTCGGGTTTACCGTCTCCGAAGGCCCGAGCGACAACATCCGCTTTCCAACCGACGGCCCCTACGACATCCGCCTCGGCTACGCGCTTATTCCATCCTTCGAACGCCGTTTGAAAGAACGCGGCTTTTCGGTTGCGTCGCAGGCGCGCGATTCGGAGCGGATGGCGTCGCTCGCCGACGACGGCCTGTTCATTCCCTACGAAGAAAAGGACCAGGCGGGACTGATGCTGTATGACTCGACGGGCACGCGCCTGTTCGGCTCGCAGTTTCCCGCGCGCGTGTATGACGATTTCGAGTCAGTGCCGCCGCTGGTGGTGTCGGCGCTGCTGTTCATCGAAGACCGCCATCTGCTCGACCCCGACCAGCCGAACCGCAATCCCGCCATCGATTGGGGACGCTTCAGCCGCGCGCTGATGGATCAGGGTTTGCGGGTCTTCAACCACAACCAGGCGCAGCCCGGCGGCAGCACGCTCGCCACGCAGATCGAGAAGTTCCGCCATTCGCCCGGCGGCCGCACGGCGACGCCGAAGGAAAAGCTGCGGCAGATCGCGTCGGCGTCGGTGCGGGCGTATCTCGACGGCCCGCGCACGATGCCCGCGCGCGAGCAGATCGTCGTGCGCTATCTGAACTCGGTGCCGCTTGCCGCGCAGCCCGGCATCGGCGAGGTCAACGGTATCGGCGACGGGCTCACGGCGTGGTATGGCCGCGATTTCGCCGAAGTCAACCGTGTGCTGAAAGCGCCGTCCACGCCCGACAATCTCGCCGAACAGGGCCTTGCGTTCCGTCAGGTGCTGTCGCTGATGATCGCGCAGCGCGGGCCGTCGCACTTCCTGCTGCGCAAGAACGACGATCTCAATGCTCTGACGGAAAGCTATCTGCGCCTGTTTGTCGCGAACGGCGTGATTACTCCGGAACTGCGCGACGCCGCGCTCTCGCAACAACTCGTACTGACACGCGCGAAGCTCGCGCCGCCCGAAGGCTCGTACGTCGAGCGCAAGGCGGTGACGTCGCTGCGCACCCATCTGCTGTCGTCGCTTGGCGTGTCGACGCTTTACGACCTCGACCGGCTCGATGTGCGCGTCACGTCGACGATGAACAACAAGGTCCAGCAGGACATCAGCGACCGGCTCGCCGCCGCGACGACGAAAGATGGCGCGCAGGCAGCCGGCCTCTATGGCTTCAACATGCTCCAACCGAAGGACGATCCGTCGAATATCGCCTTCAGCTTCACACTGTTCGAAAAGCGCGACGGCACGAACCTGTTGCGCGTGCAGACGGACAGCGTGAACCGTCCGTTCGATATCAACTCCGGCGCGCGCCTGAATCTCGGCTCGACCGCGAAGCTGCGCACGATCATCACGTATCTGCAGATCATGCAGGATCTGCATGCGCGCTATGGGCAGATGAGCGTCGAAGAACTGCGCGCCGTGAAGCCCGAGCGCGAAGACGCGTTGACGCGCTGGGCCGTCGACTACTTCATGCACACGAAGGACCCTTCGCTGAGCGCGATGCTCGATGCGTCGGTCGAGCGCAAGTATTCGGCCAATGCGGGCGAAACCTTCTACACGGGCGGCGGCGCGCAAACCTTCACGAACTTCGAAGCCGACGAGAACTCGCGCATCCTCACCATACATCAGGCTTTCCAGCATTCGGTGAATCTCGTGTTCGTGCGGATGATGCGCGACATCGTCCACTATGAAACGATCAGGACGTCCGGACCGTCGTCGCAATGGCTCGACGATCCCGCCACGCGCAACATGTATCTGACGCGCTTTGCCGATCAGGAAAGCCGCGTGTACATGAACCGCTTCTACACGAAGTATCACGGCAAGACGCAGGACGAGATGCTCGCGATCCTGCTGCGCGGCGTGCGCAAGTCACCGCCGAAAATCGCGACCGTGTTGCGCAGCGTGCGGCCCGACGCACCGCAGGCCTGGTTCAACGACCAGATGCGCGCCGCGTTGAAGAACACGCCGAAAGCGAATCCGCCCGACGACGCACTCGCGCAGCTCTACGCGAAGTACGCCATCGACAAGTTCAATCTGAACGACCGCGCGTACATTTCGAGCGTGCATCCGCTGGAGCTGTGGCTCGTCGACTATCTGCGCGAGCATCCCGACGCGAACGCGAACCAGGTGATGGACGCGAGCCGTGACGTGCGCGCGGATTCGTACAAGTGGCTCTTCAAGACGCGCTATCACGCGACGCAGGACCGGCGCATTCGCCGCATGGTCGAGCAGCATGCGTACGATGCGATCGCCAGGTCGTGGCAGGCGCTCGGCTATCCGTTCTCGCATCTGACGCCGTCCTATGCGGCTGCGATCGGCGCATCGGGCGATCGTCCTGCGGCGCTCGCGCAGCTGATCGGCGTGATCGTGAACAAGGGCAATCAGGCGCCGACGCAAAGCCTCTCCGAACTCGAGTTCGCCAAGGGCACGCCGTATGAAACGCGCTTCGTGCGCGCGACGCCGCAGCCCACGGAAGCCGTATCGCCCGATATTGCGCAGGTCGTGCAGACGCTGTTGCGCGACGTCGTCGCGGGCGGAACGGCGAAGCGCCTCGCGGGCGGCATGACGTTCCCGAACGGCAAGACATTGGAGGTCTACGGCAAGACGGGGACGGGTGATCAGCGTCTGAACATCTACGCGAAAGGGCGCAGGCTGATCGAGTCGCGCAAGGTCAATCGCACGGCGACGTTTGTGTTCGCGATCGGCGACCGCTTCTTCGGCACGCTGACGGCCGTCGTGCATGAACCGTACGCGAAGCGCTACGACTTCACGAGCGCGCTGGCCGTGCAGTTGCTGAAGTCGATGGCACCCGAGTTGCAGCCGCTGCTCGACGAACCCGCTTCAAAAGACACGCCGAAAGTGGCGGCAAACACGGTGCCGAAGGCTCAATAACCGACTTCCGTGGCGGGCTTGAGAAAGAGTTCGTGCATCGGCGCGAAGTGCGCGTAGAGCGGCAGGATCGCGCCGCCCATCGCGCGCGCGTCGGAGCCGATCGTGCCATCGAGCAATTGCGGGCGCACGATGCCTTCCCACTCGAATTTGTCGAGCACGCGCTCCGTGCGGCGAATGATCTCGCGCACCAGTTGCCGGTCCACTTCGCCGTCTATCACCACCGCTTCGAGATCGAGCAGCGCCGCCGCGTTCGTCAATGCGCCCGCAATCGCGGGACACGCGGTGTCGAGCCATTGCTCGGTGAGCCGCCACAAGTCGGGCGACAACGCGCGATGATCGTGTGCGGCGGTGGCGGGCGCGCCCGCATCGACGAACAGCTTTTCGAGCACGAAGCCCGACGCCGCGTGCAGCAACTGTTGCGCAGGCTGACGCGCGTTGCCGCTCATGATCGGTATCGAGCCGACGGCGCCCGCGTTGTCGTGCGGGCCGCCATGCAGGCGTCCGTCGATCACCAGTCCGCCGCCGATGAACGTACCGACGAACAGATACAAAAAGTTGTGGATGCCGCGTCCCTGGCCCATCACCAGTTCGGCGGCGCAAGCGGCTGTCGTGTCTTTTGCGAACTCGACGGGCAGGCCCGTCATCGACGCGATGCGCACGCGGATGTCGATGTCGTTCCACGCATCGAGCGCTTCGCGCGGCGCGCCGAGAAAATCGCGCCAGCCGCCGAGCCACAGCGGCGCCGCCACGCCGACGCCGACCACCTTCTCGCGTCGTGCGCCGAGTGCCTCGTTGATGCGCGCGAGCTTGCTGTCGAGCGCCGGGAACAACGTGCGCGGATCGGGATACGCGTACTCCTGCACTTCGCGGCAGCACACGCGCCCGAGAAAATCCATGGCGAGCACATCGAGGCTGCGCCGCCCGACCTTCACGCCGATCGTATAGGCGCCTTCCGCGCGCAACGCGATGGGCACGGAAGGCTGCCCGATGCGTCCGCGCACGCGCGCCTGTTTTTCGAGCAGGCCGTCGTCGATCAACCGCTCGACGATCATCGACACGGTCTGCATCGACAGACGCGTGAGCCGTCCCACGTCGGCTTTCGGCAGCGGGCCATGCAAACGGATCGCCTGCAGCACGATGCGTTCGTTGAACTGCCGCATGCCGACCTGGTTCGAGCCGACTGTGCGTTTCAGCGGTGAGCGAGTGCCCGTATCCATCGACGGTGTCCGGTTACGCGTATCGGTTCGTCATGCGATGGCCCGCACGTCGGCCTGTTTCGCGCCCGTCATGATCGCGACAGCATCCGACATGTGGATGTCGTTCTTGTTGACGAGCGCCGCGCGCCGTCCGAGCCGCTGAATGTGAATGCGGTCTGCGATCTCGAACACATGCGGCATGTTGTGACTGATCAGGATGACGGGCAGGCCGCGATCGCGCACGCGCCGGATCAGCTCCAGCACCATGTTGCCTTCCTTCACGCCGAGCGCCGCCGTCGGTTCGTCGAGAATCACGACGTGCCGCGCGAAGGCCGCGCTGCGCGCCACCGCGACGCCCTGGCGCTGACCGCCCGAGAGGGTTTCGACGGCCTGGCGCATCGAGCGGATGCCGATCTGCAGGTCTTTCATCGCATTGGTCGCTTCTTCGAGCATGCGGCGCTTGTCGATGATCTTGAAGATCTTGCCGCGCCAGCCAGGCTTGACCAGTTCACGCGCGAGAAACAGGTTCTCCGCGATGCTCATGGCGGGCGCTACGGCGAGATCCTGATAGACCGTTTCGATGCCTTGCTGGCGCGCGTCGAGCGGACTGCGGAACTTGACGGATTTGCCGTCAAGCAGCAGGTCGCCTTCATCGGGCACGAGCGCGCCCGAGAGCGCCTTGATGAGCGATGACTTGCCCGCGCCGTTATCGCCGATCACGGCCATGATTTCGCCAGGCATCACTTCGAAGTCGCAGCCGTCGAGCGCGGTGACCTGGCCGTAGCGCTTGATGAGACCGCGCGCTTGCAGAACGGGCGTCGTGCCGTTGGTGGTAGAGGTGGTTGTCGACATCACAGGCTCCTTCGAATAACGATCAACGTGCGCCACGGCGCGACAGCTTGTCGGCGGCGACTGCGAGAATCACGAGAATGCCGGTGATCAGTACCTGGTACACCGACGACACACCCATCAAGGTCAAGCCATTGCGGAACACGCCGACAATCAACGCGCCCAGCAGCGTGCCAGCAATCGAGCCGCGTCCGCCGAACAGACTCGTACCGCCCAGCACCACGGCCGTGATGCTGTCGAGGTTCTCCGTTTGTCCCGCTTGCGGATCGCCGACACCCGTGCGCGACACGGAGAGCAGCGCGGCGATGCCGTAGAGCGCGCCCGCCAGCGTGTACACCGTGATCAGGATGCGTTGCGCGGAAAGGCCCATCAGGCGCGCGGCTTCCGGGTTGTTGCCGAGCGCGTAGAGGTGACGGCCGGGCACCGTGTCGCGCAATACGAACCATGTCCCGAGATACATCAGCAGTGTCAGCACGGTGCCGTAGGTGACGGTGGCCGGCCCGAGATTGAAGGTGTTGCCGAAGAACATCATCGCGTCGGGCAGATTCGACACGCTCTCCGCGTTCGAATAGAGCTGCGTGGCCGCGAAGGCGATATTCAGCGTGCCGAGCGTGACGATGAACGCGGGCAGCTTGATGCGCGTAATCAGCACACCGTTGAGCAAGCCGAACAGCATGCTCGCACCGACGCCGCAAGCGATCGCAATGACGGGTGGCACGCCCATCACGACGGCGAATTTCGTCATCACGATCGAGCCGAACGCCATCAACATCCCGCACGACAGATCGATGCCGCCCGTCAGCACGATCAAGGTTTGACCGATGGCGATGACGGCGACCACCATCGTCTGCTGCATGATTAGCGACAGGTTCTGGAAAGACAGAAAGCGGTCGCTCTGCGAGATGAAAAAGATGCACGCGAGCACGAGCGCGACGAGCGGACCCGCTTCGGCAAGCGATGGCAGATGATCCGCGAACCGGCGATGGTTGTGAGCGGGGGCGGTAGGAGTCGACATGATGTGTTTCCTTCGAAGCAATGCGTGGCCTGCGCGCGGTACACGTACGCCACGCTCACGCTGGAGAACTTGCGGAAGACGCGCGCCGTGCGCGTCCCCGTGACTGCTCAGTTAGTGCCTGGTTACTGCGTGCTTACTTGTTGCCCCAACAGTTGTCGAGGCCGAACTTCGTGTCCTTGCTGTCGACACCGCCTTGCGGCTTGTCGGTAATCAGCGTGACGCCCGTGTCGTGATAGCCGGAGACCTTCTTGCCCGTCTTCGCGTAGTCGACGCCTGCCTGCACGCCGAGCTCGGCCATCTTCAACGGATACTGCTGCGAGGTCGCGGCGATCGCACCGGCCTTCACGTTGCGCACGCCTTCACAGCCGCCGTCGATCGACACGATCATCACGCTCTTGTCCTTGCCGGCAGCTTTCAGCGCGCGATACGCGCCCGCTGCGGCCGGTTCGTTGATCGTGTAGACGACGTTGATGTCGGGCGATTTCTGCAGGCAGTTTTCCATCGCCGTCTGGCCCTTCGACTGGTCGCCACGCGTGTCCTGGCTGCAGACGATCGACGGATCGCCTTCCTTCACGCCCATGCCCTGCAAAAAGCCGTTGTGGCGCAGCACGCCGACGGACACGCCGGGCGCGAGATCGAGTGTCGCGATCTTCGCGGGCTTGCCGCCGAGTGAGGCCTTCGCATACTGGCCGATCAGCACACCCGCCTTGAAGTTGTCGGTGGCGAAGAGGGCGTCGGTGGCTTCCTGCGGGTCGGTCGGCGTATCGAGCGCAATCACAAGCGCGCCTGCCGCGCGTGCCTTCTTGATGCTCGGCACAATCGCCTTCGTGTCGCTCGGCGTGATGAGGATCGCTTTCGCGCCCGCCGTGATCATGTTCTCGATGGCCGTGACCTGCGCCGCGTTGTCGCCGTCGAACTTGCCGGCGGCCGTCAGCAGCTTCGCGCCGTCTTTTTGCGCGGCGGATTCCGCGCCTTGCTTCATCTTGACGAAGAAAGGGTTGGTGTCGGTCTTCGTGATCAGGCCGACGACGGGCTGATCGGCGGCGAGACTGGCGCTCGCGCACCATAGCGCAGACGCAGCGACGCACGCAGCGGCGATGCCCTTGACGACGGGTTGCGTGCGGGACGCGCGGCGCAGTTGCCTGCGGGAAATCGGGTTCATGGGACGCTCCTCCGGATGATTGACAACGACGTTGTGATCAGCGGTCGATTCAGCAACTGGCTGTGCGCTGATCGCGCCTTCTTGTGCGTTCGCCGGACTTTGGATTCGCCGGTGACGCGGGACTTACTAAATCAACTTGTTTTAGTTAGTACAGCAGCGAGCGTCTCGAAAATCAAGGACGGGTTTTGCTGCGGCGCGGCTGGGGGAAGTGGTTGAAATACCCAAAAAGCCTTGTGCGACAAGGCTTTCCACGAGTCGCGCCCGCACGCGGCGGCGGCTCGGGATTGGGGTAAATCAGGAGTGGGCGAAGCTGTCGATTAACATCTTTTGTTCGCGTAATGGGCAAATGATCGATAGATGTGTGATTTCGATCCCTGTCGGGACCGCCACTTGCTCCGGTAAACCCGAGGTCCGGCCGCAACAACGCGAGCGGAGGTTGAAGTGAACAGGACGCGCAATCGCGCGCTGCATTTCGTCGCGACGCATCCCGCGCGCTTCGCGTTGCAGGTGGTCAAGGCGTTCCGGAAGAATCAGGGGCTGCTGCTCGCGGGCGCGATCGCCTATTACGCGCTGCTGTCCATCGTGCCGCTGCTGATTCTGGTGGCCATTGCGTTCAGCCATTTTGTCGGCGAAAAGCTGCTGCTCGATACGCTCGCGCGTCTGCTCGAATGGCTGGTGCCGGGACAGTCGCGCGCGATCGTCAGGGAGCTTGCCAACTTTCTCGCGCACCGCACGGTGATCGGCTGGTTTCTCGTCGTCACGATGATCTTCTTCAGTTCGCTCGCGTTCACGGTGTTGGAGAATGCACTGTCGATCATCTTCGTGCATCGCGTTGCGATCCGGCGCAGGCATTTTCTGCTGTCGGCGATCTTGCCTTATCTGTTCAGTCTTTCGCTGGGTATCGGCGTGCTGCTCGTGACGCTTGTGTCGAGCAGTCTTCAGGCCGTCGCGAGCGACAGCATCGTGCTGTTCGGTCACGTCATTTCGCTGACGGGCGCCACGCGCATCGTGCTGTATCTGTTCGGTCTTGCTGGCGAGATTTTCGTGCTGACGGCCATCTATCTGGTGATACCCGCAGGACGCACGACGCTGTGGCATGCACTATTCGGTGCAGTCGCGGCCGCCGCGTTGTGGGAAGGCACGCGGCGCGTGCTGGTGTGGTACTTCGCGACGCTATCGCAGGTGAGTGTCGTCTATGGATCGCTGACGACGGCCATCATCGTGCTGTTCAGTCTCGAAGCGCTCGCCACGCTAATGCTGTTCGGCGCGCAACTGATCGCCGAATACGAGCGGCTCAATGCCGGTCCGATAGAGCCTGCCGCGGAGCCATTTGTTACGAGCTAGAGAGGCAATAGCGAAGCACGTCGCGGCCATAGCGAAATAGGCGCGATGTGGTTAACGGCAGAAAATTCGAGAACTTTAGAATCATTTGAATGCATGTTCTATTGCATCTTTTAATCCCCAGAAGAATGCGCGGTGGTCACAGCTTCGTCACGACCCGCCGACGATAATCCCGTCGCCCGTCAAATTGACAAATTCAGAGCGGGCAGCACTGCCACATAGCAGTGACAGACCACGGGGAATACCACATGAACATCCGTCACCGCATCACTCTACTGGTGGTGTTGATGCTGGTCGCCTTGTCGGCGATCGGCGGATACGCTGTCTATCAGACTCGCGGCAGTGCCGCAGACGTACGGCAAGTGACGCAAGGCGTCGTGCCGAGCGCGCTGGCTTCGGCCGATCTTGTCTCGCAAGTCAAGGACGTGCAGCTCGCGACGATGACGCTCGTCTATTCGCCCGACGCGAACATGGTCGAGCAGGCACAAAAAGAACTCGCGGCGAAAGAGAAGTCACTGCGAGAAGCGCTGGACGTGCAGGCGAAAGCAGCCGCAAGCCACGCTCAGGAAGGGCTCGTCACGCAGGCGCGCGACAGCCTCGCCAACTACTTCGCGGCGATCAACGACACCGCGAAAATGAAGGCCGAAGGCAAGAACGACCTCGCGCAAGCCTATCTGTTCGCGAACGTCGCGCAGTACCGCGATGAACTGGAAGGCATCGTCGAAACGCTGCGCATCGAAAAGAACCGCCAGAAAGACGAAGCCATTGATGCATTGAATACGGGCCTCGCGACGACCACGACGGCGATCGGCAGCGCGTCGGGCACGGCGATTCTGGTGTTGATCGCAATTGGCCTGCTGCTATACCGGCAGATCACGCGACCGCTTTCGCGCATGCAGGAGATGATGAGCGAGATCGCATCGAGCCAGGACTTCACGCGCCGCGTGCCCGTGGGCCGCATGGATGAAATCGGTCATTCGATCGTCGCGTTCAACGGCATGATCGAAAAGATCCAGCAAAGCTCCGCGCAACTGAAGCAGAAGACTGCCGATATTCAGGCGATGTTGCAGAACATGCAGCAGGGCATCCTGACGGTTGTCGAAGACGCGAAGATTCACTCGGAGTACTCGGCCTATCTGGAAGAGATCTTCGAAACGAAGGATATCGCCGGGCGTGCGCTGATGGACCTCGTATTCGGCGACAGCGACCTGGGTTCGGATACCGTGTCGCAAGTCGAAGCTGCCGTGCTGGCGTGCATCGGCGAAGACAGCATCAACTTCGAGTTCAACCAGCATCTGCTCGTCAACGAACTCACGCGCAAGATGCCCGACGGCCGCGTGAAGACGCTCGATCTCAGCTGGTCCGCGATCACCGACGAAAGCGACACAGTCATGCGCCTGATGCTGTGCGTGCGTGATGTGACCGAGCTGCGCCAGCTTGCGGCGGAAGCGGGCGAGCAGAAGCGCCGCCTGGAAATGATCGGCGAAATTCTCGCGGTGAGCGAGGAGAAGTTCCACCATTTCGTTGAGAGTGCAACGGGCTTCATCAACGAGAACGAGCGCATTATCCGTCAGCACGCGCAGGTCAATGAGCCGGCTGTCGCGGAACTGTTCCGCAACATGCATACCATCAAAGGCAATGCGCGGACCTACAGCCTGCAGCATCTGACCAGCATCGTGCACGAAACCGAGCAGCGTTACGATGCGCTGCGCCAACCGGAAGCGGGGCACGAATGGGATCAGGAGCAACTCATTGCCGAACTGGCACGCGTGAAAGAAGCGCTGCAGCACTACGCCACGATCAATGAAGTGAGCCTCGGTCGACGCAAGGCAGGCCGTGTCGGCAGCGCTGAACGTTATCTGATGGTGGATCGCGAGCATATTCAGGAAAGCCTGCGCCTGCTCGATGCGGCAAATCCGGCTGACACGCTCGCGCTGCTGACGGCGCGCGATTCGGTACGTAGAACATTGCGCCTGCTTGGTACGGAGAAAGTCGAAGAGGCACTCGCCGGCGTGCTGCACTCGTTGCCCTCGCTTGCCGCCGAGCTCGGCAAGGCCGTGCCTGCCGTGCGTATCGACGACAACGGTTATCGCGTTCGCACGCAGGCGGGCAGCATGCTCAAGAACGTGTTCATGCATCTGCTGCGCAATTCAGTCGATCACGGCATCGAGCTCGCCGCACAGCGTGTCGCGCTCGGCAAGCCGGAAGCGGGTGTCATCGATATCGAAGTGGGCGTCGCCGAAGGCGCATTGCAGATCACGTTGAGCGACGATGGAAGCGGTCTCGCGCTGTCGCGCATTCGCGGTATCGCAGCCGATCGCGGCTGGCTTCAGCCCGATACGCAATTGAGCGACGAAGCCGTGGCGGAATTCATCTTCCGTGCTGGCTTCTCGACTGCGCAGAACGTGACGGAAGTGTCGGGCCGCGGCGTCGGCATGGATGCGGTGCGCGATTTCATCCGCCGCGAAGGCGGACGCATCGAGTTGCGCTTTACGGACGATCACGCGGGCGCGGACTTCCGCCAGTTCCAGACGATCGTTTATCTGCCGGAGAACTGCGCTGTCGATAGCGTCGGCACGTCGATGCATGACGCCGCGCAAACAGTGAGTTCGATTCAGGCGAATGCACATTTCGAATAGCACGACGGGGACAGGCTGTGGTTGATCAGTATGTGATTGCGGCTGCCCTGGCGGGCGTCGCGTGGGGCGCGCTGGCAGGATTGTTCGTGCATCGGTGGTGGTACAGGAAACGGGCGGCTGCGCAACAGCAGACCACGCTCGAGTCGCAGAACACCGTGCTCGTGCAGGCCGAGGAGCGTCACGCCGCCGAAGTCCGGCAGCACGAGCAGCAGGCGCGCGAACTGCACGCGCTCGTCGATACATTGCGCGACGATCTCGCGCAGCAGTCGGTGTTGGCGGACGAAGCGCGTGACGCACTGAACGCGCTGCATCTGCAAAAAGACGAGTGGCTGCAACAGGCGACCCGCCTCTCAACGGAAGCGGGGCGCCTGCGGCATCTGTCCGCGACGTTCGAGCGCTGGCACGAGCAGATGATCTCGCTGATGGCGCAGAACCACGACATGCACGCGAAGAACAGCGAACTGTCGTCGATCGTGCGTCACGTGCTGATCGTGTCGCTGAATGCGTCGATTGAAGCAGCGCGCGCGGGTGCGGCGGGGCGCGGGTTCTCGATCGTCGCAAGCGAAGTGCGCGCGCTTGCGACACGCTCGCAGGAACTGTCGAAGAGCTATCACGACAGCCTGAACCGCAATGACCTGATCACCACGGCCACGTTTCAGGACATTCAGGCGGGCGGCAAGATGATTGCGGCGTCGCTGGCGAGCGTCGAGTCGCTTGCCGGTCAGATTCAATCCCGGTTAGAGCAGGCGACGACGTGATCAGTCAGCAAGCGAAAGACAGTATCGAGCGGATCTTTTTGTATTCCGCGCGCACGCGTTTGCCTGTCGATTCCGGCGACGCATGCGAAATCACGGCACTCGACGCGCAGCAGGCCAATACCGCGCTTGCCAGCCATATCGTTGTTCTGACCATTTCATCGATTGCATTCCGCTTTCTGCTCGTGCTGCATTTCAACGACGACCAGGCGACGCGCGACTACTATCTGCGCGAATCGGAAGAACGCTCGTTGGCGGAAGCCCTGATGGAAGTCGGCAATCTGTGTTGTGGCGCGATCAATCAGCAATTGGTCGAGTTCTTTCCGGACCTCGGGATGTCGACGCCTTATCAACTGAATGGCGCGTGCGTGCCTTATCTGACGGAGTTGAAGCCCGGCTATCTCGCGGCTTTTCGCGTGAGCATCGGCGCAAACGTACAACTGGGCGCGACACTGTGCATGTGCGCGAGTTCGCCAGTCGATTTTGCCGCGTATGTGAACGAGGCCGAGGAGAGCACGGGTGAACTCGAACTCTTTTAAATGCTTCTGAGCAGCGCAGAGAGCACATTTTCAATCAATGCGCCGCATAAATGGCGCTACGGGGTAAGCAATGGCTAAGGTTCTGGTAGTGGACGATTCGAGCACGGTGCGCGATGAAGTCGCGGGTTTTCTGAGGAAAAATGGTCTCGATGTCGATACCGCGGTGGACGGCAAGGATGGTCTCGCGAAGCTGAAGGCGTCGCCCGGCATCCGTCTCGTCGTCAGCGACGTCAATATGCCGAATATGGACGGCCTGACGATGGCCGAAAAGATTCGCGGCGAACTGGCCAATGCGAGCGTCAACATCATCATGCTGACGACGGAAAGCAGCCCTGCAATGAAGGAGCGCGGCAAGGCGGCGGGTGTGAAGGGCTGGATCGTGAAGCCGTTCAAGGGCGACGCGGTGCTCGAAACGTTCCGCAAGCTGGCCGGCTGACGGCTTGGCGCGGCATGGACGGGCCGCCGCGTCGGGGGGGCGCGGCGGCCCATTCATGCCGCGCGGATTGTAGTAATTCCTTGAAAGATCTATTCGAGCTTCACGTATTTATCGGCAGCGGTCGCGCTTCTACACTCTGTTCAACGGTTGCAGAACACCTGTTCTCGCGCAACCCAACAGACAGATCCGGAGGTAGTCGCCATGAAATCGCTCGGTCAATTCGTTATCGTCGCCGCTCTAGTCAGTGCTCCCCTGACTGTAATCGCGCAGAACAATCAGCCCGTGACACGCGCGCAGGTACGTGAAGAACTCGTGCAGTTGCATAACGCCGGTTATAGTTCGCTCGACGATCGCAATAGCTATCCCAAGCATATTCAGGCCGCCGAAGCGCGTCTGGCCGCACAACAGGCTGCATCGACTCAGCAAAGCGGGTTGGGTGGCGCGGCGAATGGCGTGTCGGAAGCGGGCGTGCGCGCCAATGCGAATGGCATCACGTTCTCGCACCATTAACAATTGTTTGCGGGCGGCGCGCGCAGACTCGCTGACTGCATCAATTCTGAGTCAACCATAAGGCCGGAGCCTGTCATGCACAGACTTCGGCCTTTTCGCATTTGCGATTCGCTCATCGCGCATAGCATTGAGGCAAATTGGAAAAAAGAAGTAGTGAACGTGAATTTATTGCTAGCCCCATCGGATGTGCTTCTGGAAACGAGACGCTCGCGAAAGAAAGTCCATTTCTTCAGTAGAAGGGTGACGCACTAATTCCGATTGGCGTGTCAGCGCTTTCGGACGTGGAATTTTAAAAGTCTTATGGATAGCGTGAGTAATTGGACAGTCATCGCCGATGCAAGCCAATTGACATTTGTCATACGCCAGATAAATCCTGGCAATTGGGGCCTCGATTGGACGCTATGGGACAATCAGACAGTACAACGGCGCACGCTTGTCTTTTCATGTAATAGATGAACTCTAGCCATATATGACCGGTCCGTGGCATAGTGCCGGTATCTTCAATCAGGAGTTCCAATATGGCTACACTCGAAGCACTTCAGGCAAAGATAAAAAAGCTTCAGGCCCAGGCGGAGGCCATTGCGTCGAAAAAGTCGACGGCGGCGCTCGAAGGTATTCGCGCACTGATGGCAAAGCACAATTTGACTACGGCTGATATCGACGCGCATCTCGGCCGCAAAAAACGTGGCCGTCCTTCGCTGAAGTCGGCAGGCGTGCAAACCAAAGGCGAAGCCAAATACTCCGATCCTAAAACGGGTGCAACGTGGACGGGGCATGGCCGTGCGCCTGCATGGATCGCCACGGTGAAAGACCGTTCGAAGTACCTGGTGGCGGGCGCATCCGCACCGGCTGCCACGCGCGTCGCCGTGAAGCACGGCACGGGCAACGGCCAGCCGAAGGGACCGCAGCCGGCAAAGTATCGTCACCCCGAAACGGGCGCGACATGGAGTGGCCGTGGTCCTGCACCGGCATGGCTGGCGGGCGAAAAAGACCGTAGCAAGTTCCTGGTCGCCGGGGCAAAAGCGGCGGGTATGAATGGCGTTGCGAAAAAGAAGGTTGCCGCCAAAAAGGCAGGAAGAAAGCCGCGCGCGTAAGAACGACGAAAAGAATCAGCAAGAGGCGGGACGAGGTTCTCGCCTCTTTGTCGGCAAAAGAATCTTTGCCTGATGGCGAAGTCGGCATGCTTTTGCCAAACATATTGGCGAATACACAAGGCCGGGGGCATAGCATTTTTATGCGTGAGCCATTTCGGCTCAATTGCTCATCGATGGGTGCCGCCCGTTTTCGGCGGCACCGCGCGCGCCGTCCTTGCTTTCCGGCGCGTGCTCCCTTCTTCAATGTGGTTTATTAAAGTCGAGCGTCTCCAGTTCGACCGACTGCCCCCCATTTCGTTGCAGCACGCGGCGCGCTGCGTCCTCGATTGTCTTGCGGTTACCCTCGAACGTCGTGATCAGATCGTGCGACGACGTACCTGTATTGCCGAAATGGCTGTTCAGGGCGTCGATTGATACGCTGCACCATACCTCTTTTCCTTCGACGGTCGCTTCGAATGCGACTCGCGATGCGGCCACGACGTGCCGGCGGCTGGTGAATTCGATGGTCATTTGATTTCTCCGTGAGTGCCAGATGAAATTCACGAGCGCTCGCTGGCGCCGGCTTCCGGGCGATGTCTTCGCGGTCCAGGGCCAGGCGGCGCGGTGTAGGGCGCTCGCTTCGGTGCTGCGCAGCAAGGAACGATCCAGTCCGGCTCGTGCCGAACCCGTTGGGGGTGACTGACGCCGGGGATCGGGATCGTTCTCCCATGATAGGCCGCGAACGGCGCAAAAGCCGGGAAACTACTGATCCGGCGCGCCCGTCATCTGTGCGATGAGCTTTTTCGTCGCGGGCGAATGCTCGAATTTGCGGAAAACGGCCGCGACCTCCGATGCGATCGGCTCGCCCGCCAGCGTCTTGAAGACGACATTGGGCAGATTGACGACCCGCGTCAGCACATTGGGCACGATGGCGACGCCCACGCCGACGGAAACCTGAGTCAGTACGGCCAGCAGCGTGCCGGGCGCGCTGACGATGCGCGGATTGAACCGGCCGCGCCGCGCAATCTCCCGCGTGCCCAGTTCCTGTTCGGGCACGACGAAGCTCTCGCCCGCCAGCGCGCGCGCCTTGATCGGCCCGGTGGCAGCCGCCAGCGGATGCTCGGCAGGCAGCGCCGCGCAAAATGCATCGCGCGCCAGCACGTGTGCGCGCAGCGACAGCGGCAAATCCACCGGCAAGCGCACGAACGCGACGTCGACGCGGCCTTCCTCCAGCAGCGCGGGCAACTCGCCCATCGGGTGCTCGGTGGCCTGCACGAGCACGTGCGGCCGCGCTTTGCGGAATGCGCGCAGCTGTTTCTGCAAGATGCCGGAAAAAGCCGCCGAGCCGACATACCCGATATGAATACGCCCCAGTTCGCCGCGCCCGGCGCGCTGGCCGACGTGCAACGCCCGCTCGAACTGCGCGACAGTCTCGCGCGCTTCGGCGAGAAACGCTTCGCCGGCGGGCGTCAGCACAACCGAGCGCCGCGTGCGGCGAAACAGCTGTGCCTGCAGCGCACGCTCCATCTCCTGGATCTGTACCGTGAGCGTAGGCGGCGCGATGCCGAGCGCTTCCGCAGCCTGCGCGAAATGCAGGCGCTCGGCGACGGCGATGAAGTACCGCAGATGCCTCAGCTCCATAGTTCGACGCTTCGGTGTATTAGGTTGAAGCTAATTATATTGAATACGACGGGCAATGAACGGAATAGAGAAAGCTGGTGGAATACGGGCTTCCTTTTCGCAGATTTCCCGCCGGGTCCGTCCGATGAGCTCGATTACCGCTTCCCGTTCCGTCTCTCGCGGCACGCCGCTGCTCCTCATCGCGTCGATGGGTTGCGCGATGACGGTGCTCGACACCAACGTGGTTGGTATCGTCCTGCCCACTATCGCGCGCGATCTCAACGCTTCGTTCGCCGATATCGAATGGGTGATCAGCGCGTATGTGTTGTGCTTCGCCGCACTGCTTTTGCCCGCTGGGTCGCTTGCCGACCGCTATGGGCGCAAGCGCGTGTTTCTGACGGGTATCGCGCTGTTCGCACTCGCTTCGTTCGCCTGCGGCGTTGCGCCGACGGCCGAGCTGCTTTACCTCGCGCGGGCTGCGCAAGGCGTGGGGGCGGCCTTCCTGCTCGCGCCGGCGCTCGCCATCATCGGCCATGCGTTTCATGACGAGCGCGAACGCGCACGAGCCTGGGCGGTGTGGGGCGGCATCATGGGGCTGACAATGGTCCTTTCGCCGCTGATCGGCGGCGTGATCAACGCGTGGCTCGGCTGGCGCTGGGCATTCGCGATCAACGTGCCGATCTGTGCGTTGCTGGCGACGGGTGTCGTACGGATCGTCGACGAATCGCGCGACCCGACGCCGCGATCGCTCGATCTGCCCGGTATTGCGCTCTTTGCCTCGGCGATGTTCTCGCTGACGTGGGCGCTGATTCTCGGACCTGACCGTGGATGGCTGAGCACGCAGGCGTTGTCGCGCGCAGGCGCCGGCGTGGTCCTTTTCGCGTTGTTCGTGTGGGTGGAAAGCCGGCGTGCGCATCCGATGCTCGATCTCGCGCTGTTCCGCTCGCTGCCGTTCGTCGGCGCGATCGTGGCGATGTTTGCTTATGCATCGTCGGCGCAGGTCATGGCTTCGCTGTTGCCGCTATTTCTGCAGAACGCGCGCGGCGAAAGCGCGCTGGTTGCGGGCGCGGGCATGCTGCCTTTCGCGCTGGCCATGCTGATTTTACCGCAGCTAGGACGCAAGCTCGCGGCGTACATGGAATCGCGCCAGATTCTCACGCTCGGTCTCGCGGTGGTCGCATGCGGCAATCTCTCGATGATGGTCGCCGCGCGCAGCACCAGTCACGCATGGCTGATCGTCGCGATGGCGCTGCTCGGCAGCGGCGGCGGCCTGCTGAACGGCGAGACGCAGAAGGCGATCATGAGCACGGTGCCGCGCGAACGCGCGGGCATGGCGTCGGGCATCAGCACGACCTCGCGATTCACGGGCATTCTGCTCGGCTTCTCGGGGCTGGGGGCCGTGCTGGCCGAAGGCGTGCGTTCCGCGCTGACGGCACAGATGACGCAGACCCATCTGCCCGTCGTGCAGGGCTTTACCGAGCGCGTGATGGCGGGCGACTTCTCGCGCGCGTTCGCGCTGTATCCACCGGCATCGATAGAGGCACTCGTTCATATTGCCCGGTCGAGTTACGGCGAAGGCTTTGCGCGTGCGTTTGCGGGCGCGTCGATCGTGGCGGCCGTGTCCGCGTCGATCGTATTCCTGTCGATGCGGCGCAAGAAGCGTTGATGTCAGTTGATTGCGCAGGCGTGTACCGATTAGTATAAAAAGCTCTGTGTCATGAGCGTCCCGCCGCGCGCAATTCTCAATGAACCGATATGAAGCACTCGCCAATACGATGGCGGCCGAAATACGCTCGGGCAGTCTTGCTGTCGGCGCGCGCATGCCTTCGCTGCGGCAGGTCATCGCGCAGCATGGCGTGAGTCAATCGACGGCGTTTCGTGCGTACTATCTGCTGGAAGAGTGGGGCCTCATTCGCGCGCAGGAGCGCTCCGGCTATTACGTCGCGCCGGGCGCGGCCGTTCGCGACACGCGGGAAGCGACCGCGAAGCGCGCGCTCACTGAGTCCGCGAAGGTCGATATCAGCGAACTCGTTTTCAGCGTGCTCGAAGCGGCGAAGCATACGAGTGTCGTGCCGTTAGGCTCGGCGTTTCCTTCGCCGATGCTGTTTCCGCTGCAACGTCTTTCCAAATCGCTCGCACAAACATCGCGAACGATGAACCCGTGGAGTACCGTTGTCGATCTGCCGCCGGGCAACGAGGCTTTGCGCCAGCAGATCGCGCTGCGCTATCTCGGCATGGGCCTGTCGCAACCGCTCGAAGAGATCGTCGTCACGAATGGCGCGCTCGAAGCACTGAATCTTTGCCTGATGGCCGTGACGCGTCCCGGCGATGTCGTGGCCGTCGAATCGCCTGGCTTCTATGCGGCGCTGCAGGCTATTGAAAGACTCGATCTACGCGCAGTCGAAATACCCGTCGATCCGCAAACCGGCCTCGACCTGGACGCGCTTGCGCAAGCGCTGGAAAAGCAGCCCATTCGCGGGTGCTGGTTCATGACGAATTACCAGAACCCGACGGGCGCGACGATGCCTGTGGAAAAGAAAAAGGCACTTGTCGAACTGCTCGCGCGGTATGAAGTGCCGCTGATCGAAGACGACGTATATGGCGAACTGCATTTTCAGGCGGATTATCCATTGCCCGCCATCGCCTTCGACCGGAAAGGACTCGTGATGCATTGCAGTTCTTTCTCGAAGACGCTCGCGCCGGGATATCGGATTGGCTGGGCCGCTGCGGGGAAGTTTGCAGAGAAAGTACAGCGCGCCAAACTGATGACGACGCTATCGGCGAGCATTCCCGTGCAGGCGGGTATCGCCGATTATCTTCAGCATGGCGGATACGACAGGCATCTGCGAAAACTGCGTGCCGCGTTGCGCGCGCAACTCGATGCAATGAATCTCGCGCTACGCCGCGCGATGCCGAAAGGTGTGACGTGGACGCTTCCTTCAGGCGGCTATTTCGTGTGGCTCGAATTGCCCGAGCACGTCGATGCATTAACGCTGCACAGGCAGGCGATCGAACAGGGCGTGAGCGTGGCTCCTGGGCCGATCTTTTCCGCGTCGCGCAACTTCCGCCATTGCATGCGGCTGAACTTCGGACATCCGTGGAACGCCGATATCGAGCGCGCCGTTCAAGTGCTTGGCGGGTTGATCGCGCAGGCCACCTGAGCGCGCAGCCCGAGCGTCAATGCGCGATCGTGACGGCGATTCTGGCGAATGCAAAGAGAAGCCCGCCGAAGCACAGCGCGAGCACGACGGCCATCACGGGCAGCAGCGGCAGCTTGACGGTCGCGAGATCGGCTTCGTGCGCAGCGCCACGCCGCACGCCGAAGAAACTCCACAACACCATGCGCATCATGTTCAGTAAGCCCATTTCAGTTCTCCCGCCTGCGTGAAGTCACGCGTTTTCATGCGTCAATCGTAGGCGGGCGAGGGCATCGGCGTAAGAAGCAGTTGACGGCGTTTCCTGCGTAGCAGTGGTGCGGCAGGCTGTCGCACTGGAGATCGCTTTCGGGAAATATGACTTGAATCTTGCCAGGCCAGGTAAAATTTTCAATTGGATTTCATTTCCGGCTAGCCTTTAGCCAATCCAGGAACGCCCATTGCGCGCCTTCATGCGCTCACTCTCATAGGAGGCAAACATGGGCTCAATCAATCCGCAAACGCGCAGAACGGATGGTGCCGATATTGTCGGCGGCGGCGTCGGTGAAGGTCCGGGGCCGGAGGTGATGGCAGCAGCGACGCTCGACGGAACGAAGGTGTATTCGTCCGATGCAGAACATGTCGGCAAGATTTCCGACATCATGCTCGACGTGCGCAGCGGACGCATTGCGTATGCCGTGCTGTCCGAGGGTGGCTTTCTCGGCATGGGTGCAACGCTGCACGCCATTCCGTGGAGTGCGCTCACGCTCGACACCGACCAGAAGTGCTTTCACGTCGATATCAGCGCGCAGATGCTGAAAGACGAACCGGGCTTCGACAAGGACCACTGGCCGAGCATGGCCGATTCCAAATGGGGCGAATCGCTGCATACGTATTACAACCGCGATCCGTACTGGGTTTCGCGTCGTGATTACGTCGACCCCGACGTGCCGCCGACCGCGCATTGACGTGACGCGCTAAAGCACGTTAAGTACGTTAAACACGTTAAGCACGTCAAGGCGAAGCCGCGCATATCAATATGCGCGGCTTCGCCGCAATGACCGCTCAGACCTTGACGGCAGAAGCCTCGTAAATCTCGTCGATGGCTTCACCCAGCTTCGCGTTGAATTCGCTATCGCTCATCTGTTTTTTCAGGTCATTGATGAGTGCCCGCGAAAAGCTCGCGATCATGCCGTGATTCTTTTCAAGCAGTTTGCACGCTTCGGTACGCGTATAACCGCCCGAAAGCGCCACGACGCGCAACACTCGCGGATGATCGATCAGCGGCTTGTAGAAATCGGCGACGTCGGGGATGGTCAGCTTGAGCATGACCTGCTTGTCGGCGGGCAGTGCGTCGAGGCCCTTGATGATCTCGTCGCGCAGCGTCTTCTCGGCGCCCGCCTTGTCTGGTGTCTTGATCGACACTTCGGGTTCGAGGATCGGCATGAGGCCGCCCGCGTCGATTTGCGCGCCGTACTCGAACTGCTGCTTGACGACGGCGGCAATGCCCGCAGGCGAATTCTGCTCGATGACGGAGCGCATCTTGGTGCCGAAGATGCCGAGCTTGCCCGCGCGCGCGAGCAATGCGTCGAGTCCGGGGATCGGCTTCATCAGACGCACGCCGTCGCTTTCCGCCTCGAGCCCCTTGTCGACCTTGAGGAACGGCACGACGCCGCGGTCTTCCCAGAGAAACGAAGGCACTGGCTTGCCTTGCGCCTGCCCGTCCATCGTGGCTTCGAAGAGAATCGCCGCGATGACCTTTTCGCCCGTGAATGCAGGGGCGGTGATGATGCGCACGCGCATTTCGTGGATCAGTTTGAACATTTCGGCGTCGCCGTTGTAGGCGTTCTCTTCGACGCCGTACTGCCGCAATGCGCCAGGCGTGGAGCCGCCGCTCTGGTCGAGCGCGGCGATGAAGCCCGCCTTATCAGAAATCTGCGCCAACATTTTTTCATTTGCCACGGACGTTTCCCTCCTTGAACAACTGATTAGTGACCATGCGTTTCCGACCCGACAAGTGTAAGGCATTGCGGCGCACGCTCCTACACTGTGGGGACGGTGACCCATCGAACAGACAAGCGAAGAACGTTCCAGGGGCGCTGGCGGGCCCGCGTCTGGCGGGCGCTACTCGCCGCGCGGCCGGTCACGGATGAACAACTCCATGAAACCCGTGTGCGGATCGGCTTCGCGCGAGAACGCATGATCGGGCAGCAACACGAGCAAAACTTCAACGGTCGTTCGTACGATGCAGCCGCGCGCCACATGTCCGCCGAACACGCGGCCATCGGCGTCGGAGACCGACATGTGAAGATGCGCGCCGTCCGGCGCAACCGAACCGGCGAGTGTCAGGATTTCCAGGTCGGCGCGCAGTTCGCTCGGCTGGTCGATGCCGGCAAATCGCAACTGCGCCACGCTCAGGCTGCCGATGCCCTGAACCACGAACGCGGCCGTCGCGCCGAGCTGGCGCACCGTGTCTTCCAGCGCATCGCGGAGATCCTGGCCGGGCCGCAGGCGAAGCGGATGGGCTTGCATCGGTGGTCTTCCATTTGACGTTGCGACATCGCGAAGGCGCGCGTCGATCCTCATTGGCCCGGCCACGGCGCTAACATACAGTACCAGTAAGAGCGGCAGCCTGGCCGCAATCCCCTGCGCGGGTGCGAAGGAACGAACCTCATCATTCGGAAGCGCGCCCGCAAGGCGCGAACAGCGATGAAAGCGCTACTGCGAGCAATCGTCACGATGGCCTGCGTGGCGGCCGCGATCGGCGTGCTGTTCATTCCGCTGCCGCGCGCATTCGATCTGTCGACACGTATCGTCACCGTCGTGCCGATCGCGCGCAAAAGCACGGCTGTTTTCGACTACGTGACGACGCCCGCGCATTGGCCCGCGTGGCATCCGTCTTCGCTGTCGGTGTCCGGTGCGACCGATCATTCGCTGGATATCGGCGAGCGAACCACGGAAGAATTTCGCGTCGCCGGGCGGCGCGGCGAGGTCGTGTGGACGGTTGTCGAGCGCAAGCGCCCCGAGAAATGGACGATCGACGGCACGATAGAAGGCCGCCCAGCCGGCACGGTCAGCTACGCGCTGACGCCCGACACGGACGGCGAGGATGGCAATCGCGGCACGGAGTTCGAGCGCACCTTCACCTACCGTTCGCCGACGCTCTGGTTCGCGTTGCTGAACGCGGTGCTGCTGCGTGCCAAGATCCAGGCCGAGTCGGACGAAGCCGTCGATCGGCTCAAGGACATTCTCGAAAAGCCATAGCGTCAGTCATCATTCGGGCGCTGTCGGCGGCGCCTTGCGCCGCAGCGCAAGCGCGACGCCGCTCAACGTGAGCGCCATCGCCACGGCTTCTTTCCACCCTAGCGGCTCGCCTAGCGCGAGCGCCGCCGCGACGATACCCATGATCGGCACCAGCAGCATGCCGATCGACGCGATCTGCGGCGGCAGATGACGCAAGGTTGCGAACCACGCGAGATAGCACACGCCCATCGGCACGAGCGTCATATAGATCAGCACGGCCCAGCCGTCCGCGCGCAGCGACGCGAGTTCCGGACGCTCGATCAGCAGCCCCGCGACGATCATCGGCGCGCAGCCGAGTCCGACCTGCCACGCGACGAGGCTGATGGGCGGGACGGGGATCGGCGTGCGCGAGATGACAGTGCCGAGCGCGAACAGCACGGCCGCCAGCAGCGCGAAGGCGATGCCCGCGATCTTGCCCGCGTCGAATGCCACGCCTCGGCCGCCCAGCAGCACGACGACGCCCGCGAGACCAAGCAGCAGCGCGAGAAACTCGACGGTAGACGGCCTGCGCGACAGGACCGGCCACGCGAGCAGCATGGCCCAGATAGGCATGGTGTAGACGAGCAGCGCGCCTTCGCTGACGCTCAGCCATTTCATCGAGAGCGTCGAAAAGCCCATCCAGGCGAAGACATTCGTGCACGCCGCGAGCAGCAGGCGCGGCACGTACTCGCGCGGCACGCGTGGCCGCTCTCCCATGCACACGGCGACCACGCCGAGCAGGACGGACGCCGTTACTCCCGCAACGCCGCGCGAAAACAGCGGCGGCCATTCGCGCAGCAGTACTTTCATGGCGGGCCAGTTGAGCGCCCATCCCGTTGCAGTGACCAGCAGATAGATGAGTCCCGTCCAGCGAGGATGCTTCATCGACTATTCGTATGAGTTCTTTTGAGAGCCTCGATCATACGAGGTTCTATTGTTTCATATGGATTTCTCCATTAGATGCAACGTGACATATGACGCAAACGATTGCGATGTATGCTTGACGAAGCGGGCACGCGCTACGCCGATTCGTTCGTGCGCAACGTTTTTGTCAGACGGAAACGCTGCAATGCGCGTCGTGCGAATGCGCACGAAACTGCGTGCGAAAGCCGCTGTCTGACGGCAAAGGTCAACTGCGCGATGGCCTTCAAAATGCGAACATGTCACACGTTTTTTCATCGTTGCGTGTTGTGCAAATCACGCACATCGGCTGTACAAACGTTTGCATTGGGATGCTTCGAGGGTTCGCCCGAACTGATCGATGCCGAACGGAATGAGATAGTTTGAGTGCGGGAATAGCGGGAATAGGGTGCTGGGTTCATGAAAGCAACACGAAACACAGGTATATCGCAGTTCACGAGAGGCTGAATATGGAACAGTCCTTAAGCAACTTCGCCCTTTCGACTAACGGCCAGGCCGTGACTTTCGATATCGTCGTGCAAAAGCGCGCGATAGGCTGCGCGATTACGCGCGATGCGCTCGAGCAGCATTTCTGGCTGGAACGCGGCGCTGACGAGTCGCACCTCACGAAGGCGTTCGGCAACGGCCAGCGCCGCATCGCCGCCGTCGCCGAGCGCAAGGCGCTCGCCAAGGGCGCGACGCACGTGTTGATTACCGCAGACGATTTCGACTACCGCTAAAGCAGCGGCTGCCTTCACCGCACGCCACTGCGCGTGAGCCGCTGACCCTGTAAAATCGCGTGCGCTGCGCGAGAGCCGCGCACATCAGGCGTCCGGCTCGGGCTTGCCGCCCCGAGCCTGTCCTCTTTCTGTCCCGTCCACCTTTGTGCCCAGCCGCACGCCATCAGGCTTGCGGTCCAGTCGACGACGCGGCGTCGTGCACGCCATGTCCGTCATGCACAACCAGGGTGCATCGCAATCCGTTCACCTGTGCACGCGCGAGTGAGTGTTCCTCGACGGCACGTCCGATCCGTTCATACAACAAGATGCAAGACCGCAGTCTTACCGCTTCCCGTTTTTCCTCGCTTCGTGGCGATGTGCTCGCCGGCCTGACTTCATCGTTTGCGCTGGTGCCCGAATGCATCGCGTTCGCGCTGGTCGCGCATCTCAATCCACTGATGGGCCTGTATGGCGCGTTCTTCATCTGCACGATCACGGCGCTGTTCGGTGGCCGGCCGGGCATGATCTCGGGCGCGGCAGGGTCGATGGCCGTGGTGATCGTCGCGCTCGTCGTGCAGCATGGTCCGCAGTATCTGTTCGCGACGGTTGTGCTGGGCGGTCTGCTGATGATGCTGTTCGGTGCATTGCGGCTCGGCAAGCTGATCCGGATGGTGCCGCATCCCGTGATGCTCGGCTTCGTCAACGGACTCGCGATCATCATCGCGATGGCGCAGTTCGAGCACTTCAAGCAGGCGTCGCCGCAAGGCAGCGTATGGCTGCACGGTCACGCGCTGTGGCTGATGGGCGGACTCGTCGCGGTGACGATGGCGATCGTGTACGGCCTGCCGCGTCTGACGAAAGCGGTGCCGCCCGCGCTTGCGGCGATTGTCGGCGTGGGCGTGCTGAGCCAGTTGCTGCATCTGCCGACGCGCACGCTCGGCGACATGGCGCACATCGCAGGCGGCCTGCCCGAGTTCAGCATGCCAGGCGTGCCGCTCGATCTCGACACGCTGCGCATCATCTTTCCGTACGCCGCGTTGATGTCGATGGTCGGCGTGCTCGAAACGCTGCTCACGCTCAATCTCACCGACGAACTCACGGAATCTCGCGGACAGCCGAATCGCGAGTGCATGGCGCTCGGCGCCGCGAATATCGTGTCGGGCCTGTTCGGTGCGATGGGCGGCTGCGCGATGATCGGCCAGACCGTCATCAACCTCGGCTCCGGCGGGCGCTCGCGGGTGTCGGGCGTGACGAGCGGCGTGATGATCCTGCTCTTCATCCTGTTCCTGTCGCCGCTGATCGAGCGTATTCCGCTCGCGGCACTGGTTGGCGTGATGTTCGTCGTCGCGCAGCAGACGTTTTCGTGGGGCTCGTTGCGCGCGCTGAAGAAGGTGCCGCGTAGCGACGCGCTGGTGATCGTCGCCGTGACGGTCATCACCGTGTTTACCGATCTCGCGACGGCTGTGCTGTGCGGCATCGTCGTTTCGGCGCTGAACTTCGCGTGGCAGCACGCGGGCGAGATTCGCAGCGAAACGCTCGACGACGCATCGGGCGAAACGACCCACGCGCCGCGCGGCACGCTGTTCTTCGCATCGACCGCGCATTTCCATGCGCTGTTCGAGCCGCATAACGACCCGGCCAACGTGACGCTCGATTGCCGTCATCTGCATTGCGCGGATCATTCGGCGATTGCGGCGCTGGAAGCGCTGCACGCGCGCTACGCAAAGCTCGGCAAGCGCCTGCGTTTGACCAATCTCTCGGTACGCAGCCGGCGTCTGTTGCAGCGGGCCAATGCGGGCGTGGTGATGCTGCAGGAAGGCAACTGACGCCTGCCAGCCGATGCGCGGCTACAATGCGAGCCTGGCCTGCATTCGAAGTCGCGGTAGGCCTTCGACACAGGAGACAGAACAATGACAACGCAAGACCAGGCGGGCATCCCGCAGCCTGGGACCACGCAGACGAGTGCGCCCGCATCGTCTTCCGCCGTCCACGCCGGCACCATCAGCGCGCGGCTCGACCGCTTGCCCGCGACGCGCTCGGTATGGAAGCTCGTCGTGATGCTGAGCCTTGGCTTTTTCTTCGAGCTTTACGACCTGCTCTATACGGGCTACGTTGCACCCGGCATCGTCAAGAGCGGCATCCTCACGTCGACCACGCAAGGCCTGTTCGGCACGACGGGGATCGCGAGCTTCATCGCGACGCTGTTTCTCGGGCTGTTCATCGGCACGATCGCCTGTGGCTTTCTCGCGGACCGCTTCGGCCGCCGCGCGATCTTCACGTATTCGCTGCTGTGGTACACGGTTGCCAACGTCATCATGGCATTTCAGGAGACGGCCACAGGGCTCAACTTCTGGCGCTTCATGGCGGGCCTTGGAATCGGCGTCGAACTGGTGACGATCGGCACCTACATTTCTGAGCTGGTCCCGAAGCATATTCGTGGCCGCGCATTCGCGTGCGAACAGGCCGTGGGTTTTATGGCCGTGCCTGTCGTCGCATTTCTTGCATGGCTGCTGGTGCCGCGCGCGCCGCTCGGGCTCGATGGCTGGCGCTGGGTTGTGCTGATCGGTGCGCACGGCGCGCTGTTCGTCTGGTGGATCCGGCGCAATCTGCCCGAAAGTCCGCGCTGGCTCGCGCAACAAGGGCGCGTCGATGAAGCGGACCGAGTGATGCGCGCGCTCGAAGCGAAGGTCGAGGCCGAGTACGGCAAGCCGCTGCCGCCGGCTGCGCCGGCCGTTCCCGTGCCGCCGAGCGGACGCTTCAGCGACATGTGGGTGCCGCCGTATCGCAGCCGCACGTTGATGCTGAGCATCTTCAACATCTTCCAGACAGTCGGCTTTTATGGCTTCGCGAACTGGGTGCCGACGCTGCTGATCAAGCAGGGCATTACTGTGACGACGAGCCTTGCCTATTCGAGCGTCATCGCGCTCGCGGCGCCCGTGGGTCCCATCATCGGGCTTTTCATCGCGGACAAGTACGAGCGCAAGAGCGTGATCGTCGCGATGGCGGCGCTCATTATCGTGTGCGGACTGTGGTTCAGTCAGACGACGGCGGCCGCAATGCTGATCTGTCTCGGCATCGGTCTGACGCTGGGCAGCAATATCATGTCGTACAGCTATCACGCCTATCAGGCAGAGCTGTTTCCGACCAGCATCCGCGCGCGTGCAGTGGGCTTCGTCTATTCATGGAGCCGCTTCTCCGCGATTTTCACGGCGTTCTTTATTGCGTCGGTGCTCAAGTACTTCGGATCGACGGGCGTGTTCGTGTTCATCGCGGGCGCGATGGCGATCGTGATGTTGGTGATCGGCGTGATGGGGCCGCGCACGCGTGGCGTTGCGCTCGAAGAGATCTCGCATTGATCGGCAACGCACGTTTTCTCTGCCTGAAAAACGGAATGGCCAGTGTCTTCACAGACACTGGCCATTTTCAATTGCGCGGCGAACTGGTTGCGATCGCTACTTTCTCTATGCTTCGAGCGCGAGCGTAGCGAACGTGGCGAGCCAGTGCTCGCCCATATAGTCGCCCGCTACGTGTTGCAGGGCGGTCTCCAGATGAACGTCGGCGGCTTCGAAGAGTACGGCACGGCGCGGATCGTCATTCGACAGCGCGCGCGCCAGCGACCGCTGGCACCACGCGCGGCTCAGGTTCAGCCCGTCGAGATGCGCGATCTTGCCGTCGCTGCGATCCGTGACGGTGGCGGGGACGAACAGCGTCGCGGGTTGACGCTGCGCGAGATCGGGCAGGAAACGCTCGAACCATCCGGCGAATTCAGCAGGCGGCAGCACGCGGCGCATCAACTCCGCTTCCATCAGCGACGGCGACAGGAACTCGTCGCCCGACGGCTCCCACGCCTGGCATCCGGCATCGCTGAGATACCAGCGCTTCGCCGTGTCGACAATGAGGCGCGCGAGCGAATCGCGCTGCGTGCGATGCGCGAAGTCGAGCGTCAGCGCCAGCGCGAACGCGGTGTTGAAATGCGTCCCGACACGCAGCGGATACGTCGCCTTCGGCAGAAACTCCTCGAAGCGTTCGACGAAAGCCGCCGTCAGCGGCTCGATGGTCTGTGCCCAGCGTTCGGCTTGCGGCAGCTTCAACGATGCCACCTGACCCGACAGCGCGAGCAGCCACGCCCAACCATAGGGGCGCTCGAAGCCGCGGTTATGCGGCAAGTCGAGATACGCGCGTTCACCTGCGACGTTCTGCGCGGTGAAGTGTTCGTCGACGACGGCGACGATGTGCGGCGCTTCCGGCAATTCCGGAAAGCGTTCGATCAGATGCAACAGCAACCAGTAGCCGTGCACGCACGAGTGCCAGTCATAGCTGCCATAGAAGATGGGATGCAGTTCGCGCGGGCCTTGCACGTCCTGCGGCCCGGCGAGCGAATGCGTGAGCTTGTTCGGATACTCGCGCGTGAGGTGAGCCAGCGCGAGGCCCGCGAATTTCGATGCGATTTCAGAAGTGAGTACGGCAGTCATCGACGCCTCGTCGTAACGGGTTGTGGGTTACGGTAAGCCTTCAATGCGGGTGTGGCGCATCGAGGGTGAGGTGCACATTCTGCCTTTAGTGAACCCGGTCTGTCATGTGCAAGCCGTGCTGCAATGCGATTCAGAACAACTCGCGAATGCGGTGATACAGCATCCCCAGTTCCAACGCTGGTCCGCGCAGCGCCGGGCCGCCCGGAAAGCGCGCGTGTTTGATGCGCGAGAACAGATCGAGCGCGGCCGTGTCGCCTGAGATCGCCTTTGCAATGACGCGCCCCGCAATGCCCGTCAGCGCCACGCCATGCCCCGAAAAGCCTTGCACATAGAAGTAGTTCGGATCGATCGCGCCGAAATCGGGCACGCGATTGCGGGTGATATCGACGAACCCGCCCCACGCAAATTCGATCTTCGTATCCGCGAGTTGCGGAAAGACGCCGAGCATGCGCTTGCGGATATCCCCCGTCAGCTGCGCAGGGGATGCGCCTGTCGAACTCGCGCGTCCGCCGAACAGCACGCGATGATCCGCCGACACGCGAAAGTAATCGAGGAAAAAGTTGTTGTCGCAGATCGCGGTCCGGTTCCTGATCAGAGCATCGGCGCGCGCCTTGCCGAGCGATTCCGTCGCGACGATGTACGACGCAATGGGCGCGATGCGCGCGGCGATTGCAGCGGGCAACACGTTGCCGAGCGTCGCGTTGCCGCACGCGGCGACGAAGCGGCAACGCACTTCGCCCGTCGCGGTACGCACCACAGGCCGTGCCCCGCGCACGACTTCGAGCACGGGCGAATGCGCGAAGAGTTGCGCACCTTCGCGGCGCGCCGCATCGGCGAGACCGAGGCAATACTTGAGCGGATGCAGATGCCCGGAGAACGCATCGTAGACACCTGCCAGATAACGTTCCGACGCGATGCGTCCGCGCATGTCGTCAGCATCGACCCACGACAGATGCGGGTAACCCCAGCGGTTAGTCGCCGCGTCCATCCATGCGCGCAGGTCGGGGACGCGTTTCGCTTTGGTCGCGACCGTCATGAAGCCCGGCGTGAAATCGCATTCGATTCCATATCGCCCGATCCTCTCGTGCACCAGTTTGACGGCATCGACCGTCAATGCCCACGCAGCGCGCGCGCCTTCGAGGCCGAGCTGCTTTTCGATGATCTCGTCTTTCGCAAAACCGGCGAGCATCTGTCCGCCGTTGCGTCCCGACGCACCCCAGCCGGGGCGATGCGCATCGACAACGACGACGGAAAGCCCGCGTGCGCGGCATTCGAGCGCCACTGACAGTCCGGAGAAGCCCGCGCCGATCACGCAGACGTCGGCGTCGAGCGGACCTTCCAGCATGGGATCGTCCGCGAGCGGACGCGACACAGTGGCTTCGTAGTATGAGTTGCGGATCAGCGCATCCGCGCGGCGGTCGAGTGTTTCCGTCATCAGAGCCAGTCCTTCATTCGATACCAGGCCATTGCAAGCACGAGCGCGGGCGTACGCAGCAGTGTGCCGCCGGGGAAGTCGCGATGGCGGATTTTACCGAACAGATCGAATCGCGAAGCCTGGCCATGGATGGCTTCCGCGATCAGCTTGCCCGCGAGGCCGGTCGTATTGACGCCGTGTCCCGAGAAGCCTTGCGCGAAGTAGACGGTCGGCGCGAGCCGGCCAAAATGGGGCGCGCGGTTCATCGTGATGTCGACGAAGCCGCCCCATGCGTAGTCCACTTTGACATCGGCGAGTTGCGGGAAGGTTTTTAGCATGTCGCGGCGCATGGCTTCGGCGAGATTGCGTGGCTCGAAAGTCGAGTAGCTGACCTTGCCGCCCCAGAGCAGGCGGTTGTCGGGAGCAGGGCGGAAATAGTCGAGCACGAAGCGGCTGTCGCAGACGGCGGCGCGTGCGGGCATCAGCGCGGCGGCGCGGGCCGGGTCGAGCGGTTCCGTGGCGATGACGTAGGTGCCGACGGGCATGATCTTTCGGGATACTTGTGGCGCTAGCGCTCCGAGCCAGGTGTTGCAGGCTAGCACTACGTACTTGGCGCGCACTGTTCCTTGTGCTGTTTCGATTACGTGTGTGCTGTTTTCTGTGCGTAGTGTTGTGACGCAGCTGTTTTCGTAGATACGGGCGCCACTTTCGACGGCTGCGCGGGCGAGGCCTAATGTGTAGTTGAGGGGATGCAGGTGGCCGCTGTCCGGGTCGAAAAGGCCGCCGAGATAGCGGGACGATTGCACGTACTGGTCCATGTGCGCACGTTCGATATACCGGTATCGGTCGTGGTTGAAACGTTTTTTTGCGTCGTCGCGCCAGGTGCGTAGTGCGTCTACATGTTTTGGTTGGTTGGCGGCTGTGAGGTAGCCCATCGTCAGATCGCAGTCTATGCTGTGCTTCGCTACGCGGTCTTTCACCATATCCAGCGTTTCTAAGCCCATTTCCCAGATGCGGTGGACGTCGCTCTCGGGCATGTACTTTGCGAATGTGTCTATTTCGCAGGCGAAACCGCCGATTAGTTGGCCACCGTTCCGACCGCTCGCCGCCCAGCCGACTTTTGATGCTTCTAGCACCGCTACTGTGTGGCCGCGTTCCGCGAGGTTCAATGCCGTTGAAATGCCGGTCAGGCCGGCGCCTATTACGCAGACGTCAACGGTTGTCGTTTCATCCAATGGTGGATGTTGCGTGTGGTCGTTGGTGGTTGCTGCGTACCACGATGCTGTGTGAGGTTGGGAGTTGAGGTTCTCTGGCATGGACGGGGAAGTTGTAGGTTTGTGGTTTTTGGTCTTTGCGCTGGCATCCGGTTTATGGTGTTTGCTTGTGTTTGCGCTGGCATCCGCATTTTGTTAGCGCGCTTCACGCGTCGCCCCTGTGCGGGGCGGCACCTACTTTTCTTTGCCGCCGCAAAGAAAAGTAGGCAAAAGAAAGCGGCTAACACCGCCAACATTTCTTCCTGCCTGAGGGCCCCCGAAGGTTCTTACGCTTCACACGGCAACCACGTGACCCATGTTCGTTGCCAGCGCTCTTGCGGTGCGCCTCACCCGCTTCACGCACCCGCATTGGATCATGCCGTGCCAGACATTCCACCGCCGCCCAGGTGGCAAACTGTGTGTAGGCCGTAGAGATTCACATGCCTCACTTCGGACCCGAAAGCGCACGCGCTCCACCCTGTAAGAGCGCCAAGCTATACGACGGGACAACCTACACACAGTTTGCCACCTTGGCGGCACAAACCATCCGCTGCCGCTAGCCCGAATACGGGTATTCGAAGCGGGTGATGCGTTTATTCAAAGCGTTGGCAGCACGCGTCAACAGAGCCGTTGCCGTGTGAAGCGTAGGAACCTGTGGGGGCCCTCAGGCAAACACAAGAACTGGCGGTGTTAGCCGCTTTCTTTTGCCTACTTTTCTTTGCGGCGGCAAAGAAAAGTAGGTGCCGCCCCGCACAGGGGCGACGCGTGAAGCACGAAGGCAAATCGCGGATGCCAGCGAAAACCCGAAGCAAACCAACCAGCCATCGCAGACAAAGTAGATGCCGCCCCGCACAGGGGCGACGCATGAATGGCAAACACCGTAACGCGGATGCCAGCGACGCCCCATGCAAACCAAAACAAGCGTCGCAGACACAAAAGCCCCCTCAGAAAGAGTAAATAAACTGCGTAGCTAGCAAATCATTCGACTTGCTATAAGACCCATCATTCCGCAAGAACACGCTCTGATTCGCCCAGTCGTGGCGATATTCCACCTTGACGGTAATTTGCTGCGTCGGGAAGAACAACAGATCCAGCGCGACATCCTGACGGTTAGCCCCCTTGCACTCAAACCCAAGGCCACCATTGGCCTTCGAGTTTGCTAGACAATCAGCACCGATACCGAACCCGTTATTCACATCCATACCATTGGAATTCAAAGCAATTCCACCACCGCCACCACCATTCTTGCTATTAACGAGCAAGTCATACCGCACAGTCGCACCCATGCGACCCACCACAGGCATATTGAACTTCCGATGCGCGAGCAGTGACAGTCCATACCATTGCGCCTGGCCGCCGTTGAACGCCGCATTCTGCTGCTGACCATAGTCGACTTCGGCGTTGTACTGCACATCCGCCAGCGTATAAGTCGCGTCAACTTCACCAAAGAAGAACGTCCCGCCCGAGCTAGGTGCCTGACCGCCCACGCCAAAAGTGACATTGCCCGTCGCCGGATCGACGGCACTCGGCAGCGTTTGACGCCCAATATTGAACGATCCGCCAATATCCAGCGCACTGGACCACGTATAGTCCGTACGCGCAGTAAAGGTCGGAATCTTGTTGCTCGTCGTGATCGGATCGCCCAATGCATTCGTGCCCGTCTGCGTGACGGCACCGTACGTGCGGTACTGCTCATTACCAACGAAGAACTTCCACGCCCAGTTGCCCGCCGTATAGTTCGCGCCGACACCGACATAGCTGCCCGGATCGGAGAAGTCATACAGCAGGTTGTGCGTGAGCGTAAGCATCTGGTTCGACTGCTGCACTTCATACCCGCCAAAGCTCGGAATCAAACCGGCGACGAACGTCGTCGACCCCGTCAGCGGCACGGTGACGATGGCCGTGTTCAGGATGTTGTTGCCGATATTGCCATGGGAGTTCTGCAGCAGCGTGATCCCGTTGCCACGGTTCGGCATCAGCGTGATCTCCGCCGACGGCGCCATCGGCCCGACACCGAATGTCTTCTTGATGTCGAGATACAGATCGCCGAACGTGCTGTTGTAGTAGTTGTACACGCTCTCGTGATTCGCGAACAGGAACGACGACGAACTCTGCGCGCGGTTATAGATGTACGTCGGGTCGATATAGCCCGTCACCGAAAGACCCGCGATCGGCCCCGTCTGCGCCGCATCCTCCAGCGAATCGACCTTCAACTGCTGATTCGCGATCTGCTGCTTGATCGTGGTCAGGTCGTCGTTGCTGATATTCGCGGGCGCCCGACCGTAATCGGGCGACGTGATATCGACAGGGGCGGCGGCCAATACCGGCGTGGCGGCCGTACCCACAGCCGGCTTCGCTGCAGGCGCGGTGGCCACTTGCGCGCGCAATTCCTTCACTTCTTTTTGCAGCGCGTTGAGTTGTTGTTGAAGCGCCTTGATCTGTGCGCTGGTCGAGTCCGCAAAAGCGACACCCGGCAGAGCCCCCGCTACCAGCAGACAGATAAGTTTCTTTCTCATGCAATTTTCTCCTTGTTTGTCGTATTGCGAAGAACTTCTTATGCGTTGGCCGTATCGAGCGCGCTGGTCGCCACGGCAGGGCGTGTGGTTGTCGAAGGGGTATCGGCGGCGTCGGCTATCGCGAACGCCATCTGCATGTCGCGAGTGCGCTTGCGGTCGCGCATCAGCATCCATTGATTGACGACGATCACGCCGATCGTCACGGCCGTGATGAAGAGCGTGGCAAGTGCATTCATTTCCGGGTTCAGGCCAAGACGCACGCGCGAGAACACGACGAGCGGCAATGTCGTCGAGCCTGGACCGGACAGGAACGCGGAGAGCACGAGATCGTCGATCGAAAGCGTGAACGACAGCAGCCAGCCGGAAAGCAAGGCCTGCGAGATCAGCGGCAGCGTGATCACGAAGAACACCTTGAACGGCGTCGCGCCGAGATCGAGTGCCGCTTCTTCGAGAGACCGGTTCAGTTCCTTGATGCGCGACTGCACGATGATCGCGACATACGAAACACACAGCATCACGTGGCCGATCCACATCGTCAGCACGCCGCGTCCCTTGGGCCAGCCGATCATCTGCTCCAGCGCGACGAAGAGCAGCAGCAGCGAAATGCCCTGGATCACTTCGGGAATCACCAGCGGCGCGTTGATCATCCCCGCGAAGAACGTGAAGCCGCGAAAGCGCCCAAAGCGCGCGAGCACGAAACCCGCCCACGTGCCGATCACGACGGACGCGCACGCCGTCATCAGACCAATCTTCAGCGACAGCCAGGCGGCCGTGAGCAGTTCGTCGTCGTGCAGCAGTGCGCCATACCATTTCAGCGAGAAGCCGGACCAGACGGTGACGAGCTTCGACTCATTGAACGAGAACACGACGAGGCTGATGATCGGGATATAGAGAAAGAGAAACCCGAGCGTCAGCACCGTGGCGGACAAAGGTTTGTTCGGCTTGATCATTTGGCACCCTCCAGTTCCTTGACCTGGTAGTACTGGAATACGGCCATCGGCACGAGCAACAGCAGCACCATCGCCACCGTCACGGCGGATGCCATCGGCCAGTCCATGTCGTTGAAGAACTCATCCCACATCACGCGGCCGATCATCAGCGTGTCCGCGCCGCCGAGCAGTTCCGGTATCACGTACTCGCCAACGGCGGGAATGAACACCAGCAGCGAGCCCGCGATGATCCCGTTTTTCGACAGCGGTAATGTGATGCGCGTAAACGCCGTCCACGGTTTCGCGCCGAGGTCGTAGGCGGCTTCGAGCAGCGTCAAATCCATCTTCACGAGATGCGCGTAGAGCGGCATCACCATAAACGGTAAGTACGAATAGACCATGCCGATATAGACGCCGATATCCGTGTGATAGAGGCGAAATGGCGTGTGAATCACGCCGAGCGCGATCAGCGTGTGATTGAGCAGGCCGTCGTCTTTCAGAATGCCGATCCACGCGTACACGCGGATCAGAAACGACGTCCAGAACGGCAGCATCACGCCCATCATCAGCAGGTTGCGCGTAGCAGGTGCCGAGCGCGCGATGTAATACGCAATCGGATAGCCGATCAGCAGGCAGCAGATAGTCGAGACAGCGGCCATCTTCAGCGAGCTAAGATAGGTTGCGACGTACAGGCTGTCCTGCAGCAGGAACGCGTAGTGGCTCAATTGCAGCGCGAAATGCACCACGCCGTCCTTCACGCTGACGAGTTCCGTATAAGGCGGAATGCCAAGGCGCAAATCGGCAAAGCTGATCTTCAGCACCAGCACGAACGGCAGCGCGAAGAACACCGCGAGCCAGGTGAACGGAATGCCGATCACGGTGCTGCGGCCCGAAGGCAGCAGCTTCGCGAAGCTTTGTTTGAACGATGCGAGCGCGGGGCTCGCATTCGAGGCGGCGCCCAGTTGCGCCGCAGAGGTTTGGGTGGGATTTCTCATTGCGTCAGCACCACGCCGCTCGAAGGCGACCATGAGACGAACACGTCGTCGTTGTAGACGGGCGCACCTTCGCTCATCAGGTGCGAACTGGAGAGATTCGACATGACGGTCTTGCCGCTCGGCAGGCGTACGTGGTACAGCGAATAGCTGCCCATGTAAGCGACATCCGTCACGACGCCGCGCGCCCAGTTGTGCGCCGCGCCGGGTTTCTCGCGCGTCACGCGCACGCGTTCCGGACGCACCGAAATGCCGACAGGCATGCCGAGCGGTCCCGTTACACCGTGGCTCACGTACATACGCGTTTCGAGATCTTCGCTTTCGACGAAGATGTGATCGGGTTCGTCTTCGACGACCACGCCTTCGAACAGATTGGTCGAGCCGATGAATTCGGCGGAAAAGCGGCTATTTGGAAACTCGTAGACCTGTGTCGGCGAGCCGATCTGCACGATGCGGCCTTCGCTCATGACGGCGAGGCGGCTTGCCATCGTCATCGCTTCTTCCTGATCGTGCGTGACCATCACACAAGTGACATCGACTTTCTCGATGATGTTCACGAGTTCGAGCTGGGTCTTCTGGCGGATCTTCTTGTCGAGCGCCGACATTGGCTCGTCGAGCAGCAACAGCTTGGGGCGCTTGACGAGCGAACGCGCCAGCGCGACGCGCTGCTGCTGGCCGCCCGATAGCTGGTGCGGCTTGCGCTTCGCGTACTTCGTCATCTGCACGAGATTCAACGCATCGGCGACGCGCTCCCTGATCTCGTTCTTCGGCGTGCCTTCCTGTTTGAGGCCGAACGCGACATTCGATTCGACCGTCATATGCGGAAAGAGCGCATACGACTGGAACATCATGTTCACGGGGCGCCGATAGGGCGGAAGGCTCGCGAGATCTTCGCCGTCGACGAAGATCCTGCCGGACGTGGCCGTCTCCAGGCCCGCCAGCATGCGCAACAGCGTGGACTTGCCGCAGCCCGAACTGCCGAGCAGCGCGAACAGTTCGTTCTTCGCGATGCTGAGGTTGACGTTGTCGACAGCCGTGCTGTCGCCGAACTTCTTTACGACGTTTTCGATGCGAACGAACTGATCTGCTTTCTCTTTCGTCGCCGAAGTCGCTTTCGTCGTCGCGGGTTGCGTGGCCGCTTTCGCTGCTTGCGTGGTGTGCATCGTATTCATATGTGACCGTTCTTTACGGATCGCAGGCACGAACGGGCCCTGGCGAGGCGCGCGAAGCGCTCGCAGAGGTCGTGCTGCAATCGGGGAAACATGGGGCTGCGCGCAAGACGCAGACTGACTGCGCTACTGCTCTACGAAGAGGGATCGAGCGATCCCTCTTCGCTTCATTCAGTTCCCTTTGATGTCCCTGAAAACCGGAGCTAAATCACAAAGTTCAGTGGCCGGTTTTCAGTTGTGCCCACAGGCGGTTTTCGAGCCGCAGAATGTCCGTCGGCATCGGCTTCATTAGCGTCATCTTCGAGAGCACGTCGTCGGCCGGGTAGACCGTCTGATCCTGCGCGACAGCCGGGATGACGAACTGGCGCGCGGCGCGATTGGCAGTTGGGTAGAAGACTTCGTTGGTAATCTCTGCGTTGTTCTTTGCATCCGAAATGAAGTTGATCCACTTCATCGCGGCTTCGGGGTGCGGCGCGTCCTTCGGTACGACCATCACGTCGAACCACAGCAGGCCGCCTTCCTTCACGTTCGAGAACTTGATTTCGTACGAACGCTTCGCTTCCTGCGTGCGGCGGCGTGCAATGCCGACGTCGCCTGACCAGCCAACGGCGACGCACACGTCGTTATTCGCGAGGTCGTTGATGTAGCCCGACGAGTTGAACTGCGTGATGTACGGACGGACTTTTTTCAGCACTTCGAAGGCGGCCTGATAATCGGCTGGGTTCGTGCTGTTCGGGTCCTTATGCATGTACTGCAGCGTGGCCGCAAAAACGTCGACGGCCTGATCGAGGAACGACACGCCGCAGCTTTTCAGCTTCGAGAGGTTCGCGGGATCGAACACGAGCGCCCAGCTATCGACGGGCGCGTTCGCGCCGAGCGCTTTCTGCACGGCCTGCACGTTGTAGCCGATGCCGTCCGTACCGTATGCCCACGGCACGCCGTACTGGTTGCCCGGGTCGGCGTCGGAGATCATCTTCATCAGCGTCGGGTCGAGATTCTTCAGATTCGGCATCTGCGATTTGTCGAGCTTCTGGTAGACCCCCGCCTGAATCTGCTTGGCCATGTAGTTCGACGTCGGCACGACGATGTCGTAGCCCGAGCTGCCTGCGAGCAGCTTGGCCTGCAACGTGTCGTCGCTGTCGTAGTTGTCGTACTTGACCTTGATGCCCGTCTGTTTCTCGAAGTTCGGAATCGTGTCCTTCGCGATGTAGTCGGACCAGTTGTAGACGTTCAGTTCGGTATCGGCCGCCTGCGCCGCCGTGCCCGACAGTGCGGCAATGCCCGTCACGACTACCAGCGCGGCCCCCGCGACCGCATGACGAAGATGACAAACGCTCATGTTGATTTCCCTTGAAGGTAAAAGACCGGCGTGAGCGTGTGTCGCGTTCGATGCGTCACGGCGCCCGCGCCGGTGGTCTGACTGCCGTTACGAAAGCCCTAGCTGTTGTGCAGTTGCGTCGATGGCCTTTTTCGCCTTCGCGACGATCTCGTCGATCTCGCTCTTCGTGACGACGAGAGGCGGCGAGAGCAGCATGCGGTCGCCCGTGGCGCGCATGATCAGGTTGCCGTTGAAGCAGAAGTCGCGGCAGATCGTGCCGACGTCGCCGCCATTCTCGAAGCGCTTTCTGGTCTTCGGGTTCTGCGCGAGCTGGATGCCCGCAACGAGACCCGCACCCGCCACGTCACCGACAATGGGATGATTCGCGAGGGTCTCGCGCAGCGACTGCTGGAAATACGGGCCCGTTTCGTTCTTCACGCGCTCGACGATCTTCTCGTCGCGCAACAGCCGCAGGTTCGCGACGGCGACAGCGGCGGCCACGGGGTGGCCGGAATACGTGAGCCCGTGATTGAACTCGCCGTTCTCGATGATCGCTTTGGCGATGCGGTCGTGCAGGCCGACGGCGCCCATCGGGATATAGCCGCTCGTCAAGCCCTTCGCCATCGTGATGAGGTCCGGTTCGAAGCCGAAATGCTGATGCGCGAACCATTCGCCCGTGCGGCCAAAGCCGCCGATCACTTCATCGGCGACGAGCAGCACGTCGTACTTGCGGCAGATGCGCTGGATTTCCGGCCAGTAGGTAGAAGGCGGAAAGATCACGCCGCCCGCGCCCTGGAAAGGCTCGCCGATAAACGCAGCCACGTTCTCGGCGCCAAGCTCGAGAATTTCCGTTTCGAGCTGGCGCGCACGCTCAAGGCCGAATTCTTCCGGCGTCATGTCGCCGCCTTCGCCGAACCAGTACGGCTGGTCGATATGCACAATGTGCTCGACCTGCGAAGGCATCTGCTCGTGCATATAACCCATGCCGCCGAGCGTCCCGCCCGCGATCGTCGAGCCGTGATAGCCGTTCTTGCGCGAGATGACGAACTTCTTCAGTTTCTGGCCTTGCGTCGCCCAATACTGATGAACGATGCGCAGCACGGTATCGTTGCCTTCCGAGCCGCTATTGCAATAGAAGAAGTGGTTGAACGGAGCGGGCGTCAACTCGGCGAGCAACGCCGACAGTTCGATCACGGGCGGATGCGTGGTCTTGAAGAACGTGTTGTAGAAGGGCAGTTCCTGCAACTGCTTATACGCTGCGTCCGCGAGTTCTTTGCGGCCATAGCCGACGTTCACGCACCACAGCCCCGCCATGCCGTCAATGATCTTGTTGCCATCGGAGTCCCACAGATAGACGCCTTCCGCCTTGACAATCACGCGGCTGCCCGCGCGATTGAGCGCGCCCATATCGGAGAACGGGTGAATGTGATGCGCGGCGTCGAGCGCACGGTATTCAGCCGTGCTGCGCTGCTGTTGCGAAGTACTCGCCTTCGCGGCCGGTTGCGCGGATTGCACGTAAGCGATTTCTTCTGTCCTGTAACTCATGTTGCCTCCAGTTGTTTTGCGGATGACGCCGGACTCAGACGTGCAGCAGCAAATGCTTGCGTTCCCACGAACTGATCACGCGGAAAAACGCTTCATATTCGGTTTCTTTCAGCGCGAGATACGCTTTGACGAACTGCTCGCCCATGATCTCGGAAAGCGGCTCGCACGCGCCCATCAACGTGAGTCCTTCTTCGAGATTGCGCGGCAACTGGTACGGCAATTCATAGCCGTCGCTGGTGAGCGGCTCGGTCGGCGTGAGTCGCTGGGTCATGCCGAGATAGCCGGCCGCGAGCGTGCCCGCAATCGCGAGATACGGATTGCAGTCCACACCCGGAATGCGGTTCTCGATGCGGCGCGCCTGCGGACCCGAATGCGGAATGCGGAAGCCGACCGTGCGGTTGTCGTAACCCCATTGCACGTTGATCGGCGCGGCCATGAAGCGCGACAGCCGCCGATACGAATTGATGTAAGGCGCGAAGATCGGCATCAATGCGGGCGTGTACTTCTGCAGGCCGGCAATGTACTGATTGAATAGATCGGTCGGCTTGCCATCGCTGCCCGTGAACAGGTTCTGGCCCGTCTCTTCATCGACGAGGCTTTGATGCACGTGCATCGCAGAACCGGGTTCGTTCTCCATCGGCTTCGCCATGAACGTCGCGTACATGTGGTGACGCAGCGCCGCTTCGCGCACCGTGCGCTTGAAGAGAAACACCTGGTCGGCGAGCTTGAGCGGATCGCCGTGCAGGAAGTTGATTTCCATCTGCGCGGCTCCGACCTCATGAATCAGCGTGTCGACTTCGAGTTCCTGAATGTCGCAGTACTCGTAGATATCTTCGAAGAGCGGATCGAATTCGTTCACGGCTTCGATCGAATATGCCTGGCGTCCTGTTTCGGGACGGCCCGTGCGCCCGACGGGCGGTTGCAAGGGCAGGTCGGGGTCCTTGTTCATGTCGACCAGATAGAACTCCAGCTCCGGCGCGATGACGGGCTTCCAGCCCTTGGCCTTATAGAGATCGAGCACGTGGCGCAGCACGCGGCGCGGCGAGATCGCTACAGGCGTGCCGTCGAAATGCACGCAATCGTGAATCACCTGCGCGGTGGGATCGACGGCCCACGGGATGATGCGGATCGTCGACGGATCGGGCACGCATACCATGTCGGGGTCGGTGACGCCCGTCAGCGTGCCGTCTTCGGGATACTCGCCCGTCACCGTCTGGATCATCACGGCTTGCGGCAGGCGCATCGATTCGCCCGATTCAAACTTGCTGCGCGGAATGATCTTGCCGCGCGCGATCCCCGCCATGTCGGGAATGATCGCTTCGATTTCGGTGATGCGATGTTTCTTCAGAAACTCGTCAATCTCTTGCATGATCGTTCTCTCTGTTTTGTTGCGCAGAACGGGGATCAGACATGTGCGCTTGCAGCCGCTGCCGAACCCGTCCTCATGCGCATTCGATCGCGGCACGCCGCGCCGAACGCACGGAAGATCGCTGTCGATAACGCGTCGCTTGCGTGCTTCCATTCCGGGTGCCATTGCACACCCAGCGTGAAGGCGCGCGCATGCGTCGCGCTGATCGCTTCGATCAATCCGTCCGGCGCGTGGGCTTCGGCCGTGAGGCCGTCGCCGAGCCGCTCGACGCCCTGGCCGTGCAGTGAATTCACGCGCACTTCGCTTGCGCCGCCGGCGAGCTTCTGCAACAGCCCGCCTTGCAGTAGATGCAGCGCATGCGAAGGCCCGTACTGCACGTCGAGGGCGTCTTCCTTGTTCTCGCGGTGGTCGTCATAGCCTTCCACCGTTTGAACGCTTTGATGCAGCGTTCCGCCAAATACGACATTCATTTCCTGAAAGCCACGGCAAATAGCGAGCACGGGGATGCCTGCGTCGATGGCGGCACGCATCAGCGGCAGTGTCGTCGCGTCGCGCGCGGCATCGTGCAGCGTGCCGGGCGCGCTCGCGTGACCGCCATAACGATGCGGCTCGACATTCGAATAGCTGCCTGTGAACAACAGGCCGTCGATATGCGCGAACAGATCTTCCGGCGCCTGTCTGTCGCCCAACGCGGGCAGCAGCATCGCAAGCGCTTGCGCGCCGTCGACCACGGCCGCGATGTACTTCTCGCCGGCCACATGCGAAGGATGCAGACCCATCATCGTTCTGTCGGCCGTGATGCCGACTAAAGGTTTTGTTTGCATGACTAACTGGTATTCGTCGTTGACTGCGGGAACGCGGCAAATCATGGTGTGCATACGCGCGGCACGATTCCGCAGCCATGCGCAGAGCGCGAAGCTACTGGAAGAGTGCTTGCGTGGCAGCGTCGTCAGCGGATCGCGCCGCGCGTAGCAAACAGATACGCTGTCCGGTTCGCTCCGCTGCGTGCAATCGCAGGCGTGCAGCGGCGCGTGTCCGGCTTAGGGACGAGCGCAACCGAACACACAGCGCGATAACGCGTGCGAAGCATCGACCCGCAAGCGGGCCTGACAGCGACAGGGGAAAGGCGCTAGGGCAAGAGCGATGCGACTTCGTCGGTATGAACCGCGATGAACGCACGCGCTGAAATGGAGTTGTGACGACGAACGGAACGGCGCGACAGGATCGTGAAGACGGACAGAAAGCGGCGAAACGCAAGCCTGCCGTTGCTGCCGTCGGCGATGGCATGGTCAGCGCGAAGACACCTCGCGAACTGACTACGATCCCACCTAACCAAAGGGCCTCGGACTCTCACGATTACACTCGACTGGCACGTTGAAAGTATTGAACGCCTCGTTCAAAAAAACGCAGCAGGCGTTTAAAGAAACGGGACGTCAGGTTGTTATTCGAATCGCATTGAAACCGGATTCTTCACTCGCGACATCCGGATGAATTAAACGGTTGCAGGGAGAAATCTATCCAATGCGAATCAGGAAACATCAACCTGTAGTTCAGGATATACGAGTCAAAAAGGCCGTCAAAGTCTTTTTACGAAACTTTGATGAGGGCTTACCCTGAGCTATCTATACGCATTCAAGTCCACTTTGAAGCCCGTAGATGCGTAAAAATTGCGTTTCGCTTTCAGGGTTTTCCCCAGAGGCGGCCAATTTAAAGTGATTAGAATATTCAACACACGCGCGTGCTATTCGTATGCCGCTCTTTTCGTGAAGTACTACCCGTTTCCATGAGTGCATCGATGTCAATTGAAGTGGCAACCCGCCTGCAGTACATCCGGAAAAAGCACGGTCTTTCGCAGCGGGAACTGGCGAAACGGGCGGGCGTGACGAACGGCACGATCTCGCTGATCGAGCAGAACCGCGTGAGTCCTTCCGTCGGCTCGCTGAAGAAACTGCTCGAATGCATACCAATGAGTCTCGCGGAATTCTTCACATTTGAAATCGAGGCCGATCGCAACGTGGTGTCGCGTCGCGCGGAGATGCCGAATCTCGGCAATGAGCAGATCGAGTTCTATCTGGCGGGCGCGGGTGTCAAGGATCGCAATATGGGCATCATGCGCGAGGTGTATCAGCCGCTCGCGGATACGGGCCCGGAAATGCTGCAGCACGCAGGGCACGAGGGCGGCGTCGTGGTCAGCGGTCAGCTCGAATTGACCGTCGACGGCACGACGTGGCTGCTCGACCCCGGCGACAGCTATTACTTCGAAAGCCGCTTACCGCATCGTTTTCGCAATCCCAGCGCGCAGCAGGTGTGCGAAGTCGTGTCGGCCAATTCGCCGCCCACTTTCTGATTTTTTCGCACGCCGCTTCGCGTCAACGCATTCGGCGCAGCATCGCATCACGCATGTCATATGCAGTGCGCTGAACGCATAACATTGAGGCATCCTGATGGACAAGACGACATTGGCTTACTGGCAGGAAAAGGCAGCGACGCTCGTAATCGAAGGGCGCGCGTTTATCGACGGCGAGTATCGGCCGGCCGAAAGCGGGCGCACGTTCGACTGCGTGAGTCCTATTGACGGCAAGGTGCTCGCGAAAGTCGCCGATTGCGGCGAGGCCGACGTGAATGCGGCCGTGCGCGCCGCGCGGCATGCGTTCGACAAAGGCATCTGGTCTGGCCTCAATCCGCGTCAGCGTAAAGCGAAGCTGCTCAAATGGGCGGCGCTGATGCGCGAGCATCTCGACGAACTCGCGTTGCTCGAAACGCTCGATGCGGGCAAGCCGATCGGCGACACGACCAGCGTCGACGTACCGGGCGCGGTGTATTGCGTCGAATGGTTTGCGGAAGCGATCGACAAGGTTGGCGGCGAAGTCGTGCCCGCCGATCATCACCTGGTCGGCCTCGTGACGCGCGAGCCGCTCGGTGTCGTCGCTGCCGTCGTGCCGTGGAATTTCCCGATCCTGATGGCATCGTGGAAATTCGGGCCCGCGCTCGCGGCGGGCAATAGCGTCGTGCTCAAGCCTTCGGAGAAATCGCCGCTGACGGCGATTCGCGTCGCGCAACTCGCGCATGAAGCGGGCATTCCCGCAGGCGTATTCAATGTGGTGCCGGGCGGCGGCGAGCCGGGCAAACTGCTCGCACTGCATCACGATGTGGATTGCCTCGCGTTCACGGGTTCGACGAATGTCGGCAAGCTCATCATGCAATACGCGGGGCAGTCGAACCTGAAACGCGTGTGGCTGGAACTCGGCGGCAAGTCGCCGAATATCGTGCTGCCCGATTGTCCCGATCTCGATCGCGCTGCTAAAACCGCGGCGGGCGCGATCTTCTACAACATGGGCGAGATGTGCACGGCGGGCTCGCGTCTGCTCGTGCATCGCGACATCAAGGACGTGTTCCTCGACAAGCTGGTCGCGGCGGCGCGCAGCTATGCGCCGGGCAATCCGCTGGACCCGAAGACGTCGATGGGCGCAATCGTCGATCAGGTGCAGCTCGATCGCGTGCTGGGTTATATCGAAGCAGGGCGCGCCGAAGCGAAGCTATTGCATGGCGGCGCGCGCGTTCAGCAGGAAAGCGGCGGCTTCTATATCGAGCCGACTGTTTTCGATGTGCCGAAGCATGATGTGAAGATCGCGCGTGAAGAGATTTTCGGACCGGTGCTGTCGGTGATCACGTTCGATACGATCGACGAAGCCGTCAAGATCGCCAATGACAGCGACTACGGTCTCGCCGCCGCCGTGTGGACAGCAAATCTGACGACGGCGCATGAAGTGTCGCGGCGTCTGCGCGCGGGCACCGTATGGGTCAATTGCTATGACGAAGGCGGCGACATGAACTTCCCGTTCGGCGGCTACAAGCAGTCGGGCAATGGCCGCGACAAGTCGTTGCATGCGCTCGAAAAGTACACGGAGCTGAAGTCGACGCTGGTGCGTTTGCGCTGAGCGAAACGCTGGCGCGCGCCCCTCGGTTATCAGGAAGAGGCCGAAGGCGCGCGCTGCCGCGCCTGCCGGTGTCCTTCACGCATGCCGAGCGTGTAGATCATGAGCGCGCCGCTCATGATCGCGAGTTGCCACATCAACAGGTCGTTTCCGAGAGCCTTCATTGCTGAGCCGGCAGAGAGTGGCCCGGCGATCGAGCATGCAGTGAAGGCGAGCGACAGCACGCGCATGTTGCGGGTGATTGTCTGTTTTTCGCTGCACGCGGCCGCAACCATGCCGAGCGTGATGTACGCGCTGTTCATGCCGCCGAGCAGCAGCGCGGCTCCGAAATACACAAGCGACGCTGGCGGCGCGAAAGAAAACGCCACGATAGCCGCCGTGCTGGCCAACGCGCAGACGATCACCGTTGCCGCGAGACCGGCGCGATCCGCGAGCAAGCCAACGGGAAATTGCAGCACCATGCCGCCGATCCCGAAGCACGCGAGCATCGTCGCGGTTTGCGTGGCTGTGAGTCCGCGGCTGTCGGCGAAGAGCGGAAAGAGCCCGTAGAGCGCGCCGTCACCGATGCCGCCGACGGCAATCGTGACGAGGCCGAGACAAACAGTGGGTCCCAGTTCGAGGCGCGTGCCGTGAGCCACGCGCGGCTCCAATACAGGTTGCGGCGCGGACGAACGGGTAAGCCACAACGGAACGGCGGCCGCGAGCGTCAGCAGCGAACCCGACACGAACACCCATGTCCCGCTCACGCCGCCATAGACCGCGAGCGCCGGCGCAAGCACGCCCGCCGATGCGATCAAGGTTTCGTGAACGCCGACCACTTTGCCGCTCTTGTCGGCGGGCACGAGACTATAGAGCCAGGTTTCGTTCGCGATCCAGCGCAAGCCGATGCCGAGCCCCGTCAGCATGCCGGGCAACATCCACGCAGGCCACGACAAGGCACCGAACGATGCATACGCGATCAGCGAAGCGGCGAGCCCGAGCGTCACCGTCAGCTTCGATCCAATGCGTTCGATCAGACGCGGCGCAAACAGCAGTCCGATGAACATGCCCGCCCATTGCGCAGCAGCGAAGAGTCCCGCGCGCGGCGCGTCGAGCCCTTGATGCGCGAGCCACACGGGCAGGACCATGAAGCCGATGCCGAACTGTCCGATCTGCGAGAACGTCGAGACGGCCGTCAGCGCGGCCACTGCGCGCCAGCGCACGGGCGGAGCGTTCAAGCGGATCGCGTCTATATCGGCGGCATTCATGGTGCGCTCCGCTCCGGCATCGGCAGCCCCTGTTCGCGGCACTCGACGGGGCAGCCCGCTTTCAGGCATGGCTTGTCGTCGCAGAAGCGGCAAAGCTGCATCGCGTGCGGCGAGTCGCGCGTTTCGTTCCAGAGTATCTTGATCAGCAGGCTTTCGAGCACGTCGCGCTCGCTTTCATCGAGCCTGGCGGCGATGCGTTCGAGCATGCGCCCGCGCGCGGCGCGCAAGCGGTTCGCTTCGCGCCGTCCAGTCGCCGTGAGGGCCAGCGCAACCGAGCGCTTGTCGCTGCCCGCCTTCTTTTCGACGAGGCGAGCATCGACGAGTCCCGCCACTGCGCGCACGGCGGCGGGATGCGAGAGATCCACGGCGTCGCGCAGCAGTTCGATCGACGAGTCGGGGTACTGGCCAATCGCATTGAGCATTGCGCGCGCGGTCGAACCGGCCAGCGCGGGAATGCTGGGTTGTGCGTTCAGTTCGTCCGTCACCAGAAGGGCGAGCACGCCGAGCAGATTTTCCATGCGCCGGGTCATCGCGTCACCTCGATGTGTGCACTATGCATATGTGCATGATGCACATATCGGACTGCGATTTCAAGGTGAATTCCGCTGACCCTTTTTTACTTTTTGCGCATTGCGCCAGGTCAAAGTGTAGAAATATCCAGTAACGCATTCGTAACTCAACCCTAAGTCTATTGGACTATTGTTCTCCTATTGGACATTGGCATTTTTCATTGGCAGGTCGACGAACATGAACAAGACTCAGGTCACAAGAAAGGTCGCAATGCCGACGATCCTCGTCGGGGTGTTGCTCGCGATAGGCGGTTGTGCCGTCGTCCCACCCAGCGGACCGAGCGTGGTTGCGCTGCCGCGCAAGGGTGAGCCGCTCGAACAGTTCCAGCAGGACGACTACACGTGCCGTGACTATGCGTACCGCAGCACGGACGCGAATGGTGCGTCGCAGGCGGCCACCAACAACGCAGTGGGCAGCGCGGCTGTCGGCACGCTGGGCGGCGCCGCTGTCGGCGCGCTGATCGGTGCGGCGGCGGGCAATCCGGGCGCCGGCGCGGCAATCGGCGCGGGCAGCGGCTTGCTGGTCGGCGGCGCAGCGGGCGCGAACGGCGCGTCGTATTCGGCTTATGGCCTGCAGGGGCGCTACGACGCCGCTTACGCGCAGTGCATGACGTCGAAGGGCAACACCATCTCGCAGCCGCCTGCGCCCGTGTATGCAACGCCGCCGGTGTACTATGCGCCGGGGCCTGTCTATTACGCGCCGCGTCCTTATTACTATGCCCCGCCGGGCGCCGTTTACGCGCCGTATCCTTATTACTGATCCGCACGTCTGGAAAGCGTGAGCGCGTCATCCGCGCTCACGTTTTTTTGTATCAATCCGTGCGCTGCGCAGATGTTGCCGCGCACGCCTCTTGCAGCTTCGAACGGGTCGCGTTCGTCATCGCGCCGAACGTCACGAAGCTCGCCGCCGCGAGCAGCCACGCGCCCACGCCTCCATACAGCATCACCCAGCCAAAGCCATGCACGAGCGCATCGTGCGCGATCGTGCCGTCGAGCGCGACGACATGGCCCGCCGCAATTGCAGCGCTTGTCGCGTGAATCTGCGCGGTGTCCTGCGCGCCTGACCACGCGCGCGAGAGAGACGCGGCGACGCCCGCCACCAGCACGAACCCCATCAACGCGATATTGATGGCGAGCGAGATCATCCGCGCGCTCATGTCGATGCCCGAGGCCATGCCGGCGCGTGCCGTCGACACCGCGCCCGTCGTCGTGTTCGTCACGGTCGTGTTGGTGAGGCCGAGTCCGACGCCGGCGATCACGCAGCCGGGCAGCATCGTCATCCAGCTGGCGTGCTCCGCACCGCTGCCGATACGCATCAGCATGAAGCCGAAGCCAATCGTGAAGAGCCCGCCGGGAATCACGAAGCCCGGCTGATAGCGATGCGCGAGACGTTCCGCGACGGGCGGCACGACCAGCGTAGGCAGCGTGTAGGCGAGCAGCGCGAGCCCCGCGTGCAGGTCGTCATAACCGAGCGCGTTATGAAAGTAGACGGGCAGATAGATCATGAAAGGCCAGAAGCTGAAATTCATCGCAGCCGATCCGATCAGCGCGCCCGAAAACTTGCGGATGCGAAACACGGAGAAGTCGAACATCGGATGCGCGCTCCTGTTCTCGGCGACGAAGAACGCGATCAGGCAGAGCGCGCTCGCTGCGACGATGCCGAGTGCGGGCAGGCTCGCGAAGCCGAAGTCCGCGCCCTGCGTGATGTAGAAGGCGACGCCGAACACGGCGAGCGACAAGGTCACGACGCCCGCGATATCGAGCTTCTGCGCATGTGGATCGCGCGATTCACTGACGCCGCTGATGGCGAGCGCGATCGTCGCGAGCGCCAGCGGCGCGTGCACGAGAAACACCCACTGCCAGCCGGTCAGCGCGACCGTCGCGCTGCCGATGATCGGCCCGAATCCCAGTCCGATGCCGAAGATGATGCCCCACGCGGCGAACGCCTTGACGCGCTCGTGTCCCTGCTGGAACTGATGCGACAGCACGGCGACCTGGCAGATCAGCATCGCGCCGCCGCTCGCGCCTTGCAGGAAGCGGCCCGCGATCAGCACGGCCATGTTCGACGCCAGCCCGCACAGCAGCGACGTAATCCCGAACAGCGCAATGCTGACGACGAACACACGCTTGCGGCCGAAGCGGTCCGCGAGCGTGCCCGTCGCCATCAGGACCGTCGTGCAGGCAATCGTGTACGCGTTCATGACCCACTGCATGTCCTTGAAATCGCCGTGCAGCAGATGTTCAAGTGTCGGCAGGATGGCGGGGACGCTGGAAATCTCGAGCCCGAACATCAACGACGAAAGGCAGGCGGCGAGCAGCGCAAGGGTGTTTTTGCGCGGACGAAGAAGCTGCATGACGTGAATCCCGTTGCGGTAGATGAACGGCTAATATATCGGGAATATGAGTCCCGATTGACGAGGTGAATTCCCATGAATGTGGCCAAAAAAGAACCAATCAGGTGGCGCAATGACTGATCGCCTGGATGGCGTGGCGACCTTCGTGCAGGTCGTCGAGGCGGGCAGCTTCGCGCTGGCGGCCGAACGACTGAACCTGACGCGCTCGGCTGTCGGCAAGGTGATTGCGCGCCTGGAGACGCGGCTCGGCGTGCGTCTGATCCATCGCACGACGCGCAGCCAGAGCCTCACGGAAGACGGCCAGGCGTACTACGAGCGCTGCGTGCGCGCGCTCGCCGAACTCGAAGCGGCCGAGGCCGAACTCGAAGGCGGACGGCGCGCGCCACGCGGGCGGCTGCGCGTGAGCTTGCCGCTCGCGTTCGGTCAACTGTGCGTCGCGCCCGTGCTGATGAATCTGGCGCGCCGCCATCCGAAACTGCAGATCGACATGTCGTTCAGCGACCGCATGGTCGATCTCGTCGAAGAAGGCTTCGATCTCGCCGTGCGGATCGGCGAGTTGCGCGACAGCACGAGTCTCGCCGCGCGGCGCCTGGGCGTGCAGTACACGAGCATCGGCGCGGCGCCGTCGTATCTCGCACGGCACGGCATGCCCGTCTCGCTCGACGAGATGGATGGGCGTGACGGCATCGTGTACGCGCGTGGCGGCGCGCTCGTGCCTTGGGATTTGCACGACGAGGCAGGGCAGGTAAAGCGCGTGAAGATCAACCCGCAACTGAGCATGGACGACGTGCAGGCGATTGCCGCGGCGGCGATCGCGGGCTTTGGGCTCACGCGCATTCCGTCATGGCTGCTCGCGCGCTATGTGAAGTCGGGCGAACTCGTGCTGGTCAAGGGACGCTGCAGTTTGCCGCCGCAGGAGATCAATGTCGTGTGGCCGCAAACGCGCTATATGGCGTCGAAAGTGCGTTGCGCGATCGACGCGCTCGTCGCCGGGATTCCCGCGCTGGTCGACGAATGACGACGACCGCTTCGCAGGTTCGATGCGAAGCGGCCGAAGGATTGATGCTCAGTCCGGTGCGTACTTGAACTCGGGCAACGCTTCGAGCGACGACTTGGTCGCCTCCGGCATCGTCACCTGTTTGGCGGTGATCTGCAGATCGCTAAATGGCACGGCGACGTAGTGCTTGCCCATGCCGAGAAAGCCGCCCACCGACAGAATCGCGAACGCGGTGTGATCGGACGGCGAAACGATCAGATCGTCGATGGTGCCGATCTTGTCCTTGTCGCGGTTATAAACGCTCGTTCCCGCGAGCTTCGAGGCGCGAAAGCCGCTGCCCGTCTGCATGACTTCCGTGCGGCGCTCGGTGACCGATTGCGGCGCGCCTTGCGCGAGTGCCGTTGTCGAGATGAGCGCGGCCAGCAAGCTCGCGACGCCCATCTGGCATGTTCTGTTGAATACGTGTTGCACGATGATCCTCCCTCCCTGGCATTCGATGTTGTTGACGAACGGCGCCTGTTTCTAAGGCTTGTCGTCCTCGTAATCGGGGTTGACGTCGGGATCGGGCGGTGGCGCGTCCGGGTCCTGCGACGGACCGAGGTCGGGCAGATCGGTCTGCACGACGTCGGACTGGTCGGGGCGGATCGGATTGTCGCCTTCGTTGGGCGTGGTTGACATGGCCGGGCCTCCTTGGGTTACGTTGCTGGCATCAACGTCGTCAGCAAGTTGCGCACCCGGCCGGGCGCTCGGCGCTATGTGAAGGCTCAGGCGTCTTCGCCCGTATTGATACGTTCGGGCGCCGCCTGCTTCGCATTCTGCTGATGCGCGGCTTCCGCTTCCGCCAGGCGGCGCGCCGCTTCGCCCACTTCCTGGCGGAACTGCACGAGCGCGCTGAGCGACGCGTCGGGCGGCTGCAACGCGGACCACAGCACGTCGATCAGGCGGTCTGCCGTGGCGTCGATATCGGTGCGGCGATTGCCGAGCGTCGCGTCCCACAGCACGTGTTCCATCGGGCCGAAGACGAGCGAGCGCAGCAGGCGCAGCGGTACGTCCGAGCGGATCTGGCCCGTCTGCTGGCCGTGCGACAGCACGCGCATCAGCGGCGCGGTGTAGCGGCGCTGCAAGCCCGTCAGTTCTTCGCTGAGCTCGTGCTGACGCGTGCGGCCTTCCGACAGCACGAGCGCGCACAATCCCGTGCCGTTGACCAGCATCAGCCGCAAATGCGTGCGCACGATGAACGCAAACTGCTGGCGGATGCTGCCGTCGCGCGGCAGGCCCGACTCGATGGCTTCGATGATCTCGTCGTACCAGTCGCCGATCACGCGCGCGCACAGTTCGCGCTTGCCGCGAAAGTAGCTGAACACCGTGGCCTCGGAAATGCCGAGCCGTTGCGCGATCTCCGCCGTCGTCGCGCGTTCGTAGCCTTTTTCGGAAAAGACGTCGCGGCCCGCCTGAAGAATCTCCTTCACGCGTTGCTGCGACTTACGGCCTGCCGGCTGGCGGCGCGACCCCGACACCTCGGCCCTTGCTACGCCCATCATATGAGTCCAGTTCAGATTTCGGAGCGGAAAGGCTCCGTTGCGGCCGATACTACCACGCTGTCAGCCCATTCAGCGTGTACTTCACGGTATTTTTGAGTGACACTCAAAAATACCGGTTGACGCTTACGTAAATCTGGAGTGAAATGCGCTCTGTACTGCCGAGCAGCCGCCCATGTCGAATGAATGACGATGGAAGCCAAGCGCGCGGCGAACCAGCCGGCTGAGTCCGGCTCAGAAAAATTGCCTGATGCGAGGCGCGCTGCACGCCATGACACGCGTGACCCGCCCGCCACGAACTCCTGGAGACACACATGAGCAACTTGCCCGGTATGCAGTTCCCGCTTGGTGAAGAGATCGAGATGCTGCGCGACAGCCTCGCGTCGTTTGCGGCGAAGGAGATCGCGCCGCGTGCGGGAGAAATCGACCGCACGGACCAGTTCCCGATGGACCTGTGGAAGAAATTCGGTGATCTGGGCGTGCTCGGCATGACGGTTTCCGAAGAATACGGCGGCGCGAACATGGGCTACACCGCGCACATGGTCGCGATGGAAGAAATCTCGCGCGCGTCGGCGTCCGTCGGTCTCTCGTATGGTGCGCACTCGAACCTGTGCGTGAACCAGATTCACCGCAACGGCAATGCTGCGCAAAAAGAGAAGTACCTGCCGAAGCTGGTGTCGGGTGAACATGTCGGCGCGCTGGCGATGAGCGAGCCGAACGCCGGCTCGGACGTGGTCAGCATGAAGCTGCGCGCCGAGAAGAAGGGCGACCGCTACGTGCTGAACGGCACGAAGATGTGGATCACGAATGGCCCGGACTGCGACACGCTCGTCGTCTACGCGAAGACGGATATCGAAGCCGGTCCGCGCGGCATCACGGCGTTCATCGTCGAGAAGGGCATGAAGGGCTTTTCCGTCGCGCAGAAGCTCGACAAGCTCGGCATGCGCGGCTCGCATACGGGCGAACTGGTGTTCGAGAACGTTGAAGTGCCGGAAGAGAACATCCTCGGTGAACTGAACGGCGGCGTGAAGGTGCTGATGAGCGGTCTCGACTATGAGCGCGCCGTACTCGCGGGAGGCCCGACGGGCATCATGATGGCGGTGATGGATGCCGTCGTGCCGTACATTCACGACCGCAAGCAGTTTGGTCAGTCGATCGGCGAGTTCCAGCTGATCCAGGGCAAGGTTGCCGATCTATACACCACGTTGCAGGCGTGCCGCGCGTATCTGTACGCGGTTGGCCGTCAACTCGACACGATCGGCACGGCGCACGTGCGCCAGGTGCGCAAGGACTGCGCGGGCGTGATTCTCTACACGGCGGAAAAGGCCACGTGGATGGCGGGCGAGGCGATCCAGATTCTCGGCGGCAATGGTTATATCAACGAGTATCCCGTCGGGCGTCTGTGGCGCGATGCGAAGCTCTATGAAATCGGCGCGGGTACGAGCGAAATCCGCCGCATGCTGATCGGCCGCGAGCTGTTTGCGGAAACGATGTAAGAGCTACGGAAAACACAACATGCCGATCATCGAATCGAAGTTGAACCCGCGCTCCGACGATTTCCGCACCAACACGGCCGCGCTCGAAGCGCTCGTCGAAGATCTCAAGGCGAAGATCAGCAAGCTCGCGCTGGGCGGCGGTCCCGCCGCGCGCGACAAGCACGTGTCGCGCGGCAAGTTGCTGCCGCGCGATCGCATCGCGCAACTGCTCGATCCAGGCACGCCGTTTCTCGAACTGTCGCAACTCGCCGCATTCGGCATGTATCACGACGACGCGCCGGGCGCGGGCGTGATTACGGGCATCGGGCGGATTGCGGGCCAGGAGTGCGTGATCGTCTGCAACGACGCGACGGTGAAGGGCGGTACCTACTACCCGGTGACCGTGAAGAAGCACGTGCGCGCGCAGGAAATCGCCGAAGAAAACCACTTGCCCTGCGTGTATCTCGTCGATTCGGGCGGCGCGAACCTGCCGAATCAGGACGAAGTGTTCCCCGACCGCGATCACTTCGGCCGCATCTTCTACAACCAGGCGAACCTGTCGGCGCAAGGCATTCCGCAGATTGCCGTCGTGATGGGCTCGTGCACGGCGGGCGGCGCGTATGTGCCCGCGATGAGCGACGAGTCGATCATCGTCAAGAATCAAGGCACGATCTTTCTGGGCGGCCCGCCGCTCGTCAAGGCGGCGACGGGCGAAGAGGTCAGCGCGGAAGATCTGGGCGGCGGCGACGTGCACACGCGTCTGTCGGGTGTCGTCGATCATCTCGCGCAAAACGATGCGCACGCGCTGGCGATTGCGCGCAGCATCGTCGGCAATCTGAACCGGCGCAAGGACGTGCCCGTCACGATGCAGGAACCGAAGCCGCCGCGCTACGATGTGAAGAGCATCTACGGCGTGATTCCCGTCGATACGCGCAAGCCTTTCGATATCCGCGAAGTGATCGCGCGTATCGTCGACGATTCCGCGTTCGATGAATTCAAGGCGCGCTACGGCACGACGCTCGTGTGCGGCTTCGCGCATATCTGGGGTCATCCCGTCGGTATCGTCGCGAACAACGGCATTCTGTTTTCCGAGTCGGCGTTGAAGGGCGCGCACTTCATCGAACTGTGCGCGCAGCGCAAGATACCTCTCGTGTTCCTGCAGAACATCACGGGCTTCATGGTGGGCCGCAAGTACGAGAACGAAGGCATCGCGCGCAACGGCGCGAAGATGGTGACGGCCGTCGCGACCGCGAAGGTGCCGAAGTTCACGGTGATCATCGGCGGTTCGTTCGGCGCGGGCAATTACGGCATGTGCGGCCGCGCGTATTCGCCGCGTTTCCTGTGGATGTGGCCGAACGCGCGCATCTCCGTGATGGGCGGCGAGCAGGCGGCTTCCGTGCTCGCCACCGTCAAGCGCGACGGTATCGAAGGCAAGGGCGGCACGTGGACGGCCGAGCAGGAAGAGGCGTTCAAGCAGCCGATCCGCGAGCAATACGAGCATCAGGGGCATCCGTATTACGCGAGCGCCCGCTTGTGGGATGACGGCGTGATCGATCCTGCGCAGACGCGCGACGTGCTCGGCCTCGGCCTGTCGGCGGCGATGAATGCGCCGATCGAAGACACGCGCTTCGGCGTGTTCCGCATGTAACGACGGCGCAGCGAAAGGAGCTTCGGCCATGCAATACGAAAACCTGACCGTCACATTTGACCAGCAGGTCGCCACCGTCACGCTCAATCGCCCGGACGTGCGCAACGCGTTCAACGAAGCGATGATCGCGGAAGTCACGTCGGTGTTTCGCGCGCTGAATGAGCGCGACGACGTGCGCGCCGTCGTGCTCGCGGCGAGCGGCAAGGCGTTCTGCGCAGGCGCGGACCTGAACTGGATGAAGAAGATGGCCGGTTACTCGGACGACGAGAACCGCGCCGACGCGATGCGTCTTGCCGACATGCTCGTGTCGATCTATCGCTGCAACAAGCCGGTGATCGCGCGCGTGAACGGCGACGCTTACGCGGGCGGCATGGGCCTGATCTCGGCGTGCGATATCGTCGTCGCCGTGGATAGCGCGAAGTTCTGCCTGTCCGAGGCGCGCCTCGGCCTGATTCCCGCGACGATCGCGCCGTACGTGATCCGCGCGCTCGGCGAGCAGGCATCGCGCCGTTACTTCATGACGGCGGAAGCATTCGATTGCGCGACGGCTCATCGCCTGGGCTTCGTCGCCGAAAGCGTGAGCGCTGACAAGCTCGACGAAACCGTGCAGCAACTCGCGGCCACGTTGTGCGCGAACGGACCGCAAGCGGTGAAGGCGTGCAAGCAGCTCGTACACGATATCGCGGGCCGCGAAATCAGCGCGGCGTTGATCGAAGATACTGCCGCGCGCATTGCGAAGACGCGCGCGGGCGCGGAAGGGCGCGAAGGCGTTGCGTCGTTTCTTGAGAAGCGCTCGCCTTCGTGGCGGGTTTAACAGCGCGCTTTGAACGTCGCCACGGCACAGAACAACACCCATCGAGACACCTCATGTTCAACAAGATCCTGATTGCGAACCGGGGCGAAATTGCCTGCCGCGTCGCCGCGACCTGCAAGCGGCTCGGCATCACGAGTGTCGCGGTCTATTCCGACGCCGACGCGAACGCAAAGCATGTCGCCGCGTGCGACGAAGCCGTGCATATCGGCGGCTCGACGGCGGCGGAAAGCTATCTGCGCGTCGAACGCATCATCGAGGCGGCCATCGCGACGGGCGCGCAGGCCGTGCATCCCGGCTACGGCTTTTTGTCGGAGAACGAGGATTTTGCGCACGCTTGCGAGAAGGCGGGCATCGCGTTCATCGGGCCGCCTGTCGAGGCGATTGCCGCGATGGGTTCGAAGGCCGCTGCGAAGGCGCTGATGCATTCGGCCGCTGTGCCGCTCGTGCCGGGTTATCACGGCGACGATCAGAACGCCGACCTGCTGCATCGACAGGCCGATGAGATCGGCTATCCCGTGCTGCTGAAGGCGAGCGCGGGCGGCGGCGGCAAGGGCATGCGCGTGGTGACGCGCACCGAGGAATTCGATGCCGCACTCGCGTCGTGCAAGCGCGAGGCCGCGAGCAGCTTCGGCAACGATCGCGTGCTGATCGAAAAGTATCTGATGCGTCCGCGTCACGTCGAAGTGCAGGTATTCGCCGACAAGCATGGCGGCGCCGTCTATCTGTTCGACCGCGACTGCTCGGTGCAGCGGCGCCATCAGAAAGTGCTCGAAGAAGCGCCCGCGCCCGGCTTGCAGCCGCATGTGCGGCGCGCGATGGGCGAGGCCGCTGTTGCGGCGGCTCGCGCGGTGAACTACGTCGGCGCGGGCACGGTCGAGTTCATCATGACGGAAGGCGGCGAGTTCTACTTCATGGAGATGAACACGCGTCTGCAGGTCGAGCATCCTGTGACGGAGATGGTGACGGGACTCGATCTCGTCGAATGGCAGTTGCGCGTCGCGGCGGGCGAGCCGCTGCCGCTCGCGCAGGATCAACTGAAGGTCGAAGGCCATGCGATCGAGGCGCGCATCTACGCGGAGCATCCGGCGCGCGGCTTCCTGCCGTCGACGGGTACGTTGAAGCATCTGCGCATGCCGGAAGGCGTGGAGTTTTCGCTTGGCGCGGGCGGCGAGCGCGCGCCCGTGCGTATCGACAGCGGCGTGCGCGAGGGCGATACGATCACGCCGTTCTACGATCCGATGATCGCGAAGCTGATCGTGCATGGCGCAAGCCGTGAAGAAGCGTTGAAGCGCATGAGCCAGGCGCTGCGCGGCTGCGAAGTGGTCGGCCCGCATACGAACGTCGAATTCCTGCAGCGTATCGTTGCGAGCGTGCCGTTTTCGACGGGCGATCTTGATACGGGGTTGATCGAGCGTCATCACGATGCGCTGTTCGCACCTGTCGAAAAACCGTTCGTCGAAGCGCTGGCGCTTGCATGCGGCGCGCTGTTGACGCGAGAGGGCGGTGTCGCGCATGGCGCGTCGCCGTGGGATGCGCTATCGCACTGGCGCCTGAACGGCGGCTATACGCAGACGCTCAACTGGCGCGATATCGAGAAAGAGGCTGCGTTTGCAGTGGTTTTCTCGCGCGACGGCGATACGCGGACCCTCACGCACAATGGCCGCACCGAGCCATTCAAGTGGTGGACGGGCGCGGGCAAGCATGAATACGGCGCGACGATCGGCGATGCGCATGTGACGGGCCGTGTGTTTATCGACGGCGATACGTTCCATGTGTTCTGTCGCGGCGACGCGCTCGCCTTCGAATGGCAGAACCTGCTCGCGCATGCAGCCGATGCCGAGCATGGCGAAGGGCGTCTCACTGCGCCGATGCCGGGCAAGGTGATCGCGGTGCTGGTCGAACAGGGCGCAGTGGTGGAGAAAGGGCAACCGCTCATCGTGATGGAAGCGATGAAGATGGAGCACACGATCGGTGCGCCCGCAGCGGGCAAGGTGGCGGAGGTGCTGTACGCAGTCGGCGATCAGGTCACCGATGGTGCGCAGTTGTTGGTGCTGGACGTCGAATAAGGCGCGGGTTTCGAGGAAGCGTCATGCGAGGCGCGCGTAGTTCGCTACGCGCGCCTCGTTTTCCATTTGACGGATGCTGTCGTACGCTTCGGGCGGCAAGCGCGAAAAGCCTTTGAGCTTGAGCCGTTGCGCGCGCTCGGGTTGTGCTGTGACGGCTTCGTCGAGCGCGTCGCGCAATGCGTTGGCCTGTTCAGGCGCGACATGCGTCGACGCAATCATCGGCAAGCCCGGCGATGAGCGTGTGTAGCCGATCTCGCGCAAGCTGCCCGTCAGTTCCGGATACGCGTCGCGCGCGAAGGCCATCGTGACGCAATCGATCGCGGCAACATCCGCGCGATCTTCGGCAATCGCGCGCAGGGAGCCGAGATGCGATCCCGTCTCCAGTGTTGCGCCGAAGAAGCGGCCGTTCTTTGAATGCGGCGCAACGGTGTGGCGCAATGCGTTATAGCCGCTGTTCGAATCGGTGGCATTGAAGGCGGCGCGTGCGCCGCGACAGGCTTCGATCGAGTCGAACCGGGTACCATCGCGCGTGACGAGCACGCTCGAATAGTTCGCGCCCTCGCAGCCGGGTGCATCGAAGCGCGGTGTCGCGATCAACTGCACATGCTCGTGCAGCCCGAGCACGTACGGATAGCCGCAGGTCTGCGACAGCAGCAAGTCAGGACGTCGCCAGAACGCGTGCAGGTCGTCCGGTTCGGCGATCGCGGCGCGAGGCTCGACATTGCGCAGCACGTCCGCGAGCAGCGCATGCCAGTCGGCGGCGAGCGCGGGCGAGACGTTGTACATCGGCAGGGCGGCGATCTTGTTCATGCAGGCGATTCTAAACGCGGATCGGTCTGCGGGCAGCGTGGTTCATCACGCCGATCACCGTGTTGCGCCCATCGTGACAGATTCGACGATGCTGAGCGACGTCGTCGACGAAACAGCGCTCGCGCCGTCAAGCAGCGGCGTCGAGGCTCGTGCGCGGCGCGTCCACTTTGGCGACGGACTGCAACACCGCTTGCGCCACGCGCCCGACATCCGGCCAATCTTGCAGCCGCTGACCGTCGGCGGACTTCTCGGGCGTGACGCTCGCATAGGGCGGCGGATAACCCCATATCGCGTCGTGCACATCCGGTTTCGTGATGCTGCCGCCGAGCACGGCGACAGTTGGACGGCGGAACGCAGCCGCCACGTGCATCAGCATCGTCGAGTTCGTCAGCACGACGTCGGCCTGCTCGACGAGCGCGAACATGACGCGCATCGGCGCCTCGCCCGCAACGGAGCGAACGGACACGCCCGGACCGGCTGCGGCGATGGCCTCGGCCGCGCGGGCCTGATCCGCCGCGCTGCCGACGATCACGACTTCGCATGCGTGCCCTTGCTGTTCCAGCGCCTGGGCGATTTGTGCGAGCGCCGCGCCGACTTCGCGCGGGGCCGTGCCTTGGTGGGCACGCCGGCACCGACGCCGGCGACGATGCGCACTGTGGGCCGACCTGCTGGCGGATTTGTCATCCAGAGTTGCGTGGCGCGTGCGCGTTCGTCGCCTGTCAGAAAGAGTTGCGGGCGCACTTCCGGCAACGCTGTCGCGCCGAGCAATTCGCCTTGCGCGAGCGCGGCGCGTCCGGCCTGGCGTCGCGCGTAGACGATGTGCGCCTGACAGCCGCTCCAGCCGCCGCGATAGCCGCGCACGCCGATGCGGTAGCGTGCGCCGAGCCGCATCATCAGCAGCGCGCCCATGTAGCTGCCGAGCACGTCGATTGCGACGTCGAAGCCGCCACGCGCGCGCAGCGCGTCAATCTGCGGGGACTTCCACAGGAAGCGCAAGACGTTCTTGTGCGACCGGTCCGCGACGATCTTGTTGTTCCAGGGCGCGTCGAGTTCGACGATTTCGTCGATATATGGATTGTTCTCTAGAATCGGGCGTCCCAGCTGCCGATGCCGGCGATCAGGCGCGTCGACGGAAACTGCTTGCGCAGCGATTCGAAGAGCGGGGTGGTGGTGAGCAGTTCGCCGAAATCGTTGGGGCGGAGCACGAGGATTTCGCGTGGGGTGTCGCGGCGTGGGTTGAAACGTGGTGGATGGATGCGGGCCATCAGCCAGACGGGCGTTTCAATTAGCAGGTTTTTCCAGTCCATGGATCGTCCCCTTCTCGCAAGGCTGCTCGATATGCGGTTGATTGTGACGGGTTGGGGGCGTGGGGAAACGCCGAGGTTCCGGTTTATTCGGTCAATTCAACGTTGTGGTTTTTTTGCCATTGCGCTGGCATTCGCGGTTTGGCTTCGTGGCGCGGTTGGTTTGGTTTTATGGGGTGTTCGCTGGCATCCGCGATTTGTTATCTAGCTTCACGCGTCGCCCCGCACAGGGGCGACGCGTGCAGCACGCTAACAAATCGCGGATGCCAGCGCAAACGCCGAAACACCGAACGGCAACGCCTGAACCACGAAGGCAAACCACGGATGCCAGCGAAACCAAAGCCAAACAAGATCAAGATCTCGAACCATATCGACCATGCCTCGGGGCATCACGTCCGACACTAGCGGATACGCGAGCCTCACGCGTGGCTACTGGCGTCGTACTGGCCACTCGCAGCCGCGCCTGCAACCCACCTGCAAACGTGTCAAACGCACCCGCACCCGCACCAAACCCCGCACCGCGAGACAACTCCCCATGCACTGGCCGCATGGCCACAGCAACCGCATACTGCCTGGCCCATTCGCCATAACCCTTAACCAGAAACCCGCCAGACCGTTGAACATATTGCACGCGGGACGCGACATAAACCTTGCGTAAAGCAAACCACGGCACATGCGGCAAGTCGTGATGCACGAGGTGATAGTTATTGTTCAGAAACAGCAAACGCCAGAACCAGGCAGCCTCATTGATCACTGACCGATGCTCATACAAATCCGCATCGCGATGCTCCTGAAACGAACGCACAGAACTCAACGCCAGCGCCGGATACCCGACGCCTGCAATAAACAGCCAAGGCGCGATCCCGCACTGACGATCAAGCCAGACAACCAACCCGGCAAGCGCCACAAAATGCGCAAGCCACGCAGCCACATCCGCCCAATCACCCGCGCAACCTTCCGCAACGCCTGCGTCGAAGTCGCAGCAATCGAAAACACCGGCCCGAGCAGCAGCCGCCCGGCAAAAGTATTCCGCGCAATCAGCAGCGCACGCATCAACACGCCCGCCTGCCGCCAGGCCTCGCGACTAACGAAATAACTTTCAGGATCGACTTCGGGATGCGTCAGATGCGGATCATCGTGATGCTGCAAATGCAGATCGCGATACACGCGATACGGAAACCACACGGCGAGCGGCGCAAACCCGATCAGCCCATTGACGAACGGCGAGCGCGTCGGATGCCCGTGCAGCAGTTCATGCTGAAGCGACATGTACCACGCGCTGAACACGGCGAGCAGCGGAATCGCAATGCTCAGACCAAACGCGCGCGCGTGACTCACGATGAAAAACCATCCACCGTAGATCGCCCCGATCAGGAGCCACGTCGGCCATTCGGTGCGCCATGTGAAGCTGTTACGGCGCCGCGCGAGCGCGTGGCGTTGTGCGTCGTCGAGATAGAAAGACATCGGCGGATCGGTCGTATTGCAGTTCACCGATCCTAAAGGCGCGTGCGCCGCCGCCGAACCAATTTGTTCGGCAAAGCTTGTGAGTAAAGCGGATTTGGCGCCTGTTATACGTGCGAATTGAACAAATGCCCAGCGCCTTTACTGATGCATGCCGATTCTGCACACGTGATCGAGCAGGCCTTCCGCCGAGCCGCTGCCGTCGTCGAGTTCGAGGCCGCTGTTGACGACCAGCCAGCCGTCGCTGTCTTTCGGCCCCGCGCCCGTCACGAGGATGGTCTGCTGCGCCATCGCGTCGCTGCCTTGCCGGTCGCGCGCGACGATGCGGAACGGGTTGTTGTCGCCCGTCAGCGACAGCACGCGCATCACGCGGTACGCGCTGCCGTCGAGCTTCGTCCAGTGCCACTGGCCCGGCTCGATGGTGCGAAAGCGCGCGAGGTCCTTGATGATGTCGTCCTGCATGCAGTCCATATGAATATGCAACTGGTTCTGCGTGCGGCGGAACTGCGAGTTGATTTCGAGGCCGAGTTGATCGGGCGGGAACGTCAGGCCGATGCGCGAGCCGACGTACTGCCGCGCGGCCCACGCGTCGGCCCAGTAGTCGGGCGCATCGGTGGCGAGCACGCCCGGGCTTTCGATACCTGTCACGCGGTCCGTCGGAATCAGCAAATATTGCGTGTTGCCATTGATGTCCTTGAGGATCGCGTAGTGTCCGGGCAGATTGACGGCCGTGCAGAAGCCCGCGCCGCCCGACGCGCGCGCGGCGGGCACGCACTGATGGTCGACGATGTTCCAGAGCGCGTTGGGATCGGCGGCGGCGATGAGCGCACAGCCGGACGTGCACAGCGCAATGGCAAGCGCCGCGAGGTGCCTGATGCGTAGTCGGGTCATGAGGTGTCAGATAGTCGGAGCGGGGACCGTGCCGAGGAGCGCTTCGAACGCGATGCCGATGGCAAGCAGCCGGCGGTCGCTGCCAAGCGGTCCATCCAGTTCGATGCCCACGGGCAAGCCGTCCTGCGTCAGGCCGGCGGGCAGCGAGAGGCCAGGAATGCCGGCGTTGCTGGCGGGATCGGTATTGCGCAGATAGGCGGTCATTTCGTCGATGGCGGGCGCGCCGTCGATCGACACGACGGACGAGCCGTTCACTTCGTCGATCGGCACGGCGACGAGGCGTGTGGTCGGAAAGAGCAGGGCGTCGAGGCGTTCGGCCGCGAACGTGTCCGCATAGTGCCGCTGCAATTGCGGACGCCAGGTATTCATCGCGGCCGGATAGTGCTGGGCCAGCGCGCCTGCCAGCACGACGTCGTAGATATTGCGCACATCGGGGCTCGCGATGCGCGCTGCCAGCTCGCCGACCGTCTGGACGGGCGCATCGTTTGCGACGAGGTAGTCGCGTACGTCTTCGAGCGCTTCGTGGATCGCGATCGGACCGCCCGTCTGCTCGTTCAGCTGCAGCAGGTCGGGCATCGCGACGGGCACGAATGTGACGCCCGCCGCTTCGAGCGTCTTCAGCGCGGCGCGCGCGACATCTTCCGTCGCGCGCTCGAGATCGGCCCACAGCGGCTCGGGCAAGCCGATGCGCAGCGCCGGCAGTGGCACGTCGGGCAGCGCGGTATCGCCCGATATCACGCCGTCGAGCAGCGCGACGTCCGCGACCGTGCGCGCCATCGGCCCGACGGTATCGCGCGTGTGACTGATCGGCACGACGGCATGCGGGTCGTGATAGCGGCGCTCGGCGCCGCCGTTGCCCACCGACGGGCGGAAGCCCGCAATCCCCGTCAGCGCGGCGGGAATGCGCGTCGAGCCGCCTGTGTCGCTGCCGAGTCCGGCGGGCGACACGCGCGCGGCGACGGCAACGGCCGTGCCACCCGACGAGCCGCCTGCGATCAGCGACGGGTCGTAAGGATTGCGCACGACGCCCGCATGCGGCGCCAGATTCGCGCTCGTGATGCCGAACGCGAGTTCGTGCATGTTGGTCTTGCCGAGCACGATCGCGCCCGCGTCGATCAGCTTGCGCACGGAGGGCGCGTCGGTTTTCGGCTTGAAGCCGTCGAGCGCGGGCGTGCCCGCCGAGGTCAGCAGGCCCGCCGTGTTGATGTTGTCCTTGATGACAACGGGCAGGCCCGCGAGCGGGAGACGGGCTTTCTCGTCGGGCGGCAGCGCGTCGATGCGTTTCGCGGCGGCGAGCGCCCCCTCCATGTCGATCGCGGTGAACGCGTTGAGCGTGTCGAGCGCGGCGGCGCGCGCGAGCAGGGTCGCGACATAGTCGAGCGCGTCGAGCCGCCCGGACTGGATGGCGGCGACGGCCTGCGTTGCCGTCAGCGCGAGTTGCTCATCGACGGTCCATTGCATGTGGTCTGTCTCCCTCGATTGGTACGTGTCGTGAATGCGCCCGCGTGCGCGCGGCACGTTGATGGGCTTCCGCAATCGTGCGGCGGCTTGCGCTGACGGGCGGCTACTTGCGCATCAGGCGCAGCGCGAGGCGCGCGAGCGCGGGAACGGGCGTCGGACGGACGAGCCGTTTGTCGTAGCCGGCCATCCGTTGGTCGTTTTCCTGGAGACAGAGTTCGATCAGTTGACGCGTCGAGAGTGCCTGGCCGATCGTCGAGCTGTTGGCGGGCAGGAAGTTCGAGTCGTGCGCGACGCCGTCCGAGTCGATGCCCTTCGCAATCGCGACGCGGTCCCAGATCAGCTTGATCCAGATCGCGCCGACGCGCAGCGAGTGCCACGGACGGCGCCACCACGGCATCGTACGGCGATACCACGCGACCCAGTTGACGAAAAAGAGAATGTGGCGCGCTTCTTCCTGAATCACGGGTTCAAAGGTTTCGATCAGTTCTTCCGGGAAATAGCCCGACAGCTGCGCGGAACGGAACATCCCGAACGCGAAGAAACTGTCGATGCACTCGCTGTAGCCGGTGAACATCCACGCCCATTCGGCGTCGCGCGGAGCGGGATAGTACGGCTCGGGCGCGAGCTCGATGCCATAGGCGGCGACCAGACGCGACAAAACGTGCTTGTGACGCGCTTCTTCAGCGGCGTCCATTGCGATTGCTTCGCGTATCAGCGGGTCTTGCACCTGCGCGGCATACGTGGACACGCGTATCGACGCGCGGCCTTCCGTTTGCACGGCGATGTCCCAGATCGGCAGGGAGGTGATGCGCTTCAGCGCATCGGGCGGCAATTGCGGCCAGTTGATAACGGCCGGCTTGTAAGGGTTATGCGTTTCGAGAAGCATCCGGCAGAACATCTGTTTGTGTTCGTCGGAGCCGACACCCATGCGTGCGTGGCCATCGAAGGTCCAGTTACGCAGCGCATGATCGTGAGCGGCCTCTGCTTCTGTTACCAGGGTGTCAGACATGTCAGGCGGAAACGTGGCTAGTTATTCCGCCTATTCTGTCATAACCCGTTAATTTGTGACGTCGAGCGGGCATGCACCGCGCTACCACACGACTTTACGCGCTGCATGCCGTCAAAAGTTGCAATGAGCCTGGTTGCTTACTGTTTACTGATGGCTGTCGATCCACAGCCGTCCCCAACGGAACGCATACGCAAGCGCGTGCTCTTCGTCGAAGAAATAGTCGAGCGCGTCGAATGAATAGGCGTGTCCGCCGCTGGCGGCCGTGGCTTTCTCGATGGTGAGGTTCGCGGCGAAAAGCCCGTTGGGCAGGCGCTGCGCAGCCGGGGCCACTTCGTAGCCCTTGTAGCGGATATGTCTGTTCATCTGTTTCATGTTCGATCGCCTCCCGCGACGGATTGCGCGCACGGCGATCAGTTAATCGAAGCGGGCAGGGACTAGCGTAGGCTGGGCCGTGGAGCGCGTGAACCAATCATTCGTCGCAAGCAAATCACGGGCGGCCAGGGAACGGTCTGCGGGATCTGGATGAGGCGTTATCGCGTGCGTTGTCGCGATGATGCGGCGGCGAGGGCAGCCGGGTCTGTTGTTTGGACCACGATCGCGGCGTCGCGCATGTTGGCCAGCGCACGCAGCGAGACGCTTCGGCACAGCGTGACGGCGCGGCGGGAGCGGTAAGGAGACGTCAGCGGACATGCGCAATGTCACGCGCCGCTTCGATGCGGCGCATGGCATTGCGCAAGGGGAACAGGCGAATCAGTTCGCCAGTGCGAGAACGCGCCTGGGTCGCGTTTCGTCGGCGGCACTCGCCGACGTTGCGGACCCCGCGGGTGCGCTTTCCGCTTGATGCGAGGCGTGATGCGAGCGGAACGCGAGCGCGAATTGCGAGGCCTGCTGGCCGACTATCGACAGCTGTTCGACCACCTTCGGATCGGAGCAGGTATCGGCGGATTCGAACCGCGTTTCGAGCGTGTTGATGCCTGCGCCGAACGGCGTCGGCCAGCCCCGCAGCGCGTGCACGATGGAGCGCAGCGACGTCAGCACGGAGCCCGCCGCTTGCCACCCATACGCGGTGACGATGCAGCCGACCGCGCGGCCGTCGAGGTACGGGCGCTCGTCGGCACGCAGTTCTTCGAGTGTGTCGAGCGCATTTTTCACGAGGCCCGACACGCCGCCGTGATAACCGGGCGTCGCGATGATGAGGGCATCCGCGTGACGGACGGCCTCGATCAGTTCGATCTGTTCATCGGTGCGTTGGGTGCTTTCGGGCGCATAGTGCGGCAGGCTGTGCAGGAATGCGCCGCCAAACAGACGCGTACGTGCGCCCGCCTGTTCCGCGCCGCGCAGCGCAAAGCCGAGCGCGCGTTCAGTAGACGATGCAGCGCGCGTGGTGCCGCCGATGCCGATCACGAGCGGGCGGCGGTTCTGGTCGAAACGGGTCAACTTCAAGCTCCTTGCTGCAGTGGCGGCCGGCCGGATGCATGTTCGACACCTGTGGCGTCGCATGCGAACGGGCCTCTGGACCTGAACCGCCATGTTAGTGACCGATCGTACCAGCGGGAAACGACTTTTTGTTCTAACGATATAACGGCAGAAGGGTTATCGGCTGCGCGCGGCGGCGTGGATTGCTTGTGCAAAAGGCTTCGTTGGAGCGGGGACGGGCGGGCGCTAATATGAAACCGTCTCCTCCATGAGAACTCCTTGACATGGGATTGGCCCCGGATTCGCAAGAATCCGGGGCTTTTTTTGCGCTGAGGAAACGCGACGCGTGTTATTGCGGCAACGGCACGATTCGCCGCGCGCCGAGCATATTGTCGTCGGCCGTCATCTGCCGCGATTCGGGCGTCACGCACACGGTGTCGCCGTCGAACGCCGCGCGCCACACGAAGCCGGGCTTGCAGGTGTCCGGTCCATACGCGCCGCCGTTCGGCAAGCGGTTGTCGGAGGCGGCCCGGTTTTCGGCGAGGATGCGCAGTTGCGTGTCCGGCGTCACGCATACCTTGTCGCGAGGTTGCGCCTGGCGCCAGACGAAAGGCCTGACGCAAGCGCCGCGATCGTGCGCGGCCCGCTGCAAAGCCTTCTTCGACACCATCTGATCGCCTTTGCCCGGCTGATTGCCGGGCGTCGCAACCGTCGTGGCTGACGTCGGAACGGGCTCCGATGCGACAACGGTCGTGTTCGCTTTTGCCTCGTGCCCGGACCCCGACATCTTCAATACGACAGCGCCCATCAGCGCGACCGCCGCGACTGCGCCGCCAATCGTCCAGATGCGGGTGTGACTTTTGCCGCTGTTTGCGGTCGGGGTGGGTCTCGCGTGCGGCGTGTCGGCGGGCGCGCTGTCGCCCGGTTCGTCGCCTGCGTGCGTGCGCAATGTCTTGATCAGCAGTTCCACGTCGCTGTCCCAGCGCGCGTGCGTCAGTTCGAACGCATTGTGGTAGGCGAGGTCCTTGATATCGGCGGGCAGGTCGGCTTCCTGCGGCATCGTCGCGCCTTGCACCAGCACGGGTATTACCGTCACGTTGCGCTTGAGCGCCGACGACGTTTCGAGCCGTACGAAGTCGCCCGGATTGTCGAGGCGCCGTTTGCCTTCCCGGTCTGTGACGGTGAGCCAGGTCCGGCCGATCAGCGCCAGCAGCACCGCGCACTTGTCGATGTTCGTCTCGATTGCGCGCCGGAAGTCGGCGCCCGGTTCGATCGTCGCGACGTCCATGAAGACCGTGTGTTCGCCGAACACTTCGCGCAGCGATTCGAACAGGCGGCCTGCCTGGCCTTCCGTATCTTCGCGCCGGTAACTGATGAAAATGGGCCGCATCGAACGATTCCTCCCTCATCGGGTTGAACGGCGAGCCGATCCTGGAATTCAAATGCTCTTTTATTAAAGCAGAGTGCGCGGGGTCCTGTTAGCGGTGCATGGCGGGTGATGATGCTTTCAGGCGTTGCCGTTCGGTGTTTTGGCCTTTTCGCTGGCATCCGCGTTTTGTTAGCTTGCTTCAGGCGTCGCCCCTGTGCGGGGCGGCACCTACTTTTCTTTGCCGCCGCAAAGAAAAGTAGGCAAAAGAAAGCGGCTAACCCGCCAGCCTGTGTTCCTATTCACGGGCCCCCAACGTCCCCACGCTTCACATTCCAGTGCCCTAGTCGGTGCTCGTTGCCAACGCTTCGAATGAACGCCTCACCCACTTCAAACACCCGCACACGTGCGAGCGGCAGCGAATGGTATGTGCCGCCCAGGTGGCAAACTGTGTGTAGGTTGTCGCGTCGTACAAGGTAGCGCTCTTACAGGGTGGAACGCGTGCGCTATCGGGTCCGAAGTGAGGCGTGTGGAGTGCTACGGCCTACACACAGTTTGCCACCTGGGCGGCGGTGGACTATCTGGCACGGCATGATGCAGCGCGGGTGCGTGAAGCGGGTGAGGCGCACAGCAAGAGTGCTGGCAACTAACATCAGTCACGTGATTGCAGTGTGAAGCGTAAGAACCTTTGGGGGCCCTCAGGCAGGAAGAAGGATTGGTGGTGTTAGCCGCTTTCTTTTGCCTACCTTTCTTTGCGGCGGCAAAGAAAAGTAGGTGCCGCCCCGCACAGGGGCGACGCGTGAAGCAAGCTAACAAAGCGCGGATGCCAGCGCAAACACAAAAACACCGAACGGCGACGCCTGAATCAAGAAGGCAACCCGCGAATGCCAGCAAAAAGCCAAAAAACACCGCCCGATAACCCTCTCGCCGCACGGCCCCCTCCCTGATTCACTTTTGTTATCACCCCATCCAACACTCGGATTGTTCCCGTATCACCCCCGATTTATATTGCGTACACCGAGGGTCCGTGACGAAACACCAACCCCAACACCAACCCGAACCCCAACAACAATAGATGCGCGAGCAACATCCCGCGCATGAGGAACAAAACCAGGAGCGCAGCGATGAATCAGATCGATCTGGAGGGCCGTGTCGTCGTCATTACGGGTGGCGCGCGAGGAATCGGCTATGCGGTAGCGCAGCGCGCGCTTCGCTCGGGCGCGGCCGTGGCGCTCTGGGACGTCGACACCGAGCGGCTCGAGCGCAGCGCGAAAGAGCTAAGCGAACTCGGCAAGGTCGCCGCCGTCACCGTCGATCAAACCAAAGAGGCCGAGATCGACGCCGCCGTCAGCAAGACGCTCGCCGCCCACGGCGCCATCGACGTGTTGATCAACTGCGCCGGCATCACGGGCGGCAACGGCACGACGTGGGAACTCGAACCGGACATGTGGCGCCGCGTGATCGACGTCAACCTGATCGGCCCGTATCTCGCATGCCGCGCGGTCGTGCCGCAGATGCTGAAGCAGGGTTACGGGCGCATTGTCAATATCGCTTCCGTGGCGGGCAAGGAAGGCAATCCGAACGCGTCGCACTACAGCGCGTCGAAAGCAGGGCTGATCGGCCTGACCAAATCGCTCGGCAAGGAACTCGCGACAAAGAACATCCTCGTCAACGCCGTCACGCCCGCAGCCGCGAAAACCGAAATCTTCGATTCGATGAAGCAGGAGCACATCGACTACATGCTGTCGAAGATTCCGATGAACCGCTTCCTGCTGCCGGACGAAGCAGCCTCGCTGATCCTGTGGCTCGCGTCGGAAGACTGTGCATTTAGCACGGGCGCCGTGTTCGATCTGTCGGGCGGCCGCGCAACGTACTAGACCTGCCAGACCGATCGCACGACAACGCACGACAACGAGCACGAACCACGGCGGCACACGCATGCCGTCGGGCCTTCGCACGAAGGCGACACGGAGACATGATGAACGGGACCTCGTCCGAAACCCGCGACACCCTCGACGGCATCGTCAGCCAGGTCATGCGGCGGCTGTTGCCGTTCCTGCTGCTGATGTACGTGCTCGCGTTCCTCGATCGCGCGAATATCGGCTTCGCACAAAAGGCCTTGCAGCACGACACGGGCATCTCGAACGCCGCGTTCGCGTTCGGCGCGGGCGTGTTTTTCGTCGGCTATGCGCTGTTCGAAGTGCCGAGCAATCTGTTGCTGCATCGCGTCGGCGCACGGCTGTGGATGTGCCGGATCATGGTCACGTGGGGCCTCGTGTCGGCGGCGATGAGTCTCGCGCACACGGCCACCACGTTCTATGCGCTGCGCTTTTTGCTCGGCGTCGCCGAAGCGGGCTTCTTTCCGGGCGTCATCTATTACCTGACGCGCTGGTTTCCGCAATCGGCGCGTGCGCGTGCTGTCGGCGTGTTTTATTTCGGCGCGCCGCTTGCATTCATGTTCGGCAGTCCGCTGTCGGGTTTTCTGCTGGAGTTGCACGGCGCGTTGAATCTCGCGGGGTGGCAGTGGCTGTTTCTGATCGAAGGCGGGCTGGCGTCGGTGGTCGGCGTGTGGGCGTTCTTCTATCTCGACGATCGGCCCGAGGACGCGCGCTGGCTCACGCCGCAAGCGCGCAAGACCTTGAGCGCCGCGCTCGACGACGACGCACGCGCCGCGTCCGCGCACGGCCCGCGCAACCTGCTCGCGGCGCTCGTCGATAAACGCGTGCTGCTGTTCTCCGCGATCTATCTGCTGATCCAGATGAGCGTGTACGGCGTGATCTTCTATTTGCCGCAGCAGGTCGCGGCGCTGATGGGCGAGTCGGTTGGCCTGCGCGTCGGCATGGTGGCGGCCGTGCCGTGGATCTGCGCGCTCGCGCTGACCTGGTTCGTGCCGCGCCGCGCCGACGCGACGGGCACGCACCGGCGCTGGGCTGTCGCGCTGCTGGTGCTCGCGGGATGCGGGATCGGCGTATCGGGCGCGACGCATAGTCCTCTGCTGGCGATGGCCGCGCTGTGCTGCGCGGCAAGCGGCTTCATCGCCGCGCAGCCGCTCTTCTGGACCTTTCCGACGCGCTACCTGACGGGCGCGGCGGCTGCGGGCGGCATCGCGCTGATCAATTCGCTCGGCAGCCTGGGTGGCTTCATCGCGCCGACGCTGCGCACGAGCGCCGAGCATGCGTTCCAGTCGACCTCGGCGGGCTTGCTGCTGCTCGGCGCGGCGAGTTTGCTGGCCGCGCTGCTGATCGGCACGCTGGTGCGCCGCGACGCGACGCGCGACACACCCGCTTTCCCGCAACCCATTCATCGCGCCCGCTGACACGCGAGGCGCACGCAACCCACGAACGGAGCTCTAGAACATGGCGATGCCCACTATCCGGCACGTGCGTGCCTTCGTCGTCCGCGGCGGCGGCGCGGACTATCACGATCAGGCCGACGGACACTGGATCGACGATCACATCTCGACGCCGATGGCGCGTTATCCGCAGTACCGGCAAAGCCGGCAGTCGTTCGGCATCAACGTGCTGGGGACGCTGGTCGTCGAAATCGAGGCGAGCGACGGCACGGTCGGCTTCGCGGTGACGACGGGCGGAGAGATCGGCGCGTTCATCGTCGAGAAGCATCTGGCGCGCTTCCTCGAAGGACAACGCGTGACGGACATCGAGAAGATGTGGGATCAGATGTACTTCTCGACGCTCTATTACGGACGCAAGGGCGTGGTGCTCAATACGATTTCGGGCGTCGATCTCGCACTGTGGGATCTGCTCGCGAAAGTGCGCAAGGAGCCCGTGTATCAGCTGTTGGGCGGCCCGGTGCGCGACGAGTTGCAGTTCTATGCGACGGGCGCGCGGCCCGACCTTGCGAAGGAAATGGGCTTTATCGGCGGCAAGCTGCCGTTGCAGCACAATCCGGCCGAAGGTGAGGAGGGACTCAGAAAGAACATCGACAAGCTCGCTGACATGCGCAGCCGCGTCGGCGACGATTTCTGGCTGATGTACGACTGCTGGATGAGCCTCGACGTCACGTACGCGACGAAGCTTGCGAAGGCCGCGCACGAATATGGGCTGAAGTGGATCGAAGAAGCGCTGTCGCCCGACGACTACTGGGGTTACGCCGAACTGCGCCGCAACGTGCCGCGCGGCATGATGGTATCGACGGGCGAGCACGAGGCGACGCGCTGGGGCTTCAGGATGCTGCTCGAAATGAACTGCTGCGATTTGATCCAGCCGGACGTCGGCTGGTGCGGCGGCATCACCGAACTGATCAAGATTTCCGCGCTCGCCGATGCGCATAACGTAATGGTTGTGCCGCATGGGTCGTCGGTGTACAGCTATCACTTCGTCGTCACGCGTCACAACTCGCCGTTCGCGGAGTTCCTGATGATGGCGCCGAAGGCCGATCAGGTGGTGCCGATGTTCACGCCGTTGCTGCTCGACGAGCCGGTGCCCGTCAATGGCCGCATGAAGGTGCCTGACACGCCGGGCTTCGGTGTGCGGCTGAATCCCGAGTGTGCGCTCGAGCGGCCTTATCAACATTGAACGGAGAAGCCTGTGCTGCTGAAAGACAAGGCGGTGATCGTGACGGGTGGCTCGCGCGGCATTGGGCGGGCGATTGCCGTGGCGTGTGCGAAAGAGGGTGCCGATGTTGCGATCAACTACTGGGGCGACAACGATGCGTCGTATAACCGGCGCTCCGCGGTCGAAGAAGTGATTGGCGAAATCGAATCGCTTGGGCGGCGGGTGATTGCCGTCGAGGGCAATGTCGCGTTGAAGGAGACGGGGCTTGAGCTTGTGCGGCGCACGGTCGAGGCGTTCGGTAAGGTTGATGTGCTGGCCAGCAATGCGGGCATTTGTCCGTTTCATGCGTTTCTCGATATGCCTGCCGATATGCTGGAGACGACGGTTGCCGTCAATCTCAATGGTGCATTTTTTGTCACGCAGGCTGTTGCGCTGCAGATGAAGGCGCAGGGTACTGGCGGTGCGATCGTCGCGACGAGTTCGATCAGTGCGCTCGTTGGGGGTGGGATGCAGACGCATTACACGCCGACTAAAGCGGGTGTGCACTCGCTGATGCAGTCTTGCGCTATTGCGCTTGGGCCTTTCGGCATACGGTGTAATTCTGTTATGCCTGGGACGATTGCTACGGACCTTAACGCCGAAGACCTCGGCGATGAGGCTAAGAAAGCGTACTTCGAGAAGCGTATCCCGCTTGGGCGGCTGGGACAGCCGGAGGATGTCGCTGATTGTGTGGTGTTTCTTGCTTCTGATCGGGCCAGGTATGTTACTGGCGCGGCTTTGTTAGTTGATGGTGGGTTGTTTGTGAATTTGCAGTAGGGTTTTTGGTTGTCTGCGACGCTGGGTGGTATGCCTTGTGTTTGCGCTGGCATCCGCGATTCGTTAGCTTGCTTCAAGCGTTGCCCCGCACAGGGGCGACGCTTGAAGCACGAAGGCAACACGCGGATGCCAGCGCAGAGGCCAAAACACCGAACTGCGACGCGTGAAGCACGAAGACAAAACGCGGATGCCAGCGCAAACACAAAGCAAACCACTTAGCGTCGCAGACAACAAAAAAACCTAAACCCCAACCGCCAGGTTATCTTCAGTAGCCAGTCGATGAGAATAAACCCGAAGCAAATCGACAAACCGCTGCGCGGGCTCAGCCAGAGCCTCTTCTTTCCGGGTAAGGATTCCAAACCCGGCAAGGCTCTTGCCAATCTCCACAGGCAACGCAACGAGTAACTTGCCGCGCACATGATCGCGCACAACAGACTCAGGCAGCATCGCGACAGCATCATAATTCTCAAGCAACTGCAGCGTAGCGAATATAGAAGCACACTCAGTGAGATTAGCAGGCGTCCCAAGCCCCGCCCGGGCGAGTTCCTCTTCAAACAAAACACGAGCCGGACTGGTAATAGGCTGCGCCACCCAAGGCCACTCCATCAACTCGCGAAGCGAAACAGCAGCCCGCCCGGCAACGGGATGCACAGCCCGTACAACCAGCACCAAAGTCTCCCGCGCCAGCGGCTCAAAACTGAAATCGTTATGCTGCAACGGATTCGTCAAGCGCCCCAGTGCGAGATCGACTTCGCGGCGATGCAGCAATTGCACCACCTGATCGCTGGTTTCCCCGAGGATGCACACATGCAACAACGGCCGTTCGGTTTTCAGCGCGGCAACGGCCATCGCCAGCAGATCGGGTGCGGCGCCCATGATCGCGCCAACAGTCAGTTGCCCATGCCCGCCCTTGCGCTTCGCGTCCAGATCCTCGGCAAAGCGCGTGAGATCCGCCAGCGCACGCCGAGCATAGGCCAGCGTAACGACGCCGAGCGGCGTCGGCTGCATGCCGCGCGCGTTGCGCTCGAACAGCAAAAAGCCGAGCGCCTCTTCAATGTCGCCCAACATGCGGCTCGCGCTGGGCTGCGCGACATTGATGGCATCGGCGGCCTGATGCACGTTGCGCGCGTCGTCGAGCGCGACGAGCAGCGCAAGATGCTTGAACTTGAGCCGGTTGACGAGGGAGATGCTGGCAGCGTTCTGGCTCATGGCGGATCAGCGGTGCGATTCGGTTTGAGTATCGCCCAATCCCAACAACGGATTGAGATGCTATCGACGCCCGAATTATAGTCGCATCAAGACGCTACCTTAGAGAGCGGCAAGAACAAGTGATCAAAGACACTGGAGACAAGCCCGGCATGGAGACAATCGCTTTCCGGATGGTGCTGAACCCCGGCATGCGCGACGAGTATGAGCGCCGGCATCGGGCAATCTGGCCGGAACTCGTCGACGCGCTGCACAATGCGGGCGTCCGCGATTACCGGATCTTTCTCGACGAAGACACGCACCATCTGTTCGCGATACTGACGCGCAACGCCGATCATTCGATGGAGCGCCTGCCCGAACTCGCCGTGATGCGCAAATGGTGGGATTACATGGCCGACATCATGCAGACGGCGCCCGACCATACGCCGCTCCAGCAAGCGCTGGTTCCCGTATTTGAACTGCAGCATCCCTTCCACTGATTCGCGACGCTCGCCGCGCACGCGCGCCGGCGACGAAGGACGCGCCATGAAAGTTGTCGACCCGCACATTCATCTGTGGGATCTGAAGACGCATCATTACCCCTGGCTCGCCAATCCCGGCGTGTCGTTCGTCGGCGATGCGCGTGTGCTCAAGCATGACTATCTGATCGCCGATCTGCTGAAAGACGCGGGGGATATCGAACTGCTCAAGTGCGTGCACGTCGAGGCGAATCACGATCCGAAAGATCCCGTCGAAGAAACGCGCTGGCTGCAAGGCGTCGCGGACGCTGAGGCTTCGCACTCGATGCCGAACGGAATCGTCGCCGCAGTCGATCTCGCTGCAGATAACGCGGCCGAAATGCTCGAAGCACACGCCGCATTCGCCAACACACGCGGCGTGCGGCAAATCCTCAACGTGCATCACGACAAGCTGTACAACTACGTAGGCCGTCACTTCATGCGCGAGGCGGCGTGGCGCGAAAACTTCCGGCTGCTGCACAAGCACGGCATGTCGTTCGACGTGCAGCTTTACCCGTCGCAGATGGAAGAAGCGGCCGCGCTCGCGAACGCGCATCAAGACACGCAGTTCATCGTCAATCATGCGGGCATGTTCGTCGATCGCAACAGCGTCGCCGGCTATCGTGCGTGGCGCGACGGGATGAAGGCGCTCGCGCAATGTCCGAACGTCGCCGTGAAGATCAGCGGTCTCGCGATGTTCGATCACAAATGGACCGTCGAAAGCCTGCGGCCATACGTGCTCGAAACGATCGACACATTCGGCGTCGAGCGCTCGATGTTCGCATCGAACTTTCCGGTGGACAGGCAGTTCGGCTCGTATGGCGACTTGTGGCGCGCGTATGCGTCGATCGTCGGCGACGCGAGCGAGGTGGAGAAAGACGCGCTCTTCGTGCGCAATGCCGAACGCTTCTATCGCATCTGAAGAAGCCTCGAACAATATGCAGTCGCAGCATGAAGGAGAACAGGGTGGAGCAACACACTGAAAGCGTGCCGAGGCTGGAACTGCGGCACGCCAGCAAAACGTTCGGGCGCGTGCGCGCGCTGTCGGACGGCGAACTGGTGCTATGGCCCGGCGAAGTGCATGCGCTGCTCGGCGAGAACGGCGCGGGCAAGTCGACGCTCGTGAAGATACTCGCGGGCGTGCATCAGCCCGACACGGGCGAGCTTCGCATCGATGGCGTCGAGCGCCGTTTCGCCACACCCGCCGAAGCGCGCGACGCGGGCCTCGCCGTCATCTATCAGGAACCAACGCTGTTCTTCGATCTGTCGATTGCCGAGAACATCTTCATGGGACGGCAGCCCGTCGATCGCTTCGGCCGCATTCAACACGATGCGATGCGCCGCGAAGTCGATGGACTGCTGGCGTCGCTGGGCGTCGATCTGCGCGCGGATCGTCTCGTGCGCGGCCTGTCGATCGCCGATCAGCAGGTGATCGAGATTGCGAAGGCGCTGTCGCTGAACGCGAACGTGCTGATCATGGACGAGCCGACGGCGGCGCTGTCGCTGCCCGAAGTCGAGCGGCTCTTTACGATCGTGCGCAAGCTGCGCGAGCGTGACGTCGCGATCCTGTTTATCACGCATCGGCTCGATGAAGTGTTCGCCTTGACGCAGCATGTCACGATCATGCGCGACGGCGCGAAGGTGTTCGATGCGCCGACGTCGGAAATGACGACGGAATCGGTGGTCGCGAAGATGGTCGGACGCGATCTGGAAACGTTCTATCCGAAGGCCGATGTGAAGCCGGGCGACGTGCGTCTGTCGGTGCGCAATTTGACGCGCGTTGGCGTGTTCAAGGACGTGTCGTTCGATGTGCGCGCAGGCGAAATCGTCGCGCTCGCGGGTCTGGTCGGCGCGGGCCGCAGCGAAGTGGCGCGCGCGATCTTCGGCATCGACCCGATCGATTCGGGCGAAGTGCAGATCGCGGGCAAGCGCCTGAAGACGGGCAATCCCGCCGCGGCTGTGCGCGCGGGCCTTGCGCTCGTGCCGGAAGACCGGCGCCAGCAAGGTCTGGCGCTGGAGTTGAGCATCGCGCGTAATGCGTCGATGACGGTGCTCGGCCGTCTCGTGCGCCACGGTCTGATCTCGACGCGCAGCGAGACGCAACTCGCGACGCGCTGGGGCACGCGGCTACGCCTGAAGGCAAGCGATCCTTCCGCGCCCGTCGGCACGCTATCAGGCGGCAACCAGCAAAAGGTGGTGCTCGGCAAATGGCTCGCGACAGGCCCGAAAGTGCTGATCATCGACGAGCCGACGCGCGGCATCGATGTCGGCGCGAAAGCGGAAGTGTATGGCGCGCTCTCCGAACTCGTGCAGGAAGGCATGGCTGTGTTGATGATTTCGAGCGAACTGCCCGAAGTGCTCGGCATGGCGGACCGCGTACTCGTGATGCACGAAGGCCGCATCAGTGCGGACATTTCACGCGCCGATGCGAGTGAAGAGCGCATCATGAACGCGGCACTCGGTCAATCGGCGGCACTACTGGGGCGCGCAGCATGATCCGGCATTCGACTCATTCACACGCGGCGTCGATCGAACACGCGCCGCTACAACGTACGCGCTCCGGCCCCGGCGGCATCGTCGGGACGATCGCGAAGAGCCGCGAGACGACGCTCTTCGTCGTGCTGATCCTGCTGATACTCGGCACGTCGCTCGCGCGGCCGCAGTTTCTGAACCTGCAGAATCTGCGCGACGTGTTGCTCAACGTGTCGATCGTCAGCTTGCTGACGGCGGGTATGACGGTCGTCATCCTGATGCGGCACATCGATCTGTCGATTGGCTCGACGGTCGGCATCAGCGCATATGCCGTCGGCAGTCTGTACGTCGCGTTTCCGCAGATGCCCGTGCTGGTCGCGCTGGTTGCGGGCGTCGCGATCGGGCTCGTCGCGGGCGGCATCAATGCGCTGCTGATCGCGGTGGGACGTGTGCCGTCGCTGGTGGCGACGCTATCGACGCTCTACATTTTCCGTGGTGCCGATTACGCGTGGGTGCATGGCGGCCAGATCAACGCGACGAGCCTGCCTGAGGCGTACTCGCGTCTCGCGACGGGTACCTTGCTCGGCATTCCGACGCTTGCGCTGATCGCCGCCGCCGTGCTGTTGGCGCTGTCGTTCTATCTGAAGCATTTCCGTGCGGGCCGCGAGCACTACGCGATCGGCTCGAACCCCGAGGCGGCGCGCCTGGCGGGCGTCAACGTCGAACGGCGCGTGATGTCGGGCTTCCTGTTGTCGGGCGCGATTGCGGGCTTTGCGGGCGCGCTGTGGCTCGCTCGCTTCGGCACCGTCGACGCGAGCACCGCGAAAGGCATCGAGTTGCAGGTGGTGGCGGCGGCCGTGGTCGGCAGCGTCGCGATCACGGGCGGCGTCGGCACGATACTCGGCGCGACGCTCGGCGCACTCGTGCTCGGCGTGATCAGCATCGCGCTCGTCGTGCTGCACGTGTCGCCGTTCTGGGAGCAGGCTATCGAAGGCGCGCTGATCGTCGCGGCAATTGCCGCCGACACGCTGCTGGCCCGTTCCGTCGCCAAACGCATGATGAGGAAACGCGATCATGGCTAAACCCGATTCCGCGCTGCTCACGCGCAAGCGCGAAACGCCGCTGCGCTGGGAAACCTTGCTGGTCGTCGTGCTGATCCTGTCGCTCGGATTGGGGCGCGTGCTGTCGCCCGTGTTCCTGACGGGCGCGAATCTAAGCAACGTGCTCGCCGACCTCACCGAGATCGCGTTGATGGCGTTGCCGATGACGCTGATCATCGTCGCGGCCGAGATCGATCTGTCCGTCGCATCGGTGCTCGGCGCGTCGAGCGCGCTGATGGGCGTGCTGTGGCATATGGGCCTGCCGATGCCCGTCGTGATCGTGCTCGTGTTGCTGTTCGGCATGATCGCGGGGCTGTTCAACGGGCTCGTGATCGTGAAGCTGAATCTGCCGTCGCTCGCCGTCACGATCGGCACGCTCGCGCTGTTTCGAGGGCTGTCGTATGTGCTGCTCGGCGATCAGGCCGTCGCGGATTTTCCGGCGGGCTACACGGCGTTCGGCATGGACACGCTGTTCGGCACGTTCATTCCGCTGCCGTTCGTGATCGTCATTGTTTGCGCCGTGCTGTTCACCGTGCTCTTGCAGGCGACGGCGTTCGGCCGCAGCCTCTATGCGATCGGCGCGAACTCGACGGCGGCCGCGTTCTCCGGCATCGAGGTCGCGAAAGTGCGGATGCGTCTTTTCATGCTGTCGGGCTTCATGAGCGCGCTTGCGGGCATCGTCTACACGTTGCGCTTCACGAGCGCGCGTGGCGACAACGGCGAAGGCTTCGAACTGTCGGTGATTGCCGCCGTGCTGTTCGGCGGCGTGAGCATCTTCGGCGGACGCGGGTCGATGGTCGGCGTGCTGCTGTCGCTGCTGATCATCGGCGTATTGAAGAACGCGCTCACGCTCGATGATGTCTCCAGCGAAACGCTGACCATCGTAACGGGCGCGCTGCTGCTCGCATCGGTGCTGATTCCGAACCTGGTCGCGCGCTGGCGCGCGATGCGCGACCGCAAGCTGATCGCCGCGCAAACATTGACAAAGCCGAGTGCGTCGTAAGTCATGCAAACCCGCCGTACGTGATGCCGTTTAATTCAACCGGACGCCAAAAGTCCGATCCACCACCAGGAGACAACAGATGAACAAACCACTGCGTCACGCGGGAGCGATGATGCTCTGCGCGGCTATGCTGGGCGTGAGCGTCGCCGCGTCCGCAGCAGGCATCAAGCCGGATCTGAAGATCGCGTTCGTGCCCAAGCAGATCAACAACCCGTACGAAGTGATCGCCGACGACGGCGGCATGGCCGCAATCAAGGAGTTCAAGGGGCAGGGCAAGGTGGTGGGGCCGTCGGACGCGGGCGCGTCGTCACAGGTGTCGTACATCAATACGCTGACCACGCAGCGTCAGGATGCCATCGTCATCGCAGCGAACGACGCGAATGCGCTCGTGCCGTATCTAAAGAAGGCGATGTCGCAAGGCATCAAGGTCGTGACGTTCGATTCCGACACGGCGCCCGATGGCCGTCAGCTGTTCGTGAATCAGGCCAACGCGGAGAGCATTGGGCGCGGGCAGATTCAGCTCGTGTCGAAGCTGATGGGCGGCGAGGGCGAGTTCGCTATTCTGTCAGCCACGCCTAACGCGACAAACCAGAATACGTGGATCAAGTGGATGCAGGAAGAACTCAAGAAGCCCGAGTATTCGAAGTTGAAGCTCGTGAAGATCGCGTACGGCAACGACGATGACCAGAAGTCGTTCGTCGAGACGCAAGGGCTGTTGCAGGCGTATCCGAACCTGAAGGCGATCGTGGCGCCTACATCTGTCGGCATTGCGGCGGCGGCGCGCTATATCTCGACGTCGTCGAGCAAGGGCAAGGTCGCGGTGACGGGTCTCGGCACGCCTAACCAGATGCGCGCGTTCGTGAAGAACGGCACCGTGAAAGCGTTCCAGTTGTGGGACCCGGGTCAGTTGGGCTATCTCGCGGCGTATGCGGCGGCAAGTCTCGCATCGGGCGCGATCACGGGCAAGGAAGGCGAATCGTTCGACGCGGGCAAGCTCGGCAAGCGCACCATCGGCGCGCAAGGCGAAATCATTCTTGGACCGCCGACTACGTTTGACGCAAGCAATATCGATAACTTCAACTTCTGAGGTTCATCAGGTCACTTGCTGGAAGCGGGCCGCTCGCGCGATGCGAGCGGCCTTTTTGTTTTCAATTCAAACTGGCGTCGCTCGTCAGACCAGGCCATTGACCTGCGAGTACTTGACGAGATCCGCGTTCGTCTCCAGTTGAAGTTTCTTCATTGCGGTGCTTTTTTGCGTCGCTACCGTCGAAACCGACCGGTTCACCTGTCGCGCGATCTCGGTCAACGACGCGCCGGAAGCGAACAGCCGGATCACATTCATTTCCTTTTTCGTCAGGACGGACTTGCCGCCGTTCGTCTCGTTACCGTCAGGCCGATGAAGCCGCGCACGGATCTTCGCAGAGAAATAAGGCCGTCGATGCTGCATCACTTCGCGTGCGGCGATACGGAATTCTTCGATGCCCTCACGTTTGTCAACAATCCCCGCGACACCCGAGCGCGATACGCGGATCAGGACGTCATCGCTAGCGAGCATGGTGAAGACGACGACAGGAATGTCGGGATAGCGGCTGCGCAGTCGCGCGATGAGGCCGAGTCCGTCGATGTCGTTCTGCGCGGTTCCCATGGTCAGGTCCGTGATGATCAGATCCCAGGTGCCCTCGGACAGCAACTGCAGCAGTTCTTTGCCCGACTTGACGGCGGCATCGACGATAAAGCCTGGTATGCCCGTCAACGCGTTGATGACAGCGTGCCGGATAACCGGGTGGTCGTCTGCAATGGCAATCCGGAAATCGCGAGTGGCATTCATGGTCGAAAGGCTGGACAGTGTCGGTGCAACGGCCAATGGACGTCGGAACTGGACGGCGCGATGTGGGCCGTTTCCGAATTGACGTGGGCATCGTCCTGCGCGTTGAAGGAAAAGTAAGCGGATGCCGTGAGGATAGCGAACGGAACAAAAATTTAGTCAATTTTCAGGCGAATGCCGATGATTTTCGAAAAAATCCGACGTAGTACGTGTGCGCAATTTGCAACAGCCTTCGCTTCGCAGATGCAATCGCCAGGCAGATCGTATTCGATGGGTTGAGGTCTCTCCTTGCGTTTTGATAAAACGGCATGGAAAGACCGCCATTGATGCGTGAAGTGCAGTTGCTGTAAAGAACTGTCAAGAATCAGGATGGCGACAAGAAACGCGTCAACGTTTAATCAACCGGCGCGTTTAGTGCGTTGACCCCTATGAGGTCGGACGGCCAGCGAGCCGTCAGTCAACAACCCAAGGTTTAAGGATTCAAGCAATGAACAAGCACATCATCGCCGCCGCTCTGGCAGGTCTGTTCTCGATCGCCGCATTCGCGCAGGCATCGGCGCCCGCAGCAACGGAAGAGGCGCCTGCAGCAGCATCGGCACCCGCTGCCAAGCACCACGCAAAGAAGCACAGCTCGAAGAAGAAGCACGCACACAAGAAGGCAGCGCCCGCGAAGGCAGCCAGCGACGAAGCAGCGTCGGCAGCACAGTAAGGCTTAGCGCTCCACGCTGATGTCGAAGGAGGAAGCGCGGTTGCGAAACCGCCTTCCTCTTTTTTGTTTCAACGGGCCGTGTTGCGCTGATCGGCAAACGGACCCAGCGCCGCGGCAAAGCGGCGCGCGCATGACAGACCAAATGCTGTCGGACGCATGCCCCGGTCGTGCTCGACATCGAACCCCATGCGCCACGCTGCGATCCGTTTGCCGTAGCAGGTCAATGCATCGAGCGATTGCATCACGAAGACGATGGACGGCAGGATGCGTTCGTAAAGCGCTTGCGCGTTCACCTGATCGTCTTCCATGAAGATGCGATAAATCGCGGCTTGCCAGTCGAATGAATCGGGCGCGACGATCAGGCCCGCGCAACCGGCGCGCAGATTGTCGATCAGTTCCTGGCCTCCGCGCCCATTGAAAACGGGTAACGCACTGCGATGTTCGCGCAGCCGTTCGATCGTCGAATGAATGATCGTGGCGGGGCCTTCGCCTTTGAGCCACTGAAACTGCCCGCATTGCGCGCCAAGCGCGACCAGCGATTGAACCGTGAGCCCGACGCCCAGATATTCCGGCGCATTCTGGATGCCGGCAGGCACGCGCACGCGCTGCATGACGTCGGCAAAAAAATCGAAGTAAAACGATTCGGGCTTGTCGCGAACGGATGGCGGTTGCAGGATCAGCGACGACGCGCCGTGATGCGCTGCGTAATCCGCCAATGCGAGTTGCGCGTCAGCTGTATCACCCGTGACGGTGACCGCGAACGGCACGCGCCCGGCAATGTGCGCGCCCGTCCATTCGATAAAACGCTGCTTCTCTTCAAGCGACAAACGGTTCACTTCCGTCGCAAGACCGAGAATCACGATGCCGCTTGCGCCCGCGTCGATCGTCGCGTCGACCTGTGTGTGAATTGCTTGACGGTCGAGTGCATCGTTCGCGTCGAAGTAGGCGTAGAGCACGGGCCACATGCCGCGTGGCGAGAACGAGGCGGGTCGCGTCATGATCAATGCGAATCGCGCGGCACGGGCGCGCCGCTTGCGCCCACCAGGAAGTCGAGATCGGCGCCCTGGTCCGCCTGCAGCACATGCTCGACGTAGAGCCGGTAATAGCCGCGTGCAGGCAGCTCGGGCGCGTGCCACGCGGCGCGGCGCCGTTCGAGTTCACCGTCGGATACATCCAGATGCAAACGCCGCGCGGCGACGTCGAGTTCGATCATGTCGCCTGTCTGCACCAGCGCGAGCGGTCCGCCTGCCGCAGCTTCGGGCGATATGTGCAGCACCACCGCGCCATATGCCGTGCCGCTCATGCGGCCATCGGAGATGCGGACCATGTCGGTAATGCCTTTTTGCAGGACCTTTTTTGGCAGCGGCATGTTGCCGACTTCTGCGAAGCCGGGATAGCCCTTCGGCCCCGCGCCCTTGAGCACCATCACGCAATGCTCGTCGATATCGAGCGAGTCGTCGTCGACCTTCGCGTGCAGTTCTTCGACGTTCTCGAACACCACCGCGCGCCCGCGATGCTTCAACAGCGAAGCCGTTGCGGCCGACGGCTTGATGACGGCGCCATTCGGCGCGAGATTGCCGCGCAGCACGGCGATGCCCGCTTGCGGCTTGAACGGCTCGGCGAAAGTGGTGATGACCTTCTGATCGTAGTTGGGTGCGTCGCAGACGTTGTCCCAGATCGTCTTGCCATTGACGGTCAACGCGTCCCGATGCAGCAGCCCTTGCTCGCCCAGTTGCCGCAGCACGGCGGGCAAGCCGCCCGCGTAGTAGAAATCTTCCATCAGGTACTCGCCCGATGGCTGCAGATTCACGAGGCACGGTACATCCGAGCCGAGTTCCCAGTCGTCGAGCGAGAGATCGACACCGATGCGCCGCGCGAGCGCGATCAGATGCACGACGGCATTCGTCGATCCGCCGATCGCGGCGTTCGTGCGGATCGCGTTTTCAAAGGCCTGGCGCGTGAGGATCTTGTCCATCGTCACATCGTCGCGAACCATTTCGACGATGCGCCGTCCTGCGAGATGCGCGAGCACCTGGCGGCGCGCATCGACGGCAGGAATCGCCGCGTTGTGCGGCAGACCGATGCCCAGCGATTCGACCATCGACGCCATCGTCGATGCCGTGCCCATCGTCATGCAATGGCCGCGTGAGCGGTTCATGCACGATTCGGCGTCGATGAATTCCTGCTGGCTCATCGTGCCCGCGCGCACTTCCTCGGACATCTGCCACACGCCCGTGCCCGAGCCGATCGTGCGGCCGCGAAAGCGGCCATTGAGCATCGGACCACCCGACACGGCGAGCGCGGGCAGGTTGCACGAGGCCGCGCCCATCAACAGCGCGGGCGTGGTCTTGTCGCAGCCGACGAGCAGGATCACGCCATCGAGCGGATTGCCGCGTATCGACTCCTCGACATCCATCGAAGCCAGATTGCGAAACAGCATCGCCGTGGGCCGCAGATTCGATTCGCCGAGCGACATCACGGGGAATTCGAGCGGCAGCCCGCCAGCCTCGCGCACGCCGCGCTTCACGTACTCGGCAAGCTCGCGGAAGTGCGCGTTGCAGGGTGTCAGCTCCGACCATGTATTGCAGATGCCGACCACGGGGCGGCCGTCGAATTCATCGTGTGGAATGCCCTGGTTTTTCATCCACGAACGATGGATGAAGCCGTCCTTGTCGTTGCGGCCGAACCAGCTTTGCGAGCGGAGCTTGCGCATGAGGTCTCCTGATTGCTTCGTTCTTCGTACGTCGGTGCAGATCAGCTTAGCCCATTCGTTGCACGAGATGGCGTTCGTCGGAAGGGCTGCGAGGATCACGACGCGTCGCGGTTGCAGCGCAACAGAAGCGACGGGTTGACGAGTTTGCGTCGCAGGGCCGGCGGAACCCTTGCCGGCGTGCGTGGCAGCGCGCCGCGCATGCAGATTCATTGGACGCCGACCTTCCAATAAGCGACACACGCATCCGTTCATCACGCACTGCAGCATCCTCACAAAGCCTTGCTGCATAAGGGCTGCACGTATCCGCTAACGCCCGTTCGTTTTTCCTCGTGTCGCATTTCCGCAAGCGTCTGTCGCAATTAGTCGGCTAGGCGGGGTTTTTTCTGGCAACTATGTAGTCACACATGTGCAGGCCGGCGCCTGCACCACGAGGAGATGGACTCGATGAAATCCCCAAAGGTCGTGGTCGAAGGATTATGTAAGGTTTTCGGGCCTAACCCGAAGTTGGCGCAGGACATGCTCTCGCGAGGCGCGTCGAAGGACGAGGTATTCGCCAAGACGGGGCATGTGGTCGGCGTCCACAATGTCTCCTTCGACGTGCAGGAAGGCGAGATTTTCGTGCTGATGGGCCTGTCCGGCTCCGGCAAGTCCACGCTGATCCGTCTCATCAACCGGCTCGTCGAACCGACGGCGGGCAAGGTGATTATCGATGGCCGCGATGTCGCCGCCATCAAGCGCTCCGAACTGACGTCGCTGCGTCGCACCGACATGAGCATGGTGTTCCAGTCGTTCGCGCTGATGCCGCAACGCACGGTGCTGTCGAATGCGGCGTTCGGCCTCGAAGTCGGAGGCATGGGACGCAAGCAACGCGAGAAGCGCGCGCTCGAAGTGCTCGAACAGGTGGGCCTCGCGACCTTCGCGGGCAAGCTGCCTTCCGAGCTGTCGGGCGGCATGCAGCAGCGCGTAGGTCTCGCGCGTGCGCTCGCGGTGAACCCCTCGCTGATGATCATGGACGAAGCTTTCTCGGCGCTCGACCCGCTCAAGCGCAAGGAAATGCAGAACGTGCTGCTCGAATTGCAGAAGAACCAGCAGCGCACGATTCTGTTCGTGTCCCACGATCTGGAAGAGGCGCTGCGCATCGGCACCCGCATCGCGATCATGGAAGGTGGACGCGTCGTGCAGATCGGCACGCCGCAGGACATCATCGCGAATCCGGCGGACGACTATGTGCGCGCGTTCTTCGAGGGCGTCGACACGAGCCGCTACTTGACGGCGGGCGATCTGATGCAGGCGAACGGCGTGCCGCTCGTGCGCAACCTGGATCAGACGAGCGTTGCCGAGTCGCTGAACGGCAGCGCCGAATACGCGTTCGTGCTGGATGCCGAGCGCCGCATTCGCGGCTTCGTCACGCGCGAGGCGATCGGCAACTCGACGCCGTCGCTGAACAAGGTCGAATGCATTTCGCGCGGCGCGCCGCTCGAACATGTCGTGTCGCGCGTGTGCGCGAGCGCGACGGCTCTGCCCGTGGTCGACGACGAGGACCGCTACTGCGGTTCCGTCGATCAGGCCGCGGTCCTGAAGGTCATTACGCGTAACAGAGGTGGCGCCCATGTCTGAGATGATTCCACTCGGCCGCTGGGTCGATCAGTCCGTTCACTATCTGCTCGATCACGATGCGAGCACGTTCGATTCGATCGGCAAGGCGATCGAGAGCTTCGCCGCGATGATCGAGCATGGCTTGCAGGCCATTCCGATGTGGGCGCTGATGGCGTTTTTCATTGGCATCGGCTTGTGGCGCGTGGGCTGGCGCTTTGCGATTTTTGCTACCGCTTCGCTGTTGCTGATCTACGCCACCGGCTTCTGGGACCAGACGGTCATCACGCTGGGCCTCACGCTGTCCTCGACGCTGATCAGTCTCGTGTTCGGCATTCCGCTCGGCATCTGGACCGCGAAGAACAAGCATGTGCACATGATCGTGCGCCCGATTCTCGATCTGATGCAGACGATGCCCGCCTTCGTCTACCTGATTCCCGCTGCGATGCTGTTCGGGCTTGGCCGCGTGCCTGGCATTCTGTCGACGGTGATCTTCGCGATGCCGCCCGCCGTGCGTCTCACGAGCCTCGGCATCAAGCACGTGAACCGCGAGATCGTCGAAGCAGGGCAGGCCTTCGGCTGCACGCCGTGGCAGTTGCTGTACAAGGTGCAATTCCCGAACGCCTTGCCGTCGATCATGCAGGGCGTGAACCAGACCATCATGATGGCGCTGTCGATGGTGATCATCGCGTCGATGGTGGGTGCGGGCGGTCTCGGCAACGATGTGCTCGCGAGTATCCAGCGCCTCGATATCGGGCTGGGTTTCGAAAGCGGTCTGTCCGTCGTGTTGCTGGCGATCATTCTGGACCGCATTACCGAGAGCTTCGGCCGCTCTCCTGGCTCGGCCACCGCGCCGCGCTTCGCGGGCCTGCGCAACGTGATGCGCGTGCGCCGCGAGCAGACGGCCGTCGCGCAAAGCTAAGTCTCTGTCGTATTCGATCAAGCGCTGACTTTCTGGCGCGTCTGCAATAGAACCAATAGTGGTCGTCCCGCGAGAGCCTTAGGGCTTTCGCGGTGGCCAAACACATTCTTCTTTGTGCACCACGGAGCGCGACGTGACGTCTATCAGGGCTGAAGCGCCGTTGTCGAATCTTGCGCATGTGGGCTTTCTGACTTTGCCCAGTTTTTCGATGATCGCATTCACGAGCGCGGTCGAAGTGCTGCGAATGGCGAATTACGTGTCGCGCGCGCAGTACTATCGCTGGTCGGTGATCACGACGGACGGCGTGCCCGTGCGGGCGAGCAACGGCCTGACCGTCAAGCCGGCACGCACGCTCGAAGACGCGGGCATGCCGGATGTGCTGATCGTGTGCGGCGGCACGCAGATACGCAATGCCGTCGATACCAACGTGAAGACGCTGCTCGCGGATGCCGCGTCGCAAGGCGTGCCGTTGGGCGGCATTTGCACGGGCGCATATGCGTTGATGGCGGCGGGACTGCTCGACGGTTATCGCTGCTCCGTGCACTGGGAAGACCTGTCGTCGCTGCACAAGGAATATCCGCATGTGCAATTCGCCGACGAGCTGTTCGTGATCGATCGCGATCGCCTGACGTGCACGGGCGGCACCGCGCCGCTCGATCTGATGCTCGATCTCGTCAGTTCCCGCTTCGGGCAGAACCTCGCGGCGCAAGTGTCCGAGCAGTTCATTCTGGAGCGTATCCGCAGCGCGAGCGATCCACAGCCGATTCCCGTCGATGCGCGCGTCGGTTTTTCGCGTGCCGAACTGATCGAAGTCGTGCGGCTGATGGAAGCGAATATCGAAGAGCCTTTGTCGCTCGAAGAACTCGCGCGGCTCGTGCAATTGTCGCAACGCCATTTACAGCGGATGTTCAAGGTTTATCTGAGCGTGTCGCCGACGCATTACTACCTGTCGCTGCGATTGCGTCGCGCGCGCGATCTGCTGCGCACGACGGACGCATCGATTGCGCGCGTGACGGCCGTGTGCGGATTTCATTCGCCGTGTCATTTCAGCAAGGCCTATCGCGCGCAGTTCGGTCATGCGCCGAGCGTCGAGCGGCGCCACGCGAACTAGCCAGTCGATCTGCAAACAAGTCATACCGAGGAGAATGTGATGAAACGCAAGCTGATGATGATGGCCGCGCTGTGCGCGACGGCTGCCGCGACCGCGCACGCCGCCGACCCTGCCGTGTGCCGCAACGTCCGGTTCGCCGACGTCGGCTGGACCGACATTGCCGCGACGACGGGGCTGGCATCGACGATCTTCCAGGGGCTCGGCTATAACCCGACGAAGACGATTGCTTCCGTGCCGATTACGTTTGCGGGCATCAAGAGCAAGCAGATCGACGTGTTCCTGGGTTATTGGGCGCCGACGATGGACCCGATCATCCAGCCGTTCGTGAAGGCCGGCACGATCAAGGTGTTGGCGACGCCGAACCTGACGGGCGCGAAATATACGCTTGCTGTGCCCGACTATGTGTACAACGGCGGGCTGAAGACCTTCAGCGATATTGCGAAGTACGCGGACAAGCTCGATGGAAAGGTCTACGGCATCGAGCCGGGCAATGACGGCAATGCGTTGATCAAGAAGATGATCGATGGCAATCAGTTTGGGCTTGGCAAGTTCAAGCTGGTCGAGTCGAGCGAGGCGGGCATGCTGGTGGAAGTGAACCGTGCGGTTCGAGAGAAGAAGTGGATCGTGTTCCTGGGCTGGGAGCCGCATCCGATGAACGTGCAGATGAAGATCGATTATCTGTCTGGCGGGGATGATGTGTTCGGGCCTAATTATGGCGAGGCCAAGGTGTTTACGGCTACGCCGCCCGATTACGCTGCGCGATGCCCGAATGCGGCGAAGTTTGTGTCGAACTTGCAGTTCACGACGGCTATCGAGAATCATGTGATGGTGCCTATCATGAACAAGGAAGATGCAAATAAGGCTGCGCTCGCCTGGTTGAAGGCTAATCCGCAGGCTTTGGATAAGTGGCTGGCAGGGGTGCAGACTATTGATGGCAAGGACGGCTTGCCGGCCGTTAAGGCTTATATTGCGGCGCATTGAGGTGCTTGTTTTTTTGTCTTCGACGGCTCTTTTTGTTTTTGACTTTGCGCTGGCATCCGCGTTTTGTTAGCGTGCTTCAGGCGTCGCCCCTGTGCGGGGCGGCACCTACTTTTCTTTGCCGCCGCAAAGAAAAGTAGGCAAAAGAAAGCGGCTCACACCGCCAACATTTCTTCTTGCCTGAGGGCCCCCAACGGTTCCTACGCTTCACACGGCAACGCCACTGTTCGCGCGCGTTGCCAACGCTTCAAATGTGCGCCTCACCCGCTTCAGATACCTGCGCGCGGGCCAGCGGCAGCGAATGGTATGTGCCGCCCAGGTGGCAAACTGTGTGTCGGTTGTCGCGCCGTACACGTTAGTGCTCTTACCGGGTGGAACGCGTGCGCTATCGGTCCGAAGTGAGGCGTGCGAGGCACTACGGCCTACACACAGTTTGCCACCTGGGCGGCGGTGGAATATCTGGCACGGCGTGCTGCAACGCGGGCGCGTGAAGCGGGTGAGGCGCAGCGCAAGAGCGTTGGCAACGAACGCGAACAGGAAGGTTGCCGTGTGAAGTGAGGGACCGGTCGGGGGCCCTCAGGCAAGAAGAAATGTTGGCGGTGTGAGCCGCTTTCTTTTGCCTACTTTTCTTTGCGGCGGCAAAGAAAAGTAGGTGCCGCCCCGCACAGGGGCGACGCTTGAAGCAAGCTAACAAAACGCGGATGCCAGCGCAAACACAAGCAAACCAAACCAAACCAAACCAGCCGCGCCACGAAGACTCGCAAAACCCGGATACCAGCGAAAGCGCAAAAACCCCAACAGCGTCGCAGACAAAAAAACCTTCAACCCCTGATCAAAAACCCCTGCATATAGGCCTGATCGGCCGTCCCATCCCAAACCCGCCCATCAACGAGCACCGCCGACGGCGTATCGGCAAACACGCCCACCCCAACATTGGCAGCCGCCTGGCAATACAGATCAACCTGATTAACCTCACGCGCAATCCGCGCAAAATCATCCCGCCACTCGGCCATCCCCCACCGCGCGTATTGCGCAAAAAACCAGACCCCTTCCGCAGGATGCGGAAAATTCACCACACCATCAGCAAAAAACTTCACGGCTCGCCGTTTCTCATCAGAACCCGCAGCAATCAACCGTGGCGCAATCAACCCGGCGGGCACGCCAACAAACTCATCAGCAGCAAGCCGAGCCGAAATCTCCACACGATGCACGTCATCATCAAGCCAGCGACACGCCTCGAGCATCGTCTGCACGAGCGCCCGAGCAGTATTCGGATACCGCGTAACAAAATCGCGCCGGCTCGCCAGCACCTTCTCGGGATGATCGGGCCACACCTCACTCGTATACGCAATCGTCTTGCCAACACCGCGCTCCTGCGCAACCGCATTCCACGGCTCGCCGACACACAGCCCGTCGAGCCGGTCCTGCGCAAGCGCATCGACCATCTGCGGCGGCGGAATAACCACGCTCTCGATATCGCGCAAAGGATGCACGCCCTGCGAAGCGAGCCAGTAATACAGCCACATCGCATGCGTGCCCGTTGGAAATGTCTGCGCGAACACAGGCTTGCGACCGAGCGTCGCAAGCGCCGCAGGCAGCGTCTTGTGCTCGTCGAGCGCAGCAGCAAGACGGTTCGATACCGTGATCGCCTGGCCGTTGCGGTTCAGCACCATCAGCACGGCCATATCCGTTTGCGGACCGCCAATGCCCAGTTGCACGCCATACACGAGGCCGTAAAGCGAATGCGCGGCATCGAGATCGCCCGACAACAGCTTGTCGCGTATCGCGGCCCACGATGGCTGCTTCAGCAGTTCGATCGTCAGTCCGTGCGCATGGCCGAATTCGAGCAGCTTTGCGGCGACCAGCGGCGCGGCATCGCTGAGCGCGACGAACCCGAGGCGCAGGTGCGTCTTCTCGAGCTTGCAGGATTCGTCGGGGAAGAGGTGTAGGCAGGTGAGTTCATGGGCAGCGCATCAATCTGGCAAGTCGGCTGCGGCGACGATCTGGCGCGCGACTTCGGCGAGTTTCACGCCCTGGTTCATCGCGCGCTTGCGCATCGTCGCGTAGGCGGCATGTTCGGTCATCTTTTGCGAATCCATCAGCATCCGCTTCGCGCGGTCGATCAGCTTGCGCTCGGCAAGCTCGTTCTCGGCCTGCGCGAGCCGCTCGCGCAGTTGCGATTCCTGCGCGAAACGCGCCAGCGCCACTTCGAGAATCGGCGCGAGGCGTTCCGTCGCAAGACCTTCGACGAGATACGCGGTCACGCCCGCGCCGACGGCATCGCGTATCAGCTGCTGGTTCGCGTCGTTGCTGAACATCAGCACCGGGCGCGGCGCCGTCGCGTTCATCACGGCAAGCTGCTCCAGCGTGTCGCGCGAAGGCGATTCCGTGTCGACGATGATCACGTCGGGCCGTTCGCTCTCGACAGCTCTGTGCAGCGCTTGCGGCGACGCCGTGGCGGCGAGCATCTCGTAGCCGAGCCGCGCAAGCGTATCGCGCAACTCGCCGATCGGCTTGTCGGTATCGGTTACGAGCAAAACACGCAGCATGGATTGCCCGGTATGGAGTAGGGGGAGTTACGCAGCTTCATTCGTCGGATTGCGGGTTCTGCATCGCGCTTCACGCCGGGTGGGCAGCAGTCGCGTAACTGCTGTGACCTGTCGGAAAGCATGCAGTAACACTGCAACTTGTATGCCACCAAACGACAATCGCTGTCACGTTTGCTGCGCGCAGCTTCGAGCCGTCACGGCAGCATGCCGTTGTTGCACCGTGGCAGTGCGTGCCCCAGTGTGCTGCACCTGTTTGGCGCGAAGAAGTGAATGCGGAGCCAGTCGTGAATGACCTGCTCGCGTAGAGTGTTTTACCGCGCGCCGAGCCAGCGTGCGTAACTGCGTGGCGAGAACGCGAAGGTCAACGCGATCATTGCGGTGATGCAAGCCGCGAGCATGATCCACGCGGCCGTGAAGCTGCCCGTCAGATCGCGCAAGCGTCCCGCGACGATCGGCGAAATCGCTGCCACGATGAAACCGACGCCCTGCACGAACGCAACGAGCCTGCCGGCGAGGCGATGATCGTCGGCATGATCGAGTGCCGTCACGAGCGTCAGCGAGAACGTGCCGCCGAGTCCAGCGCCCGCGATCGCGACCCACGCGAGCGGCAGCGCATCCGGAAACGCAAGCAGTCCGACCATCCCGATGAGTTGCGCGGACAGGCCGGCGACGAGCCACGGCCGGCGGTCGCGGAACGACGCTGCCGCGAGCGGCAGCAGCAGCGCCGACGCGGCCTGGAAGACGGTCATCGCCGCGAGCAGCGAGCCGCTGTGCGCAACGCTCGCGCCGCGCTGCTGGTAGTACGCGGGCAGCCACGCAACCAGCGTCGTGTAGCCGCCATTGACGAGGCCGAAGTGCAGGCCGAGTGCCCACGCGCGGCGCTTCTTCCAGATCGCCACGGGCGGGTGCGTCGGGCTCGCAGCAAGGTGCGCGGTGGCTCGTCCATCGGAAGCCGATGCACGCCGCTGCAGCGTGAGCCAGCACGCGCAGGCGAGCGCGGCAGGCACGGCCCACATCGCGAGGCCCGCGTGCCACGAACCGGATGCTTTCGCGACATACGGGCTCAGACTTGCGCCCAGCCCGCCGCCGCCCATGATCGACGCGGAGAACAGGCCCATCGCAAGCGGCACGCGTGAATGAAAGCGTTGCTTCATCACGCCCGGCAACAACGCCTGAATGACGGCGACGCCCATGCCCGCCACGAGTGCCGTCATCAGCAACGCCGTGCCGCTCGATGCGGCCAGACGCGCGCTGCACGCGACGGCAATCGCCAGCAGCCCGAGCGCGACGCCGCGCGCTTCGCCGACCACGCGCGTCAGCAAGCCCGCGCCGAACGCGCCGAATCCCATCGCGACGACGGGCAGGCTCGTCAGCAGCGAGGCGCCCGAGAAACTGAGGCCCGTGGCCGCGCGGATCGTCGCCATCAACGGGCTCACCGACGTCAGCAGCGGCCGCAGATTGACGCCGATCGCGACGACGACCGCGAGCCAGAGCCCGTCCTGCCACGATAAAGCCGAGGATGTCGTGCGTCGGGAAATGCGCGGGGTATCGATGCCGGGAGTCTGATTCACGGGGTGTCCTACGGATGAGTCGAAAGCATTGGTTGACCATAATAACGTAAAATGGTTAACCATTCGATGCAAATCCGCTATCGCCGATATTTGACCAACACTGTCGACGCTTCATGCGTGCAAGGCCGCGCGCCGCTAAAATACGGCCGCCGCCGCAATCTTCCCAATCGCAAAACATGGCCACACGCCCGAACACACCGCCGCCCGCCTCGGATGAAGACAACGTCGAGGACCGCATTTACGCGTCGATCACCACGGCGCTGCTCGAAGGCCGCCTGCGGCCGGGCGCGCAGATGGTCGAGCGCGATCTCGCGGCCGCGTTCAACTGCACGCGTGGCGCGCTGCGTAAGGTGCTGGCGCGGCTCGGGTTCGAAGGCAAGCTGGTCCTGGAAGCGAATCGCGGCGCGTTCGTGCCGGCGCCGTCGGAAGACGATGTGCGGCAGGTCTATCGCGCGCGGCAGATCGTCGAGGCGGGGATCGTCACCGCGCTATGCGGCGCGCTGTCGTCACAGGACAGGCGCGTGCTGAAGGCGCATATCGCCAGCGAGAAGAAGGCGCTGAAGGAAGGCCGCGTGGATGAGCAGGTGCGGCTCGCGGGGCACTTTCATGTGCTGCTGACGCAGATTGCAGGGAGTGCGGAGTTGCAGGGTTTCGTCGCGCAGCTCGTCGCGAAGACGGAGCTGTACAAGGCGCTTTACGATCCATCGAAGGGCACGACATGCTCCGCCGACGAACACGCGCAGCTGATCGAGGCGCTGGATGATGGAGACTTGAGCGCGGCGCTCGAAGCGATGCGCGCGCATCTGGCGGAACTGGAGGAGCGCGTCGTGACGCGAATGCAGACCAGTGCGAGCGATGATCCGCGCGCGGTCTTTCGAGGATGAATCGATCGGCATGCGTTGCACATGCCGCATCTTTTGCCGTGATCGACGACTGCCCTGTACGTCGATTCACGATTGCGTCGCGCCGGTTATGAGCGCGGGACGCTTCAGTGGATTGCCGCTACATTTAGCGGCGGCGCATTGGTGCGCTACGCGGGCCGCTGCTACGTTCGTCCTTGTGACGGAAATTGATGCGCCCTTTGGTCAGGTCATAGACCGACAGTTCGAGCGTGACGCGGTCGCCCGCGAGAATACGGATGTGATTCTTACGCATGCGTCCCGACGCGTACGCGCCCACGACCACGCCGTTATCCAGCGTGACGCGGTAGCGGCTATCGGGTAGCACTTCGTCGACGATGCCGTCCAGTTCAAGCAGTTCTTCTTTCGCCATGCATTACTCCTGGTCGATGAGGGAAGGGTGCCGCGCGCGGCGCGCAGCGTAACTTGCGCGGCAGCGCGTACGCTGCCGCGGCGATACGGTGAGACAGTAATACGCGCCTTTTGCGGCGCGCGTGTGATCAGAGGTCGGAGACAGATTGTCCGTCGACCCGCCCGTCGATCACTTGTGCGGCATGCTCCATGCAGGCTATACGTGCTTTGCCCGCGCCTTCGAACGGCCGGAAATACGACAGGCGGAACACGCGTCCGTCGGCGGCGGCGTTCGCGCCGACGCGGCAGATGCGAACCGACGCGTCGTAGCCGCTGTCGATCGAATTGCGGTGCGCCACGCCGTTCGCCGTGCGGCGCGGATAGATCAGCGGATGAATCTCGTAGCCCTTGTAGGTCTTGATGCTTTGAATCGTCATATACAAAGTCCTGTGATACGGCTGCCGGCGCGCGTCACTGCAACGGGCAGGCGCGGCGAATAGGCAGCGGGCGGCGCAGCGCCATCGGGCGCGCCGCAATGGAAAAAGTCTCGCGCGAGCCGTATGCGCTGGCTCGAACGCAACCGCGATCAACGCGGAACGGATGGAGAAAAATACGCTGATGCCGCGCGGGCAGCGAACGTAGCGAATGTCACCCCGTCGGGTTCAGGCGTCCAGCGCGTGGCCGGAGTGACGAAGACCGCCGGGTTGCCGCTGCATGATGTTGCGCGATAACGGGACGGCTGGGATGCAATGCAATCAGTGCAACGCGGCGAAGACGAGAATACGTTGACGCGTTACGGTGAAGAAGTTGACGGGTGATGCGGGCAGAGCGCTGCGTTAAATATATTATGCCCTAAAAACAGGGCTTTGGGTAGCAGAAACTTTCCCTCGACCGCTTTCGCGGAGCATGCCCGTCTGGCGCGCGGCGCACGTGCCTGGCCGCTGTGCGAGCTCAGTCGGTCGTCTGCGTCAGGCGTTTTTGCAGCTCGCGGCTGGCGGCGAGCGGTATGCGCGCGTCGTCCCACTTCGCAAGCCATTCGACTTCCTTCGACGTGAAAACCTGGCCGTGGTTGCGCAGCGCGTACTGCAGCGAATCGATGATGTGATTGCGGATGATCTCGGGCGTGCGTGCATCGTCGAGCACGGTACGAAACGCTTCGAGCGTAGCCATCGGTTGCCTCTTTTCGGTGAACGCTGGTGAAAGATCTGACTCTTATCGCACATCAAAAAGTACGGTGCCATGCGGTCAAAATTCACGTCGTCTCACGTCCGCGCGCCGTGCTGGGTATGCGCTTTGCAACGCGCCTAAGGCTCCATGAGGCCGCCATTCCAGACCATTCCAGACGACACGAGGTTCGCCATGACACTCAGAACGATCGCGCCGCTCGCGCTATGGACCGTCGCGCAACTGGCGATCGCGGCAACGGGCGATGCGTCCTGCGGCGTGCTGGCGGGTGCGGGAGCGGGTGGCGGGGCGGGCGCGTCGGGTGCATCGAGCGTGTCGGCCGCGAGCGGCTTTGCGTTGCGCGATGGCGAGCCCGTCGATTTCATCGCAGGCGGCAAGACGGTGCCCGGCACGCTGCATGTGCTGAAGGATGGCGGCATCTATCGTGCGTACTGGCAGCCGCAAGGCCGCCCCGAGCGCTACGTGCTCGCGGACGCGGGCACGGATGCCGTGCGCCTGATCGCGACGCCGGCGCAGGGCACGCCCGCCACCGACGGCATGCCGGGCACGACGCTCAATCCGCAGCAGGTGCTGTCGTGTCCGACGCTGTGAGCGCGCGTGGGCGTCTCAGGTTTGACGGTCAGGCGCAGGCCACCACGCCCAGCCGCGCTCATGGCGTTGCAGCTCGACGACGGAAAGGGGCGGAACCTCGATACGCGCGAATGTCGAGGACGGCGCCTGCAACACATGCATGAGCGCCGCCCGGATCACGCCCGCATGGGTGACGGCGATGACCGTGCCGTGATGCTCGAATGCATCGAGCCAGCCGCCGACGCGCAAGGTCAGCGCATCGAACGATTCGCCGCCATGCGGCGCGGATGACGGATCGTGCGTCCACGTGTCGAGCGCGTCCGTTTCTTCGTTCGCCACGTCGAGCAGACGGCGGCCACGCCAGCGGCCGAAATCGGCATCGGCGAGGTCCGGCACGGCCTTCGGCACGAGTCCAAGCGCCTGCGCCGTTTCCAGTGCGCACGCAGCGGGGCTGCTGAGCGCCACATCGGCGTTCAGCAAGCCGGCATGCGACGCGCGAAACGCCGTGGCTGCTTCGACCGCGCGCGCATCGAGCGGATCGTCGGCGGGGAACGTGCCTTTGCGCTGCGCGGCCGTCGCCGGGTGGCTGATCAACAACAGGCGTGTGCGCATCGACGGCCTTGGGTCCGGGAAATGGGAAGAAAGAAGAGAGCGTTCCGCAGTTTAGCCGTAGAATAGTCGCCACTCGAAGCGCGGAAGCCGGTGTAAGCCCGGCGCGGTCGCGCCACTGTAATCGGCAGCAAATGCGTACACAACAGGCTGTACACAAGCCGGAAGCCAGACCCAAGCTTCGACCTCTCTCATCATTCGACTATCGGGGCGCGTAACCCCAAGGAGATGTCCGTCATGAACGACGCCGTTCTCGACCACGCCGGTCAGACCGATCAACCTGCCATCACCCCATCCCGCTGCGCGAACTGCTGCCGTGGATCATCTTTGGCGGCCTGCTGATGCTGCTCGCGCTGTATTTCGTCGGCGCCGAACAGGGCGCGACGTCGCTGATTCCCGGCATGTACGTGCATGAATTCGTGCACGATGGCCGCCATCTGCTCGGCTTTCCTTGCCACTGATCGCGTAAGGGAGTCATCACCATGGTGGGTAAGTTGTTGATGCGAGGGATGCTCGCAGGCATCGTCGCGGGTCTGCTGACGTTCGCGTTCGCGCGCGTCGCAGGCGAGCCGCTGGTCGATACGGCGATCTCGTTCGAAGAAAAGATGCAGGCCGCGCACGATCACGGTGACGCGAGCGGTGGTCACGATCACGAAGAAGAGCTCGTCAGCCGCGGCACGCAGGCGGGCCTCGGTCTGCTGACGGGCGTCGTCGCATATGGCATGGCGTTCGGCGGGCTGTTCGCGCTGACGTTCGCGTATCTGCACGGACGCGTTGGCCGGCTTGGCGCGCGTGCGTTGTCGGCGTGGCTCGCGGTGGGCGCCTATGTCGCCGTGGTGCTGGTGCCGACCATCAAGTACCCGGCGAATCCGCCTTCCGTCGGCGACCCGGATACGATCGGCATGCGCACGGGGCTGTTCTTTCTGATGATCGTCACGTCGCTCGTCGTGGCGGTGTTCTCGATGAAAGTCCGCAAGCACCTGATACCGCGGCTCGGGGTGTGGAACGCGTCGATCGTGGGCGGCATCGTTTTCATCGCGATCATCGCTGCGATCCAGATCGCGCTGCCCACTGTCAATGAAGTGCCCGAAGCGTTCCCGGCCGTCGTGCTGTGGAAGTTCCGCTTCACGGCGCTCGGCATGCAGGCAATCATGTGGGCCACGATCGGCCTGTTGTTCGGCGCGCTGGTCGAGCGCAGCGAACGCATCGCGCGCGCGTCGGCGGCAGCGGCGCGCAACTCGGCTTATCTGTAACGCTGCTTTCCCGCGTCTGTGCTCGAATGCGCAGACGCGCGGCGCTCTTCTCCGTTTCGATCCGCTCGCCGCTTCCAGGCAATGTCCAGAAACCGCGCCAGACATGGGTTGCGGTTCGACGGCGACCAGACGAGCATCTGCGAAATCGTCGGCGCGTTGGCCAGCGGTCTGAACACGACGCCCGCCAGTTGCGCCTTGCGCATCGACTCCGGCACCAGCGCGATGCCGACGCCTTCTTCGACGAGACTCAACACCGTCTGCTGCAACTGCACCTCGAAGCGCACATCGGGCGTGAAGCCGCCTTGCGCGCAATGATCGACGATGGTCGCGCGCAAGCTCGGCGACACGGCTTGCGAAGCCATCACGAACGGCTCGTGCGCGAGCTGCCCGATTTTCAGTTGTCGCGCGCGGGCGAGCGGATGCTCGCGCGACAGGGCGACGCACAGCGGCTCGGTGAAGATCGCTCGGGTATCGAGATCTTTGTTTTGCGCGCCCGGAAACATGATCGCGGCGTCGATCTGCCCGCTCAGCACCTGCGACGCCAGATCGTTCGATACGACTTCGCGCAGGTTCAGCGTCACGCCGGGCCAGGCGTCGCCGTACGCGCGTGCATAGCTGGGCAGCACGCTGTACGCGGCGCACATCGTGAAGCCGATGGTCAACTGGCCGCTGTCGCCGATGGCCGCCGCGCGCGCATTCTTCGCCGCCTGCTCGATCGACGCGAGAATCGCCTTCGCATCCTCATAGAAGCGTTCGCCCGCTGCCGTGAGCGCGACGCTGCGCGGGCTGCGCTCGATCAGCGTGACGCCGAGCGATGCTTCGAGGGCGGCCAGTTGCCGGCTCAGCGGCGGCTGCGACAGGTTCAGCCGCGCGGCGGCGCGCCCGAAATGGCGCGTTTCGGCGAGCGTGACGAAGTAGCGAAGCGGCTTGACGTCGAGCATGATGCAAAAAAAGTATCGTCGCAGGTTTGATTCGGCATTGGATTGTATAGGTGTAAACGCTTACCCTTACGCGTTTCTGTCCTCTTTACCTTCGTTGCCGCAACTTCATGCTGTCTACGCTCGAAATCCTGCTGCCTGTCTTCGCGCTGATCTTCGCGGGCTTTTTCTGCCGCCGTCGCAATCTGCTCGGCCCCACGGCCGCTTCCGAACTGAACCGCTTCGTCGTGTGGCTCGCGCTGCCCGCACTGCTGTTCGACACGATGGCCCATTCGACCTGGCATCAGCTCGATCAGCCGGCCTTCATCGCGACGTTCTCGATTGCCTGTGCGGGCGTGTTCGTGGTCGTGCTGCTGGCGCGGCTCGCGAGCGGAAGGCATCTTGCCGATGCGAGCGTCGACGCGATTGCGGCGTCGTATCCGAACACGGGATACATCGGCTTTCCGCTTGGACTACTCGCGTTCGGCAAGGCAAGCCTCACGCCGACTACCATCGCGACGATCATCGTCGCCTGTGTGCTGTTCGCGCTCGCGATCGTGCTGATCGAGATCGGCTTGCAGACCGAGCGCACGCCGCACAAGCTCGGCGCGAAAGTGGTGTGGCGGCTGCTGAGGAATCCGCTGATCGCGTCGCCGATCCTCGGTGTGCTGGCGGCGAGCGCGGATGTCACGCTGCCGCATAGCGTCGAGACCTTTTTGAAGCTGCTGAGCGGCGCGGCGAGCCCATGCGCGCTGGTGAGCCTCGGGCTGTTCCTCGCGGAAAAACGCACGCCGGCGGAGCAAGCGGCCGAGCCAGTCACGTCGTTCGTGCTGACAGCCATCAAGCTGATCGCGCAGCCGGCGCTCGCATGGTGGATCGCCGCGCGGGTGTTTGCGCTGCCCACGCCGATGGTCGACATGGCCGTGCTGCTCGCCGCGCTGCCAACAGGCACGGGCCCTTACATGCTCGCCGAGTTCTATGAGCGCGAGGCGCACATCACGTCGCAGACCATTCTGCTGTCGACGCTCGGCTCGCTCGTTTCGCTGTCGCTGCTGTTGTTCTATATGCACGCGCCGGGGTGACGGCAACGGGTTGATCCGTTGTCGCGGTCTCACAACGCGCGCTGAATGAGCAGTGGTCTGCTGATTTTTTTCGCCTTACACTCGGCGTTGGTTCCATATAAGGATATATGTTTCGAATATGGAACAAAAAGCGACCGACATATCGGCGAAAAGCAGGCAGACAGCGAGAGACCAGACAACATGAAAAGCTTGACCATCAACGCCCGGATCGCGACGACGATCGCGTTCCTCGGCGTGCTGCTGATCGCGACGGGCGCGCTCGGCATCTTCGGCATGGCGAAAAGCAACCGGGCGCAGCGCGACGCGTATGAGGTCAATTTCGCGTCGGTGGTTGCGCTGGGGCGCTCGGGGACGGCGATGTCGCGGGCGCGCTTCGGTCTCGACTGGGCGATGAGCAATCCGAATTCGCCGCAGCTTGGCGAGCAGTTGAACCGCGCGAAGCGCCTGCTCGGCGACGCCGACAAGGCGTGGGCCGACTTCCGCGCACTGCCGAAGACGCCCGAACTGCAGCGCCTCACCGACGATCTCGACGCCAAACGCACGGCCGTCATGCGCGACGGCATCGACCAGCTGATCCAGGCGATCGGCAGCGGCGACACGAGCTGGATGGACGAGAGCCGCGCGAATCATCTGATCGGCTTGTACTCGGCGATGAACGCGAGCCAGGGCGCGCTGGAAAAATATCTCGACGCCGCCGCCCAGGCCGCCGCCGATCATTCTTCCGCGACGTTCCGCACGCTGCTGACGGCGTGCATCGCTAGCATCGTCGTCGGGCTGGGTGTCGCGTTCCTCAGTTGGCGGGCGCTGCGCCGCGCGATCATGTCGCCGATGCGCGACGCGCTCGGTCAGTTCGACGCGATCGCATCGGGCGAATTGCGCACGCGCGTCGAGATCCGTTCCGAGGACGAAATGGGCACGCTGCTCCATGGCCTCGCGACGATGCAGGACAAACTCGGCGCGACGATCACGACGGTGCGCAAGGGTTCCGATTCGATCGCGGCTGCGACGCAGCAGATCGCGGCGGGCAACCTGGATCTGTCGCAGCGGACGGAGGAGCAGGCCGCGTCGCTGGAGCAGACGGCTGCGGCGATGGACGAGCTGACGTCGACGGTGCAACTGAACGCCGAGAACGCGCAGCACGCGAGCAAGCTGGCGGAGGACGCATCGTCGATGACGGCGCACGGGCGCGAAGCGGTCGGCAGCCTTGTGGAGACGATGCATCTGATTGACGCAGGCTCGTCGAAGATGACGGGCATCATCACGGCGATCGAAGGGATCGCGTTTCAGACCAACATTCTGGCGCTGAACGCGGCTGTCGAGGCGGCGCGGGCGGGCGAGGAGGGGCGCGGTTTTGCCGTCGTCGCGGGCGAGGTGCGCAGTCTCGCGCAACGGTCCGCTGCGGCGGCGAAAGAGATTGGCTTGCTGATCGCGGATTCGACGTCGCGCGTCGCGCATGGCGCGCAGATCGCGACGGGTGCGGGCGATACCATTCGCGATATCGAGACCGCGATTTCTCGGGTCGCCAAGATCGTCGGCGAGATTGCGACGGCGTCGCAGCAGCAGAGCGACGGGATCAAGGAAGTGAGCCTTGCTGTTACGCAGATGGATGAAGTGACGCAGCAGAACGCGGCGCTGGTCGAGGAGAATGCGGCGACCGCGGCCGCGTTGGCGGATGAGGCTAAACGGTTGAGTGAGTTGACGGCGGCGTTCAGGGTAGATGTGGTTTGAGGGCTAACATGTGGTGTGCTTGTGTTTGCGCTGGCATCCGCGATGCGTTAGCGTGCTTCACGCGTCGCCCCTGTGCGGGGCGGCACCTACTTTTCTTTGCCGCCGCAAAGAAAAGTAGGCAAAAGAAAGCGGCGAACCCCGCCAGCCTGTGTTCCTATCCACGGGCCCCCAACGTCCCCACGCTTCACATTCCAGTGCCCTAGTCGGTGCTCGTTGCCAACGCTTCGAATGAACGCCTCACCCACTTCAAACACCCGCACACGTGCGAGCGGCAGCGAATGGTATGTGCCGCCCAGGTGGCAAACTGTGTGTAGGTTGTCGCGTCGTACAAGGTAGCGCTCTTACAGGGTGGAACGCGTGCGCTATCGGGTCCGAAGTGAGGCGTGTGGAGTGCTACGGCCTACACACAGTTTGCCACCTGGGCGGCGGTGGACTATCTGGCACGGCATGATGCAGCGCGGGTGCGTGAAGCGGGTGAGGCGCACCGCAAGCGCGCTGGCAACGAACGCGGAACAAGCAGGTTACCGTGTGAAGCGTAAGACCCTGCGGGGGCCCCTCAGGCAAACACAAGGATTGGCGGTGTGAGCCGCTTTCTTTTGCCTACTTTTCTTTGCGGCGGCAAAGAAAAGTAGGTGCCGCCCCGCACAGGGGCGACGCGTGAAGCATGCTAACGCATCGCGGATGCCAGCGAAAACACGAGCAAACCAAACCGACCGCGCCACGAAGTTAAAACGCGAATGCCAGCGCAAAGGCCGAAACACCCAAAAACCAAAACCGAACCGAGCCCCTCACCCAAACCTCTCCACCCGAAACGGCCTCGGATCGGCAAACGGCGTCTCCCCAGTCATCATCTCAGCGAGCAGCCGCCCGGTAACAGGCCCGAGCGTCAGCCCATGATGGTTATGCCCAAACGCGAACCACAGCCCACGATGACGCGGCGCCGGCCCGATCACAGGCCGCATATCCGGCGTGCAAGGCCGCATCCCGAGCCACGGCTTGTCATCGACGCGCTCTCCCAGCCCAAACGTCACACGCGCGAGCGGCTCGACACGTTCGAGCTGAATGCCCGTCGGCGGCGCGCCGCGCTCCGCGATCTCGACGCCCGTCGTCAGGCGCAGGCGGTTGCCTTCCATCGGCGCAATCACATAGCCGCGTTCCGTATCGACAATAGGCACGGACAGCATCTGCCGCGCCGGCCGATAGTGCATGTGATAGCCACGCTTCGCGCGCAGCGGAATGCGATAGCCGAGCGGCTCGAACACGGTATCGGACCACGGCCCAAGCGCGAGCACGACTTCTTTCGCGCTGAGCGTGCCGTGTTGCGTCTCGACGGTCCACCCATCGCCCGATGAACGCAAGGTCGCCGCATCGCCAGTGACGAAGGTCCCGCCGTTCGCTTCGAACAGCCGCGCATAGCCTTTCACCAGCGCGCCCGGATTCAGCACGCTTTTAGGGTCCTTCCAGTGAATCGCCCCGACGATGCCTTCGCCCACCGACGGCTCTTGCGCATGCAGCGCGGCCGCGTCGAGCACGCTCACATGCAGTCCATGCTCGCGGATCGCGTCTTCCGATGCTCTCGCTTCGCTGTCGAACGCGGCGCGCGTGCGGAACGCCTCGATCCAGCCGCCGTCGTGCACGAGCTGGCCGACACCCGCGCGCGCGATCAGCTTGTCGTGTTCGTCGACACAGGCGGCGATCAACGGCATCAGGTCGCGCGCGGCAGTGGCGAGCCGCTGCGGCGACGATTCCCACCAGAAGCGCGCGAGCCAGGCCGCGTAAGCGGGGATCGCCTTGTAGTCCCAGTAGAGATCGGTCGACTGGTTGCGCGCGTAGCGCAGCAGTGTGCCAATCTTGCGCGGAAAGCCGTACGGCACGAGCGACGAGCGCTCGATCAGCCCCGCGTTGCCGAAGCTCGTCTCCTCGCCGGGGCGCGCCGGTCGACCAGCGCGACGCGCCGCCCGCGATCCTGCAGATGCAACGCCGACGACACGCCGACGATGCCCGCGCCCAGCACGATGACGTCGAAATCCATAGCGATTGAAATGATGTTGAGTGATGCGTCAGAAGCGCAACGAGCGCGTGTCGCCACGCGCTCGCGCATTGAGTCGACGGGGCCGCGTCAGGTGCGGCCGGCTTCGGCTCAGCAGCGTATCACTTCGCGATGATGTCGCGCTTGAAGTACTTCTGCGACAGCGCCGTCAGCGTGCCGTCCTTCTTCAGCTCGGCGAGCGCGGCATCGACCTTCGCCTGCAGTGCCTTGTCGCCCTTGCGCAGACCGAAGCCCGTGCCTTCGCCGAGCGTCGACGGATCTTTCAGCGGCTCGCCGACCATATCGAAGCCCGCGCCCGCCGGCTTGCTCAGGAAACCATCTTGCGCCGTCTGCGCTTCCTGCACGGCGGCGTCCAGACGTCCCGCGGCGAGGTCCGCGTACACCTGATCCTGGTCCTGATACGACACGATCTGCACGCCCGCATTCGCCCAGTGCCCCTTCAGGAAGTCTTCCTGCGACGAGCCTTGCAGCACGCCGACGCGCTTGCCCTGCAGGCTCTTCACGTCCGGCAGCAGATTGGAGCCGCGCTTCGCGATCATCACGATGGGCACGACGTAAATGGGCGGCGTAAACGCGATGCTTTCCTTGCGTTTGGACGTGATGTTCATCGCCGAGTTGATCACGTCGAACTTGCGCGCCTGCAACGCAGGAATCAGCCCGTCGAATGCGTTCTCGACCCACACGCATTTCACCTTCATCTTCGCGCAGACCGCGTTGCCGACGTCCACATCGAAGCCTTCGAGCTGGCCCGACGCAGTTTTGCTTTCGAACGGAGGGTAGGCGGCTTCGATGCCGAAGCGCAACGTGTCGGACGATTGCGCACAGGCGGCGCCCGCCGTCATGGCAAGGACGGCGGCGGCGAAGGAGAGCTTCAGGTTCATGACGGTTCCTGTCGTTGATGATCGGACCACGCGCGACAAGCGGCGGTGCAGTGGAAATATAGACTGAAAGTCCAGTATGGACTATAGGGAATACGATAGTCCAGTGATCAAAAATGTTGTTCTGTTTCCTTCCAGGCCTTACACGGAAAGGGCAGGAGCCGCGAAAAGCCTATCTGTACGGGTCGCCTTGCGCACACTCCACACGTCCGAAACGAGACTTTTTTGTCCAAATTGGCACAGTCTCAAGTAGACTATAAGTCTACGTTTCCGTCGAATTGCCGATCGGACAGCAATTGCAATTGACGCATCACGCGTCGCCTGAGGAGATGATTTCGATGATGACCGCCTTGCCACTCGCCGTTGACGAACAGGCCGTCCGTGCCGCGCTGCCCGCGCTCGACGTGCGCCGCGCGCTGACCGCGATGTTTCGCGCGCTCGCTTCCGCCGAGGCGGTGCAGCCGCCGCAAACGCTGACGCTGTTCCCGAACGGCGCGGGCGACTTCATTACCTATCTAGGCGTGCTCGCCGACGCGAAGGTGTTCGGCGCGAAGCTGTCGCCGTATATCGTGACGGGCGGCAAGCCGGTGATCACGGCCTGGACCGCGCTGATGTCGATGGAAACGGGGCAGCCGCTGATGTGGTGCGACGCGGGTCTGCTCACCACCGAGCGCACGGCGGGCACCACGGCGCTCGCCGTCGACCAGCTTGCGCGCACCGATGCGAAGCGGCTTGCGATCATCGGCGCGGGCGCGGTCGGCCTCGCGCATCTGCGGCATGTCGCGCCGCTGCGTGCGTGGGAATCGATTCGCGTGTTTTCGCCCGATCTCGCCGCCAGCGATGCGAAGCGCGCCGCCGTGCAAGCCGCCGATGCACGCGCCGAAGCCAGCGCGAGCATCGAAGCGTGTGTGAAGGATGCTGACGTCGTGATGCTGTGCACGTCGTCGGGCACGCCCGTGCTGCCGCGCGACGCACTGACGAAGCCCGCGCTCATCACGTCGATCAGCACGAATGCCGTGAACGCGCACGAAATCGACCCGGCGTGGCTGCCGGACATGGACGTCTACTGCGACTATCGCGCGACGACGCCCGCGAGCGCCGGCGAGATGAAGCTCGCCGCGCAGCACGGCTGGTCGCCGCAGAAAGTGAAGGGCGATCTGCCGTCGCTGCTGGCTGGCACCTGCGAGAAGCCCGCGTATGTGCGGCACGCGTTCTTCCGCTCGATCGGCCTCGGCCTCGAAGACGTCGCGATCGCCAGCGAGCTTTATCGCCACCTGACGGATCGTGGAGACCAGGCACAATAGCTACAATGGCGATCAGCCGCCGCTGCGGGTCGAGCGAGACAACCGCAGCGGCATCATGAATACCCCGCGAAGACTGCCCCTGCCCGCCGATGCGCAAGAAGAATACGTCCCCCGTCAAGGATCTGCTGCTGACCCGCTATGCGCCCATCGCGGACGGCATCGCCGCACTGTTCTTCCCGTACGCGGAAGTGGTGATCCACGATCTGCATGATCAGACCGTGCTGTATCTCGCGAACAATCTGTCGAAGCGGGAAATCGGCGACGATTCCGCGCTCGAGGAAACCGAGCATTCGGCACGCGAGCGCGTGATCGGCCCGTACGAGAAGCTCAACTGGGACGGCCGCCGGATGCGCTGCGTGAGCAACGTGCTGTTCGACGACAACGGCCAGCCGGCGGGCATGCTGTGCATCAATTTCAACATCGCCGTATTCGACGACGTGCGCTCGACGCTCGATCTGTTCATCAAGGGCGCAGGCGTCGTCGCGCAGCCGGAAGAGCTATTCCGCGACGACTGGCAGGAGCGCATCAACACGTTCCTGCACGGCTGGCTGCGCGAGCGGCAGATCGGTCTCAACGGACTCACGCGCGAGCACCGGCGTGAACTGGTCGAAGCGCTCTATGCGGAAGGCGCGTTTCGCGGCAAAAGCTCGGCGAACTATGTCGCGAACGTGCTTGGCATGGGGCGTGCAACAGTCTATAAGCACCTGAAGCAGATGAAAGAGGGCGCGAGCTGACGCATGCGGCTGCGTGCCGCTCGCGCTGCTTTGTCCAATCATGCATCAGTGAGGAAACGACTGTGACCGTACGTTATCGACACTACAAGGGCGGCATTTACGAGTTCATCTGCGAGGCGACGCTCGAATCGGACCCGAGCATCACGATGATCGTCTATCGCGCCGACAACGGCACCATCTGGACGCGGCCGGCATCGGTATTCTTCGAGATGATCGAGCACGAAGGGCAGACCGTGCCGCGCTTTGCACCCATCAACTAGCGCCGATCGACTAGAAGCGCCGGACGGGCGGCGTAGCCGGCGCGGATGGAATATCGGCGGCGTCGGGCGCGTCGAGCACCAGATCGCTCTGCGCGACGGCCACGCACGGCAGGATGTAGCCCTGCGCCTTTTCTTCGGCGCTGACGCCGGGCCATTCGACCGTATAGCGCACGCTGCCTGATTCCAGCCGGCAAAGGCATGTCCGGCACGTGCCGTTGCGGCACATGCGCGGCAGATGCAGATTCGCGAAACCCGCAGCTTCGAGAACGGTGAGCGATTCGGGCGCATCGAACGTGCGTCCGAGCGGCTCGACACGCACCGTGAAGGTCCGCTCCTCATTCGATTCATGCAGCGGCGCGCTGCGGGACGGTTCTTCGCTGGACATCGCGCTCACGAAATGGATACGCCGAGAAGCCGTCCAACGCCGAACGTAAAGGCGGCCGCGATCAAGCCGATCACGATCTGACGGAAGGCCGAGAACGCGGCGCCACGGCCGTTGAAGAGCGACGTGAAGACGCCGACAGCGGCGAGGCCGAATGCGCTCAACGCGACGCACTGCGCGATTGCCGCTGTGCCATGCGTCCAGAGAAAGGGCATCGCCGGAAAAATCGCGCCCAGCGAGAACAGACAGAACGACACGCCCGCCGCCGTCCACGGATTGCCGCCCAGTTCCGCCGGATCGAGGCCGAGTTCCTCGCGCGTCAGCGTGTCGAGCGCTTTCTGCTTGTCGCGCATGATTTGCGCGGCGACGCGCTTCGCTTCGTCGGCGTCGATTCCCTTCGACTGGTAGATCAGCGCCAGTTCGTGCTGCTCGGCTTCGGGCGTGTGCTCGATTTCGTCGGCCTCTTTCGCGATCTGCGTGCGCGCGAGTTCGCGCGCATTCGTCACCGACAGCCACTCGCCGAGCGCCATCGAGCACGCGCCTGCGATCAGCCCGGCCAGCCCCGTCAACAGGATCGCCTTGTTGCCCGTGCCCGCGCCCGCGACGCCCATGATCAGGCAGAAGTTCGACACCAGACCGTCGTTCGCGCCGAGCACGGCGGCGCGCAGGTCGTTGCCCGACGTCACGTTCCTGTGCCACGACTCGGCGGCCGCGATTTGCGCGCCTTTCGACGGCAAGGCTTGCTGACCTTTGACGTCGGCGACCATCTGTTGCATCACGGCGGCGTGATGCTGCTCGTCTTTCGATAGCTGCGCGGCGTCGGGCTGGTTCGCGTACTTGTCGCGGTCCGCATATTCGGCGGCGGCGAGCGACGGCAGCACGAATTTCGGCCCGAATGTATGAATCAGGCCGCGCATCAGATGCGTCTTGATGCTGTGGCGGTGCGGCGGCACGCGCGCACCGTTCGCGTGCAGCTTGTTTGCCCAGAGGTTCGCGTGCACGCGTTCCGCGCTCGCGAGCTGCGTGAACAGCGTACGGCGCTGCGGATCTTTTTCGACGCGCGACAGCGTTTCGTATAGCGCGGCGCTGTCGAGTTCGTCGGCGAGGTTCGTGCGATAGCGTTTGAGTTCGTGCCTGGAAGCCATCCGTCGATGCGCGACCGGAGTCGGTATTCGTGGGGTCAGGACGAAGCTTAACGCAGCGCGAGGCGGCGCGCTGCGGGCAGGGGAGCGCAATGGGCGTTCAGTGGGTCGTGCGGATGCGCATGTAGCGGTACACCGTGTTGCGTGCGAGGCCAAGCTCACGCGCGGCCGCCGAGATGTTGCCGTTGTTACGCGCGAGCGTCTGCTCGATCAGCGTGGCCTGCAACTCTTCCATGCGCGCGGGCCGCTGAGGCGCGGACGGCGCGGATGACTCGACGGCAGGCGGCGCCCGCAACCGCTCGTCGCTTGCTGGCTCGCAGTCGTGCAGGAAATCGTCGGGCAGATGCTCGACGTCGATTTCGGCGGCGCCTTCGGCCATGATGCCCGCCGTGCGCAGCACGTTTGCCAGTTGGCGCAGATTGCCCGGCCAGCGGCAGCGCGCGAAGCATTCGAGCACTTCCGCCGACACACGGGTGGGCATCCGCTCGCTGTCGGGCTCGTCGTCGCGCAGTCGCGCCAGAATCCGCTCGACGAGCACGGGTAGATCTGTCCGCTCGGCGAGCGCGGGCAGCGTGACGACGAGGCCGTTGATCCGGTAATACAGGTCTTCGCGGAACGTGCCTTCTTCGATCATCGCGCGCAGGTTGCGGTGCGTCGCGCAGACGATGCGCACATCGACGGGCACCGCGCGCGTGCCGCCCAGCGGCACGACGCAGCGTTCCTGCAGCACGCGCATCAGACGCACCTGCTGTGCGAGCGGCATATCGCCGATTTCGTCGAGAAAGAGCGTGCCGCCGTCGGCCTGCACGATCTTGCCGACGTTGCCGCGCTTTCGCGCGCCCGTGAAGGCGCCATCCTCATAGCCGAACAGTTCCGCTTCGATCAGCGTATCGGGCAGCGACGCACAATTGACGGCGACGAACGGCGCGTCGCGGCGCGGCGATTCTGCGTGCATGGCGCGCGCGAGCCATTCCTTGCCGGTGCCCGTCTTGCCGAGCACGAGCAGCGCAATGTCGCGGCCGCGCACTTTCTCGACGCGATCGAGGACGGCGGCCATCCGCGCGTCGCCCGTGTCGAGCGTGGCGAAGGTGATGGCGGCCGCGCGCGGTTTGCCCGACGACGGCGCAACGGACGACGACGGCGTGGCCGTGCGCGGGCCGCCTGAATCTGCGGAAAACGCGGGGCGTGCCGCGTATTCGGCACGCGCGAGCACGCGCACGCCGCTCGGCAGCATCAGCGTCAGGCATTCGCCGGGCGCGCGCAGCGCTTTCTGGAGCGCGGCGGGAAATGCCGAGCCGAATAGCAGCTCGAAGGGCTGGCCGAGCAGCGTGTCGAGCGGGCGGCCGAACTGGAACAGCGCGCTGCGGTTCGCGGCGAGCAACGCGCCATCGGCGCCGAACGCGGCGAGTCCTTCGAACAGCGTGCCGATGAACTCGCTGCGCGCATGAAAGCGCACGCGCACGGCATCGCCGAACTGGTTCGCGAACAGCTGGTTTTCGATGATCTGCGCCGACATGCGCACGAGCGCCAGCGTGTGCTTGTGAAAGCCGCGCGGGTCGCCACTCACGTCGAGCGCGCCGATGGTGCGGCCGTACGGATCGGCGATCGGCGCGCACGAGCAGGTCAGGATGCGATTGGCCTGCAGAAAATGTTCGCCGCCGTGCACGACGGTTGGCTGGCCTTCGGCGAGTGCGGTGCCGACGGCATTCGTGCCGCGATGCGCCTCGGACCACGACACGCCCGGACACAGCGCGACGCGCTCCGCATTCTCGACGAAATCGCTGTCGCCGAGACTGTGCAGGATCACGCCGTTGCTGTCGGTGAGCAGCACCATGCTGTCGGTATCGACGATTTGCGCGTGCAGCGTTTCCATCACGGGCAAGGCGTGCGCATACAGCGAACGGTTGCAGTCGACGAGATCGCGCAGCGCGACCGGCCGCAGCGGATGGAAGTCGGGCGCCTCGGATGCGCGCAGGCCGAAATCGCGCGAACGCGCATGCGCCTGCGCGAGCACATCGGCGCGGCCCGTGACGGACGGCGTGACGGAACGTTGGGTCACTGCATGTCTCCGATGTTGTGCATTCTGCGTGCTGCTTCGTGCAGACAAATTGTGCGATCGCGTCGCTTTTGCACTGCAGCACCGCATGCCTGATGAAAGCTGCGCAGTCAGGCTGCGCGAGCCGGGGAGGCCGTCGGTCTATGCCGATTCATGCCGGTCCATCTTACAGGAGGACGCGTGGCGCGTGTTCCGCTTGCCTTCTGGTACAGAAGTGCAATGATCCTAGACAGGCACGCGTTCGCGCCGCATGCCGCCACTGGGACCGCGCTGGTGACGTCCCGGACAGCGCCATTTCGAGGAGAACGTCATGGTGCGCATGGAGTTGAGAGTCGTCCTCGCCACGCTTGCGATCTTCATCGCACTGGGCGGCATCGGACTGTCGATCCACGGTTCGCTGTACTACCTGAATGGCGAGATCTGGGCGGGCGTGATCGCGATTGCGATCGGCATCGCGGGGTGCGTGACGATGCTTACGCTGTGGCCCCGGGATCTTCCCGGCAAGACGCCGCCCGAGCATCCCGCCGACGATGTCGGGCCGCACGAACATCATCCTCATCTGCCCACTCAGTTTTAGGTTTCAGACGCGTCGTTACGCTGCGCTGCCGCATTATTAAGGGTTTTCGCGTGGGTAATTGTCCGGGGTTGGTGACGCTTTCTGCGTGGGTTGGATGCCGTTTCGCAGTGCATGGCGGCACCATGCTGGCGTGTGGCGAAACAAAACTTGCGGCGCGCCGGAAGTCGTCTACAGTGTTGAGATCAACTGCGGAGCGAGCGCGATAAAGGCGTGTGTTCGCGGTTGACAGCCCGCGCTGCGATCCATAACGGAGGCTTGAACAGGGGCACGCGCGGTCCTCGGCGGTGTGTTGTTCGACCAAGGTGTTCCCATGCAGATCATTTTCCCGAAAGAAGTCCCTGAGTACTCGGGGCGCGAGCTGACTCTGGCGTTTCCGGCTATGGTCGATGGGCAAAGGGTGGAATGCACGATCACCGCCGAGGCTCTCGAAGATCACTTTGGGGCCGCGTCGCCGCGGCTCGAAGATATGATGGGTGCGTTTTCGACGCATCGCGAGAGGATTGAGGCCGCTACGCGGCGGTTGTTGTCCGAGACTCGGGCTCAGTGTGTTGTACTGCGCAGTGGGTATGTGCGGTTTTATGAGGCTAATTGGCGGAATTAGGGCGCCTTGGCGGCGGTTTGGTTTTTTTGCCTTTGGGCTGGCGTCCGCGGTTTGTCTTTTCGCTGGCATCCGCGTTATGCCTTCGTGGCGCGCGCGGTTTGGTTTGCTCGTGCTTTGCGCTGGCATCCGCGATGCGTTAGCTCACTTCACGCGTCGCCCCTGTGCGGCGGCACCTACTTTTCTTTGCCGCCGCAAAGAAAAGTAGGCAAAAGAAAGCGGCTCACACCGCCAACATTTCTCCCTGCCTGAGGGCCCTCAACCGGTCCCTCACTTCACACGGCAATCACGTGACCCCCATTCGTTGCCAGCGCTCTTGCACTGCGCATCACCCGCTTCGTGCCCCCGCGTCGCCGCATGCCATGCCAGATAGTCCACGGCCGCCCAGGTGGCAAACGGTGTGTAGGCCGTAGTGCCCCACACGCCTCACTCCGGACCGATAGCGCACGCATGCCACCATGTAAAAGCGCCAAGCTATACGCCGCGACAACCTACACACCGTTTGCCACCTGGGCGGCACATGCCATTCGCTGCCGTTCGCCTTTGTACGGGTGTTTGAAGTGGGTGAGGCGTTCATTCGAAGCGTCGGCAACGAACGTGAACAGGGGCGTTGCCGTATGAGGCGTAGGAGCCGTTGGGGGCCCTCAGGCAAGAACAAGAACTGGCGGTGTGAGCCGCTTTCTTTTGCCTACTTTTCTTTGCGGCGGCAAAGAAAAGTAGGTGCCGCCCCGCACAGGGGCGACGCCTGAAGCAAGCTAACAAAGCGCGGATGCCAGCGAAAACACAAGCAAACCAAACCACCCGCGTCACGAAGTCAACCCGCCGAGCCCCTCGCCCCGCGCAGCGGCAAAAAATTCAACCCATCACAACCTTATCCAAAGTAATAGGCAAATCCCTAACCCTCACGCCGGTGGCGTGATAAACAGCATTCCCAATCGCCGCCACCACGCCAGTGATACCAATTTCCCCAATCCCCCGAGACCCAAGCGAATTAATAAAAGGATCAGGCTCATCGAGCACAAGCACATCGAGCGCCCCAACATCGGCATTCACAGGGACGTGATACTCAGCGAGATTGGCATTAATAAACCGTCCATACTGCTTATCGAGCGTCGTCGCCTCTTCGAGCGCGGCACCGATTCCCCAAACAAGCCCACCCATCAATTGACTGCGCGCAGTCTTCACATTGAGCATCCGCCCAACGTTATAAACGCCGGTGAGCCTGGCCACACGAATCGACCCGAGATCGGCATCGACATGGACTTCGGCGAACACAGCGCCCCAGGAATGAAACGAGTAACGCTGCTTCTCGTCGCCGGGTTTCGTGCTGGTCGTCGCTTCGATCGGCTGCCCGCCCGCACGCGCAAGCACCGCCGCGATCGGATCGCGCGTTGAAGGATCGGCGCGGCTCGTGACCCAACCGTTCTGCACGACAACATCATCCGGCGCCACACCGAACACGGGCGAACCACGATCGGCCAGCGCCATCGCCACCAGCTTGCCACGCGCCTGATCGCACGCGTCGCGCACGGCCGGCGACACACTCGCGACCGACTGCGACCCGCCCGAAACAGGCGCCTTCGGCAGCGAAGAATCACCGAGGCCGAAACGAATATTCTCCGGCGCAATGCCGAGCGCGTCCGACGCGACCTGCGTCATCACCGTGTACGTGCCCGTGCCAAGGTCCTGCGTGCCGGAAACCACCATCGCCGTGCCGTCCGGCAGAATGCGCGCAAGCGCCGCCGCTTCGCTGCGATTGGCGGGATACGTCGCCGTGCCCATCCCGAGTCCGATCAGCGTATTGCCGTCGCGCATCGAGCGCGGCTGGGGCTTGCGGCGCGACCAGCCAAAGCGTTCCGCGCCGACGCTATAGCACTGGCGCAAGGCCTTGCTCGACCACGGCTTGTTCTCCTGCGGGTCGTTCTCCGCGTAGTTCTTCAGGCGCAGCGCAATGGGGTCCATCTTCAGCTGATACGACAGTTCGTCCATCGCCGTTTCGAGCGCCCATGAACCCGTCGTTTCGCCCGGCGCGCGCATGAAGGTCGGCGTGCCGACATTCAGCTGCACGAGACGATGCGTCGTCACCTGGTTCGGCACCGCGTACATCATCCGCGAGACCATGCAACAGGTCTCCGTCCAGTCTTCGATCATCGACGTATTCGAGAAGCTGTCGTGCCGCATTGCGGTCAAGGTGCCGTCGCGCTTCGCGGCGATCACCATGCGCTGCTCGGTGAACGGCCGCCCGCCGACGGAGCCGAACATCTGCGGACGCTCCAGCGCGAGACGCACGGGCCGCCCCGTCTGCTTCGCGGCCATCGCGCACAGCACCACATGCGACCATGCAGAGCCCTTGCAGCCGAAGCCGCCGCCGACGAACGGCGAGATCACGCGCACGTCGTCGGGCGACATGCCGAGCGTCTTCGCGACGGAGGTGCGCGTGCCCGTCACGCCCTGCGTCGAATCGTAGAGCGTCAGTTGCGGGCCGTCCCACACGGCCATCGTCGCGTGCGGCTCCATCGGGTTGTGATGCTCCATCGGTGTCGTGTAGACGGCGTCGACGCGCACCACGCCCGCCGCCAGCCCCGCATCGTAGTCGCCGCGCGACGTGTCGGTCTGGCGGCCTTGCGGCTTGTCGGGCGCGTGTGCGCTGGACTTGGCCTGCGTGAAATCGAGCGCCGCCGGTTGCGCCGCATAGATGATGCGCAACTGGCGCGCGGCATCCGTTGCATGTTCGAGCGTATCCGCGACCACCACTGCAATCGGCTCGTTGCTGTAATGGATCTGGTTGTCCTGCAACAGCGACAGATGCCGTCCCGCCGGCGGCGCGAGCGCGGGCCGTCCGCCGTTCGGCAGGCGCGGCGCGTTCTGGTACGTCATCACGAGCAGCACGCCCGGCAACGCCGACGCACGGCTCGTGTCGATCGACGCGATCTCGCCTTTTGCAATCGTGCTCGTCACCAGCACGCCATGCGCAAGACGCGCTTCGGGAAACTCGGCCGCGTAGCGCGCTTCGCCCGTCACCTTCAGCAAACCATCCGTGCGATCGAGCGGATGTCCGATCATCGTATTCATGCGACACCTCCCGCTGCCCGGTTCACCGCGCGCACGATCGCGTTCTGCGCGAGCCGCACCTTGAACGCGTTGTCATGCAGCGGCTTCGCGTCGTTCAGTGCCGCGGCGGCGGCGTTTTTCAATGTGGCGTTATCGAGCGGCTTGCCCGCGATCATCTGCTCGGCCACCGTCGCGCGCCACGGCTTGTGCGCGACCCCGCCCAACGCGATACGCGCGCTGCGCACGTTGTTGCTGTCCATCTGCAGCGCGGCCGCGACGGACACCAGCGCGAACGCATAGCTCGCGCGGTCGCGTACCTTCAGGTAATACGCGTGCTCGCTAAAGATCGGCGGCGGCAGATCGACGGACGTGATGAGTTCGCCGGGACGCAGCGTGGTGTCGAGATCGGCGCGCTCGTCCGGCAACCGATGAAACTCGCCGAACGCAATCACGCGCTCGCCTTGCGGGCCGCTCACGCGCACGTTTGCATCGAGTGCGGCGAGCGCGACGCTCATATCGGAAGGATTCACGGCGACGCATTGCGCGCTCGCGCCGAGGATCGCATGCGTGCGGTTGTGGCCGTTGATCGCGGCGCAGCCGCTGCCCGGATCGCGCTTGTTGCAGGCGGTGAACGCGGTGTCGTAGAAGTACGGGCAACGCGTGCGCTGCATCAGATTGCCGCCGACGGTCGCCATATTGCGCAGTTGCGCCGATGCGCCCGCGAGGAGCGCCTGCGATAGCAACGGATACCGCTCGCGCACCAGCGCATGATTCGCGGCGTCGCTATTACGCACGAGCGCGCCGATGCGCATGCCGCCGTCGGGCAGCGTCGATACGATATCGAGCCCTTGTATGCGCGTGATGTCGACGAGTCTGACGGGCCGCGTCACGCCGCCTTTCATCAGATCGAGCAGATTGGTGCCGCCGCCGATGAACATCGTGCCCGGCTGCTGCGCGGCGCGCACGGCACTGGTGATATCGGCGGCGCGTTCGTAGGAGATGGCATCCATGATGGTCTCCTCGTTACGCGACGTCGCTCGTCTTGATGACGAACGTCGAGTAGCTGTAGTCCGTGCCGCTGCCGACCGTGCCGCGATGGGCGGACTGCACGGCCGCGACGATATTCACGTACGCGCCGCAGCGGCAGATGTTGCCGCTCATGCGCTCGCGGATTTCTTCATCCGTCAGTTGCGGCGGACGGTGGCGTACGTCCGCTGTGACGGTGCTGGCCGTGCCGGCGTCGAATTCCGTGAGCAAAGCCGTCGCCGAACAGATTTGCCCCGGCGTACAGTAGCCGCACTGGAACGCGTCCTGTTCGATGAATGCGCGTTGCACCGGGTTCAGCGTGCCGTTGCTCGCGAGTCCTTCGACCGTCGTGATCGCTTCGCCTTCGTGCATCACGGCGAGCGTGAGACATGCGTTGATGCGCCGTCCGTTGGCGAGCACCGTGCACGCGCCGCACTGCCCGCGATCGCAGCCTTTCTTCGTGCCCGTGAGTCCGGCGTATTCGCGCAACGCGTCGAGCAGTGTCACGCGCGGTTCGAGTTGCAGCGTGTAGTCGCGTCCGTTGATATTGAGCTTCACTGCGCGCGGCGGCACCGTTGTGCGTGCAACGGGCTGTGCCGCGGGCGGCGTTTGTGTCTGCGCGTGCGCGTAGGGTGCGGTGCTGACTGCGGCCGCTGCCGCAGCAGATTGCAGGAAGCGGCGGCGTGAAGTGCTGGATGGCGAGACGTCATGCTCGTCCTGGCGGGTCGTGTGCGCATCGTGTTGAGCGCACGAACCCTGACAGTCGTTGTGGTGGGACATGATGTTCTGCTTGCTCCGTGGAAGTTCGATGCAAGCTTGCGCCGCATCGAACCCGAAGCGGGCGCCCGGTGCATGGCAAGCCTTGTCAATGAGCAATTTCGATGCCGCCGGTGCAGAACATCACAGGACGACCGCACACGCGGCGAACTGCCTTCTCAAACGACTTCACGCTGTACTCGGCAACGCGCAACGTAAACGGTTGCGGCGTAATCGTGCAGCGTTGAAAGCGAGTCTTCATCGTGGCACATCCGGCGTGGCGCAGCCGTGACGGATAGATGGCGCGAAGATGGCGGGGAGATGGCGCGCGTGACATGCGCCGAACGACCTCAGCCGCACTGCAAAAACAATAACGCGCGTCGAACCTCAACGCGCGTTTTACATGAACCAGCAGTGACTCAGCCTGTGAGCCGATCAATCGATGCCATGAAACACCGCATCGTCCGGGCCGAGATACGCGGGCGGACGCCACGCGGCATCGCGCATAGAATGTTGAACCAGCTTCTCGACGCCGAGCAGCACCGCGAAGATCGCCATCCGTACGGGAATGCCGTTGTCCGTCTGGCGGAAGATCGCGAGGCGCGAATCGTGGTTCAGATCGGTGCTCAGATCGTTCGCGCCGGGGCGGCTGTCGCGCGGCAGCGGGTGCATGATCAGCGTGTCCTGGCCGCACACGGTATCGACGAGCGCCTGATTGATCTGGAAGTCGGGCGTATAGCCTTCGAACGACTCATCGGCGAAGCGCTCTTTCTGAATGCGCGTCGCATAGACGACGTCCGCGCCGCGCAGGCCGTTGGTGAGATCGTGCGTCTGTTCGACCACGTGGCCGTTGCGCGAAATCTGATCGACGATATACGCAGGCATTTCCAGCGTGGGCGGCGAGATCAGCGTGAACTTGATGCCGCGATACAGCGCGAGCAGCTTGACGAGCGAATGCACGGTGCGCCCGTACTTCAGGTCGCCGACCAGCGCGATATGTGCGCCATCGACAATCTTGCCCAGACGCGAGAACTCGCGCTGGATCGTGTACAGGTCGAGCAGCGCCTGGCTCGGGTGCTCGCCGGGGCCGTCGCCGCCGTTGATCACGGGAATGTTGGTGGCGCGAGCGAATTCGGCCACGGAGCCCTGGTCCGGATGGCGGATCACGAGGGCATCGACATAGCCGGACATCACGCGGCTCGTGTCGTAGATCGATTCGCCCTTGGCCATCGACGAAAACGTGAAGCCCGTCGTGTCGCACACCGAGCCCCCCAGGCGGCAAAACGCCGCGCCGAAACTCACGCGGGTACGCGTGCTGGCCTCGAAGAACAGGTTGCCGAGCACCGCTCCTTCGAGCACGCGCGAGATTTTCCGACGTCGCGCGATGGGCTGCATGATGTCGGCGACGCGGAACAGCGCTTCGACGGCGTCGCGCGAGAACTGATCGACGGACAGCAGCTGCGGCTTGCCTTCGAACAGCATCTGGCTGGCTAGTGACTGCGAATCTACGCTCTGCGTATGCTTTTCGGCAGGTGCGCCGTTGACGACGATTTCCGACACGAAGCGCTCGACGATTTCCGGCATCGCGCGCGATTCCTGCGAATCGTCGGGCAGCAGCCACGTGTCGAGCGCGCGCTTCGACACGCCGATGCGCGTCGCGAAGCCGTCGCGGGTGAGGTTCAGACGCCGCATCGCGTCACGGAGAAATGCTTGTTGCGGGACGGTCATGGGCTGCCTCTCTTTTCGTCAGGAGATCGGGCGGATATACGCGGTGCGTATATTAATTCGCTGGGCGAGGAAGTCAAGGAATTTCGTGCATCCATTTGTCCGGGCGGCTGATTTCGCCTGCGCTGGCGAAACGCTCGCGGCGGCAAGCGCAGTTTTGCGGTTACACTGCCGGACATGGAAAACGGCTCATTGCTTCGTGATCGTGTGGAAACGGGTACGCCTTTGCGTGCCGCGCCCGCACGCGCCGCTTCCAAAGCCAAAAAACAGTTGCTCATCTGACCGGAGCCGCTGTTCCGTCAGATGTGCGACGGAACAGCCTCGATCAACGGTCCTCGAAACTCCCGCTTCCGATCCTGCTTCCTCGCCGCTGAACGGTTCCCGTACGGTCGCCTTCGAGGAAAGTCATGTCCAATTTTTCGGGTATCTGGATTCCCCTTGTCACGCCGTTTTCCGCAAACGGTGCCGTCGATCACGATGCGTTGCGCCGCCTGATCGGGCTCTACGCCGAGGCAGGCGTCGCGGGCGTGGTCGCGCTCGGCACGACGGGCGAGCCGTCTTCGCTCGACCCCGGCGAGCAGGAAGCCGTGCTCGCGACCACGCTCGACGCGGCGGGCGGCGCGCTGCCGGTGATCGTCGGCGTGTCGGGCAACAACGCAAGCGGTGTGCGTGAGCGCGTGCTGCGTCTGAACGCGTTGCCGCTCGCGGGCGTGCTGATTTCGGCGCCGTACTATGTGCGGCCGTCGCAGGCGGGCATCGCCGCGCACTTCACGATGCTCGCCGACGCAAGCGAGCATCCCGTCGTGATGTACGACATTCCCGCGCGCACGGGCGTACGGATCGAGCTGCAGACATTGCTGTCGCTCGCCGCGCACCCGCGCATTCAGGCGATCAAGGACTGCGCGGGCTCGCTCGATACCACGCACGCGCTGATCCTCGACGGCCGGCTGCAAGTACTCGCGGGCGACGACATCCGCATCTTCGACACGCTCTGCATGGGCGGCAGCGGCGCGATCGCGGCGTCGGCACATGTGTGGCCGGAGCGTTTCGTCGCGCTCGATCGCGCGTTGAAGGCAGGGCGTCTCGATGAAGGGCGGGCGCTTTTCCATTCACTCGTGCCGTTGATCGGCGCGCTGACGGCCGAGTCGAACACCGCGCCCGTGAAGGCGGCGCTCGCAGTGCAAGGTCTGATGGAAGGCGATCTGCGTTCGCCGATGACGCAAGCAAGCGAAACATTGCGCGAGCGTTTGCAGCAACTGCTTGCTGCCTGAAGTTCGTGTGACGGCGAAAGCGCACTGAACCTCATGCGGACATGCGACGAATCCGATGTCGTCCAATTTGAGATGCGGGCCTGGCGGATGGCGTGATAATTCGCGCCACCGTTTTTCCCCATCAACGAGATCGATTCGTCATCCTGCGTATGCCGGTTCACTGCAACACCGCGCCGTCCGCCGCGCGTACAACCCGATTTGCTGCGTCTTCGCCTCTCGCATGCATGCCCCGACGCATCGTCACGATCAGGACGCAGGGCAGCTGCTGATGTCGCTGATCCGTGGAACCGGCAAGCGCCTGACGAACGGCTCGGTGCGCTTCGTCACGCGGCACACCGCACTGACCCTCGCCGCGCTCGTTGCCTGCGGCAGTTCGGCGCTGGCGTTGACGGCGGGCATCGTGATCGGCCGCGATCATCCGAAGCGCGACGCGGCTACGCAAGCCAGCGACAACCGCGTCGCGCGCGACTACACCGTCGCTGAACTCGGCAAGCTGAATGCGGCAATCGAGCAGATGCAGCCGCGTCTGACGCAGCTCGCCTCGCAGGTCGCGACGCTGCACGATTTCGAAACGCGTCTGAAGACGATCAAGACCTTGCCGCGCCCCGTGTTCGCGCCGCCTGTGCTGTCGGCGAGCGACGTGCTCGGCGACGACGCGGGCGACGATGTGACCGACGTCGCGCAGCAGAAGACGAAGAAGGCGGGGCCGTCGCCGAAGGGCGGCGCACGCGCCGCGGCGAAGCGTGATGCGGACGACCATGATGGTCCGTCGACGGGGAAGCCCGCCGAACCGCCAATCGACAAAGCCAGCGAAACGGCAGCGGAAAACGGCGAAGGCAGCCCGTCGCTGCCGCCGCGCCGTTGCGACGAACTGACGGGCCACCCGGCGCATGACGCGCTTGCGATTCACGAGCAGATCGCCTGTCTCGTCACGACGCTGTCGGCGCTCGAACAGGAAGCGACGCTGCACGTCGCGAACTGGGAGTCGTTCCCGGGCCGCATGCCCGTCGACGGCGCGCGGTTCGGCTCGCCGTTCGGCAATCGCGTCGATCCGTTCACGCATCACCTGAGCTTTCACCCGGGCGTCGATCTCGTCGCGCTGCCGGGCACGCCGATTCTCGCCGCAGCGGGCGGCCGCGTGATTCACGCGGGACCGCAGGGCGGCTATGGCAATGCCGTCGAGATCGACCACGGCAACGGCCTGATCACGCGCTATGGGCACGCTTCGAAGATCGTCGTGCAGGCGGGCGATCTCGTGCTGCCGCGCCAGCATATCGCCGATGTCGGCTCGACGGGCCGCTCGACAGGCCCGCATCTGCACTTCGAAGTGCTCGTCAACGGCGCGCCCGTCGATCCAATCGACTATCTCGCACTTTTCATGGGGCTGTCTCATGGCTGATTTTCTTCGCCCGGGCAGGCGGCGCGGGCGCGTCGGCGGGCATCTCGTCACGCAGCGCGTGTATGCGTTGCAGCCCGTGCGGTCGCTCGCGGGGCGCGTCGGAATGTGGGCGCTCGTTTGCATTGCGTGCATGGCGGCGGGCGCGGCGGCGATGCATGGCTACGCGCGGCCCGATGTTTCAGCGCGTCCATCGTGCGTTGCGCCTGCCGCGCACGACGAGTTACAAGACGCGCTCGCACGCGCGCAGCTCGCGCTGACGCAGGAAGCGGCGTCGCGCGCGAGCGTGCAGAAATCCGCCGACGCGCTCACCGTCGAAGTGCGCCGGCTCCAGGCGCAAGTGTTGTTTCTGCAAGGCCAAAGCCGTTCGCGCCGCTGAGGCGCGGCGCATTTTCAACTTCATCCCGGTATCGATTATGTTTGGCAAGAAGAAGTCACCCAGCGTCTCCCAGAACAAACTGGCAACCCTCATTGCGCACGACGTCTACATCACAGGCGACGTCGAATTCAGCGACGGCCTGCGCATGGACGGCCACGTGAAGGGCAACGTCGCGGGCAAGGCGGGATGCGAGACGCTGCTGGTGCTGAGCAATCGCGGCTCGATCACGGGCAACGTGTACGGCTACGACGTGATCATCAACGGCAGGATCACAGGCGATGTGATCGCCGATCATTTCGTCGAGTTGCAGGATAACGCGCACATCACGGGCAACATCTACTACCAGCAGTTGCGGATGGATGTGGGCGCGTCGGTGGATGGCAAGCTGACGCGGCGCGATGTTGCGCCCGCGCCGGCGAACCCGCCTGTCGAGCCCGCGACGTTCGGCCTGCAAAAGGCCGACGTATCGACCGTAGATCAGTGAGGGGCCGGACGGCCGCTCACGTCACGTCGTCGGCATGCGCTCCTGAAGCAGCTCGCTGAATGCGTCGGCCGTGAGCGGCTTGCCGAGCAGGAAGCCCTGCATTTCGTCGCATTGCAGGTTCTTGAGCTTGTCGAGTTGGGATGCCGTTTCGACGCCTTCCGCCACCACGTCCATTTCCAGCGAATGCGCGAGCGCGATGATCGCCTGCACGATCGCGCTGCCTTCGTGGCCGTCGGCATCGAGCCCGCTCGTGAAGAAGCGGTCGATTTTCAGCTGCTTCACGCGAAAGCGCTGCAGATAGGCGAGGCTCGAATAGCCCGTGCCGAAGTCGTCGATTGAAATTTCGAAGCCGCTGTTCTGAAATTCACGGATCATCTCGGTCGTCTTGGCGGCGTCCTGCATCGCGACCGTTTCCGTGATCTCGAACATGATCTGGCTGCAAACCACGCCTTCCGCGTGCACGATCTCCAGCATCTTCGCAACCAGATCGGGCTGCCCCATCTGGCGCGGAGACAGGTTGATCGCGATTTTCATCGACGGCAGGCCGGCGCCTTCCCAGCGGCGAATCTGGCGGCACGTCTCGCGCACGACCCAATAGCCGATCTCCACGATCTGCCCCGAGCGCTCGGCAATCGGAATGAAGTCCATCGGCGCGAGCACGCCGATCTCCGGATGGTTCAGGCGGATCAAGGCTTCCGCGCCTGCCACGTCGCCGCTGTCGCCGCGGAACTTGGGCTGGAAGTGCAGCGAGAAATAGCCCTTGCCGAGCGCCTCGTGCAGCGCGCTCTGGATCTTCAGCGTGCGCATTGCCGCTTCGTTCATGTGCGCTTCGAAGAAGCGATACGTGCTGCGCCCGCCGCGCTTCGCTTCGTACATGGCGGCGTCGGCGTGTTTCAGCAACTCGTCGACAGAATGGCCGTCCTGCGGATACAGCGAAATGCCGATGCTGGGCATGATCTGCAGCATCTGGCTTTGTGTGCTGATGCCTTCGCGCATCCGTTCGAGCACGACCTCGGCCATCCTTTCCGCGTCGCGAGGCGCGCCGAGGTTTTCGGCCAGCACGACGAACTCGTCGCCGCCGAGCCGCGCGACGGTATCGACGTTGCGCACGCATAGCCGCAGGTGGTGCGCGAACGATTTCAGCACTTCATCGCCGAACGCGTGACCGAGCGAGTCGTTGATCGTCTTGAAGCCGTCGAGGTCCATGAAGAGGATCGCGAAACCGCGGCGGCTCAGCTTCGACGCGTGGATCGCGCGCTCGATGCGCTCGGTCAGCGTGCGGCGGTTCGGCAGATCGGTCAGCGTGTCGTAGGTGGCAAGGCGCACGATCTGGTTGTTCAGCGACGAAACCGAGCCGGCGAGGAAGGTTGTACGGGCATCGAAGCGCGACAGGATCAACGTGACGATCAGAATCGCGAACGTGAACAGGATGATCGTCGTCGCGAGCCACTGCGCGTTGACGCCACGCGCGGCGCCGCATACCGAGCCGGGCAGGAAGTCGGCGGCGGCCATGCCCGTGTAGTGCATGCCCGTGATCGCGACGCCCATCACGCAGGCTGCGCCGATGCGCTTGATCAGCACGCGATGCTGTCTCGAATCACGCAGCGTGTGCGCGATCCACAGCGCGGCCATCGACGCCGCAATCGCGATCGCGACAGATGCGGCGAACAGGCCGGGACGATAGTGGATGCCCGGCTGCATCTGCATGGCGGCCATGCCCGTGTAGTGCATGCCCGCGATGCCGACGCCCATCAACAGGCCGCCCGTGACGAGACGTCTGGCGGAGAGTGTCGGGCGCGCTACCTGGACGAGTGCGAAGTACGACACGATCATCGCGATGATCAGCGAGTAGGTGGTGATCGCGAAGTCGTAGCCGAGCGGGATGGGCAGCGAGAAGGCCAGCATCCCGATGAAGTGCATCGACCAGACGCCCGTGCCCATCGCTGCCGCGCCGCCCGCGAGCCAAAGATGGCGAAGGCGGGCGGACGCCATGGTCGAAATACGTCCGGCCAGGTCGAGCGCCGTGTATGAAGCCAGTGTTGCGACGGCGAGCGACACGACAACCAGACCCAGATTGTAAGTGCTCTGCATGTCAGTTCCGTCGCAAGAGGAAGATCCCTCGACTGGTTAACGGCAGCATGTCTGAAACATTGAACATTTTTTTAAACGATTTATTCGAAGATTTAGCGAAACCAATTGAAAGCTCTTTAGCGGCTTTTGAAGCCTTTTAAAAGCATGAAATTGCCCGCGCAAAATGGCGGGCAAGATATTCCGATGGAAATCAGGGTTCCTGTTCCATTTCTGTACAGGCGCTTACTGCTTGCGTTTCCAGCGCGAAGGCTTCGTCGAGCCAGCCCGTCACGCCGCCTGTCACGATTTTCACCGGCTGGCCGGGTTTTGCGAGCCGGATTGCGCCGCGCGTCGCGCCATTGCAATGCGGGCCGGCGCAATAGGTCATGAATAGGGTATCGGCCGGATATTCGCGCAATTTAGACTCGATGATTTTTCCGCTGCGGCGGATTGAGTGCGCCGGGTCCGTTCTGCTCAGTCGTGGTGGAGGCGAGGCAAGGAAAAAAGTTGATTCCGCACTATCGATGCCGCGCCGATCGCGGCACCGTCCGCACCGAGTCGCGTTATATAGATGGGTGGTGAGGTGAAACCGTGCAGAAGGCAACCAGGATCAGTGAAGGCGTTAAAGCCAAATCTATTTGGGCGCTCGCACGCGAGCGCCCAATATCGCTTACTGGTGGAACGGGCGTCCGGAATCCGAGCCCGGTGCAAACGAAACACCTCGCAGTACTTCAGCAAAGCCCGCGGTGCGCAGCGTGACGAACTTCTCGTGCGTGGCTCCCGATGACGTGGCGTTCTTTACGACATCGCGGATCGCCACGAGCCGGTTCGGATCGGCACCCACATCACCGTTGCCGCTGACGGTCGACGTGATCGCCCAGATCGTCGCCGTGCCGTCATCGTCGACGCGCCCGGTCAGGTTGCGCAAACCATCCGTCGCGGGAGCCCACGGGAGCCCCGTTGTGCTGTTGGATCCCGTCGGATAACCCTTGATGGTGTATTGCGAGCCCAATTCGAGACCCGTCTGTAACGTGTAGGCGAGCGTCCACGTTTTCGTGCTCGCGTTGTAGATCCACTTTTGCAGTCCAGCCGTCGATTGCGCGGCGGCGTGGGTGTAGAGGTCGGCGCCGCCTGTGTAACCGTCGCCCTCGTCGGCGACATACAAGGTATTTGCGTCGGCAAACCACAGTCCGAAAGGATACGAGAGCGTGGTAGCCGATTTGTTAGGTGTCGACGGGAAGCCGGCGAGTACACACATGTTGTTCGGCAAGCCGCTGGTTTGCAGCGTCGCAGTGTTGTAGGGGATGGCTGCCATTGGCAACGTGGCCTTCGGGGAAGGGACGCCGACACCGTTCGGACATGCGGTGCCCGTCGTGTCGACGAAGTAGACCGTATTCACACCGTTGCTGCCGCTGCCCTTTGTGAAGTACAGCACGTTATTGAAAATGGTCATGCCGCGAAAATTATCATCTTTGCCGATCTTGTCCGCCTTTGCGCCGAGTTCCGTGACCGAGAAACTCGCGAGCGGAGTTGGCGTACCGGGCGTTTGCTGAGCTTCAGCCTGGTTGGATGCGCTGATGAATTGCGCGCCGGCGCCCAGTATCACGCCGTCGGGTTGCGGGTTCGCTCCGTTACCGGCATTCCCTGCCGTATAGAAAATGTCGCGCCCGTTGTTATTGTTCAGAATCGCGGACCGGCCGTTATTGCCACTGTAGGCGTTGGTTTCAGTGAAACTGAAATGGCCTTCACTGTCCACGCGGGCGACGGCACGATAAAAGCCCTGCCCGACTGGATTCGTCGTATCGACCACGCCGGGTGTATTTGAATTCGACACATCGAGCGTGTTGACGGGTGCGACGTAACCCATGAACGTCAGATACTTACCGTCCGTCGAGAGATGCAGGGCGAGTTCCGACTTCGAGCTGAAGCTCGTGACCAGCTGGTCGCGGGAAAAGCCTTTCTGCAAACTGTTCGGCACTTCCAGCGTGCTCACCACCGCACCACCCCGCGAGATCTGGTCGAGAAAGATTCGCGACGTAATGCCGAAGCTTGCGTCGTATGCATCGTTATTCCAGACGTACGGATAGGTGCCGTCGGACGGCGCACCGGTTGACGCACTACAGCCGCCTTGCGTGCTGGCGCAATTGGGCGGAAGGATCGTGCCCGCCTGAACATTGCTCGAAAGATTGTCGTATACGCTGCGGCTGATCACGAGCAGTCCGGGATGGAAACGACTGCCGCCGTCCTGATCCGACGGTTGCGCCTGCGCAATCGTACCGGAAAGCGTGAAGGCGAGAATTGATGTGCGTCCGATTGCCAACAGGCAGCTAACCATGGGGCGAAGTGTTGTTGTTTGCATGAATGTCTCCGTTCGGATTCTGGGGAAGTGCAACGTGCACACCTGCGGTAGAACCGCATAACCGTACTGATCATTCATGAACTATTGATTGCGAAAGACTTTCTCCAGGCTAGCAGTGGGTTCAATCATCTTGTTTGATGAGAAGGTGAGAAAGCATTTTTGTGTGTTGAACAGAAATTAGAAGCAAGTCGAAAGGATTCTCCTCATTTTTCATTGTCCTTAAGGTTTTCTTCAGAATTGCTTTGACGAGCGGTCCCGCTCGTTGAGTACGGTCATGCTTTCAATGACACGCGCCGCAGAGCGGACGCTGAACTGAAATCGTACGGCTCATTTGAAAGGCGACGATCTGCTTTTGGAAGCCTTTCAGTGTTACTCTGAATGCCTGCGAGAAAGCGTCCCCGCCCGCGCGCGGCGTAATCATCGGAAATATTGTGGATGCCGGCCTTAACGTTCCCTTCAGATAAGCCCGTTAGTATCCCCGTCAAGGCGCACGAGGCGAGCTCTCACGTTCATCTCCGATCTCAGCGCGGCGGCAGCACCCCATTTCTGAATGTCACCGAGATGAACGGCGCGTGTCCAAGGTGTGTCGTCTCGGGTGTCAAGGTGACGCGGCAATCGGTTACCCGGCGTGCCGCGCGGGTTAGTAACTGCCGCGATCGACCCATCCATTGATCTTCTACACTGGACACCGCCAATGGTGACGAGTGCCTTGTTTTCGACCGCAACCTTGCTGCATGTCGAAGTTGCGTTACATGCGCTCGCGTATTTTTGTGGCGCCTGTGCGGCATTCGGAATCGTCTATACCGTCACGGCGATCGTGCTGATCGGTTCTTTTTTTGCGCGGCGTTCCATCGAGGCGCCCAGCTATCCCCCTGTCACGGTGATCAAGCCTCTGCGCGGTATGGAAACAGCGCTGCTATCTAACCTTGTGAGCTTTTGCGAACAGTGCTATCCGGGGGCCGTGCAATACCTCTTCGGCGTTCATGATCCTGACGATCCCGCATTAGAGGTCATCGAGAAACTTCGGCGTCTTCACCCGGACGCTCATATCTCCGTGGTCGCCGATAGCAAGTTGCACGGCTCGAACCGGAAAGTGAGCAATCTGCTTAACATGCTTCCTTCAGCGGTTCATGATTTCTTTGTTTTTGCAGACAGTGACGTGTCGGTGGGGCGAGATTACCTTCGCAGAATCATGGACGAACTGCAGGCGGAAAGCGTGGGTCTTGTGACATGCGCGTACGTCGGCGTACCCGATCCAGGCTTTTGGCCGAGGCTGTCAGCGCGAGCCGTCGACTATCAGTTCTTGCCCGGCGTCGCGACGGGTCTCGCGCTTGGTCTGGCCAAGCCGTGTTTCGGGCAGACAATCGCGATACGTCGTGAAACACTGGATGCGATTGGCGGCCTTCGTCAATTTTCCAATTTCCTTGCAGAGGATCACGCGATTGGGGCTGCAGTACGCGCGACAGGAAAAAAGGTGGTCATCCCGGGATTCGTGGTCGGACATGCCTGCACGGAATCCACGGCTTCTCGTCTTTTCGAACATGAGTTGCGCTGGAGCAGGACGATTCGGGGGATCGATCCCCTTGGCCATTTCGGTTCTGCGCTGAGTTATCCCGTCGCGCTGTCAGTATTCGCGCTATTGCTCTCGGGGGCGTCGATATGGTCAGTCTGGGTGCTTGTCACGGCCTTGTGCGCGAGAGTGTTATTGCAGATCCGCATCGATACCACGCTGAGGCGGCCGGTTCGCGATTTTTGGCTCTTGCCATTGTGGGATCTCATTGCTTTCGCCATACTTTGCGCAAGCTTTCTGTCCTCAAGAGTGGTATGGCGAGGCGTAAGTTTCGATGTTGACCGCCGTGGATTGCTGAAAATCACACCCGCCAATGAATCTCGTCATTCATCTCGATGATCGGGCATATCAGCAGACTCACAGCGTTTGCGGAAATGAACGGGATGCTGTCACTTTCCACGAAAAATGAACCGGCAGTGCGCTTTACGGCAGATATGCGAAGCCGCAGTGACGCGGGGCGCATGAAATAGAGAGCACCCGCAGATGAAACACCTTGGAAGTATCGCCGCCTTGTGCGGTCTCGCGTTCGCCCTATGGCTCGTGTGGCACGATCATCCTGCCGCCGTGCTGCAACTGCTGAGAGGCGCGGGCATGGGGCTCGTGCTGGCCGCCTCGCTGCATATCCTGCCCATGTGCGCGAATGCATGGGACTGGCGCACCCTGATCCGCGTCCGTGAGCGTCCGTCATTCCCGGCAATGGTGAGGCTCGTGTGGATCCGCGAGTCGATCAATGGTCTTTTGCCCGTCGCGCGGATCGGCGGCGAAATCGTTTCGTTCCGGCTGTTCGTGCGTGCGGCTATGCGCCCGGCAACCGCGGCGGCGAGCCTCGTCGTCGACATGCAGCTCACGCTGATCAGCCAACTCCTCTTTGCTTTGGTCGCGGCAGGCTATGTGCTCGAGCATTCGTCCTCCGATATGGCGCGCTTCGCAGGCCGTCTCGCCTGGGGCATTGCGGCGCTCGCCCCGGTGCTGGTGCTGTTCGCGCTCGTCCATCACGCGCGGCCGTTCGAGCGTGCGGCACGCACCCTCAACCGGGTCACGAGCGGCAAGGTGGTCGACCTGGTGGGCGCGTCCGCACGCATCGATCAGTCCATCAAACTGATCTGGCGGCAGACTGGCATTGTCGTCCGCTATCTGCTCATCTGGCAGACGCTGCAATGCGCGGGGTATGCGCTGGAGATCTGGTTCGCGCTGCACGTGCTCGGGGTGCAGGCGACCTTCGTGCAGGCGTTCGTGATCGAGGCACTGATTCAGCTTGTCAGCAGCGCTGCCTTCCTGGTCCCGGGCGGGCTCGGCGTGCAGGAGGGCGGCTTCGTGCTGATCGGCGGGCTGCTCGGATTCGACGCGCCGACGTGCCTCGCACTCGCAGGAGCGCGGCGCGTGCGCGATCTGCTGTTCTATCTGCCGGGCCTGCTTGCATGGCAGGTGGCCGAATATGCGTTGCCGTCGACACGCCGTGTTGAAGGCGCGGATTGAGGAAGGAGGTTATGTTTGAGCCGGTCGAAGCGGCGAATGTTCGAGTCCGCGTAAGGCTCGAGTCGATGCGCGCATATAACCGGCTCCGTTCACGATAGGGTCAAGAGATGCCCGGGTGCCTCGCACGAATATGCCTGGAGGCATCCGCGGACGGGCGCGCTGCGCGGAAGTCGAGGCACGCAAACCCGCGGATCGGTGCCCGAGACCTCATGCCTTACGCGTCCGCAGAAATCTGAAGAACTCCACGCCTTCCTGAAGACGCCGTTTCATCATGTCCCAACTCACCAGCATCTCGCGGACGATTTCCCAGATCTTCGACGGCCGGAAATAAAAGTGCTTGTAGAACTCCTCCACGCCAAGATAGATCTCCTCGCGCGACAGGTGCGGATAGCCGATTGTTGCCGCCTGGGTGCCCGCGTCATTGATCAGGGTGATGACCTTGCTGTCCTTAAGCCATCCATTCTCGACCGCCTGCTTGTGAAGGACGGTGCCCGGGTAGGGCGCAGCAAGCGACACCTGGATCGTGTGGGGGTTGATCTCTTTCGCATACTGGATCGTCTTCTTGATCGTTTCGTGCGTCTCACCGGGGAGACCAAGAATGAACGTACCGTGGATCTTGATGCCAAGCTTGCGGCAATCTTCACTGAACTGGCGTGCCATATCGGTCCGCAGGCCCTTTTTGACATTCACGAGGATCTGGTCGTCGCCGGATTCATAGCCGACGAGCAGGAGCCGCAAGCCGTTCTCTTTCATCACCTTCAGGGTTGAATAACGTACATTCGCTTTGGCATTGCACGACCACGTTACGCCGAGCTTGCCAAGGCCGCGGGCGATCTCTTCGGCTCTTGGTGCAAGGTCGGTGAAGGTGTCGTCATCGAACATGATCTCCTTGACTTCAGGCATGTTGTCCCGGATCCATTTCACTTCCTCAAGGACGTTCTCGACCGAACGCGTGCGGTAGCGATGGCCCCCGACCGTATGCGGCCAGAGACAAAAGGTGCACCTGGATTTGCAGCCTCGCCCCGTGTAGAGCGACACGTACGGATGCTTGAGATAACCGCTGAAGTAATTTTTGGACGTCAGGTCGCGCTTATAGACGGGCGCGACGAAAGGAAGCTGATCCATGTCTTCAAGAATGGGCCGGGCTTCGTTGTGCGTGATTGTGCCGTCGGGCAGGCGATAGCTGAGTCCGAGAATGGATTCGAACGGAAGCCCCTGCGCGATGTCGCGACATGTGAAGTCGAATTCTTCACGGCACACGAAGTCAAGCGCATCGCTTGCGGCAAGTGAACCTTGAGGATCAACGGCCACCTTCGCTCCGACCATTCCGATGAGGGTCGTGGGCTTGCGCCGTTTTAGATGTTCCGCGAATTGCACATCACTCGGGAATGACGGCGAACTCGTGTGAATGATAACGAGTTCGTATTGCACGGCAATGTCAAGTGTCGTTTCCAGTGACAGGCCGTCTGCAGGCGCATCTACGAGGCGGCTATCCTTAACCAGCGCAGCGGGCTGGGCGAGCCACGTTGGATACCAGAACGATCGAATTTCGCGCTTCGTCTGGAAGCGGGAACCCGCTCCACCATCGAAACCGTCATAGGAAGGTGCCTGCAGAAACAACGTTTTCATAGATTCTCTCAAAGAAAATTGTCTGCCTGAGCGAAATCGGTCACTCGCCGAGACTCGCCGGGCATCGGCGATGTTCGGAATTTGATTCACCCCGTAAAAAACGGGCCGGTTGCTGGATCACAGTATGACCGTCTTCATCCCTCTCTATGCGGGAATGGATGGGCAAGAGAGCAGCTATTACTGAGGAACGGAGGACGATCAAGAATACTACGACTTGCTCGCTCGAAATCGAAAAATGCGGGTTTTCCCCCGGCCGATCGTTACTTTGAAACTACTTTATCGGTCGTTCATCATACAGACATCATGAGCATGGCTTACGATAAGCTTTACATCATTCGCCAGCGCATTACAGCATACCGCACGGCCGGGATCGATGATGACGAGAACTCGGTCGACCTTTCAAGCAGTCGAAAAAATCGTTTCGGAGTGGTCGGTTTACCACGTCGCCGGTGTCTGCCACTATTGCGACGGTAATATGAGCGAGAAAAGTACGACGTTTGGCACTAACGACGCAAATCCGCTTGTTCACAGCGCTCGATGCTTTCATGCGGGAGGCGATGTATGGCGCAAGTTCGACACAACCCGGAGGGCGTGCCTGTCGGCAACGGCCAGCAAATCAGTCCGGCCGAGTTTCTGCTCATGGCAGGCTTTCTTGCATACCGGGCTCCCTCGGCGGAGGCTGCAACCCAAGCTGCTGCCCGATGTATTCTGCACGCCGTACTCGGAGCAGCAACGGCTGGCGGGTTCGCTTATTCGGACGTTCTCGAAACGATGATGGAGACGGGAGAAAAGTCTTCGCGCCTGTGGACGCTTGCGGAGCAGGCCACCGCTGCCGTTGGCGATACGACCGCTTACCTGCAATTGATTCGCAATGCTGGCATAACGATGGAGGGAGACCAATAAACGTCAGCTATTGACGAGCCTCCGCATATCCTCCCTCTGAGGCTGGTCTGCCCGTCGACTTCTGTTTGGACCACCACCAGTACCCTTTGATCTGCATGGCAATCTACCCGCTCGGCGCGTCGCGGCGAGAATGGCTGCCGCGATCGTAGCTCGGGACGTCTGGGTAAGCATCCGTTAAGTTTTGTGCGTCTAGCATGAACTTCATGTCGACTGCCGAATCGGGTCAGGCGGGGCTGCGCGGCACAGCCCGGCCGAATGGCAGACTCCCTGCCGCTGTGACGGAGGGATTCGATGAAAAACTTTGCTGTGTCGCTGCTCGCAGCATGCTCCGCCGTCGTGCGTGCTGGTGTGTCGCATGGCGAGGTGCGACCCCGCGTGATCCCGGTGGCGCGGCTGTTTGCAGATGCCCAGACGCATCCGCCCGGAGATATTCCGGATAAGCCGGTCCTGGTCACGTACCAGTCGCCGTTGAAGTTTTCGTTGAAAGTCCCGAAAGGATGGGCGCGCCGGGAGACGTTGCAGTCCGTCGAGTTCGCGGACAAGTACAACCGGATCTCGGTAGCGGTGACTTCGAGGACGCGGGCACTGACGCTCGAAGACGTGAAGTGCCAGGAGGTACGCGAGCTTCAGCGGTCCGGAGACGATGTGCACGTGTCACATGTCAAGGTCATGCGGCTCCCTTCGGGCATCGCATTCGTCGTCACGTATGCGTCGGGGTCGGCAGGCAACCCGGTTATCAACAAGGCCATCCACTTCGAGAATGCGCGTTACCTTTTCTCGAAGAACGGCAAGCTCGCGACTCTGACGCTTTCCGCGCCGACGGGTACCGATGATGCCGGCCAATGGCAACTCATGGCGGAAAGCTTCGGTTGGCACTGAGATGGTGGTTGTTACATGCGATCTGTATCGCTTCTTTGGCACTTCTCGGTGGTCGAGAACGATAGCCGAGCGGAACGACGTGCGGATGAGGCTACACCACTGTGTAGCGTGCAGAACGATGATGATTAGGATGGCGAATCAAAATATAAAGGTTCAGGCGGTCTGAATCGCCACGTCGTTGCGGGAGTACGATCATGGATAACCGTGTGACATTTGCAATAATCTCCAGGAACTTGATACGGAGTTGCAATCTGGTTCGCATTCGCGTTGTACGAGTCATGTTAGATAAGTCACATCCGCTTGCGATAGAACAAGATGTAGCCTATAACAGCCGACAGACCTTTACGTACCAGGTCCGAATGCATATTCCACTATCGAACGATTGTGCTGGCATTGCTTCTTTCCCCACTATGCACGCGCTTTCGCGCCATTTCTCCGCGTGTTGCCGTTTACTCTCAATACGCATTACGACAAACGCGTGAATCTGGATGCCGTAGACCGGAGAACACTATGAAGATCATCAGACTCATATTGACTGGTGCGCTTGTCTCATTCGTCTCGATTGCCTCGGCACAAAACGAGGCTGCGTCGGCCCCGTCAGCCGCACCTTCGGCGCAGGGTGGCAGTAACGATGCGATCGTGAAGATGCGTCAGCAGGAAGCTGCCGCCAATCGCGCTTATGACAAGAGGGTGGCGGCTGCGAAGAAAGTCTACGACCATAAAAAGGCGGAGGCCAAGAAAGAGCGTGATGCTGCTATCGCTGCGGCGCGATATGGAACAAACCAATAACCAGCATGCTTACCTTTTGATATTTTTTAAGTCCTTTAAGGCAGTCATTGCATTATCCGAAAATATCGCGGTAGCGTGTTTTCATTCCGTATTACGCGGCCAAGGCGATCGGGTCATGAGCGCCGCCGCGTTCGAACTCGGCTCCGTCCACGCAACGGACTTGGCGCGCCAGCCATATCCGTTGCGTCGTCGACCGCCACGGCGGTTCGCGTCTGTCTCGTAGCCGGTCTCGATAGCTTGCCGGAAACATAAAAAAGAGCTACGTGCAGCCGCGGATTCAATATACCGCGGGCATGCCCACTGGACGATGCTTGAAGCGTCGATGCACCCAGTAGTACTGGGCAGGAAACTTCAGTATCTGGGTCTCAAGAAACGCATTCATGGAACGCGCATCATTCGTGTCGCTTCCCGATGGGAAATCGCTGAGCGGGGCAAAGACGTTCAACCGATACCCTTTGAAATCCGGAAGTACTTCCGTGACGAACGGCACAACGCGTGCGTGACCCATTTTCGCCAGTCGCGAAACAGAAGTCAGCGTGCACGCCTGGACGCCAAAAAAAGGCACGAATACAGAGTTTTCGATGCCGTGGTCCATGTCCGCAGCAAGCATCACCGCCTTGCCCTCGTGGAGAAGTCTCACGATCTTCCTGGCGCTTGTCGAGCGTTCGATCATTTCTGCGCCGAACCGACCGCGCTGCCGTTTGGCCAGATCGCAAAGTCGCTTGTTGGACATGTGTGTGTACAACGAAGCGGCGGGCATCTTCAGCGAGTACAGCATGCACCCAACTTCGATGCCCACGAAATGAAACCCCATAAAGATGGTGGGCGGAGCATTCGTGTCTTCGAGATCAATCGCGCTTTCGACCTGGACGATATTTCTTATTCTTTCCGCGCTACCAAACCATTGAATGCCTCGTTCGAGATAGCTGCGGACGACGTGCCGGAAGTGTTCCCTTGCAAGCTCATCGAACTCACGTTCCGTCTTCTCCGGAAAGCAGAGACGCAGGTTGACGAGGACTATATGTTTGCGACGGCTAGGCAGCGCGTACAGAGCCGCGCCGAGACTGCTGCCGAGCCTCGCGACCCATCGGTACGGAAGTATTGAGAGTGCGCGCAGCAAAGCGACGACGAGCAAATGACCGATTTGTTGCAAGACCAGCTCCTGTGTGGTGGTCGGCTATGCCAACTAAAATATTTCTGTTCGCTGACCACAAACCTTGATCAGGTAAAGCTGCCAAGGCGATGTCGCAAGCCTGGCGTACCACACTGAAGCAAAACATTGAAAGGGCGAAAGCCAAACTCCCGCGGTCCACGCGAGGTCTGATGGGAGCGAAGATTGGCGGCGGGGGTGACGCGCATGCAACGGGCGCGGATACTGACGCGACAATTACTTTTGCCGCCGTGGCAGTTTGATTTAACGTCGACACGCGGACCAGCAATCCGACGGCGACTCGACGTGAGCGGATGACCGAATTGCCTCGCAACCGGTCGTTGCTTGCGTGATGGGTGACGGGTCTCCCGTCATGTCTTCGACTAGCTTGCACTCAGGCAGCCAGTGCATATTACTGAGTTGGAATTGCCCGTAAGGAACATACTACCTTTGCAAAGAGGGCTGGTCGTGCTGCCATAAGTGGGAGGTCCACTATAGCAAGTGTACGCGTCGAACATTAACACGACCTTAACGGATTGGCAGTTTCGAGATAGTAACTTTCTCAGATGGCCGGCGGGGGCGATCGACGATGACGAAGTAAATTGTCTGGGACCACCCAGACTGGGGGCGAACGGGCACGCTACGCGCGAGACAGCAGGGGCTCGGCGATCCCCAGGCTTGCTTAGCCATGCACTCCTCCGATACCAGACGTCGACATGGCGACGATCATCGCGGATGAAGCGAATACGAATGAAAGCTACCTGTTTGCTCCAGCGGCAAACATCCATTTTCGCTGTCACCGATCACGCTAATTCACGGTTTCTTCAGGTTCTCTCGATGGTGCGGAATCGCGCGCAAGTGGAGCATTGTCGACGATGCATGCGGCCCATGACCCGACACGCCGGCGATGGTCGTGCGCATTACGTAGCGACCCATTTCTTTCCATCGAAGGAGAAGAAGATGAAAGGTTACCAGGTCATTTTTCCGGCAGCCGCGCTCGTGCTTGGTGTGATCAGTGCGCCAGCACATGCAGCATCAGGGTGTTCGCCCGCGACGCTCAAGGGCTCTTATACTTTCGTCGCGCACGGCGCGGTACTCGGCACTATCGCGGCGACGAGTTCCGTTGTCGCGTCGCTTCATCCGTTCGCCACGCCTCAGCCGCTCGATGACGTCGCGATCATCGACTTCGATGGCGTGAACGGCATCAAGCGCATCGATGTCGCGATGATCGACGGCTCGCCGCGAGGCGGCCAATCGAGCTTCAACACCGATCAGACAGGTAGTTTTCAGGTCTTTGCAAACTGCACGGGGCAAATGACCATCAACTATCCCGGCGCGAACGGCGGCACGACCCTTCAACTGAAGATGGTGGTCAGCGATGACGGAAACATCGTTGACGCGCTCATCGTATCAGAGACCGTGCCGGCCTCAGCCGCGGCGGCAGACGGGACGAGATGCGCCACTGATGGCTGCGCAGTAGGCGTGCAGGTATCGATGCAGGGCAAGAAGATGGCGTCCGGGCACTGAGTGAATCGTCACCTGCAACCGCCTGCTGACCGCTTTCAATTTGTTACCGATGGGCGGCGGCCAGTCATCAGATGCAGCCGGTGCCGGGTTATACAGCGTGTACGCCCCAAAGTGATCTGCGGATGTCGTCGAGACGATTGCGCGGCCATGCACTGCGCAATCGCCAGCGACACAGGTTGTGGCGCGCGTTCACGCACCCGTCTGCATTGAGAGTTCTGCGCTTTTGATGTTCGCGACCGGTTGAAGTATCGAACCATCGAACGTCCTGGGTTCGCGTTTGCTCTCGAGCACCTTTGGCAAGTCAGGGTTGGCTAAGGCGCCACGTCCTACCGTCACCAGGTCTGCGCCGTTTTCCAGTGCTTTGACGATACGCTCCGCTGTATGCAAGCCACCATTCGCAACGATCGTGGCGTTCGGTGCATAGCGGCGCGCCAGAGCGACGAGGCTTTCCGTCACACCTTCGAATGCAGGCTGCCAGGCTTCATGCTCAGTGACATGAATGAAGTCCACGCCCGCAGCCGCCAGCGTGCCGAAGATCACCTCAGCATCGGCCTGCGCACCCGGCCACTTCGCAGCGAAATCGTTGACTTTGCCCTGCGAAATTCGAATGCCGACGGGCACTGCGTTGCCGATACCTAGCTTCACTTCCTTCACCACGTCGGCGAGCAACTGGACACGCGCCTTCGTGTCGCCTCCCCAACGGTCCGTTCTGCGATTGGTCTCTGCTGTCAGAAACTGATCGAGCAGATAGCCATTGGCACCATGAATCTCCACGGCATTGAACCCGGCAATGTTGACAGCCCGTCGTGCGGCACTCACAAAGCCGTGCACGGCGTCATCGATCTCGACCTCGGTCATCTGTCTCGGCTCGGGGTAGAGGCCCCGGCCAAAGTAGAACTCCATCTGCTCGCCTTTAGGGCGGACAGCCGATGGCCCCACAGTGCCCGTTCGATGAAAGTTGCCTTGACTGAGCGCGCCCGCATGCATGAGCTGCGCAACGACATGTGTCCCTTGTGCCTGCATTTCCCGGTTGAATGCAGTCCAGCCCTGTGCCTGATCGTCATCCGCCAAACCGGGCTGAAACCGGTATCCTTGCGAGAACGCCTTGTCGGTATAGATACCCTCGGTCGTCACCAGGCCGAAGCCGCCTTTCGCAAAACGCATGTAGTAGTCGAACATGGTCTGCGTCGGATGTCCGTCTTCTGTGGCCGTGATGCGCGTCATCGGCGCGACTGCAACCCGGTTTCGCACTGTGATGCCGTTATGTTCGTACGGGGAGAGGATCAGGGAGGTCGTGTCAGTCATTTTGCAGCTCGCGTCGAAGAGAAGGTAGCTGCATGGTAGGCGTCGCGAGAGGCGGGAAACAGACATTGGAACGTGAAGCCGCTCTAACACTTTTGGATATAAACGATGCTTCTTCCAGACGTTCGAACTTTTCTGGCCGTCGCGTCGGCGGGGAGCTTGTCCGCTGCGGCGCGACAGCTAGACGTCGGCCCAATGCAGGTGTCACGGCGGATAGCTGCGCTGGAAGAAGACCTTGGCGTGCGGCTTTTTCATCGGACGACCCGATCGCTCACCCTGACTGCTGAAGGTGAAGCGTTCATCCCGTATGCCACATCGATGGCAGAGGCGGAAGCAGGCGCGCGGGCCGAACTCAGTCCGTTGCCGGGGAAGGCCTCAGGCGTGCTGCGTATGACAGCGCCAAGCGGTTTCGGACAGTCAGTTGTGCTCCCCATGCTTCCCGCTCTGCTGGAAGCGAATCCAGATCTTCGCATCGATCTCGATCTTTCCGATCGTCAGGTCGATATCGTGGGGCAGGGGCTCGATGTGGCGTTGCGCATTGCGCCGTTGGAAGACTCCGAACTGGTGGCGAAGAAGATCGCGCCAAACCCTCGCCTTATCTGCGCTGCACCCGCCTATCTGAAGAAGCATGGACGCCCCACGATGGTTTCCCAACTGGACAATCACGCCTGCATCAGATTGTGCGCGGTGAGGCGGTGGCCGCTCATTGTCGATGGCGCTTTAATACGCAAGCGCGTGGATGCCTATGTCACCACCACCAGTGTCGAAGCCGCACGTACAGCCGCCGTGCAAGGCCTGGGGCTTGCGCAGTTGACCTACTGGGACGTATTCAGGCAGTTAGCCGACAACTCGCTGGTGCAGATTCATCTGGAGGACGCATCGATGGAGGACCTGTCGGTCTGGGCCGTCATGCCGAGCAGGCGCTATGTGCCGAACCGGGTGAATGTTTTTCTGGGTGCACTGCAAGGTCAGATTGCCGAGCTTAGCCAATGCTACAGCCGGTCATCTTGACGAACTTCAGGTTCGGCCATGAAGCGCTGTTCATCCAGACTGCCACATACACCTTTGTGCGACTGCTCCGCTTTCTGAGTGGTCGTTTCGATTACAGCGACAAGTGTCGCACCGCAACGCGTGGTTCATAGATTCTTGACCACACCGCTAGCCAGCTTGCGCAATTCGTCGAACTGCGTAACGAGTTCGATGCATAGAATAAAGGCCAGCATGGCTGAAGGCCCAGGGCGGAGTTCGATCCATCGCAGCGCCAGCGTTGCGTAGCGCACGCGGATCGCGTCTCGCGTCATGACATAGGTAATTCCGATTCCCACAGCGGCGCCCACCAGCAGATCGGTTGGGTAGTGAAAGCCGAGATAGGCGCGCGGGACGCAAATGAACAGCATGGTATAGAGGATCGCCAGCACACCGACGCTACGCGACACGAGGAAGATGCCGGTGGCGATCGCCATCCATAGCATCGCGTGATCGCTTGGGAAGGAACTCCAACTCGACAACAGTGCGTCCTTGATATTGCTATCTGCAAAGTGAAGATGCAGATCGGCGTTATAGACGGGACGGACCCTGAACGGCAACCAATGGGTCAGCAGTCTTCCGAGGAAGAGCGCCACGATGCCACTGAGAAGCGTCGCGAGAACCATTTCTCGCCGCCATTCGCGGCGCTCGTCCTGCTGAAACCACATCCACCACAGCACGGGAACGAGTACAAGGCCTTTGAACGTATAAAGGTCGGCGATGGCTTCTATGGTTCGGGTCGCGAATTGAGCAAAGTGTATGTTGGACAGGTATGTTTCGATAGACGAATCGAAGCTATTCATTATGTAGTACGAGAAACTCGAGCTGATGACATCGGGGTTAGCATAGCCCACCGAGTGCGCAGCCTTTTTGGTGCTTACTTTTTATGACAACTTTTACTGCGCAATTTCATCATCAACTGTTCGTTGCACTTCGAGACGCGTCGCACAGTTTGCAGGGGTAGGCGGCCCAATAACCGCCGTGCGAATCGTTGTCTCCGACGTCCGTTTTCGGTTGCGCTACAGACGTCGGAGAACCTCTGAACCATCAAGCCTCATTCGAAATCACCGGATGCATGTCGACCGAAGTGCTGGCACTCCTTTGCCAACGCACTGTCGCAAGCACGGACGCAAATACCATCAAGCCGCCCCCGATCCAGCCCCAGGCAGACAGGTGCTCGCCAAGCCACGCATACGCGAACAGCGCGCCAAACGCCGGTTCGCTGCCCATCAGCAACGCCACGCGCGTTGGGCTACTGCGTTTGACGGCAAAGTTCTGCGCGAAGAATGCGAACAACGTGCACGCAGCCACCAGATAGCCGATGCTCATCCAGAAGCTGCCATGCCCAGCTAACGTCGGCAGCGCAGGCCACGGCCGCGATGGACACACCAGCGCGGCGACGACACTGCCGAACGCGACGGTGCCTGCCTGAACCGCCGTTACCGACAACGGAGCGAGCGTCGAGTCGCGCATCACACGCCTCGTCACGCACATCATCAGTGCGCGGAGCAGCGCAGCCAGAAGAATCAGCGCGTCGCCTGCAGTCGGTATGAACGCGCCGCCACTCACCAACATGGCGCCAGCCAACGACAATACGACGGCAACACGCTCAACCCGCGACGGCTTTCTACGCAGCAGCGCCCATTCGACGAGCGGCGTGAGCACGACACACAAACTGATGAGAAACGCTGCGTTTGAAGCACGGGTCAGCGAGATTCCAAATGTCTCGGCTAACAGGATGCTGAGCAGTAGCGCACCCGTGCCGAGGACGCCGATCAACTCGGACGCCTTCGCCCGCCGGAGCGAACGCAACGCGGGCGACAGCACGACAAACGTCAGACCAAAGCGCAGCGCCAGCAGCCCGAGCACGGGATAGAGCGCGAGCGCGCTTTTCGCGACCCCATAGCTTGTGCCCCACACCATCGCGACCGCGAGCAGCATCAGGTCGGAGATCCAGAGCAAGCGCTTTTGTTTCGACATGGCGGACCTTCAATCTCTATTCGAACAGTCCAGATTGTCGAGTATTGCGTGCAAAACTATAATTGGGTAAAGCGGAACATCTTTTATGTCACAGATGCACAGATGCGACAGCCGATTTGAGCGCGACAAATGAATCCCAATGAGCTTTTTGCTTTGTTACCGGACATGGCGACTTTTGCCCGCGTCGTCGACGCTGGCAACTTTTCGGAGGCCGCGCGCCAGCTGGGCAGCACGCCGTCGACGGTAAGCCGGCAGATCAAGCGCCTTGAAGAAGCGCTGGGCACGCGCCTGCTGGAGCGGTCGACGCGCAGCGTCCGGGTCACGGATTCGGGCGCGCAGGTCTACCAGTATTGCCGCGACATGGTGGGTGCGGCGTCCGGTGCAGTCGATGTCGCCGGGCAAGTGGTCGGCGAGCCGCGTGGCAAGGTCAGCATCAGCGCACCGGTTGCATTCGCCAAGTCCGTCATCCATCCGCTGATCCCCGGGTTCCTGCGTAGCTTGCCGGACGTGGACGTCCAGTTGATCTTCTCCGACCGCGAAGTCGATCCGCTGCGTGATGATGTCGATATGGTGATCCGCCTGACCCGTTCGCCTCCATTGGGCCTGGCCGCCCGGCGTCTCGGAACCGTGAAATGGCGGCTATGCGCGTCGCCCGCTTATCTCGAGATGCACGGGACGCCCGTCGTGCCACGCGATCTCAGCCGGCACGAATGCCTGTATCTCGGAGAAACGGTTGACGACAATCGATGGCATTTCCGGCGCGGCGCGGAGACGCAGTCGCTGGAAGTAAGAGGGCGCTATATCGCCAACCATGCGGGTGCCCGTCTTGAGGCTGCGTTGCAGGATCTGGGCATTGCGGGCTTGCCCGACTTCGCTGCTGCAGAGGTGCTACAGCAAGGCGGCCTCGTTCAGGTGCTCGCCGACTGGGAATTCGAGGCGCGCTCTTACATGGGGCCCGTCTGGCTGCTGTATCCGCCTAACCGCTTCCTTCCGTCGAAGGTGCGAGCGCTGATCGACTACCTTGCAAGCCACCTGCATGACGCCGTGGATGAGTGATCGATCTCGCGCTATGTCACGTTTAACCGCGACGCAGTGCGGGAAACTCGAACGGGATGGGTTGGTCAGCCACGAATGGTGAATTGACAGGCATTGCAGCAGCGTCGATGGCAACAGATGAATGGCCGCTCAGGTTCGCGCGCATCCGTCGAATAGCACGCGTTAGATGGCTCAGTTCCCGCCATAACATCGACGCAAACTGTCGTAACCTCCGTGAGGGACGTTGTTCCAGATCCGGTAACGGGGTTCCCGATACCCGCCGGTCGAATCACGCAAGGACTTCTGTTGGACGATATCAATTTCCAGTGTGTCATGTGCGGCAAGTGCTGCCATGATCTCCGCGTACCCGTCACGCTTGCCGAGGCCAGGCAGTGGCTGGAGCGTGGCGGCCATGTGGACGTTTTGTGCGAAGCGATTCCGTGGCCGGTAGAGCCCGATGTGACAAATGCATTTGCCGCATACAGGCGGAAACGGACGTTCGCTGCTAGCAGCGGCACCTTGCCGATCAGAATGTCCGTCACGCTCGCGGCGTCGTTCGCCGGCGCGTGCCCCAATCTGGGTGATGACATGCGCTGCGGCATCTATGAAGACCGACCACTCGTATGCCGCATTTACCCGGCAGAGATCAATCCGTTTGTTCACTTCACGCAGGGATACAAACTCTGTCCATCCGACGCATGGCAGGTATCGACGCCATTCATGATCTCCGGCATCCCCCTCGATTCCGCGACGCGCGAATCGATTGAACAGATCCGGCGCGCCGACGAGGATGAGGTAGACGCCAAGCGCGCAATTTGCGAACGGTTGCGCATCGACAGGGCCTCGGTTTCCAACGAAGGCTTCCTGATCGTCTCACCACCTCGGGAGCAGTTGCTTGCAGCGTTGCTCGAGACGCAATCTGCGGACGACATGGACACACATCGATGGACGTGGACGCTCGTCTCCAATCGTCGTGCGACGGTGGAAACACTGACAGAGGTCGGTGCCGTCAGCGAACAGGATAATGGGCAGGCACGCGATGGTTACCACTATGTCGCTTCGCAGAGCATTGCGACAGAAGGTTGAATCGGGAGCACGACATGGTCGGTCGCTGAAAGCCGACATATCAGGTTCTTTCCAACATACGTAGCGCGCCAGCGATTCCAAACAGCTCGCGCTGTCCTCCTGTATCGGTTTCGCAGGATCACGATCGACATCGCCGATCGTCGCGTGAAGTGCGCGCGATGCACTTTGCAGCGCGAGGCGGCCGGCGGCCGGGCGCCATAGTCTGCGTTACCGGCATTTTGCGCGCACCTTTATTTGCCTGATGCGTTACGCGCAAGCCAATTCCCAACGCTAGTGCGTCCGGAAAGCGTGCACCACAAAAACTCCAGAATAGCACCGAATATTTCCGGTCCATGGCGGTTGAGCCATATCCGACGCGTCCTATCCGGTGACCGGACCTCCCGGCTATTGGACCAAAGGCCAATACCTAAACTGGCACGCGATTATTAAGCTAATACAGCAGAAAATCATCGTCGGCAACGTGTATGGACGGTCCATCCAGCGACTCAATCTTGGGCATGGAGGGAGCCGCCGGTTTGTTGGAACTCGTCTGCCGGACTAATTGCCACTGCAACAGCCTTTCCTGTTGCCATGTGGACTCCAGTGGTTGTGCACAGCACCATACGAGGAACGGAGGTCGGCATGTCTGATCCGAAAGAACCTGCAGAACCCGGCGCGCGGAGAGCGTTTCTGAAAAACGTGGCAGTTGCGGGAGCCGCAACCGGATTGTCAGGCGTCGTTGGAGAAACGTTAGCGCAAACCGCCGCTGTCCGTACGACCAGCGCGGCCAGCAAACCCGCGACACGCGCAACGCTTGATATAAACCGGCAATATGCGGAGTTTCTTTCCTTCGCTGACGCGCAGGATTTCGAGGATGCCAGCCGTGGGCTGATCGCGACGCTACCTGAGCCCGTCATCATCAAGGGGACAGGTGACTATCCCGCCTGGAACCTGCAGCAGTTTGCGTTCATCACCGGAGGCCCGGAAAACAACTCCCCGCCCACGGTCAATCCGAGTCTCTGGCGTAATGCCAAGCTCAACATGCACCACGGACTCTTTCAGGTGGTGGATGGCATCTGGCAGGTGCGCGGTTACGACCTGTCCGTGATGAGCATTATTCGCGGCAACCAGGGCTACATCGTCGTTGACCCGTTTGTCACCGCAGAGGTCGCATCGACTGTCTGGAAGGAACTGGTCATTCCTCATCTGGGCGACAAGCCCATCACGCACGTCATCTATACGCATAGCCACGTGGACCATTACGGTGGCGTGCGCGGCATTGTCAGCGAAGACGATGTGAAGGCCGGCAAGGTAAAAATCGTGGCGCCCGTCGGCTTTACTGAGGCGGCGGTGGGCGAAAACATCATTGCCGGCAATGCGATGGGACGGCGGGCGAGCTATATGTACGGGTCGCTCCTGCCGCGTAGCCCCACAGGCGGCATCGATGGCGGACTGGGCAAGACTACGTCGGTCGGCACCATCTCCATGATCACGCCGACGACGTTCGCGGAAAAGACCGGACAGACCATGACGCTCGACGGTGTCGACATCACCGTGCTGATGGCGCCAGAGTCGGAGGCACCGTCCGAATTCATGTTTTATCTGCCGAAGTTCAAGGCTTTCTGCGCGGCGGAAGACGCTACGCACACGTTGCACAATTTATATACGCTGCGCGGTGCCAAGGTACGGGATGCGCTGCTCTGGTCCAAATACCTGCAAGCATCGATCGACATGTTCGGCGGCGATGCGCAGGTATTGTTTGCGTCGCATTACTGGCCGACCTGGGGCAACGAGCGCATCGTTGCATTCCTCAGTGCGCAGCGCGACATGTACCGATATCTGCACGACCAGACCATGCGTCTCGCGAACACCGGATACACACCCCGAGAAATCGGCGAGACTATCCGGCTACCGGACAGTCTCGCGAAACACTGGTATTGCAGAAGCTACTATGGCACGGTCTATCACGATGTCGTGGCGCAGTACAACCTGCGTCTGGGATTTTTCGATGGCGTGCCCGCAAATCTGCACCAGTTGCCTCCTGTTGAGAATGGCAAGCGCTACGTGGAATTCATGGGCGGCCCCGCAGCAGTTTTAAGCAAGGCGCAGGCATATTACGACAAGGGTGAGTACCGTTGGGTCGCCGAGGTCGTCAATCATGTCGTATTCAGCAACCCGCAGAATACTGCAGCGAAACAGCTGCTGGCTGATGCCTACGAGCAACTCGGCTATCAGTCGGAGTCGGCACCGTGGCGCAATTTCTATCTGACGGGTGCGATGGAACTACGCGACGGCATCAAGAAGGTGCCTGCTCCAGCGCCTGCAAGTCCCGATACGATTCGCGCCATGCCGCTCGAGATGTTTCTCGACTATCAGGGCATTCGTTTGAACGGGGACCGCGCAGCAGGCAAGACCGTGCTTCTCAATCTCACACTGACTGACACCAAGGAAAATTATGTCGTCGGCGTAGAGAACAGCGCGATTCACTATTCGAAAGGCAAGACAGCCAACAATGCTGACGCGTCAATAACGATGACCCGCGCGGATCTGAACAACGTGATGCTCGGCTCGACTTCAATGCAAAAGCTTGTGATGTCGGGTGGCGCGAAGGTCGACGGCAATAGCCAGAAGCTTGGCGAATTCATCTCGTGGCTGGACAACTTCGATTTCTACTTCAACATTGTCACGCCTTGAGGTGTGGAAATGTGCGCAATCTGCAATTTCAAGATCGAGTTCAGCGTCGGTCATCCCCTGGCACTCAGCGTTGCCGTTGCGACCCGAAAAGCGATTGAAGCCGGACTGATTGGCGAACTGGACCTCGACGATGGCCCGCTTTCGGCCGCACGAAAACGCCTCTCTGCGGTTGACGCCCTGAATCTGCTACAGGCGCGAATCGAAGGCTCGCTGACTACAGCAGAACTGATGGCACTGCCGGAGTTCTATGTGCTGTTGATCGAAGACGATACGTGGGGTTTTTTCCACCCTACGATGGACGGTTTCGATCCGAACATCGTACCCGAGATGCCCGACGTAACGACGACTGATGAACTGAAGCGCAGCAACGTCGTCGTCACGTCGGAGGCTGCCTTGCGTGCCTGGTTACATGGCGCCTTCGATATCGAGAATGCGCTTCACGACTCGGTCTTTGTGATCGATGCGTCATCCGGCCACCACATGTCCCTGGTTCAGATGTTCGTGGTGGCGGGGTCAGTTGCCGTTGGCGGTGACTGATGGGCGATTCATGGACAAAGCACTGGCTGGATGCGGCGTTTGACGGTATTCGACAGCCGGGAGGTCGTCGCCTTGGTCTACACACAACGCCGGCACCATTCGTTGGAGAACTGCTATGGCAGCGTTCGTCGATCACCCGTCGGTTCTGTTCCTTGTCCTTGTCGTGCTCTTTATTGCGGCCGCTGCGATTGGGGCACTTATTCAACGTCGCCTGTTGATACTACGGGACGAAGACCGGGACGACTTTAACGTGGTGCAGGGTGCGACTCTGACTTTACTTGCGTTGCTCATTGGTTTTAGCCTTTCGATGGCGGTCAACCGTTACGATCAGCGCAAGAATCTCGAAGAAAATGAAGCCAATGCGATTGGCACCGAATACGCAAGGGCGGATCTGGCTGACCCACCCGTCAGTACCCAGATAAAGAATGCATTGGTTCATTTCACGCAATTGAGGCTCGCGCATTTTCGAACGCGGGACCCACAGGAAATTGCCCGCATCGAGCGAGACACGGCGGAGTCCGAATCTGAGCTATGGCGCCTGGCCACGCAGGTTGGCAAGGATAAGCCAAATCCCATTGGCGCGACGGTCGTCACAGGCATGAATGACGTGCTCAACGCTCAGGACTATTCCGAGGCCGCATTGATCAACCGGATTCCGATAGGAACCTGGGTCCTGATGATAGTGATTGGCCTGCTTGGTTGTGCAGTTCAGGGCTATGGTGCGAAAGGCAGTCTCAGCAGGAGCCTGCTCATCGCGATCCTCCCGGTGACGATTGCTCTATCGCTTGCCCTCATCGCGGACATCGACAGTCCGAGAGGTGGGATGATTCACGTTGAGCCGCAGAATCTCACGAGACTTCTCCAATCTTTGCAGAAGTAGCAAGTGAACACAGTTGGCGACGCGGCGGACCTGCGAATGGGACAGCGTCATGAGCACGCCGCTGGAGAAGTCGGCCCGCTCGACATCAATGTCGTAGTAACGCAGATCATTACCTGTTCGACATGAAGTCAATGTCCGTCTGCGGATTGGCCGGCCCGCGTCGCGCAGCTATCGTTGTCTCCACGCAGTTGTCGTTCACAAGACTGCGAAAGCTTCCGAGAACAAGGAGACATGCATGGCGACGCCTAACGCATCACTGCTGACGTTTCAGCGCTTCCCCAACTTGCCGCGTGACTGTACCTTCGATCCCCACGACTGGAACATCCTCGCCCAATACTGGCATCCCGTCGCTTTCAGTTCAGACCTTGGCGACAAGCCGCTTGCCGTGACGTTGCTCGACGAACCGCTCGTGATATTTCGTTCGAACGGACAGGCCGTCGCGGCACGCGACATCTGCCCGCATCGCGGCGCGCCGTTGAGCCGCGGCTGGGTAGAGAACGGCCAGATCGTTTGCCCGTATCACGGTCTCGCTTATGGCGGCGACGGCAAATGCAAGTTCATCCCGTCTCAATCGGAAGGATCGATACCTGAGCGTTTGCACCTCACGACTTATGCAACGCAAGAGGCCTACGGACTCATATGGGTCTCGCTGGGCGGCGGTGCGCAGCCACTGCCCGATTTTCCCGCATGGAACACCGCAGGGTTTCAACAGATACTGCCACCTTCGATCGACATCAATGCGTCAGCGGGCCGGCAAACGGAAGGCTTTATCGACGTCGCTCACTTCGCCTGGATTCATCACGGCAGCTTCGCCGACCGGCACAACCCGGTGGTGCCGCAATATTCGGTCGAGCGGCGTGAGCGTGGCATGCACGCCGAGTACGTCAGTACCGTGAGCAATTTTCCGAAGTCGATGCAGCATCGCGCGCCAGAAGGCTTTTTGTGGCGACGCGTATTCGAAGTCGATGTACCGTTCTTTGCCCGCTTGACCGTGCACTTTCCGGAGAATGGGCGCCTTTCCATCCTGAATGCTGCTAGCCCCGTGTCCGCGCGCAAGACGCGGTTGTTCGTGCCGATTGCCAGAAACTTCGATACCGATTTGCCGCTCGACGATGTCTACGAGTTCAACCGGCAGGTGTTCGAAGAGGACCGTGCGATCGTCGAACTTCAACGGCCAGAAGATCTCCCGATCGACCGGACGGCAGAGGCGCCGATCCTCGCTGATCGCTCATCCGGCGTGTATCGCCGCGCATTGTCGGAGATTGGGTTGGGACAGGCTTACGTGCGCTGATGGAAAACCAGGAAGAGACATCATGAAGATCTGGGAATGCGTGATCTGCGGGTTTCGCTACGATGAAGCGCTCGGTATACCGGACGCTGGCATTGCGGCCGGTACGCGCTGGGAGGATGTGCCGCAAGACTGGGTGTGCCCGGATTGCGGTACCGGAAAGCAGGATTTCGACATGCAGTTGGTGACAGCATGAAGACGTCCGCTATGGAGACTACTGACGCAATCGTCATCGTCGGAACGGGACTGGCCGGTTACACGGTTGCGCGTGAAGTGCGCAAGCTCGACGCAAACGTGCCGATCGTGCTGATCAGTGAAAGCGATGGCTGCTTCTATTCGAAGCCCACGCTTTCGAATGCGCTTGCGATGAAGAAGCAGCCAACGGAGTTGGCTCTGTTCGATGCGAGCGCGATGGCGACGCAATTAAACGCCCGCGTTCTCACGCATCGCAGCGTGGAGCGGATCGCGCCGGATAGCCGCGGGATTGTCGTCGACGGGGAGCCGCTTCCGTACGCACGGCTCGTCCTCGCGATCGGTGCGGACGCGCGTCGCGTTCCCATGCAGGGCGATGGCGCGTCCGACGTGCTTTCGGTCAACAGCCTCGCCGATTACGTGCGGTTCAGGGAGCGGCTGCAGTGCGCGCGGTCTGTCGCGATTCTCGGCGCTGGCCTGATCGGATGCGAGTTTGCGAATGACCTCGCATTGGCCGGTTATCGGGTTTCGCTAATCGATCCTGCCGCTGCGCCGCTCTCGCGTCTCGTTCCTGAGCCCGTGGGCGCGGCGCTCGCCGCGGCGCTCGAACGGCACGGCGTTCGAGCGCACCTCGGCACGAGCGTCACTGCGATCACGCGATCGGAACAGGGTTACCAGCTGAGCTGTTCCGATGGCGAGCGACTTGCCGCAGACCTTGTGGTGTCGGCGATCGGCCTTGCACCTCGAACTGCGCTGGCAGCCGATGCGGGTCTCGCGATCGAAAACGGTATCCGCACGGACGCATGGTGTCGAACGAGTGTCGCCAATATCTATGCGTTAGGAGACTGCGCGGCAATTGACGGCAAAGTGCAGCCCTATGTGCTGCCGATCATGCACGCGGCGCGGGCGCTGGCTCGCACACTAACCGCCGAACCGACGCGGGTCGATTTTCCCGTGATGCCGATCACCGTGAAAGTGCCCGCGGCGCCGACCATTATCGTGCCGCCCGTTGAGGCAGGTGAATGGTCGCTCGAAAACGCAGACGGTGTCTCGCCAGACAGAATGCGGGCTGTTTGTGAAGACCCGCGTGATCGCCGGCTTCTCGGCTTTGCATTGCTGGGCGAAGCAACGACAGCGAAAGCGGAGCTGATCAAGGCGATGATGGCCGCGTCCGTTTGAAACGAGCCACGGCGCGAACGCCGATCGTCACGCCAACCCGCATTTCAACTACAACAACGCCGCTTCCGATCGACCGACCAGCGTCACGGCATTCCGGCTGCATGCTCGCGGCCTGTCACGCGGGCATGCAAACGGGGCCGTCCTTGCGCCGCAAGCTTTGCTTGCGGCGCTTTTTCCCGTTGCGGGTTTGGAACGCGGGATCTCATTCTGGATTTTCGCGCAGTTCAGGCAGAGAGCGTCCTTGCCACATTCACGACTAGCCGACGCAACCAGACAGCCGCATCGCATCGATGCACACGATCATGCCAAAGCTGATAGTACGTGAGCGCAGTTGCGCCGCCGGGTATCGGTTCGATCCGTAAAGGAAGGACACTCGCGTAATGGCTGGCGAGCGTACGAGTCGTCGTGAAGAGTAGATCAGAACGGACCAGCACATAGGGTGCCATGCCGAAGTAGGGTAGTGTTGTCGTGACCGTGCGCGACAGGCCGTTGCGCGCCAGTTCGATATCGATGGTGCCCCATGCGGTCGTATTGACGGTCGTTACGGCCAGATGTTCCGCGCTTTCATAGGCCGCTCTCGTCAGCTTGCCGCGCACGATGGGATGATCGTTGCGCATGAGACAAACCAGTTCGTCCTGACATAAAGGCTGCAGGTGCAGATGCCCGGGCGGCGTTTTCCAGTTGCCGATCACGAGGTCGAGCAATCCCGTTTCCAGTCCATTCTCGTAACCACCGTCGATCATCATCAGATGCTTGAATTCGAGCTTCGCATTGGGTGCCGCCGAGTGGAAAGCATCGATGACGGCGGGCACGAACGACACGTCGAGGTAGTCCGGTGTGCCGATGCGAAAGGTGCCGGTAGTCGTCGCGGGATCGAACGCGGTATTCGGGTGAAGAATGGCGTCGATGTGGCTCAACGCCTGTGCGGCAGGGGCGATCAGCGTCAGTGCGTGACTGGTCGGCACCATGCGGCTGCCGCTACGCACGAGTAGGGGATCGCCCGTCAGTTCGCGCAGTCGGCGAAGCGCCAGGCTGACCGTAGGCTGAGACTGGCCAAGCAGTGAGGCGGCGCGCGATACGCTCGATTCCGTGAGCAGCGTATGGAGGACTCTGAGCATATGGGAGTCGATGCTTTCCTTCGACATCGCAATCTGAACCCTGTTACATGAGACGGTGTTCCAAAATATACGGACGGATATATCGGTGGTCAACGAGGCGGCGCCGCGTCGCTATGCGATGAGCCGCATGGCGCCTCGCTTATGCGCTAGTCAGTATGGCGATGATAGGTTCGGCAGTATGTGCGAATCGCAGTTCGAATACTGGCAGCACACGCAATACACGCAGCTCATCATCGACTGTGTCCTCCCTACGCCGGCGACTGGCTTGGTGGCCGCGGCGGCCGACGTTCGGGCACAGATTGCGAGTTCCTCATAGAAGGATCGATGGCGTGATGTTACCGGGAGTCGACGCTTGCGCCACTGTTGCATGTCGCGGTCCAACCGGATAATGAATGTCATTGCGATACCCGAGGAGTGACGAGATGTCAGTTGTAACCGCTGTCGCCGCAGCCGAGAGCGCTGCCGCATTAGCCCATTTCACGGCTTCATTAGCCTTCGAAACGGATTGTGCCGATGTTCATATGGCGTTGGCCCAAGGCCCGAACGCAATTGATTTCGTGTTGCTTGACGTACGCAGCCCGGCGATGTTCGCACGAGGCCATGTGCCGGGTGCCATCAACCTGCCGCATGGGAAGATCGTGGCATCGAAACTGGCTGGCTATCCGCCCGATACCCTGTTCGTGACCTACTGTGCCGGTCCGCATTGCAACGGCGCGACGCGTGGTGCGATCCGGTTGGCGCAACTTGGCCGCCCCGTGAAGGTGATGGTTGGAGGCGTGACCGGGTGGGTTGATGAAGGCTTCGAACTCGCGACCGCTGCCAGCGTTTGATGCCGAGCGTTCTGGTGGAACTGTCGGAGGCGTGTGGGGATGTGCTCTGTAGTTGCGGTTCTCGCGACGCCTTGGCGAATGCCAGACGACGGTTCGAAATGGGAGATGTTCACTGGCGCAATCGTCGATCTCCGGTAACATTACGCCATGCAAGATCATCTCGTCGCCGCGCTCGTCTACGACCGCCTGTGCACTTTCGAATTCGGTTGCGTGACCGAATTGTTCGCGCTTGAGCGCCCGGAACTCGGCGTGACGTGGTATCGCTTCGCCGTCTGCGCGGTCGAACCGGGGCCGATTCGCGCGGCGGGCGGGATCAGCATTGCTGCGCCGTATTCGCTCAGGATGCTCGATCGCGCGTCGACGATCGTCGTGCCCGGCTGGCGCGATCCCGACGAGCGTCCGCCCGAGCCGCTGCTGAAAAAAATCCGCGCGGCCGTCGAGCGCGGCGCGCGTGTCTGTTCGATCTGCTCGGGCGTGTTCGTGCTGGCCGCGGCGGGCGTGCTCGACGGCAAGACGGTCACGACCCACTGGCGATACGCGGACAAGTTGCAACAGCGCTATCCGCAACTGCGCGTGAAGCCCGATGCCCTGTATGTCGACGAAGGGCAGGTGATTACGTCGGCGGGATCGGCGGCGGGGCTCGACATGCTGCTGCATCTCGTGCGGCGCGACTACGGCAGCGCGATTGCGAACCGTGTCGCGCAGCGGCTCGTCGTGCCGCCGCATCGCGAGGGCGGCCAGGCGCAGTTCGTGCCGCGTCCGATGCCGCAGGACGACAGCGGCCGTCTCGCGCGACTGATGGACTACGTGCGCGCCAACCCCGCGCACGCGCATACGCTGGCGTCGCTGGCGGACCAGGCGGCGATGAGTCCGCGCACGTTGCAACGGCAGTTTCGCGACGCGACGGGGATGGCGCCGTACGAATGGTTGATTCGCGAGCGTGTGGCGGTTGCGCGGGAACTGCTGGAATCGCCCGCCGACCTGCCGATGTCGCGCGTCGCGGAACTGGCAGGCTTCGGGTCCGAGGAATCGCTGCGTCGGCATTTCCGGCGCATTGCGTTGACGAGTCCGGGCGCGTATCGCAAGAAGTTCGGCGTGTCGGCGGTGGTGGCGTGATGTTGCTGCGCTATGCTTGATGCGGGTATCGATGCAACAGGAGGCGACCACATGACAACGGAGTCGAATCACGCACGCGACGCGGAAGTCGCGCGCTTGCTCGATCACGCGGCGCACCGCAACGCAGCCGATACGATCATGTTCGCGCGACTGATCGGCGCGAAGGCCGCGAGTGGCGAACTGCTGCATCTCGGCTTGACGCGCACCGCGCTTGACGCGTTGCGCTCACGTCATTTCCGCGACGCGGCGCCGCTGCATGCAGTGCCCGAGCACATTGTCGCGAGCGCGCATCAGCCTTTCGTCGATGCGTTGCGCGCTTTCCTGCTGCGTCAGGAGTCCTCGCTCGCTGGGACGGATGCCGACGCGCAATGCCTCGCGACGATCATCGCCACTGCGTGCCTGCGTCCCGATCACCTGTGGCGCGATCTCGGACTCGACGGGCGCGACGACGTCACGGCGATCCTCACGCGCCACTACCCGCAACTCGTCGCGCGCAACACGGATAACACCCGCTGGAAGAAGTTCCTCGCGCGCGAACTGGCGCTTGCTGAAGGCCGTGCGCCAGCGCCTGCGCCGGGCTGTCCGGGCTGTGAAGACTACGCCTTCTGCTATCCGCCGCGTTGAACCTGTCTGTATGCTGCGGCGAAGCATTCGCGCAAACCCGGCCGTAGAAACCCGAAGTTGAGCGGGACTCATACCCGGCATCAAAAAACATCGCTTCATCGTCGAAAAAATCGGACTGCACAATCGCGATGCCATGTCATGCGCTCTGCGCTGGCGCGGCGGGTCGCGTCATCCGCGCGGCCGATCACAACAAGATTTGAGGCCTTCCCCGCAGATAAATCTGCATGGGACGGGAGTAGGCGCTAAAGCGCCAACTCCCATCGACCGCAGATGAATCTGCATGGGATGGGAGTAGGCGCTAAAGCGCCAACTCCCATCGACATAGGAGACATTCGATGATTCGATCCATCAAGCAGCGCGCGGCTCTGTTCGCCGCCGTCGCCACTGCAGCAACCGTACTCACAGCAGGCAACGCGCATGCCGCCGATAGCAACGCCGCGAAATCCGGAAGCTGGTGCAGCGCGGGCAAGACCGTGCACTTCGCGGGCATCACGTGGGAAAGCGGCGCGTTCGCGACGGAAGTGCTGCGGCAGATTCTGGAGAAAGGCTACGGCTGCAAGACGGACGTCGTGCCGGGCAGCACGGCCGCGACGGAAACGGCGCTCGCGCACAACGACGTGCAGGTCTGGGCCGAGCAATGGACGGGACGCAGCGAGATCACCGCGAAGGCTGTCGAGACGGGCAGCGTGAAACTGGTCGGCGATACGCTGCCGGGCGGCACGAAGGAGGGCTGGTTCGTGCCCGACTACGTCGTGAAGGGCGATCCCTCGCGCGGCATCAAGGCATCGGCGCCGGGGCTCGCGTCGGTGGCGGATCTGCCGAAGTACAAGAACGTCTTTACCGACGATGAAGAGCCGAACAAGGGCCGCTTCCTGAACTGCCCGAGCGGCTGGGATTGCGAGCGCGTGAACACGCGGCTCCTGAAAGTGCTCAAGCTGGATGACGCGTACACGAACTTCCGCCCCGGCACGGGCGCGGCGCTCGATGCCGCGATCGCATCGGCCTACACGCGCGGCGCGCCGATCCTGTTCTATTACTGGGGTCCCGCTGCGCTGATGGCGAAGTACAAGCTGACCGAACTGAAAATGCCCGCGTTCAACGATGCATGCTGGCAGACGCTGCGCAACGAGAGCAGCACGCAGCAATGCGCGTCGTCGTACATGGTGTCGCACGTGACGGTCGGCGCGTCGACGCCGTTCTACAACGCCGAGCCGCAATTGATGACGATGTTCACGAAGGTCAAGTTCCCGATGGACTTCCTGAACGCGACGATTCTCGACATGAGCGTCAAGAAACTGGATGCGCAGGCCATGGCCGCGCAGTTCCTGCGCACGCATTCGGAAATGTGGAAGGCGTGGGTGCCCGCCGATGTCGCCGCGAAGGTGCAGGCGGGGATCGCGAGCTGATTGCGCATCGTCTGAACGGACATGGATGGCGGCGTGGTGAAAGCGAAAAATCGCAACGAAAATCCGCCGCGCCGCCATCGTCATATAGAATGACGCGCTTTGCCCGTTCTCGCCATGTGGTTCAAGAATCTACAGCTTCACCGTCTTCCCGCTCCGTGGAAAGTGAGCGCCGAGCAAATCGAAAAGTGGCTCGAGCCGCACGCGTTCCAGCCGGCCAACAGCGTCGAGACGACGCGCCAGGGCTGGGCGTCGCCGCGCAATGACGGCACGCTCGTCTACTCGACCAACAAGCAGATGCTGCTCACGTTCCGCGCGGAAAAGAAACTGCTGCCCGCTTCCGTCGTCACGCAGGTGACGAAGGCTCGCGCGCTCGAACTCGAAGAGCAACAGGGTTTCAAGCCCGGCCGCAAGCAGATGCGCGACCTGAAAGAGCAGGTCACCGACGAACTGCTGCCGCGCGCATTCAGCATCCAGCGCGATACGCGCGTGTGGATCGACACCGTCAACGGCTGGCTCGCGATCGATTCCGCGTCGCAGGCGCTGGGCGACGATGTGCTCGGACTGCTGGTCAAGTCGGTGGATCGTTTGCCGATCATGAGCGTGCGCGTCGCGCAGGCGCCCGTTTCGGCGATGACCAACTGGTTGCTCGCGGGCGACGGCCCCGTCAATTTCACGCTGGACCAGGATACCGAGCTGCGCTCGCCCGCAGAGGGCAACGCGACGGTGCGCTACGTCGGCCACGCGCTCGAAGCAGACGACATGCGCCGTCATATCGAGGCGGGCAAGCAGTGCATGCGTCTGGCGATGACGTGGAACGACCGCGTGTCGTTCGTGCTGACGCCGTCGCTGACCATCAAGCGCGTGACGCCGCTCGACGTCATCAAGGAAGCCGCCGACCCGACCGCGCAGAACGACGACGAACAGTTCGAGTCCGATTTCACGCTGATGACGGGCGAACTGGCGAAGATGCTGGACGGCATCGTCGATGCGCTCGGCGGCGAGCTCGACGACGGCATTGCGCCCGCAAAGGCCGCGTGACGCGCGTCAGCACGCTGTAACGCCAGTTGACACGGAAAGGCCCGCGCGAAGCGGGCCTTTCCATTTGTGAGCGGCGCCGTGCGTGCCGCGCGAATCAGTCGAACATATTCCTGAACGCAACGGCGACGATCACAGGGACGCACATCACGAGCGGTATCGCGAAGTAAGGCACTTCGAGATCCACATACCAGCTATAGACGAGCCAGCCGATCCCCGCGCCCAGCGTACCGATGCCGATGAGCGCGGTCATGACGTTCAGCAGCGTCGGCGACGGTTTCCAGCGCGTCTTTTGTTCTTTGGGCGAAGGCGGGTTCATTGCGGCTCCGGAGCGGATCGTCACGAGTTGCGGTTCGTTCGATTTTACTCCGGCGGCATGCGCGCGGCTCAATAGCCGTCGCGCTGCCGCGCCGCCCTGAAAGCGCAATGAAGGGCGGCGTGGGCTTCGGCTGCAAGACTTATTCGAATGCCTTGTCGTTCGGATTCTTGTAGAGCGCGCGCAGGTTCTCGCTCATCGGAAAGTCGAAGTTCATGTTCTTGGGCGGCACGGGTTTCATGAACCACCGGTCGTACATGGCGTCGATCTCGCCACTCTTCATGACCTGCGCGAGCGTGTCGTCGACGACCTTGAGGAAGGCCGGGTCGCCCTTGCGCAGCATGAAGCCATACGCTTCCGACGATTGCGGCGTGCCGACGATCACCCAGTCGGCAGGCTTCGCCGTCAGCGTGCGCGTGCCTGCGAGCAGCACGTCGTCCATCATGTACGCGACGGCGCGGCCCGTCTCCAGCGTCATGCGGCCTTCGCCGTAGTCCTTCGCGCTGATGATCTGCATGTTCATCTTCTTCTCTTCGTTCATCTTGCGCAGGATGCGTTCTGACGTCGTGCCCTGATTCGTCACGACCGTCTTGCCCGCCAGATCGGGAAAGTCCTTGACACCCGAATCCTTGCGCGTGAGCAGGCGCGTGGTCGCGACGAAAAACGTATCGCCGAACGCGACCTGGTTCTGACGCGATGTGAGATTGGTCGTCACGCCGCATTCGAGATCGACGGTGCCGTTCTGCACCAGCGAAATGCGGTTCTGCGACGTGACGGGAATGAAGCGCACCTGCAGATTCGGCTTGTGTGTTTTGGCCTTCACTGCGTCGATGATCCGGTTGCACAAGTCCTGCGAAAAGCCGATCACCTGATTGTTCGAATCGACATACGAGAACGGCACCGACGTCTCGCGATGGCCGATCGCGATCAGATTGGCGGCCTCGACTTTGGCGAGCGTCGGCGGCGCGTCCTGCGCGGTGGCGTTCGTCATTGCGGTGAAGCAGGGCGCCGCGACGCACAGGGCGAGTGCGAGCGAAGTCAGTCGGTTCATTGCTGGTCCTCTGGTTGAATCCGTAGCGTGTTTACGAATGTTGCCATGAAAATAATTATTGCAACATATGTTTTACCCTTAAATGCGTTCTCGCGATGGCCGCGCGCAGTCATGTGCATGGCGCGCGGCGGTGGCATGATGAATGCAGCGGTGCCTTCCTCTGTAGCCCTGTGTGCCTGTCCATCAACAAAATCAAGGAGAAAGCCGATGCACGCCGTTCGCCAATGGATCGCTGGAGTTGTCTTCGCTACGACGCTTGCCGCGCTGGCCCCGCTGCCAGCCGCCGCGCAGACCAACGCCGGCACGATGCCGCCGCCTGCGCCCGCGGGGGACGGCACGTTCCTGCTGACGATTTTCCTGAAGCACGACCAGTCGAAGCCGCTGCCGAAGATCAACCAGCAACTGGCCGAGCAGGGCTTCTACAAGGCGTTTCCGCCGCCTGGCATCGAAGTGGTGTCGTGGTACGTGATGATGGGGATAGGCCAGGTCGTGACGCTGCGCGTGCCCGCCAACCGGCTGCGCGAAGTGAACCGCGCGATCGAGGAGACTGCGTGGGGCGGTTACAGCACTGATTTCTACCCAACCTACGACTACAAGGCGATCGCCGAGCAGGCGCGGGCGAAAAACGGCAAGTGATCCGCCACGTCAATACCACGGCTTGTCGTTGAGCGGCGAGCCGGTAATCTTGACGATGAAGTCGAGAAAGGCGCGCACCTTCGCGGACGGATGACGCCGCGAAGGGTAGAGCGCGCAGAGCGGAAAGCGCTCGTCGGGCCAGTCGGGAAAGAGATCGACGAGGCGGCCGCTGTCGAACAGCGGCTGCGTGCCGAGCGCCATGATCTGCGCGATCCCGTGACCGGCGAGGCATGCACCGTGCATCGTCGAGACGTCGTTGACCGTGAGGCGGCCGCGCGCGTCGATGATGACTTTTTTGCGCGGCCGGTGAAATTCCCACACGAACGGGCGTCCGGTTTCCGGGTCGCGGTACTGGATACAGTTGTGCGGCTCGCGTTCGAGATCGGTGGGCTTGAGGGGGCGGCCGTGCTTCTTCAGATAGCCTGGCGACGCGGCCGTCACGATGCGCGTGTCCAGCAGCCGGCGCGCGACGAGCGTCGACGGGCGCGGCTCGCCGAAACGCACGGCGAGGTCGAAGCCGTCGGCGATCATATCGCCGAGCTGGTCGCGCGTGATCAGGTCGAGATTGAGTTCCGGATAACGCGCGACGAATTCGCCGATGCGCGGGCTCAGCACGATCTTCGAGAAGAACGGATCGACGTTCACGCGTAGCCGTCCGCGCACGGCGGTTGCGCCGCCTGCCGCCGATGCCGCCGCTTCTTCGAGGCCGTCCATGAGCGGCACGATCTGTTCGTAGAGACGCAGGCCTTCGTCGGTGAGCTTGACGGTGCGCGTGGTGCGGTCGAACAGGCGGATGCCGAGCCGCGTCTCCAGCCGCGCGACCGAGCGGCTCACGCCCGATTGCGACATGTCGAGCCGTTCGCTTGCGCCCGCGAAGCTGCCGCTTTCGACGATCGCCGTCAGCACACCCATGCCGTTGAGAATCCGTTCGTCGAAGGACATGGTGCGCTCCTTGTTGAGATGAATGACATTGTGTCATGAATCAAATGACACTCATGTCATGGTGTAAAGCACTGCCGGCGGCCAGAATCAATCCCGATGCAAGCAATTTCTCATTGAACGGGAGTTTAGGGATGTACGCAATTACAGGTATCACGGGGCAGGTCGGCGGTGTGGTCGCGACGACGCTGCTCGGGCAGGGCGAGAAGGTGCGCGCGGTGGTGCGCAGCGAGGAAAAGGGCGCGGCTTGGGCTGCGCGAGGCTGCGAAGTGGCGCTCGCGGAGATGCATGATCGGGATGCGTTGCGGCGTGCCTTCGAAGGCGCGGAAGGTGTCTTCGTGCTGCTGCCGCCTGTGTTCGATCCGTCGCCGGACTTTTCGGAGTCGCGGAGGAATATTGCCGCGCTACGCGGTGCATTGAGCGAGGCCAGGCCGGGGCGTGTCGTTGTGCTGTCGACGATTGGCGCGCAGGCGACACAGCCGAATTTGCTGAACCAGCTTGGGATTATGGAGCAGGAGTTAGGCCCTCTGCCTTTGCCTGTTGTGTTTCTGCGTGCGGCGTGGTTCTTTGAGAACTTTATATGGGATGTTGAGCCGGCTCGGGCGAGTGGCGTGATTCCGAGTTTTCTTCAACCGCTCGACAAGCCAGTGCCGATGGTTGCAACGGATGATATTGGGCGCGTTGCCGCGCAGTTGCTTCGGGATGCATGGACTGGTGTTCGGGTTGTCGAGCTTGAAGGGCCGCGGCGCGTGACGCCTGATGAGATTGCTGCTGCGTTTGCGGATGCGCTTGATCGGCCTGTGCGCATGCAGGCCGTGCCCCGCGATGAGTGGGAGCCGTTGTTTCGCTCGCAAGGGATGAATAATCCGCTGCCGCGGATGCAGATGATCGATGGGTTTAATGAAGGGTGGATTGAGTTTGAAGTGCCTTCGGCGGTGGTTAAGGGCATTTCCTTATACAGAAGTGTCATAACCGTCGCGCAAGATCTGGATGGTGATCACCGCATCCATGACCCGCTGCATGCCGATCCACAGCGTCTTCGCGCCCGGTTCACCGTCGCTTTTACGCCCGAGGAATCCGCCCAGTGACGCGATCATCCGTATCATCTGGTTGAGCGTTGGTGTCTTTTTCGGGCGTGGCTTTTTCGAGAGCACGTGAGCGCCATGTATCTCGTCAGCTGCAAAGAACAGTGATGCGTCCAGCTCTGGACACGTTCTGCCTAGACGCATGAGCCGTGCGATGCGCCACGATACGACCATGTACAGTGCAAGTGCCTTCTCCACCCGCTCCATCTGCGAGAGCTGCAGCGCCTCAACCCGGCAGGCGTTCTTCAGGACATTGAAGAACATCTCGATTTCCCACCTCGCGCGGTACCAGTCAACGAGTTCGGTGAGCGCATCCGTATCACCCGCTTCGCGGTTGGTGACAAGACGCCAGATGACGGGCTTTACGCCCGCTGGTGCTTCCACCTCATACGCCTCAATGCAGGTAAGCGTAATACCGGCTCGCCCTGGCAGCGTGATGCGCTGGCTACGCAGTTCCTGCTTCACTTCACGCGCCTTCTGGCCACTGCGCCCGGGCAACACGAAGCTGATATGGCCAAGCGTGTGACTCGCGTGCACCTTGTCCCACAGCTTTTCTTCGTCCTTCAAGGCGCGATTGTGCTGCGAGCGAATCAGCCAGTCCGCCGGTTCACCCAGTTCCTGCGCACGCTGCATGAGTGCCGCGATGTCGCCTTCACGATCGGCCACGTACACCAGCCGCGTGTCAGGCAGGCTGCCCGCCTGTTCGGCGACGATCTCGTAGCTTTCTATCCATCGCACACTTTCTTTCACGCCGCCACGCCTGCCGTTTGCATCGCGTGGCTCGCGCGCAAACATCCACGAATTGATTACGCCCAGTGGTTCGCGATCCGGCGTTACCGCGTAGGTCGCGTGAAGGTACATGCCCACCTGTGCTTCATAGCTGAGCGGGCCGGCACCCTCGATGTCCTGACCGTTAAAGTTCAGCTCCGTCGTATCGGCAATACACAGCACCACCGGCAACTGCCCCATGCGCGCTGTGGTGCGATCCCAATGCGGTTGCATCATGTCGCGCCAGTCGATGCGCTCATTGCCCAGAAAGCGATAGGCCGCCATCGTCTCGGCCCAGTCTTCGCACGCGCCCGGGATACTGGCCGTCGGCCGGCTGGCAAACCGTTTGACCAGTTCCTTCGCGCGCCGGTCTCGCCGTGGATCACCCAGATCCAGCGTTTCGAATTCCTCGTCCACCCATGCCCCCGCGTCGTCTCGAATCTTCATGCCGAAAATCCGAGAGTAAACGCGAAATCCACATCGTTAACAACCCCTTCCGACTGCTTTGCTATTCCAGCATCGCCTTCGATACGTCAAGTTGTGTATAACCACATGGGTTAAGGGGGATGTTGCTGTTGAGGTAGTGGTTCGGCGGTTAGTTAAGGGTTAGTGGTCTCGCGGCGCGGTTTGGTTTGCTTGTTTTTGCTGTTGGCATCCGCGTTTTGTTAGCGTGCATCACGCGTCGCCCCTGTGCGGGGCGGCACCTACTTTTCTTTGCCGCCGCAAAGAAAAGTAGGCAAAAGAAAGCGGCTCACACCGCCAGCGCTAGTTCTTGCCTGAGGGCCCCCAACCGGTCTTACGCTTCAGACGGCAATCACGTGACCCATGTCCGTTACCAGCGCTCTTGCGGCGCGCCTCACCCGCTTCATATGTCCGCGTTGCAGCACGCCTTGCCAGATATTCCACCGCCGCCCAGGTGGCAAACTGTGTGTAGGCCCCTTGTGCTCCACACGCCTCACTCCGGACCGATGGCGCACGCGTTCCACCATGTAAGAGCGCCACGCTATACGACGCGACAACCTACACACAGTTTGCCACCTGGGCGGCACATACCATTCGCTGCCGCGAGCTCTTGTTCGGGTGTTTGAAGTGGGTGAGGCGGTCATTCGAAGCGTTGGCAACGAACGCAAACAGAGACGTTGCCGCGTGAAGCGTAAGATCGGTTGGGGGCCCTCAGGCAAGCACAAGAACTGGCGGTGTGAGCCGCTTTCTTTTGCCTACTTTTCTTTGCGGCGGCAAAGAAAAGTAGGTGCCGCCCCGCACAGGGGCGACGCCTGAAGCACGCTAACAAATCGCGGATGCCAGCGAAAACACGAGCAAACCAAACCAGCCGCACCACGAAGTCAAAGCGCGAATGCCAGCGGAAGCGCAAACCCTCATAGCGTCGCAGACACCAACAAACCCTACATCAAGCAGCCCGCGCCACAGTTGCAGCAGACGCCGACAACAACACCGGAATCGACTTCGAAGTCGGCGTATTACACACATCAGCAACGCTATTCAACGGCACAAGCGGATTAGTCTCCGGATAATAAGCCCCGAGACACCCACGCGGAATGTCGTACTCGACAAGCAAAAACCGCTCAGCACGCCGCTCGATCCCATCATCCCAGATGGTTTCCATATCGACCCAATCGCCAGCCTTGAATCCAAGCATCGCGATATCAGCAGCATTCGCAAACACCACGCGCCGCTGGTTATAAACCCCGCGATAGCGATCATCAAGCGCATAGATAGTCGTGTTGTACTGATCATGTGACCGCGTCGTCATCAAGGTCATCGCACGTTCACCGTGCAACTTCCGCGCGCGTTGGATCGGCGTATCGCGCTGAATCTGATGCACCACGAAGTTCGCCTTCCCGGTGCCCGTCATCCAGTCGCGTTCACGAGAAGCCACCCGCAGATGAAACCCGCCCGGCTGCTCGACCCGCTTGTTGTACTCGTAAAAACCTTCGACCGACCACTCAATCGCATCGCGAATCTTCGCGTAATCATTCGCGTAAGCGAGCCAGTCCACCTTCGCGCTGCCAAGCGTCGCCTCAGCGATCTGCGCAACGATACGCGTCTCCGACACGAGATTGGCCGATGCAGGTGTGTTCATCCCGTACGACATGTGAACCATGCTCATCGAGTCTTCAACGGTCACACCTTGCGCGACGCCATTCTGCAAATCGATTTCGGTGCGCCCGAGCGTCGGCAGAATCAATGCTGCCTTGCCATGCACGAGATGGCTGCGATTGAGCTTCGTCGTGATGTGCACAGTCAGGTCGCAGGCGCGCAGCGCGTCCCACGTGCGCGGCGTGTCGGGCGTCGCGATAGAGAAATTGCCGCCCAGCCCGATGAACACCTTCACGTGGCCTTCGAGCATCGCTTCGATCGTCTCGACCACGTCGTAGCCGTGCCCGCGCGGCGGCTCGAAATCGAATACCTTGCCGAGCCGGTCGAGAAACGCATCGGAAGGCTTTTCCTCGATGCCGACCGTGCGGTTGCCCTGCACGTTCGAGTGGCCGCGCACCGGGCACAGGCCCGCGCCCAGCCGGCCGATATTGCCGCGCATCAACATCAGGTTCGACAGCATGTGCACGGTCGGCACGGAATGCTTGTGCTGCGTGATGCCCATGCCCCACGTCGAAATCACGCGCTTGCCGTTCACATAGATGCGCGCAAGGTTCTCGATGTCTTCGCGCGACACGCCCGATTCTTCGACCAGCGCATCCCAGCTCTGCTCGCGCAGATCGGCGGCGAACGCTTCGAAGTTCGCGGTGTGCTCTTCGATGAACGCGACATCGAGCACGCGCCCGGCGTTCTGTTCGACAGCGAGGTCGTCGAGTTCCAGCACACGCTTGGCCACGCCCTTGATCAGCGCGAAGTCGCCGCCGATCTTCGGCTGGATGAACGTCGACGCAATCTGCACACCCGACGTCAACATGTCCGCCACGTGCTGCGGGCTCGCGAACCGTTCAAGGCCGCGCTCGCGCAACGGGTTGATCGACACGATGGTCGCGCCGCGTTTCGCGGCGTCACGCAGTTCGTTGAGCATGCGCGGATGGTTCGTCGCCGGGTTCTGGCCGAAGATCAGCAGCGTGTCGGCGTGCTCGAAGTCTTCGAGCAACACCGTGCCCTTGCCGATGCCGACCGTGGCCGGCAGGCCGCGGCTCGTCGCCTCGTGACACATGTTCGAGCAATCGGGGAAGTTGTTCGTGCCGTACATACGCACGAACAGCTGATACACGAACGCGGCTTCGTTGCTCGCGCGGCCCGACGTATAGAACGCGGCACGATGCGGGCTGTCGAGCCCTTTCAGATGCCTCGCGATCAGTTGATACGCGGCGTCCCACGAAATGGCCTGGTACTTGTCCGTCAGCGGATCGAACACCATCGGATCAGTCAGGCGGCCATGCTGTTCGAGCGTGTAGTCGTCCTGCTTCATCAACTCGTCGACGGTGTGCTGCGCGAAGAACGCAGGCGTCACGCGCTTGCTCGTCGCTTCCGCCGCAACGGCCTTCACGCCGTTTTCGCAGAATTCGAAGGTCGACGCGTGCTGGCGGTCCGGCCATGCGCAACCCGGGCAGTCGAAGCCATCCGGCTGGTTCTGCTTGAAAAGCGTCTTGTACTTGCCCCCGGCGACCTTCTCCTTGACGAGATTGATCGCGACGTACTTCAACGCGCCCCATCCGGCGGCAGGCCCGATGTACGGTTCGATGCGGCCAGGCTTGGTGGTGGTCTTGTCCATGTGTTCTGTGTCCGGTGTGGCTTGATGATGAGGCTAGGGTAGTGGGGAATACGCGTACCCGGTGTGTACACAATGTGCGATTGAAAAAGAGTACAGTTGCGACTGTTATCGAAAGAAAGGCTCGATTTCGGTGAACTGTGCTCAAAAAATGGGCGCGACGCCCGTCCGCTGTGCCTACGGCAGAGGCATCTCTTGAAGCTTTACGAAGAACTGGCGAAGGAAATCGAAGGGCAGATCCGGCGCGGCGTGTTCCGGCCGGGCGAGCGCGTGCCGTCCGTGCGGCAAACCAGCCAGCATCGGCAGATCTCCATCACGACAGTACTGCGCGCGTACCTGATGCTCGAGAGCAAGGGCGTGATCCAGAGCCGCCCGCAGTCGGGCTACTTCGTGCGGCTCGGCGCGAACGATGCGCCGCCGCCCGTCCAGGAACTGGACGTATCGAAGCCAATCGCCGTGTCGGCGCAGGTCGACGTGAGCCGTCTTGTGCTGTCGACGCTGCGCTCCATCGGCAGCGACGAGGCCGTGCCGCTCGGCTCGCCGTATCCCGATCCCAGCCTGTATCCGTTCCAGAAGATCAACCGCTACGCGCACGCAATCGGCCGGCGCAAGACGCAATGGGGCGTCACCGACGAACTGCCGCCGGGCAATCCCGATCTGATCAGGCAGATCGCGCGGCGCTATCTGGAGAACGGCATCGCGATCGATCCGAACGAGATCGTCGTGACGGTCGGCGCGACGGAGGCGATCAATTTGTGCCTGCAGGCCGTCGCGAAACCGGGCGACACGGTTGCCGTCGAATCGCCGACGTTCTACGCGATGCTGCACGCCATCGAGCGCATGGGCATGCGCGCGATCGAAGTGGCGACGCATCCGCGCGAAGGCATCGACCTCGGCGCGCTTGCGAACATACTCGACAAGCGCAAGATCGCCGCGTGCATGGTGATGCCGAACTTCCAGAATCCGCTCGGTTTCCAGATGCCCGACGACAAGAAGCGCGAACTGGTCAAGCTGCTGACGCGGCACGACGTGCCCGTGATCGAGAACGATGTCTATCACGAACTGTACTTCGGCGACGTGCATCCCGGCGCGCTGAAGAACTACGACAAGAAAGGGCTGGTGCTGCATTGCGCGTCGTTCTCGAAGACACTCACGTCGGCGTACCGGATCGGCTGGGCGATGCCGGGCCGCTACCGCGAGCAGGTCGAGAAGCTCAAGTTTCTCAACACGCTGACTACGCCGTCGCTTCCGCAACTCGCGATTGCCGAGTATCTGAAGCAGGATGGCTACGAGCATCATCTGCGCAAATTGCGCAAGGGCCTCGCGCAGCGCGCGAAACTGATGACGACGATGGTCACGCGCTTCTTTCCCGAAGGCACGCGCGTGTCGCATCCGATGGGCGGCTACGTGCTGTGGGTCGAACTGCCACGCAATGTCGATTCGATGCAGCTCTACAAGCTCGCGCTGGAGCACGGCATTACGGTCGGTCCCGGCTATATGTTCTCGACCACGAACGGGTATAGCCATTGCATCCGCTTGAATTACAGTTATGCATGGTCGCCGGAAATCGAGAGCGCGCTGGTGACGGTCGGCAAACTGGCGGCCGCCAGCCTGCGCGAATGAGCTGACGTTTCGTCGAGAGGAGAACCGACTTGAATCCGAATGATGCGGCACATGACAAGCATTGCGAAGACGATGACGACGACAACGAACTCGATCCCACCGTCGAGCGGTTGCTGATGCTGCTATGGGAAGCGTCGCGCGAATCGCCCGATAAGCCGTGGTCGCTCGCGAAGATCAGCAAGCGCGCCGATCTCCCCATGAGCACGCTGCGGCGCTATTTCACGCAGTTGCAGTCGGCGGGCGTGATCGCCGTGCAGATGGACGAGGAAGGGCGCGGCTCGGCGTCGCTGACGGGTGAAGGGCTGGAGCTGTGCGAGGCGCTGTTCGGCGAGCCTTGAATGGCGTCGTGGCACATCGAAGCGCATCGAAGCCCGCGCGGCGCTTAGGGCGTGGCTTCTTCCGAAACCGGCAAGAACGACAGGCGCGACGCGACCAGCATCACGCATGTGAGAATCGCAATGCCCGTCAGGATGCCCGCGAGCCGCAGCATCGCGGCGTGCGGATCGACGGACCACGCGTGGTCCTGCACGAAAACCATGATGAAGGCGATCGTGAACTGCCGCCCGATATAGCTCGCGCCCTCTTTGCCCGTCTGCACGTGGCAGCCTGCCCAGATGCCCGCCGCCAGCGCGAGCAGGGACGGCACGACCTGGCCTTGCATCAGCGGCAATAGCGCGAGCCCAACCGCGCCCGCGATCAGGCAGCCCACCATGCGTTGCACCATCTTGTCGGCGACGGGCTTCTGTGAGCGGACCACCACCGACGTGGGCGGCAGGATCATCACCGCGATCGTCGTCACGAGCGCCTGCGCGAAGCCGGGCAGATCGAGCGTGACGGTGAGCGCCGCGAGGATCGCAACGGCGATGCCCGCCTGCACGCCCAGCACCATGCGCGCGTGGCGCAGGGTCTCGAACGTGGGCGGCGGGGCGTTCGCGGTAGCGGCCGCCGCCGCGACGACTTTCGATGCGGGCCGGCGCCGCTCATACCAGCTGATGCCGACGTGAAACGCGCCCGACACGAGGAGGCACGCAAACGTGCCGACGCACACCTCGGCGACGCGCAACATCGCAAACGACGCCGTCGGTCCGAACGCGATCAGCTTGTGCGCCTCGAAGGTGACCAGCACCCACGTGATGCCGCCCAGCACCCACGCATACGACGCCGACGACCCGTTTCCGCGATAGACGCAGATGGCGCCGATCACGCCCAGCACGGGCACGAACAGCCACGGACGATCGCCGATGACCGGGCCCAGCAGCGTGCCGAGCAGGCCGCCGAGAATCGTGCCGAGCACGCGATGCAGCGCGCGTTGCGCGGAAGCCGAGAAGCGCGTCTGCATCACGGCAAAACCGCTGATGGCGGCCCACCAGGTATAGGGCAGATGCAGCAGATGCGCGAGCGCCACCGACAGCACGACCGAGATCACCGCTTCGACGCCGAACAGCGCGCGCTCGGGCGTCGGCTTCCAGGCGGCCAGTTCGCGGCCGAGCGCGGACACTGCGTCACGGCCGATCTGCGTGAACATGCGGGCGCGCATGCGAACCTCGTCGAGAGGGTGTGTGTGAGTTCAGCGCGTGGCGATGGCGGCCGCCGCGCCCGCCATCATCGTCGCGCTGGTGCGGTTCGCGAGCTTCACCGCGCGGCGGCTGGTCAGGAGCGTGCGTGCCTTGACGGCGGCGAGCGCCCAGATGAAATCGACGGACATCAGCACGGCGAGCATCGTCAGAGTCAGCTCGAGCCACGCGAGCGTGCCGACACGCGACAGGTCGACGATGGTCGGCAGCAGCGCGAGATAGAAGACCATGATCTTGGGATTGCCGAGCGTGACCATCAGCCCCGCGACGAACATGCGCCACGGCGACTGGCCGCTCGGCAGCGTGCTTTCGTGGACGTCGGTGGGCGCGAACCACATCTTCCACGCGAGGAACAGCAGATACGCGACGCCCGCGAACTTCAGCGCGATGAACACCAGCGCGAAGCTATGCGCGACGACTGCGAGGCCGGCGACCGCGCAGGTGAGCCATAGCGCTTCGCCGATCCACATCGCGGCGAGAAACGGCAGCACGTCCCGGAAGCCATTGGTGAGCACGCGGGCGACGAGCGCCGCGATGCTTGGGCCGGGCGAGCCCGCGGCAACGATCAGCGCGAGCGCGAAGACGAGAAGGCCGGAAAGTGCCATCGAACGACTCCTTTGCGAAAGGGTCTGTGGCTGGATTATATCGGCGTGGCGGGTTGAGTTGCGCGGGCAAGCAGTGTCAATATGTCCGCTGAGACTCTGCCCGCCAACCCGATGCAACCGCCCTTCGTTCACTACCGGCCTGCCGTGCCCGAAGATGTCCCGTCGATTCGCGTCATCGAATGCGAGGCGGCGCAGCGTTTCGTCAGCGTCGGGCTGACGGGCATCGCGGCCGCCCGCCCGATGGATGCACCGTTCGTGCTGAAGAAGGTCGCGGCGTCGGAAGTGATCGTCGCGCAATGCGACGGCGAATGCGTCGGCTTCGTGATGTTCGCGATGCTGCGGGCGCGCATCTACGTCGAAGCGCTCGACGTCGTGCCCCAGCATGCGGGGCGGCGAATCGGCGCGGCCTTGCTCGATCAGGTCGACGTAAGGGCGCGTGTGTCGGGCGCGACGCATGTCGACCTGTCGACGTTCCGGCATGTGCCGTGGAATGCGCCGTACTATAAGCGGCTCGGCTTTAGCGTGCTGGAAGACGATGAGCTCGATGCCGCGCTGCTGCGCATCCGCAATCTGCGGATCGCGCGGGGTGTCGATGAAACGAAGCGCGTGTTCATGCGGCGCGCGGTGAAGCCCGCAGGGCATGAATGAAAAAACGCGGCGGGAATCGCTTCCGCCGCGTTTGTAGTTTCCAGCCAGGCCGGGATCAGTTGACGGCTTCCAGCGCCGGATAGTCGGTGTAGCCCGCTTCGCCTTGCGCATAGAAGGTTGCGGGAACCGGCTCGTTCAGCGGCGCATCCAGTTCGAAGCGGCGGACGAGGTCGGGATTCGCGATATACAGCTTGCCCCACGCGACAGCGTCTGCTTCGCCCGAGTCCAGCAGCTTTTGCGCGCTTTCCTTCGTGAACTTTTCGTTGGCGATATACACGCCGCCGAATTCCTTCTTCAGCAGCGGGCCGATGCGATCGTCGCCGAGCGCTTCGCGTGCCGCGATGAACGCGATCTTGCGCTTGCCGAGTTCACGCGCGAGATAACCGAACGTCGCGGCGGGATCGGTATCGCCCATCGTGTGCGAATCGCCGCGCGGCGCGAGGTGCATGCCGACGCGCTCCGCGCCCCACACGTCGATACACGCGTCCGTCACTTCGAGCATCAGGCGCGCGCGGTTTTCGATCGAGCCGCCGTATGCGTCGGTGCGCTTGTTGGTGCTGTCCTGCAGGAACTGGTCGAGCAGATAACCGTTCGCGCCGTGTACCTGAACACCGTCGAAGCCCGCCTTCTTCGCGTTTTCCGCGCCTTTGCGATACGCGGCGACGATGCCCGGAATCTCCGAGATGTCGAGCGCGCGCGGCGTCACGTACGGGCGCTGCGGACGCACGAGGCTCACATGGCCTTCCGGCGCGAGGGCGCTCGGTGCGACAGGCAGTTCGCCGTTCAGGAACACCGGGTCCGACACACGGCCGACGTGCCACAGTTGCAGGAAGATCTTGCCGCCTTCCTTGTGCACGGCGTCCGTCACGAGCTTCCAGCCTTCCACCTGTTCATCCGACCAGATGCCCGGTGTGTCGGCGTAGCCGAGGCCTTGCGGCGTCACGGAGGTGGCTTCGGAGATGATCAGGCCGGCGCTGGCGCGCTCGGCGTAGTACTTCGCCATCAACGCGTTGGGCACGCGCACGTCGCCGGCGCGTTGACGCGTAAGCGGCGCCATCACAATACGGTTTTTCAGCGTGAGATCGCCAATCTGGAGCGGGTCGAAAAGTGTCGGCATGTTGTGTCAATCCTTGCGGGCGCATGGCCCGGTGTGTCGAGACTGCATTCGGGGAAAGCGAAGACGCCGGCGTGAATCAGAGATCCGCGTTCATGTGCGCGAGGAACGCCTCGATGACGGCCTCGTTGCGCTTGAAGAACACCCATTGACCCACGCGTTTCGACGTGATCAGCCCCGCGCGCTGTAACGCGGCGAGGTGCGCGGACACCGTGGACTGCGACAGACCGCAGCAGTCGTCGAACTGTCCGGCGCAGACCCCGTGTTCGTACGAAAGCTCCTGCTCCGGGAAATACTTTCCCGGCTCGCGCAGCTTCGCAAGAATCACGCGACGCGCCGGGTTGGCCAGCGCCTTGTGGATCGCGTCGATGTCGATATCGGTGGTCTTCGGGTTGGGCTTCGTGCTCATGAAACAGCGGACAGACTCTCTGGCCGGAATGTCGGCGCCTGAATCGCTATGGACCGAATCTTATATCGGAATTTCACGATATGCGTGGATGGCCTTACTTGTAATGGGGGTGATAGTGTCGACACACAAAAAGGAACACACCTGCCGCCCCAAATAATGGGGCTTTCAGATAAACAGCTGTTTTTGCTGGAGATATCTCGCGCATGCACTGACATGCCGATCCAGATGGAGCGCCGCCCGGATCGGACAGTCAGTACGCGATCATCGGATTGACGTGGGGAGGGGGCGGACCTTTCGTTGCCATCCGCCGATCGACACGATCACTGTTGGGGAAGGGAAGCCCTCAATGTCGATGATGCATCAGATCGACGTAATGGGTATCAAGCCATCGGCTTGATCGTCCCTCGCTTGTGCTCCCGTGATGGCGGGTGGCAAGCCACAGCACCACGCCGACCACTAACATCACAACCGGACCCATCAGGTACGCCATAAACGTTTCACTCACGACATCCTCCTTCAGGTCGGTCGCCGCACTTACATTCTAGGCGACGGCCCACGCGAGCGCGCACCCACCCGTTGCCACTCGCGTTGAATCGCGCCATGGCAATGTTCAGCCTGACGCCAGCCGCGGATGGCTGATTGACGCACATGTTCGCCGCTCAAGCACAGGTTGGATAAATTGCTTCGCTGCTGGAGATGCCGGTGATGGCGTCAGCTTCGACAGGCCGTCGAATCCCTCAAGCCATCTAAAGAGGCCACGGGCCGACCATTACTCCCGAAGATTCCGGACGAAGCGGGTCGCTTTGCGGGATACACGGATGCGCGTACGGACGCTGAACCGAGCGACATCGAAAAGACGCGGTGGCAGGCATCCGCAGGGGCATTGACGATCGACATGCACAGCCATGCTGGCCACGTCATCGTCTCGCGTGATCCAGCTATCGGCGCACATCGGCCGCTGACGCCCGTTAGTGCGCCAATGTGCGCAGGCGGCATGAACGTGATCTGCCTTGCGATTGTCACGGATACGGTTGTCACGCGCGTGTCTGCCGACCGGAAGGGCTTTGAGGCGTGGCGCCCGCCGCAACCTGGAGAGCTCTACCAGCTTGGAAGCCGGACAGGTTCTCGGTGGCAATTATCGGCGCGTGTTTGAGGCCTCGGTAGTGTGACTACGCATCACCGCGACGACAACGGGAGCATCGGATAACCAGCCTACAGGCGAAGGATCATCGCGTCGGCCTGTTCGAATCATGAGCGCACATGCGTGTGATCAATCACGCCGCCCTGAGGCCTGTACCCATTTCGAGGCGACGCCCGTCGGGCGGGAACACATGCCAAGTGTGGTCTGCGTGACGAAAGAAGAACAGTGAGAACGAACCGTCGCATCGCTCGATCTGAATGCACACGCGACGCACATTGCCGGCGCGCGAACGCTCCAGCAGACGTACTCGTGCGCTATGTCCACGCGTCGTACCGATCAGCTTTTCCACCTGAAAGCGAAGTGATGTGTTGCCCGCCGCCATATCTCTTCCCCGCGATGTCCGATGAACCTATGCTACGGAAAGCGTCACGTGCATCAAATCGGCGGGCAACGGAATATGTCCTCAGGAAATTCTGATTTGCCTCATCAGGATTTCCCGGGCGGTTGCGGTGTGAAGCGTCGGCATACGAAAGTTTCACGCAAGCCCGGTGGGCTCCCGGGCAGCCAGTATGCCGTTTGTGGAGGCTCATCGCTCAATGCAGGCGCCGTCATCCGGCAGCCGACGGGCTGCATCAGCGCAAGTGTTGCCCAGTTTCAGTTGCCGAAGTAGGTCGAATGTGGCGACGCGGGATCTGCTGCCACACGATGGCCTGACTGATTCGAACCTTTGGCGACCGAACCATAGCCACTCGCGTCACCATTCTGGGCAGCTACCTTCGCTTCCGCCGCCTGGATGTTCTGCGGATAGTCATCCGGGTTGGACGTCGCCGGGTTGTACCCTGCCTTCTCCAGCTGAACCAGCTCCGCGCGAACCTGTGCACGGGTCGCTCCACCATTCGATTGGGCGAAAGATACGACGGGAACGAGGATGATTGCGGCGACTGCGACAGCCTTGATGAGCGATTTCATGATTGACCTCCAGGATCTTGTATTCGGTTGCCGTGGATCTGTTGCTCCGTGACCGATTCTAGAGGTGGGGAAATTTAGGGTAAACGCTTGGTCGACCAATTCAATGTTGCGGTGTTTAAGACAATGCGACGCCTTACGAATCTCTAGCGGCAATCTCGCGATCGCATCGAATAGGGTGGTTCGGGGTTAGAAGGCGGGTGTAATTGATATTCGAGAGTGTGGATTTGCGTCGCGGTCTCGATCAGATAACACGCTATCAAACATGCAGTTTCCATGCGTTATTTTCATCCGGTACGCGCCCCGTTTCCGATTTAACATTTGGGTCCGACTCTGAAGGCTGCCGAATTCGAAGGGTCGGACATAACAAAGACTGGAACAAAACTATCGAATACCAAACGGTCGGGCGGCATCGGCAGAAGCGATGCGCCTGGCAACGTTTAATCCAGATATGGTCGGAGACGAATACATGCTGAGCCCTCACGAATTCGCCACCCTTATGCTCGTTAAGTCCGCACCCGAGCAGATTGACCTGAACCGTCAAGAACTTGACACCTTGCTGGAACGTCAGTTGATCGCGCTCGAAGAGTTCGCGTGTGGCGTCCAGCGTCCCCGCCTCACCCGCGATGGCGATTCAGTCCTTCGCGCCATCACCGGAAAACACTGAGCGGCGATTGTCGCGGACGTGTCGAGGATTGCATCGTCGCAACCCGGACACGTCACGCGCATAGCCGTGTGTTCACGTTGACGGTCGATTCCGCAAGCACGCTGCAAAAGCACCGCACATGCGCGCGCCACCGCCGTGCATGTGCGGTCCACTCACGCGATCCCGATGTCCACGTGACCCGCCAGAATGGCGCGGCACCTTCGCGGGCATCACCCATATGGGAGTTCAACATGCTGAACCAGGACCAGATTGCAGCAACCCGACAGGCCAATCTCGATCTATTTTTCGGCCTGAGCAGCAAGGCAGTCGAGGGCGTCGAGAAACTGGCTGCGCTGAACATACAGGCGATCCGGGCAACGGTCTCGGACACGTTCGATCTGGCGCAGAAGTCGTTGTCGGTGAAGGAGCCGCAGGAGTGGCTTGCACTGCAAAATGGCGCCGCCGCGACGATCGCGGAAAAGGTACAAAGCTACGGCCGCCAGGTATTCGACGTCGCGTCGGCGACTCAAGCCGAATTCGCACGGGTTGGACAGGCGCAGGGCGAAGCCTGCCGTCGGCAGATGCAGACGGTGGTGGAGAACGCAACCAAAAACGCGCCGACGGGCTCTGAAGCCGCCATGGCCGCGCTGAATTCCGCCATCGCGGCCGCCAATACGCTGTATGAAACCCTGCAGGGTGCTGGCCAGCAGGCGGTGGAAGTCACACGGAGCAATCTCGACATGGCTGCCGCAGCCTCGAAGAGCGCCCGACGTGCGATTGATCCCGTAGTGCCTGCTGCAAAACGATAGCGGCGGCGGGCGGGTGCCGTCTCTGATGGCGGAGTCGCTCAATATCAAGACATAGCTGACAGGGGTGTCACCGGCTGATGGCTGTGCGAGGCACTCAAGGATCGCGAGGCCGCCCGTCCAAGTCGGAACGGTTCCGCGATTCCACACTGCGCAAACGCGTCGGCAGCAGGCGCACGAACGCAACTCAATGCACGGGGCGGGCAGACTGTGGAACAGATCGTCCTTGGCGTGGAAGATCCCGAGGCCGATCTGATCGTCACCGGTCATCGTGATCGTCGTGCGTTGAACTGGAAATATTCATACTTATTAGATATCCGAATGATAACGGGCGCAGCATGAATACGTCCGAAGCGAACACGTCTGCCTGTTCCGAAGGTAGCCCACGGCGGGTCCGTTCGCTCCGGCCACACACGCGTTCGGCACGGCGGGTGGGGGCGCAATAGCGACGTTCTTCTGGGCGCCGGCGCGAACATTCATGAAGTGGAACTGAAAGCCTATTGCGCTTTGCAATTAGCTTCGGGACGGTTGGCAAGCCCGTGACCCATAGCAGAAGGGCTTTCGATCCCTACGGCGCCACAGCATCCAAATAGTCCGACTATAGTTAAGGGTATACGTTGATTAGTCAGAAAAAGTACGTGATATAGGATTTTTGGCAGGGTCGTCAGGCGCACACGCATGCACACGGGGTCGTGAAGTGTGGTGCGGCCCGGCCGGGGCATTATTCCCCTGCGCCGTCATGCACAGCAAGTTATCCAATAACTCAAAGTCTGGAGGATGACATGACCGGCAAGGAGAGCCCCAAAGGCGAAGTTCAGGGCATGCGTCGCGGCATGCTGCAAGGCGCCGCGCTGAGTGCGGCAATGGCAATGCTTGGCGGAGCGATCACGCCCGCACAAGCCGCTGAGGCGGGGCCATTCCCCGCCCACAAGCGCTGGAAGATCGTCTTCGTCAATCATGTGACGACCAATCCCTTTTTCGTTCCGACGCAATACGGCATTCAGGACTCCACGGCTTTGCTCGGCATGGACTACCAGTGGACGGGCTCGGCCAATGCCGACATCGCTGAGATGGTCAATGCCGTGAATGCGGCCGTTGCCGGGAAGGCCGACGCGATAGCCGTGCCCATCGTCGATCCAAAGGCTTTCGACAAACCGATCCAGGCCGCGCTCGACGCGGGCATCCCCGTGTTCGCGTATAACGCCGATGCGCCACAAGGTTCCGCGAATCCACGCTTGAGCTACATTGGTCAGGATCTGTATCTGTCCGGGTATCAGATGGGCGAGCGCATCGCCAGTCTCGTCGATAGCGGTCTGGTTGCGCTGTTTATCGCGACGCCGGGGCAGCTCAACATTCAGCCCAGGCTGGACGGTGCCGTCGCCGCCATCAAAAAGTCGGGCAAGAAGATCGACGTACAAACCATTGCCACTGGCGCGACCGTCAACGAAGAGCTCTCGAAGATCAAGTCGTTTTATCTGGGCCACCAGGATCTCAAAGGCATGTTTGCCGTCGACGCGGGCAGCACGCAGGGCGTCGCCGAGGTGATGAAAGAGTCCAATCTGCCCGCCAAGGGCGTGCATGGCGGTGGGTTCGACCTGCTGCCGCGCACGGTCCAGCTGATTCACGATGGCTTCCTCGATTTCACGATCGACCAGCAGCCTTACGTGCAAGGTTTCTATACGGTGGTCCAGGCGTTCGTGTTCCTGGCGTCGGGCGGGCTCGTCGGTCCGGCCAATGTGAACACCGGCTTGAAATTCGTGACCAAGGGCTCGGTCGATCCTTACCTGAACACCTCCACCCGTTACGAAGGCAAGAGCACGAAGCCTGAAATCGTGCCACGCTCAGGAGCGATAAAGGGGTGAGCGCTCCTGTGGTGGACGTCAAGAAAGCGCAACGACCGCGGCTCTGGCCGCGGTCGTTCGTGCGCTCGAGCGAAATCCGCATCCTCGCGGTGGCGATCATCCTGTGCGCTTACTTCGAGACGGCGAACCACGATTTTCTGCTGACGGGCGCGAGTCTCCAGAACCTGTCCCAGTTCATTGCGCCAGTAGCCATCATTGCGTTCGGCGAAATCATGTTGATGATCGGCGGAGAGATCGATCTTTCCGCCGGCATGGTCTTCGCCTTTGCGCCTTTTGTCATGCATTTCGCTCACGAGGCAGGTGCACCCGCCTGGCTGGCATTGCTGGCAGGTGTCGTCGCTGCGGGGCTGGTCGGGCTTGTCAACGGTGCGGTAACGGTCTATCTGCGGATTCCTTCGTTTGTCACCACGCTCGGCACGCTGTTTTTCGTGAACGGATTCACGCTGACCATTTCACGCGGCACGCCGGTTTCACCGCCAGAGGAGGGCGTTTTCGCCGAGTTCGTCGGGGCGTGGGGCTACAGCGAAATCATCTGGGCAATCGCCATTGCCGCGATCATGCACGTGCTGTTGCGTCACACGCGCTGGGGATTGCACACGATCGCATCGGGGGCCAATCCGTTGGGTGCTAGCGAAGCGGGTATCCATGTCAGGCGTCTGAAGCTCCGCAATTTCATACTTGCTTCGGTGCTCGCGGGTCTCACCGGCATCCTGGAGGGCTTCCGTATTTCGTCCATCGATCCGCAAGCGGGCGGCAATCAGATCATGTTCCTTGCGGTGGCCGCAGCGGTGATTGGCGGCACGCCACTCGCGGGAGGGTCGGGGACGATCATCGGCGGTCTGATTGGCGCAGCCGTCCTCGGCATTCTGAATGATGGCTTCACGCTGATCGGCATCAACGCGTTTACCTTCAACATGATTCTCGGTGCGGCGATTCTCGCTGCAATGATCTTCAACATTCACGTCGTTCGTCTGGCGCGCAAGGGAGAGCGGTGATGTCCTCGTTGCCGCAAGAGGCATTGCGTGGGGAAGATATCGTCAAGCGATTCGGCGCTGTTACCGCGCTCGATGGCGTGTCCCTGACGCTCAAGCAAGGGGAAATTCTCGGCATCCTGGGCGACAACGGCGCGGGCAAGTCGACGCTCATCAAGATTCTCACCGGCTTTCATCAGCAGACGAGCGGCAAGCTGTTTCTCGGCGGCGAAGAGACCTTGCTGCGTTCTGTCGATCACGCGCGCGCGCTAGGTGTCGAGTGCGTGTATCAGGATCTGGCGCTCGCGAATTCGCTGAGCATCTATCACAACATGTTCCTGAACCGGGAGATCATTCGCCCCGGCCCGTTCCGCCTGCTGAATCATCGGGCGATGCGCCAGCGCGCCGCGGAATGTCTCGAAGAGATTGGCGTACATGTTCCTTCCGTCGATCTGCCCGTCGAGCAGCTTTCCGGTGGCCAACGACAGGCCATCGCGGTGGCGCGCGCGGTCAATTCGAATGCACGGATTCTGTTGCTCGACGAACCGCTCGCGGCGATGGGTGCGCGCGAGGCGGGGCTGATCATCGATCTGATCCTGCGCCTGAAGGAAAAGGGCGGTCTGTCGATCATCATGATCATGCACAACTACGCGCAGACGCTCGACATCGCCGATCGCGTCATGCTGATGCAACGAGGCCGTGTGACGTATCAGCGCGAGACGGCCAGCACGTCCGTCGCCGAGTTGATGGATATTGTGCGTCGCGAATACCGGACGATGCGCGCGCAGGCATCGTCAAGCTGAATAGTGTTGCGGCGACGCGCTTCAGCCGCCAACAGCCACGTACAGGTCGATTGCCTAACGTATTTGCAGCGCTTATGCTGAATGGATCGTGCTGCGTGGTGAAGCGAAGGGCAGTCCGCGCGGCCAGATGACCTATCCCACTTGCCGTGACATGGGACTCAGGTTAGCCCGACGCGGGACATCTCATGCTTCAGCTCGAGTCGGACCGTTGAACACAGGATGTTCGAGCGACGGGAGAAGTCCATGCGCAAGCCTCTACAGACGAGCGCTATATTGATGGCACTTGCCCTCGGTGGAAACGCAGTCGCTCATCCGAACATCGAGCGTTGCTGCATTCGAGAGCCGGGTTCCGGAGAGGATTCGGCAAGCTCATCGCGGACTATTGCGACTGGCGATGACACGAACGTAGAAACACGGGACGCCGCTCTTCCAGGCGATTCATTCCGTCCCGCCGAACGCGTTGCTCCCGGCAGACTGGACAAATCGGTAACTAACGTGAGCGCCGCTCCCGAGCGACTTGCGATCAGCAACAGTGGTGATGGAAGGGGCGACATCGAAAACGGCAGACCGGCCCTCCATCCGGCGACGCCGGACACGGCGACATCACTCCCTACCGCGTTCGCCGCGCCGCACGTTGTCCTCGATGGCACACCCATGCTCACGGGTAGCTGGCTAAGCAACGGCCAGTACGTACTCACGTTCGGCCTGAACGCCCGGAATTGACGCTGAGCGACTGACGTCATGTGGCTCGGCGGTCGGGAGCAGCCTTTCTTGTTCAGTACTTGCCCGAGAGCAGGTAACCCGCATTCGGAACGTGTGGATTCAGTCCCAGCGTTTTGAGGATGCGATAGACGGTCGACGTCGCGGCCGACAGGACTGGCTTGCCGAGGCGGTCCTCGACGGCCTGGATCGCGGGCAGCGAGGGCATTTGCACGCATGCGGAGAGCACGACGGCGTCTGCGTTGCTGATATCGAGACGGTCGGCGTGGCCGATCAGATTCAGCGGATCGAGGCGGCCGACAGCCAGATTGTCGGACACTTCGAGACTGATCGAGTCAGTCACTTCGATGTCTTCGCTCTGGATATAGTCCACAACCTGTTGCGTCAGCGGCTTCATGTACGGCGTGATGATCGCGACGCGCTTGAATCCCATCGTCTTCACACCTTCGACCAATGCGCCCGCCGAGCTGACAACCGGCGTCGGGGCGCCGTTGCTTTCGACGGTCTTTTTAAGGCGCGATTCCGACGTGCGGTGATAACCAGCGCCCTGGCACATGATAGCGACGAGGCATGCATACGCAAGCACATCGCAGCGCGCGTCGCTGAGTTCGAGCGCGCAGCGGTCGCTATCCACGTCCATCTTTTTCAGCTCCTCCGGCGTGACATGCATCATGCGCATGCGTGCAGAGTGGAACGTAAAACGCTCTTCGGGGAAGAGCTCGTAGCGCGAGGTCAGCATCGCGGGAATTTCCGTTTCCATCGTCGTGTTCGAGCTGGGAACGATCTGGCCGATTCGATAGGTCTTCATGGGTTTCTGGCTGGCGAGAGTTGAAAATCAGTTTCCGCTTGTGAGTTGAACGCCCTGCGTTTCCCGAAGCGTGAACACGAGAAGCGCGGCGGTGACATACGCAATGGACGCGATGCAGTAGGTCATCGTGAAACCGATCAGCGGAATCAGCGCGGGCACGAGCTTGATGCCGGCGATTGCGCCGACGCGTCCAAAGTTGAAGCAAAATCCTGCGGCCGTCGAACGGATACTGGTGGGGAAGAGTTCCGCGTACCACGCACCGAAGCCGCTGAAATAACCGGTAAAGAATCCGAGCAACGCCGACAGCACGCCGATGATGGCGATGTTCTGCACGTTGAATTCGAGCCTGCCATTGGTCAGCGGAATCATCGTCGCGCCATAGGCGAACATGGGTACGGCTATCGCGATGCCGATAAAGAAGCCCGCAAATGCCGCGCGCCGTCCGAAGCGCTCCGCCAGCGAGCCGTACGCGAGATAGCCAAGCGTCGCGCCGATGCCCGTCCACACCAGAAAGACAGGCGCCTGATCGATGCGCACATGCAGGATGCTCTGCAGGTAGGTCGGGGTGAACGTGGTGATGATCCAGTACCCGTACATGCCGAGAATCGAAATCGCGAGCGCGAGCAGCGTCGTGCGCCGGTACTCAGGCCGGAAGATCTGCAACAGGTTCGCTTTGCTGGCGTTGGCCTTCAGGAACTCGCGATTCGCGAGCCACACCGGCGATTCCTTCACGAAGAAAAGAATGAAGATGGCGATGCCGTAAGCAGGCACAGCGGACAGCATGAAGAGCTTGCGCCACGAATCGGGGTTCGACGCATCGAGCAGGGTCCAGGCGAAGATCGCGGCCAGCAGGCTGCCGCCGGACCAGCCCGTCTGCATCACGGCGATCGCTTTCGCGCGGCCCGACGGCGGCCAGATTTCGCTGACGAGGGCAACAGCCGCGGACCACAACCCGCCTACGCCGATGCCCACCGCGAACCGATATACGTTGAGTTCGACGATGCTGTGGGCGAAGCCGCACAGCAGCGTGCCCGTGGCGTAAGTGAGAACAGAAATGAGCAACGTGCGCTTGCGACCGATCTTGTCGGAGATGTTGCCGAGGAAGAAGCCACCGATACCCGTCGCGAGCAGGAACCACGCGACGGTCGACACCACGTCGGCCAGCGACGCCGAAAACGTATGCGAGACGGCGAGAATGACGAACCCGAACACGGTTGCGTCGAGTGCATCGAACAACCACGCGCCCCACGATCCACCGAGCGTCACGTAACGTGCGAGGCGCGGCATCTGATCGGAAGAGGCTGCGTGAGCCGTCCTTGTCTCCATTGCTCCAGTACTGTTCATTTTGTAGTCCATTGACGGCCGGGCGGCCGTGTTGATCCAGATGCGCGCACGCGGGTCGATGCAGCCGACGTTTCTCGAATACCCGGTGTGGGTGGCGTGTTTGCCAGAGGCGCCAGCACATGGCGGGGCGCCTGATCGCGAGCTGCGCCAAACGGTGGCGGCGCCACGCATACGCGGCGAGTGAGTTGATGCTAAGGAGATGGCTGCGCGCTGTACACCAGTGAATGGCTATCCTGCCATCGCGAACCGTTATGGCCGCATCGGCAGGTCAGCTGAGCTCGACTGCTTCAGTTGCTCGCGCGAAGATGCTCGAAAAAGAGCCGCGCAACGGGTGATAGCGCGTCGGCGCGGCGCACGCATACGACCAGTTCGCGCTTCGCCCATGGCTCGTCGAGCTTCAGTGTGCGCGTGCCGGGCAACCGGTACAGGTCCGCGTTGCCCGCAGGCAGGATGCCGACACCCATGCCTACCTGCACCATCTTGCACAGCGCGTCATACGACGACACTTCGACCTTCGCCCGCAGCGTCTTTCCCACCCGGTTCGCCTCCGTGAGCATCTGGAAGCGCAGATGTGTGCCCGCGCGAAGCACCACATGCTCATGGTCGAGCGTTTCCGCGAATGTGACATGCCGGCGGTTCGCCAGCGGATGACGGGACGGGACGAGCACCTTTAATTCGTCGGTGCGAAACGGATGGACCTCGATATCGGCGCTATACGGCAGCCGTGTAAAGACGCCGATCTCCGCGACGTTTTCCGAAATGCCCTCGGTAATCGCGAGACTGTCTCGCTCGATCAGCGAGATATTGATGTCCGGATAGCGCTCGCTGAACGACTTGACGATGGGCGGCATGAAGGTCGAAATCGCCGAGATGTTGACGAGCACGCGCACCGATCCACGCAGACCGTCGGAATACGCCTTCATTTGCAGGACGATATTGCGCATGTCGTCCAGCACATCGCGTGCGAGTATCGACAGTCTGACGCCCGCCGCAGTCGGCGTGATGCCTTTGTTCGTGCGCGTGAGCAGCGGCGTGCCAAACAGCTCTTCGAGTTCTCTGAGGCGCTTGCTCACGGCGGGTGCGGCGATGTGCTCGAGCTCGGCCGCACTGGCGATCGTGCCTTCTTCCACTACGCGCACGAACAGCTTCAGAGAAACGGGATCAAGCTTCAAGGCGCGCTCCTCTACTGAGCGCGCACAAGCGTTTGCCGCACGTCATGCATGAGGCTGTCGCGTCTGATCGAGCCATTCGACGATATTGCGCACCGTATCGCCGTAGAACGTCTGATACAACTCCTGCGTCACATACCCGATATGCGGCGTCGCAAGTACGTTTGTCAGCGAGCGAAACGGGTCCGTCAGCGGGAGCGGCTCGGTGTCGTATACGTCGATGGCGGCGCCCGCGATCTGTCCGCTCTGTAGCGCAGCGAACAACGCCGCCGTATCGACGATCGGACCGCGCGACGTATTGACGATGCGGCTCGTGCGCTTCATCCTGGCTAGCTCTTCAGCACCGACCAGACCTCGCGTTCGGTCGCTCAGGCGGACATGGATGGAGAGGAAGTCGGAGGTTGAGAACAGGGTATCCCTGTCGACCCGTTGCACGCCTTTCGATTCCGCGCGTTCGGCCGTCAGGTTCTGGCTCCAGGCAATCACGTTCATCCTGAACGCGCGGCCGATTACGCCGACGGCCGAACCAATATGCCCCAGCCCGAGCAGGCCGAGCGTCTTGCCCGCCAGTTCCGTGCCGAGCATCTGTTGCCAGCCGCCTTCGCGCAACGACTGGCTTTCCGCCGGGATATGGCGTGCCATCGCGAGAATCATCGCCCATGTGAACTCGATGGTCGGCGTGGACGAGTAACCCGTGTGGACGACCTTGACGCCGCGCTCTGTCGCTGCGTCCGTGTCGATCGAAGCGTTGCCCGATCCCGTCGATGCGATCAGCTTGAGGTTCGGCAGACGTTCAATGATTTCACGCGTAAGCGGCGTGCGCTCGCGCATCGCGCACACGACGTCGAAGGGCTTCAACCGTTCGATCACTTGTGCCGGGTCCGCCACATGATCGTTGAAGACGGTGATTTCCGCGCGATTGTCTAGCGGTGACCAGTCCGCCACTTTGAGCGCGACGTTCTGGTAGTCGTCGAGGACAGCAACTTTGATGAGGGGCGAGTTGGTCATGATGAGCTTCCATATTTGATTGCCGTCATGTGCATCGCGCAACAATGGCACGGGGCAGTGTGACATAACCCTGTAGCCGTTGCTTGTGCGCTGCCATGTCGGCGCGTCAATCGCGCTCAATCGCGATGGCTTGTCGCGCGCCGTGCTGCAGCAGCCTGACAGCGTCCACTAGCCGTCGCCGGAAAACCTCCCGGTTCGCCAGTTCGGGTGGGAACACCTCCTTGATCGCCAGCATCGTGTCGACGAGTTGCTCGGGATCGGTAGGGACACTCGCCGTGAGGCGTGCGGCCATCGGATCGCTGATGTCATAACGCGTGCCGTCGTCGGCGTGTCCGCGCAGGAACACGAGCCATGCCGCGACGGCCAGTGTGAGTCGTTCGATCGATTGCCCTGCGTTCAAACGCGCCTCGATCGTTGCGAGCAGCCGCGGCGGAATCTTCTGGCTGCCGTCCATTGCAATCTGCGCGGTGCGATGCTTGAGCGCCGCATTCGCATAACGCGCGAGCAGCGCGTCACGATAGGCGAGCACGTCGAATGAAGGCGGCACGTCGAGCGTCGGTGCGATTTCGTGCGTCATCATCGCGTGGATCAGTGCTCTCAGCGGCGGATGGGCGATCGCTTCGTCGATCGTCGTGAAGCCCGCGAGCATCGACAGATACGCGAGCGTCGAATGCGTGCCGTTGAGCATGCGCAGTTTGGCGAGTTCGAACGGCATCACGTCATCGACGAGTTGTGCGCCGGCTCGTTCCCACGCGGGACGTCCCGCCGGAAAGCAATCTTCGATCACCCATTGGCGAAACGGCTCGCACGGCACGGGAACGGCGTCGCGGGTATTCAACGCGTTCAGCGCCGCTTCGCGGTCAGCGTCGGTGGTGGAGGGCACGATGCGGTCCACCATCGTCGACGGAAACGCGACATGCGCGTCGATCCAGTCGGCGAGGTCGCGCCCGATCACGCGTGCAAACGACACGACCGCCTGCTTCAAGGCCGCTCCGTTGTGCGAGAGGTTGTCGCACGACAGCACAGTGAAGGGCGGCGTGCCGGCATCGCGTCTTTGTCTGAGGGCGGCGGCGAGGATGCCTGGTACAGTGGACGGCTCGTCCGGATGCGCCAGATCGTGCGCGATCCCCGCGTGTTTCAGGTCCACGTCGCCCGTTCGCGTATCGCGGCAGTAGCCCTTCTCGGTGACCGTCAGCGAGACGATGCACACGTTTTCATCGGCTAGCAACTCGAAAAGACGCGCACGGTCGTGCGGCATCGCGAGCACTTCCTTGAGCGCGCGAATCACCGTGACGCACACGCCCTCGGGCCCGCGTTCGACCACGCTATACAAACCGTCCTGCGCCATCAAGGCATCGCGTTTGCCCACGTCGCCTTGCAACGTCACGCCGCAGATGCCCCAGTCGCCACCCGCCGCGAGCATCGCTTCTTCCGTATAGACGGCCTCGTGCGCGCGATGAAAATTACCGATCCCCAGATGAACGATGCCGATACGTGGATCGCGCCACGCCGGCCCCAGTACGTGGTCGTTCAATGAATTGAGTGCAGCGCGGCAAAGCGTTGGGTTGGCGGTCATGTTCAGGTCCGAAGCGCGGGAAAACCCGTTGTTGACGATTGAATATACTTGTATGGTAGCATCAGTTCCATCGAATGCGACTCAAGGAAATCCCCATGAAAATCGTCCGCGCCGACGTGATCGTCACGTGTCCCGGCCGCAACTTCGTCACGCTCAAGGTCGTGACGGACGAGGGCGTGCATGGCATCGGCGATGCCACGTTGAACGGCCGCGAACTCGCGGTGGCGTCGTATCTGAAGGACCATGTGTGCCCGTTGCTGATCGGGCGCGATCCGGGGCGCATCGAGGATATCTGGCAATTTCTCTACAAGGGTGCGTACTGGCGCCGCGGCCCGGTAACGATGACCGCGATCGCCGCTGTCGATATGGCGCTGTGGGACATTCTCGGCAAGGTGGCGAATCTGCCGCTGTACCGCTTGCTGGGCGGCGCGTCGCGTGAAGGCGTGATGGTCTACGGCCACGCGACGGGACGCGACATTCCCGAAGCGCTCGACCGTTACGAAGAACACATCGAAGCCGGCTACAAGGCGATCCGCATTCAGTGCGGCGTGCCGAACATGCGCTCGGTCTATGGTGTGTCGAAGGGTTCTGGCATGTACGAGCCGGCGACCAAAGGTGTCGTCGAGGAGCAAAGCTGGTCGACGGAAAAGTATCTCGACTTCGTACCGAAGCTCTTCGAAGCCGTGCGCGACAAGTTTGGCTTCGATACCCACCTGCTGCACGACGTGCATCACCGGCTCACGCCGATCGAAGCAGCGCGCCTGGGTAAATCAGTCGAGCCGTATCGGCTGTTCTGGATGGAAGACCCGACGCCCGCCGAAAACCAGGCGGGCTTCCGCCTGATCCGCGAGCACACGGTCACGCCGATCGCGGTCGGTGAAGTGTTCAACAGCATCTGGGACTGCAAGCAGTTGATTGAAGAGCAGTTGATCGACTATATCCGCGCGACCTTGACGCACGCGGGCGGCATCACGCACCTGAAGCGTATCGCCGATTTCGCTTCGCTCTATCAGGTGCGTACGGGCTGTCACGGGCCATCGGATCTGTCGCCCGTCTGCATGGGCGCGGCACTGCATTTCGACCTGTGGGTGCCGAACTTCGGCGTGCAGGAGTACATGGGCTTTCCGAAGGAAGCACTCGACGTGTTCCCGCATGCATGGAGCTTCGATCACGGCATGATGCATCCGGGCGAAGCGCCGGGACATGGCGTCGATATTGATGAGGAAGCGGCCGCGCGCTATCCGTACGACCCGGCGTATCTGCCCGTCGCGCGGCTCGAAGACGGCACGCTGTGGAACTGGTAAGTCCCTTCGACAGATAGAACGACAGCCAGGAGACAGGCATGGCAGACAAGAAAACCAGTGCGATGCTGCGGCGCGTGGCCGCTGCATCGACGATCGGCACAGCCGCCGAGTACTACGATTTCTTCGTGTACGGCACGGCTGCCGTGCTCGTGTTCGGTGCGAAGTTCTTCCCGTCGAGCGATCCGCTGATCGGCACGCTCGCGGCATTCGCGACCTACGCCGTGGGGTTCGTGGCACGGCCGCTCGGCGGCATCGTGTTCGGGCATTTCGGCGATCGCATCGGACGCAAGAAGGCGTTGATCGTCACGATCCTGATCGTCGGACTGGGGACGTTCGCGATCGGCCTGCTGCCGGACTATTCGCAGATCGGCGTCTGGGCGCCTGCCTCGCTGATTCTGATTCGCGTGCTGCAAGGCTTTGGTGTGGGTGGCGAGCAGGCGGGCGCGGTGTTGCTGACAGCGGAGTACGCACCACCGCGCGAGCGCGGCTTTTTCGCGAGTCTCGTGCAGCTCGGCGCACCCGCGGGCTTTCTGATTCCGTCGGGTCTCTTCGCGTTGCTGACCGCCACACTCACGCATGAGCAACTGATGGACTGGGGCTGGCGTCTGCCGTTTCTGGGCAGCATCGTGCTGGTCGTGGTTGGCCTGTATATCCGGCTGCGTACGGAAGAGTCGCCGATCTTCGCCAGCATCCGCGAGACCAAGGCCGTCGAGTCGCGGCCGGTGGTCGAGGTCGTGAAGCAGTTCGGGCCGACTATCGTGAAAGGCGTCGGCGCGAAGCTGATCGAGGCGTGCACCTTCGCGATGTACACGATGATCGTGCTCGCCTACGGACGTGCGCACGACATCAGCCAGAGCCTGCTACTGCAGACCATCATCGTCGCCGTCGTGCTCGAGCTACTCGCGATTCCGCTGGCGGGCGCGCTGTCGGACCGGATCGGCCGGCGCACGACGTTCATCGCGGGGGCCGTGCTGCAGGTGCTGCTCGTCGTGCCGCTGTTCCATGCCGTCGATAGCGGCAACCGCCTCGCGATCCAGGCGGCGATGATTCTCGCGATCTCGGTCGGTCACAGCCTGTGCTATGCGCCTCAGGCGTCGCTTTTCCCCGAACTCTTTCCAGCGCGCGTGCGATGCAGCGGCATTGCGCTCATCTGGCAGATCGGATCGCTGATCGGCAGCGGCGTGCTGGGACTCGTCGCGGTCAAACTGATTCAGGCGACGCACGGAAATTCGATCGGGCTCGTCATCTATGTGGCGTTGCTCGGGATCGTCTCGGCCGTCTGCATTTTCCTGCTACCCGAAACCGCTCCCGCGCGACGCGGCGGGGATCTCCACGACTGGGGCGCGCCGCAACGCGAGCCAGCCTCGCACGAAGCACACGCATCGGCCGCTTTCGCTGCGCGCCAATAGCACGCCAACAAGCACGCCGATACGGCAGCACCTCGATACAGGATCACGACCATGTTTGCAGCCGTTCTCCACGAACCGAAGAAACTCCTCATCGATGAACTCGATGCCCCCCAACCGCAAGCCGGTCAGGTCCAGGTTCGCGTGCGCGCCGGCGGCATCTGCGGCTCCGATCTCTCGTACTACTTCAAGGGCAAGAGCGGCGACTTCGCGGTGCGCGAGCCGTTCGTGCTGGGTCATGAAGTCGCGGGTGAAGTCGCGGCGCTCGGCGAGGGCGTCACCGGCCTTGCAGTCGGGCAGCGCGTCGCCGTGAATCCGGGGCTCAACTGCGGCGTCTGCCGATACTGCGTCAAAGGCATGCCGAATCATTGCCTGAACATGCGCTTCATGGGCAGCGCGTCGACGTTTCCGCACATGCAGGGCATGTTCCGCCAGTTCATCGCGGTGAGCGCGCATCAGTGCGTGCCCGTGCCGGATGGACTCGACTTTGCGCAGGCGTCGATGGCCGAGCCGCTCGCGGTGGCGCTGCATGCGCTGCGCCTGGCCGGCTCGCTGGTTGGGGCGAAGGTGCTGCTGGTAGGTTGTGGACCGATCGGTTGCATTCTGCTCGCGGTGGCGAAGCGCGCGGGCGCGCACCGCATCGTTGCACTCGATCTCGCGGAGAAAGCGTTGCAGATGGTGGCGACACTCGGCGCCGACGAAACCGTGCTCGCCAACGATCAGGCCCGCATCGATCAGTGGGCGCAGCAGCGCGGCACCTTCGATGTGGTACTGGAAGCGTCGGGTAGCACGGCGGGCCTCGACACGGCACTACGCGCCGCGCGCGCGGGCGGCACGGTCATCCAGGTCGGCAATCTGCCGGCGGGACAGTCACCCGTGGCAGCGAATCTGGTGATGTCGAAGGAGCTTCGCTATCAGGGCTCGTTCCGCTTCACCGATGAATACGCCGTCGCCGCCGAAGAACTCGGCGCGCACAAGATCGATCTGCGCCCGCTGATGACGCACACGTTCTCGCTCGAAGAAGCGAACCGTGCGTTCGAAGTCGCGCATGACCGCACGCAATCGATGAAGGTTCATCTGAACTTCGACTAACTTTTCCACATGAACCGCCCGGGCAGACAAAGAGGCGGAGCACTGGAGACACACACCATGATCAAGAGCCAGCGATGGTTCGTCGTCGGCCTGCTGTTTCTTGCGGGCGTCATCAATTGCCTCGACCGCGCAGCGCTTTCGATTGCCGCGCCGCTGATCCAGAAAGACCTGAACTTTTCGCATGCGCAGATGGGCATCGTGTTCAGCAGTTTCTTCATCGGCTATGCGCTGTTCAACTTCATCGGCGGCGTGGCCTCCGACAAATTCGGCGCGAAGAAAGTGTTTGGCGGCGCAATGGGCATCTGGTCGATCTTCTGCGGCGCAACGGCCCTCGCGAGCGGCCTCTTTTCGCTGATCGTGCTGCGCGTGCTGTTCGGCATGGGCGAAGGCCCGTTCAGTTCGTCGAATAGCAAGATGGTGAACAACTGGTTTCCGCGCCGCGAAGTGGCGAGCGCGATCGGCGTCATCAGCTCGGGTACGCCGCTCGGCGGGGCGCTTGCGGGGCCCGTGGTCGGTTATATGGCGATCCAGTTCGGCTGGCGCTGGGCGTTCGTCGCGATCATGGTGTTCGGCCTCGCGTGGCTCGTGTTCTGGTCGCTTGCCACGACCGAGCATCCGCAGCAGAACAGGCGCGTCAAGCCGGCTGAACTCGATCTGATCGTCGCGGGCCAGCAGCAGGCTTCGTCGATGGAACATGCGCCTGCGGGCAAGAAGACGGGACTCGGTTTCTACCTGAAGCAACCCATCATCCTCGCGACCGCGCTGGCGTTCTTCTCCTACAACTACGTGCTGTTCTTCTTTCTGTCGTGGTTCCCGACCTATCTGACGGAAGCCCATCACATGTCGCTGCACGACATGAGCATCGCGACGGTGATTCCGTGGGTGCTCGGCAGCATCGGGCTGGCGGCAGGCGGCTTCATCACCGACTTCATCCTGCGCCTGACGGGCAAGCCGCTGTTGTCGCGCCGGATCGTGCTGTCGGTGTGCCTCGGCGCGGCGGCCGTATGCGTGGGCTTCGCCGGACGCGTGCAGAGCATGCAGGGCGCCGTGGCGCTGATGTCGGTTTCGATCTTCTTCCTGTATGTCACCGGCTCGGTCTACTGGGCAGTGATCCAGGATACGGTGCGCCGCGAGAACGTGGGCGGCGTGGGCGGCTTCGTGCATCTGCTCGCCAATCTCGCGGGTGTGATCGGACCGGCCGTGACGGGCTTCATCGTACAGGCGACGCACGGCGCGTACGGCAGCGCGTTCGTGCTGGCTGGGGCGATCGCGGTGATCGGCGCGCTGTGTGCGCTGGTTTTCATCCGCGAGCCCAAGTCGCAAAAAGCCCCGGCAGAGCGTAAACTAGTATGGTAGTTTGACGATACTAGTCTTCGATTACCCGGTATGGACACGAAAATTGCAAGCCCAAAGCCCGCGACGCGGCGCGAGAAGAAAACCGCCACGCTGACGGCTGCACCCGTCACGAGTCAGACCCGCGCGGTTTCCGACGGCGAAGTAAAAACGCCGCTGCGCGGTGCGCTGACGGGTTTGTCCGTCGAATCGCACGAACCGATCGGCAAGCAGATATTCCGCTCGTTGCGCGAGGCGATCTTTACGGGGCTGCTCGCGCCCGGCACGCCGCTTTCGGAGAAAGAGGTGTCGGAGATGTTTCAGGTGTCGCGGCAGCCTGTGCGCGAAGCCTTCATCAAGCTCGTCGAGGCCGGCGTGCTGCAGGTGTTGCCGCAGCGCGGCACCTTCGTGAAGCGGATCTCCCCGCGCAAGGTGCGCGAAGGGCGTTTCATTCGCGAGGCCATCGAGGCGGCCGTCGTACGCAAGGCGGCTGTGGCTATCACCGATGCGCAACTGGCGGAACTTGCCGCGAATCTGCGCGAGCAGAAGGCTGCGTCCAGGCTCAACGACACAGCCGCGTTTCTTGCCTGCGATGAGCAGTTTCACTTCCTGATCGCACAGTCCATCGATTGCGTTGCGGCGTGGGAGACGATCCAGGACATCAAGGCGCAGATGGATCGTGTGCGCTATCTGAGCCTGCATGAAGTGTCGCCGCTCGACTTGCTGATCAAGCAGCATGCGCTGATCGTGAGCGGGCTGAAGGCGCACGATCCCGATGCCGCGGAAAACGCGATGCGCGCGCATTTGCGGGAGATTCTGGTGTCGCTCGGGCCAGTGGCGCAGCTCAACCCGGACTGGTTCGAACCGGACGAGCCAGAAGCCGTGCGGTTGATGCTCTAACGCTTCTCGCGGTCTTTCGGTTCCACCGGCATCTCCGGATGATTCAACATCGCGGCGTCGAGGGTGAATCGCTGATGGTGAAGCCGTCAATCGTTTTCAAATAGCTTGAACCTGATTGTCGATGATTCGCTATCCATATTAAATGTTGCTCATTGGTGGCGTGTACGGCGGCCGGGTCACCTTGTGGCAAACGGGGCTCCAGCTGGCACGCTAGTGGCGACCTGCCGCCATCGAATTGAGATGTGCAAGTTGCCCGTCTACCTCCGCATGCACGGTTTGCTGATAAACCTGTGCGGGAGTCCTGGCCGGGGTCGGCCCGGCATAGGGCGGAACCCATCGGCCGTTCGGCAGGCCGGCGGAATGGCTGATTGGCAACTGGAGCGAGTTGTTGGCGGGCTGCGCGATCGTAGCGACGCCACGGGTCGATTGAGCAAACGCCGTCGACGCTGTTACGACCAGAACGATCGCGATAACTGTACGTTTCATTTTGATCCCCAGGCGGTTAGGGACCGATCCCAGTGACTGGGCGGTGGAGATAACATAAGACCGAGGGTACGCCTTTTCGTTCAGGTCGGTCATCTCAGGGCGCTCGCTGTGAGCATCGATCAGCGAACGACGGCCTCTGGAGGACGAAGGACGGAGGCGTTCGCCGAAATCGCCGCCTTTCGCCCTTCAAGAAAACTATTGATCCGTTGTCGCTTTTGGCCGTGGTGGAATTTAGTCCGTCGGGCTCGCAGCCTTGGCGGAGCCGCGCGTCGCGTCGACTGGCGAATTACGCTCCCTTTCCCGCGCAAGCAACTGCTGCTTCAACATGAGTGCCTCGCTATTGTCGTGCTGCAATGAAAGCGCCCAAAAAACGCCCGAGCGCGCCATGCGCAGGTCGTTTTTCTCGAGACCGCTGTGTGCTCGCGCAAGTGCGAGCGCCATCAGCCTGTGATTCTTGTCGCTATCTCTCCCGCTGTTCGAAACCGAACTCTGCGAGGAGACTGATTGTGACGGCTGTGGCGTCGCGGTCGAAGGCTGGGCCAGTTCAGGCACGGCGACCGGTGCAGGCATTGTTTCTGTTGTCGTTGTCGAGTTTTGCGCTATTGCTGGATTGTTCGCCGAGCCTCGCGCCATTGCGGGCGCATCTGCGGCCGCGGTCCGCCGCGCCTCGCTCGTGCCATTTGCCGTTACGCTTCCTTGCACTGTGTTCGATGCCGCTACCGGTTCTCCATCGGCGGAGCCACTATGGCGGTGAACCAATACCACTGCGGCGCAAAGCACGACTAATGCCACCAGAGTGAGTGCTACCCCCGTTTTCATACGCCAACCACGGAAACCGCCTGGCGATGGCGAAGGTGAACGCGCGTCGCCATCCGGGTCGGCAACGGCCGGTCGGACGAAAGACGTCAGCCGGGACCTCCACATGTGGCCCCCGGGCGCAACGTTTGGACGCGCGGCTGTAGCGCTTGCCGTTTTGGATGCCGTTGCGGCGTTGGGTTTCGTCGTCGAGGTGCGTTCGCTGGACGCTAGCCTCGCAGGCGCTCCGCATTGTGGACAAAAATTAACAGGCTCGGATAACCTACCGCCGCAATGCGCGCACGTGGTCAAAAAAATCGGGCGACGAGCGGTTTGCGCGTCCATCGTTAAGTGTTCCCCCGTATGAATGCAACTGCTCCATGGTGCGAACCGATACCGCGATCGCAATAAGATAAGACGAATAGAAAACGGAGCGGGGCAGACTGCCAATATCGGTCAGCGGCGCACCAGCGTCAACCCGCTATCCAGAATTACGCAAGCACGCATCGGTCATAAGTTAGCCCTTCGGCGCAAATCAGAAGATGGATCGTTTAGTAGGGTCGATGTATTTTTCTGCCGAAATTGCGAATGTTCATGGCGGCTTTCGTTTCCGCGAACACTACGTCGGCGAGTCGATGCCTTGGACACATGTGTCTCGCGCAAAGAGAAGATTTCGCAAGAATAGATAATGGATACGTGTTTCTGATTGCCATACGTTTAGGAATAGAAAATAAACATCATTAATTCAAGAAGCAGCCGCAATTGGAAAGTCGTAAGCAAATCTGATTGCTCAAGGTTGAAAGATCCGCGACGGTTTTGCTTAAGAAAGTGCGCACGACTCAAGCACACGTCGCCTGGCATATAACGAGTACATTGCCTTCAGATTACAAATTGGACATCTGGCACAAATCCAACGTGGTAGTCATCCGGGTTGAGGTACGCTCGACTCATGCTGGCTCCCATTCAAGGGGCGACTTCATGGCTTTCAGCGGAGAAAGGACCGATGTTGGAAAGGGCAAGGTTGTTCAATGCGAGCGTCCCGGACAGGAGCGCGTGGCGCGCAAGAAAGGTTTCGTTTTGCGCGCGTATCCTGTTAGGCGGTGCACAACTGGGTATATTCGTGTCGTTAGGCACATTCGCGAGTGCGGGCTTCGCGCAAGGCAATGCCATTGCTGCGGTTGGAGCCACACCGACACAGATTCCTTCGATCGCGACTTGCGTCGCGTGTCACGGCGCGTTGGGTGCCGGCGAAGCGTCCGGCGCGCCGCGACTCGCGGGCAAGGATCCGCAGTACCTTGCCCACGCGTTGTCGATGTTCAAGGCAGGCACGCGCATCAGTGTGCCGATGCAGGCGGTGGCGCAGAACCTCACGGACAACGATATGCATGCGCTTGCCATGTTCTTCTCCGAGCAGAACCCGCCGATCGTGAAGGTTTCTCCGCCGCCTTCGCAAACGCTCGTGGTGGCGGGCCGGCAACTGGCGGAGAAGGGCGCGGGCGCTAGTGTTCCTGCGTGTTTCAGTTGTCACGCCGCAGGCGGCAAAGGCGATGGCGCGCGATTCCCGTCGATTGCGGGCGAGCCGTCCGCGTTCACGATCGCACGGTTGCACGAATTCCAGGCGCGCGCGAAGTCCGCGCCGCCGAAGTCGGGCACGATGACGGCCGTTGCTGCTGAACTCGACGAACAGCAGATTGAACAGGTCGCCGCCTATCTGTCCGTGACAGGGCCGTGACGTGACTGCCAGGTAGCGCGCGTTCCGTTACGACGTGTCGATCTCGCTCATTCATCGATCTTTATCGCGACAGGTCGCAATGGAATAAGAGTGGCTCGCTCTTCGCCGAACGCTTTGTTCTATTGTTCGAGGCTTGCGGGTGAGCCCGGTCGACAGGACGACTGGTAGCGCGTGGCGCGGTCGACGAGGCTCAATGGGCGCTAGCGTGACAAGACTGCCGGATACGTCCCGGGCAGTCTTTGGGATGCGACTCAAATGTCGGCGTAGTCGATACCGGTCAGAACACCTAAGTGCGCAACGGTGGTGAAATGCGACGTTTGCTTCGTATCGATGTCCAGCTCGCGCACGTTGCCGCCCAGATCGGTCACGAAGGCGCGGCGCCCACGTGGGTCCAGAGACACGCCAATCCCCTCTTTCAGATCGTGGGCGAGCACCTGGCGATCAACCAGCCCGGACGCCGTGATTCGTGCGCGATTCAAAGTATTTCCGTCATGCGTATCGTCGCCACGATCCGTCCAGTAAAGCATGCTATCGCGGTGATCGATATCGAGGTCGATCGGTTCGGGCAGATCGGCCAGCAAACATTCGATGTCCGGGCGTCGATCGGGTGTCGCGGCAGGCGGCAACTCGATCCCCGCCCTGAAGATGCGGCCCTCTCCACCATCCGGTGGTCCCTTTTGCGTCCAGTAGACGTGCCCGTTCGCCTTATCCAATACGATGCCTACGCAATGGCGAGTCGCGTCGCCCGTATCCTCGGGGAAATTCCCGGTGCGGACGAGTTCCGTCACCTCGCTGCCATCCAGCCGCGCGCGCATGACTCGCATGCCTTCGCGATCGCACCAGTAAAGGTGGCCGCCTTCCTTGTCCAGCACCAGTTCCTTGGGTGTCCCGGCCTTACCGGAAGGCACCAGTACACGATGCTCGCTTCCGTCGAGCTTCGCGCATTCGATCGTGCCGTCGTTCGGAGGAACTGCGCCCGAAGCCGGATCGTCATCGACCAGATGGATGCCGGTTCCCATGTTGGTCCAGTAGACCATCTGGCTTTCAGCATCGACCTTGATGCCGTCGGGTGTGCGCGTAAGGTTCGCGATGATCACCTCGTGTGAACCGTCCGGTGATAGAGCGATGATCGCCGGTGGACGTGCTTGCAGGATATACAGCGTACCGCCATTCTTCGTAGTCACAGTCAATACCCTCCATGAGGTCGCTATAAGCATCGTCGTACTGGCGGAGTAAATCTGTCTACCCGCCGCTGCTGAGCCGTTCCGGACAGACTACCTTAAATTGCGCGAGGGCTCCGGGTAGGGTGCGACTGTTGTCGAGCATTGTCACGCGCGCGAAATGAATGCGAACACGATCGTGTCATGTCATCCGGCTAGCTGCTTTCGTCCGGAGTTGGAGTTAGTTCACGACGCACATTCGAAATGTCGCAAGGGTGTCGTGATGCGGCTATTCGCTGCAATGTTGCGCAGAGTGAGAAGCGGTTCGATTACTTTCGATAATCGTTTATGAAATCTTTACGGGAAGGCTGCAATTCTTTCGATGAACTGCAATGTCGATACCCATAGAATCGCGACGCTGCGGATGCGCGAGTGCAAAGTGGATCTTATTCGATGCGTGACTAGCCATTACAGTGCCGGCGGATCTTCCATTAATTCTTTGTCAAATGAGCGCGCGTTATCTAGAGCTGCTGGATGGACGGGGATCATGCACACGTCCTGGAGTGCCTTTACGGATTGATCGATACAGGTATCGTCGATACGAATGACCACGGTGGCAGCAGCGTCTGGCAGGAACAAAGCCGCATGCTGTCCTCTTCGACGATTGCCAATCTCAAAATAGATCGTTATACTTGAGCAAGTAATCAGTCATTTAAGGCAGTTCATGGCCCGTCCGTTGAGTCCCGAAAAACGTAGTGCCCTGTTGGAATCCGCAACGCAAGCCGTCGCTGAACTGGGCGTGCAGGCTTCCACGGCGAGCATCGCGCGGGGCGCCGGCGTGGCGGAGGGCACGCTGTTCACGTACTTCGAGAGCAAGGAAGCATTGTTCCAGGAACTGTATCTGCACCTCAAGCGCGGGCTGGCCGACGCCGTGATGCCTGACTATCCCACGGGAGCCGACTACATGCAGCGCATGCAGCACGTGTTCGAACGGTACGTGAACTGGGGACTGGCCAATCCGGCTGCGCGGTTCGCTGTCGTCCGGCTTGCGGGTTCGGGGCAGATATCGGACGACACGCGCTCACAGGGCATCGAGCGATTTCTGGCCGTCGCGCAGATGATGCAGGATGGCGTACGCGACGGCGTGTTGGTCGATGCGCCGATCAGCTTTCTGTCGTCGTTGATCGAGCACATTGCCGACACGACGATCGAACATATCGAAAGGCACCCCAAGGACGCTGCGCTTCAAAGGAAGCTCGGCTTTCGCGTGCTGTGGCGCGCTATCACGACGTAATTTTTTTATGCAATTAATGAGTGATTGGGCGCTCATTAACGCGTACTCACCAGGTTTGCGAAAGGAGAACGACATCATGTCCAGTCAGAAGTGGTTCATCACGGGAGCCTCCGGCGGTCTGGGGCTCGCCCTCACGGAAAAAGCGCTGGCGCAAGGGCATCGCGTGGTTGCAGCGGTGCGTCGCATCGAGGGAATGCGGGCACTGAAACAGATCTATGCTGACCTGCTCGAAGTGGAGTCGGTGGACGTGACTGATCGCGAGCAGGTTCAGGCGGCCGCAGCACGTCATCCCGATGTCGACGTGGTGGTCAACAACGCGGGCGGCGCGGTTTTCGGCGCGATGGAGGAAATGAGTGACGCCGATATCGAGCAGCAGATCGCGCTGAACCTGCTGGGGCCCATCCACGTCACGCGGGCGTTTCTCGGCGCATTGCGCGCGAAACAGGGCGGCACGTTCATCCATCTCAGCAGCGTCGGCGGACGGGCCGCGTTCCCCGGAGGCTCGATGTATCACGCTGCGAAGTTCGGTCTGGAGGGCTTCGCCGAAGCGGTCAGCCAGGAAGTCGCCGAGTTCGGCATCAAGACCATCATTATCGAACCGGGCTCCATCAAGACGGGCTTCGTGGCGAATATCCGCTGGACGCCGCAACTCGACCAGTACAAGGACAGCACGGTTGCCAGGCTGCGTCGATGGATCGAGGAAAACGGTGAAACAGATGCTTCGGGTGATCCGGTGAGAATGGCTGAAGCGATCTATACGATCAGCCAGATGCCGGAGCCGCCGCTGCGCACCGTTCTCGGCGGCGATGCCTATGCTGTGCTGGAAGCGGGCTATACCCGGAGTCTGGCCGCGCTGCGCGCGCAAAAGGATCTCGCCGGGTCTGTGATGTTCGAAGGTAAGTCCGGCTTCATACCCGAGTGACGAGCTTTCACGTCTTCAATGCCGATGCGTCATCCCGGCGTATATCAAGGGTTAAACGATCATGTTCAAAGTCTGGTTGATTAGCGGTGCGTCCCGAGGGTTGGGCCGCATCATGCCCCCGGAGTAAGACGATGCGTATTGTTCTGATCGGCGCAACCGGCATGGTGGGCGAAGGCGTATTGCGAGCGTGCCTGAAGGCACGCGACGTCACCGAGATCATCGTGATCAGCCGGCGTGCGCTACAAGGTTACGACGATCCACGACTCAAGGTCGTCATCACGCCACATCTGGAGCGCTTTCAAGCCGAGGGCGACGTTTTCTCCAACGTCGATGCGTGCTTTTTCTGCGTGGGTGTTTCGTCCTTCCGTATGTCCGAGGCGGCGTATCGCGCGGTGACCTGCGATCTCACGCTTCATGTCGCGCAAGAACTGCTTCGCATAAGCCCTGCGATGACGATGGTGTACGTATCTGGCGCTGGCGCCGACAGCAGCGAGCAGGGCAAGACCATGTGGGCCCGCATCCGCGGAAAAACCGAGAACACGTTGCAGCGGCTCTCATTTCGGCAAGTCGTGATTTTTCGGCCCGCCGCCATCATTCCCGAGGACGGCATCCGGTCGCGCACCGCCGTGTATCGATGGATGTATGTCCTGCTCAAGCCGTTTCTGATTCTGGCCCGCCGCATCTCGCCTGAGCATGTGTTGACAACGTCGGTTGTCGGCGACGCCATGCTCAATGCGGTGCGTCACGGCGCACCACGGTCCATCCTGAATCCAGCGGATATTTATCGCTTGGCCATCATCTCGCAGGGTTGATCCGATGGTGGACGCGTTGGTGCTCCGCAGCGCAGCACCCACGCTGCGAATCGTCTTTCATGCTGGTAGAAACGAAGACGAGTGGAGTACGTATCGGGCAGTACATAGATGTGTTCGCCATGATCCGGATTCGACGTCGCAGCGTCGCAGTGCTGCCTGAATCGCGCCTAATCATATGAACGAACCGCGATAAATCGGCCATTGCCTTGAAATACGCATGGTGTAACGTATGCTGCCTTCGTGTGCGCCTATCTCCTTGGGTAGCGCAGCGAATGTGAGACTGCCCTCGGGTTTGGAGCGGTCGCGCAAAAACAGGAGGGCAAGACCATGGCTGCCGACATGAGCGCCAACGCCAACTGCGGCGACTCCGCGCGTAGCGCGCTGGATCCCGACGCATTGCGGCGCGGCGTGCTCGACAATCTCATCTGCCTGCAGGCTCGCCCGCTGGCCATCGCTACGCCGCACGACTGGTACATGGCGCTTTCCTACAGCGTGCGCGACCGCATGCTGGCGCGCTGGGCCGCTACGATCCAGACCTATGCTGCTCGCGAGCTGAGGGTTGCGTGTTACCTCTCTGCGGAGTTCCTGATCGGACCACAGCTCGGCAACAATCTCGTGAACCTGGGCATCGAGGCCGAAGCGCGTGCTGCCATGCAGTCACTCGGCCAGGATCTCGACGCGCTCATCGCCCTCGAGGAAGAGCCGGGACTCGGCAATGGCGGACTCGGAAGGCTTGCCGCCTGCTATCTGGATTCGCTGGCCACGCTCCAGATACCGTCGGTCGGATACGGCATACGCTACGAGTTCGGTATCTTCGACCAGGTGATCCGCGATGGCCGGCAGGTGGAGGCCACCGACAAGTGGCTGCAGAAGGGCAACCCATGGGAGATCGTGCGCCCCAACGTGACCTACTACGTGCGCTTCGGTGGACACACGCAGAGCGAGAACGATGCGCAGGGCCGCTACTGCGTGCGCTGGATACCGGCGCACATGGTCAAGGGTGTGGCTTGCGATACACCGATGCTCGGATTCCGGGTCAACACCTGTAACACGCTGCGCCTATGGAAGAGCGAAGCCGTCGAGTCCTTCGATCTGGAGGACTTCAACGCCGGCGACTACTACCAGGCCGTGCAGGAAAAGGTGATTTCCGAAACGCTGTCCAAGGTGCTCTATCCCAATGATGAGCCCGAAGCCGGCAAGCGGCTGCGCCTCGCGCAGCAGTACTTCTTCGTTTCCTGCTCGTTGCAGGACATGCTGCGCCTGCTCGATATCAAGGGCGAACCCATCGCGCGCTTTGCCGACATGTTCACGGTGCAGCTGAACGACACGCATCCTTCAATCGCCGTGGCGGAACTGATGCGCCTGCTGGTCGACGAGCGACGGGTCCCTTGGGACGAAGCATGGGACATTACCCGCGGCACGCTGGCCTATACCAACCACACGCTGCTGCCCGAAGCGCTCGAAACCTGGGGCCTGCCGCTGTTTCGCAACCTGCTGCCGCGCCTGCTCGAAATCATCTATGAGATCAACCGGCGCTTTCTCGACGAGGTCCGGCAACGTTATCCCGGCGACGATGCACGCGTGGCGCGGATGTCGATGATCGACGAGGCTGGCGAGAAGAAGGTACGCATGGCGCATCTGGCGACGGTCGGTTGCCATGCCGTGAACGGCGTGGCAGAGCTTCATTCCGCGCTGCTCAAACAGACGGTGCTGCGTGACTTCGCACAGCTGTGGCCCGAGCGCTTCACAAACGTCACCAATGGCGTCACCCCACGTCGCTTCATGCTGCTCAGCAATCCTGGGCTTGCGCGGTTACTGGACAAGACGGTGGGCGAGGGATGGGCGACCGACCTCACACGGCTTCGCGCCCTCGAATCGCATGCCGAAGACCCGGGCTTTCTCGACGAATGGCGCGACGTCAAGTATTCGAACAAGGCGATTCTCGCGCAGCACATTCGAAGCACGACAGGCGTCGAAGTGGACCCTGCCGCGTTGTTCGACATTCAGGTCAAGCGCATTCACGAGTACAAGCGACAGCACCTGAACGCGCTGTACATCGTCACGCTGTATCAGCGTCTGCGCCGCGACCCGCAACTCGATGTCGCACCGCGCTGCTTCGTATTCGGCGGCAAAGCGGCGCCTGGGTACGCGATGGCCAAACTCATCATTCGCCTGATCAACGGCGTGGCGGAAGTCGTGAACAACGACCCGTTGATAAACGGACGGCTCAAAGTGGTGTTCTACCCGAACTTCAATGTGAAGAACGCACAGTTCATCTATCCGGCAGCGGACCTGTCCGAGCAGATCTCGACTGCGGGCAAGGAGGCATCGGGTACGGGCAACATGAAATTCATGATGAACGGCGCACTGACGATTGGTACACTCGACGGCGCGAACATCGAGATCCGTGAGGAGGTCGGCGAGGAGAACTTTTTCCTGTTCGGTATGACCGACTCTCAGGTGGATCAACTCCGGCGTGACGGGTATCGTCCGGCAGATTTCGGGGCTGGCAACAGCGAATTGCGCGACGCACTGGATCTGATTGTCAGCGGGCATTTCTCGCGCGGCGACCGGGATATGTTCCGACCGCTCGTCGACAATCTGCTGCACGCCGACCCATTTTTTGTGCTCGCCGACTACGCGGATTACGTGGCTTGCCAGGAGCGCGTGAACCACGCATGGCACGACGTGCGGCGCTGGACCCGTATGTCTATCCTCAACACCGCACGCTCGGGTAAGTTCTCCTCCGATCGCGCAATAGGCGAGTACTGTCGGGAAATCTGGAAGATCCGCCCGGTGAGTGTCGCGCTTGAGCGGCTCTGAGTAACGCGACGTTCCTGTGCTTCTTGCGCAACCACCTCACGCCTCACCGCGATATGCAATAGCGCGGACTCGCGATTCAACCAGGTGAACCCATGGACGACTGCTGATAGTTCTGGATTCCAACCTTGTCGATCAAGGCGATCTGAACCTCCAACCAGTCGATATGATCTTCAGTGTCGTCGAGTATTTCCGAGAAGATCATCCTCGACACGTAGTCTTTGACTGACTCGCAGTAAGCGATCGCCTCTTTGCAATGGGCCTGGGCGGACTGTTCGAGTTTGAGATCGCATTGAAGGACTTCGAGCGTATCCTCGCCGACGAGAAGCTTGGCCAGATCCTGCAGATTGGGCAAGCCGTCGAGCATGAAGATTCGTTCTATCAGTTTGTCGGCATGCTTCATTTCCTCGATCGACTCGTCATATTCGTGTTTGCCGAGTCCTTCCATTCCCCAATGCTTGTAAAGGCGTGCATGCAGAAAGTACTGGTTGATGGCCGTCAATTCGTACTTCAGTTCGGCATTCAGATGTTCAATGACTTTTGGATCGGCTTGCATGACAGCTCCCGTCTTTCCGCAGAGTTTCATACAGGATAGACGGCTCGCGTGAGCACGGCGATAACGAGACTAGGAGCGCAAATGATTCTCCTTTTGCGGACCGCTCCTTATCGTCTGCGCAATAGTTGATTCCCTCGCTACGCAGCGAAGTACCTTGCAAGGCAACGTCATCAAGAATGACGCATTTAACTCAACGAAAAACCTTGCATTCTTCGCTGGAAAAACTATTTTCAATAAACAAAATGTGTCTTGGCTCGGCAACGGAGGAGACCCATGCCGGCTACTCGTATGATGATTGCGCGTCGCGCCGGCGTGAGCGTCGCCACGGTCGATCGTGTGTTGCGCGACGACCAGGGTGTGCGCCCGGAGACAGCCGAACGCGTTCATCTCGCTCTCGCGACATTGCGCGACGAGCGTGCAAGTCGCGGTCGTCCGGCAAAAGCGACGTCATTTCGGGTCGCATTCGTTCTGCCTCAAATCAATTCCCGCTTTCTCGATCAGGCCGAGCGCGATATCGCGCTGTCGGCGAGCTTCTTTCGCGAGCATCGCATCGTCCCGTCGTTTTATCGATGCGACCTGTCGAACCAGCGAGACGCCGCATCCTTCGCCCAGCAGTTGACCGACTACGACGCACTCGTGCTCGTGCCGCTCGATTACCCGTGGGTCGTGCGGATGATCCAGGACATGACCGACGCGAACATGCCCGTCGTCACGGTGTTCTCCGATCTGCCATCGAGTGCGCGCGCGGCTTACGTCGGCGTCGATAACCGCATTGCGGGACGCACCGCCGGGCTGTTGATGGGCCGTTTCGTCGGATCTCGTATTGGCACGGTCGCGGTGTTGTCCGCATCGTCACGGTTGCACGATCAACTGGAGCGCCGCACCGGTTTCTCACAGGTTCTCGAAGAGGATTTTCGCAACCTGCGCTGGGTCACCGAACCCGATTTCGCCGAAGACGACGATAGCGCCGGTCTCGCTGTTCAAGGCCTGATGGCAGGGCACCCGGATCTGGTCGGCGTGTATGTGACGGGCGGCGGCATTTCCGGCATTGCGTCCGCGTTGCAGGAATCGGGTGACAAGGCGCGCGTCGTTCTGATCGGTCACGAATGTACGGCCGAGACGCGCGTGCAATTGTCCGAGCGCGCCATCGACGTGATCCTCGATCAGGATGTGCGCGGCATCGTCCATTGGGCGGGTCTCGCGGCCATCAATTGTCTGAACGACGTGCGGGGAGTGCTCAACATCCCGACGCCCGAAACCCGGATTTATCTTCGTGAGAATGCGCATGCCTGACGCTCGCGACACGCGGACAGTTTTCTGAATCCGCCGGAGCCCGAATACGGCGTCCGGCGCATGGACGCTGCCCGTCATCAGGTTGGAGACCCGAGAAAGACAAGGAGAAGACAAATGTTACGTCTTACGTCAGCAAGGGTAGTCGCGGCCGTCCTCGCATCATTGGGACTTTGCCTGGGATCGGCGGCGCACGCCCAGGGCAAGCAGTTGACATTGTGCTGGGCGGCATGGGACCCCGCCAATGCACTCGTCGAGTTATCGAAAGACTTCACGGCCAAAACCGGCATTGCAATGAAGTTCGAGTTCGTGCCATGGACGAGCTACGCGGACCGCTTCATCAACGAACTCAATTCACACGGCAAACTGTGCGATCTGATCATCGGCGACAGCCAATGGATTGGCGGAGCCGCCGTCAATGGTCACTACGTGAAGCTGAATGATTTCTTCGCGAAGAACAAGATCTCCATGGATGACTTCGTGCCGGCAACCGTTGTCGGCTACGCGGAATGGCCGAAGGACACGCCGAACTACTGGGCGTTGCCAGCCATGGCGGACGCTGTGGGCTGGACCTATCGGAAAGACTGGTTTGCGCGACCTGAACTGCGCGCCGAGTTCAAGCAGAAATACAAACGCGAGCTCGAACCGCCAACCACGATGGACGAACTCAAGCAGACAGCCGAGTTCTTCCAGGGGCGGAAGATCGATGGAAAGACCGTGTACGGCGTGTATATCTTCACCGAGCGCGGCTCGGAAGGCATCACGATGGGCGTGACGAACATGCTCTACAACTTCGGCTTCGAATACCAGGACCCCAAGAAGCCATATCACCTCGACGGCTATGTGAACTCACCCGGCGCAATCAAGGGGCTGGATTTCTATAAGGCACTGTACAAATGCTGCACGGCGCCTGGCATGACGAACGCGTACATGCAGGAAGGACTCGACGCATTCAAGTCCGGCCAGGTTGCGATGCAGATGAACTGGTTCGCGTTCTTCCCGGGGCTGTACAAGGATCCGAATGTCGGCGGCGACAAGATCGGCTTCTTCGTCAATCCGAAGGAAGCAAAGCAGTTCACGCAGCTCGGCGGGCAGGGCATCTCCGTCGTGTCGTACTCGGATCACAAAGCGGATGCGCTCGAATACATCAAATGGTTCGCGCAAGCCGATGTGCAGAAGAAATGGTGGCAACTCGGCGGCTATTCGGCAGCGAAGTCGGTCGTGGATGCCCCGGACTTTCCGAAGAGCGCACCATTCGCGCCTGCCTTCCTGAAGTCGATGTCGATCGTCAAGGACTTCTGGGCGGAACCCGCCTACGCCGAGTTGCTGCTCGACATGCAGAAGCGTGTGCACGACTATGTGGTTGCCGATAAAGGCACGGCAAAAGAAGCACTCGATCTGCTGGTCAAGGACTGGAACAAGGTCTTCAAGGCGGAAGGAAAGTAGAGACGCATTAACAATCAAAATATCTCGGCTCGCGGATTAGCGGGCGGGTCATCCCCGCTAAGCCGCGAAAAGGAGTCGGCATGTTGGCAAACAAGCCTTTTGCTCCGGAAGGGTTGCAGCCGAAACGGCAGCCGCGCGCGGCTGTGCGCCAGCGCGGGCTGTCCGACAGGATGATCGCGTGGCTGTTCATTCTTCCGACCATCGTATTGCTGCTCGCGATCAACATCTTTCCGTTGATCTGGGCATTGCGCCTGTCGTTCACGAATTTCAAGTCGAACATGCCCAGCGTGCCCGCGCGCAATGTCGGCATCGACAACTACACCGATATTCTCACCGACGAAGACATCTGGTACGCGATGCAGGTCACCGCGCGCTTCGTATTCTGGTCGGTCGGACTGGAAGTTCTGCTTGGGTTTGGGCTCGCGCTGCTGATCAACCGGCAGTTCAAAGGCCATAGTTTCTGGACCACGCTGATCCTGCTGCCGATGATGTTGTCGCCCGCCGTGGTCGGCAATTTCTGGACCTTCCTGCTGCAGCCGCAAACCGGTCTGTTCAACGACATCGTCAGTTTCTTCACGGGTATTCCGCCCAGTTCGTTCCAGATGATCGGCGACGTCCCGCTCGCGCCATGGACCATCGTGATGGTCGATACATGGATGTGGACACCCTACGTGATGCTGATCTGCCTCGCCGGCCTCCGCTCGATTCCCGACTACATCTACGAAGCGGCGGAAGTGGACCGTGCTTCGCCGTGGCGCCAGTTCTGGTCGATCACGCTGCCCATGACGCTGCCGTTCCTGATGCTCGCGATCCTGTTTCGCGGCATCGAGAACTTCAAGATGTTCGACATGGTGAATCTGCTGACGTCGGGCGGTCCTGGTTCCGTGACGGAAACTGTGTCGATCACGCTCAAGCGCGCCGCGTTCGAGAAGTGGCAGACGGGCTATTCGTCCGCACTCGCGATCATCCTGTTCGTCGTCGTATTCGGCGCTGCGAATATCTATGTGAAGGCACTCAACAAGGTGAAACAGCGATGACAGACCTTGCCCTTCAACAATCGGTCGTGGCTGCCACGCCGCGCAGCAAGACGTTTGCCGCCGCCATCGTGATCGCGTACGCGCTCATCGCGACCTTGCCGATCGTGTGGATCATTCTGACGAGCTTCAAGACGCAAGAGGACGCCATTGCCTATCCGCCCGTCGTGATGTTTCAGCCGTCGATGGAAGGCTATGTGAACCTCTTCACGATCCGCTCGCGTCAGACGCCGGAGTTCATCGCGAGCCTGCCGCCCGCAACGGCCTGGTATGACCGCGATGTGCGCAAGCGCAACATGGTGATTGCGGGACCGTCGAAGGTCTTGCCGCGCTTCGTCAACTCACTGGTAATCGGCTTCGGTTCGACGTTTCTCGCGGTGTTTCTCGGCACGCTTGCCGCCTATGCGTTCTCGCGCTTCAAGGTGCCGCTCGCCGACGATCTGCTGTTCTTCATTCTGTCGACGCGGATGATGCCGCCCATTGCCGTCGCGATCCCGATCTACCTGATGTACCGCGCGCTCGGACTCGCGGATACGTATCTCGGCATGATCGTGCTGTATACGGCCGTGAACGTGTCGCTGGCGGTGTGGCTGCTGAAGGGTTTCATCGACGAGATCCCGCGCGAATACGAAGAGGCCGCGCTCGTAGACGGCTACACGCGCATGCAGGCTTTCATCAAGGTGGTACTGCCGCAAGCAATCACCGGCATTGCCGCCACGGCGATCTTTTGCCTGATCTTCGCGTGGAACGAGTACGCGTTCGCGCTATTGCTGACCAGCGGCGACGCGCAGACGATGCCGCCGTTCATTCCGTTCATCATCGGCGAGGGCGGTCAGGACTGGCCGGCCGTTGCGGCTGCCACCACCCTGTTCGTGCTGCCGATCCTGATCTTCACCGTCGTGCTGCGCAAGCATCTGTTGCGCGGCATCACTTTTGGAGCGGTGCGCAAATGAAAGCCCTACCTGCCACGCCGCGGCGGCGCTTCCTTCGCAAACGCTACTGGGAAGGCGCGTCGATGGCACTCATCGGTCTGGGCATTGCGATGCTCGTGCAACCGTTCACCGTCGACCTCTATACGTGGTCGTTTCCTGTGATTCTGGTGGGCGCGCTGGCCTTTGTCGTGACGAGCCATTTCCCGGACTGAGCCATGTCGACGATCGTTCTCTCCAGTCTCCACAAGCGCTTCGGCGAATTCACCGCCGTGCACGATACGAATCTCACGGTGGGCAACGGCCGTTTCGTGGTGCTGCTCGGACCGTCCGGCTGCGGAAAGACGACCACGTTGCGGATGATCGCCGGACTCGAACTGCCGACGTCGGGCCAGATCCTGATCGACGGCGAAGACGTGACGGCATTGCGAGCGCGTCAGCGCGACATCGCATTCGTGTTCCAGATGTTCGCGCTCTATCCGCATATGACGGTGCGCAACAACATCGCCTTTCCGCTGAAGAACGAGGGTATCTCGCGCCGCGAAATAGGCGCGCGCGTCGATACGGCCGCGCGCATGCTGCGCATCGAACATCTGCTGGACCGAAAGACGGGTGGACTGTCGGGCGGCGACCGTCAGCGCGTCGCATTGGGACGCGCCATCGTGCGCCATCCGAAGGCCTTTCTGATGGACGAACCGCTCGGCACGCTCGACGCTGACTTCCGCGAACTGATGTGCCTTGAATTGCGCAAGCTGCATAACGCGCTCACGGCAACGACCGTCTATGTCACGCACGACCAGAGCGAAGCGATGGCGATGGCCGACGACATCGTCGTGATGAATCGCGGAGAAGTGCTGCAATCCGCGTCGCCCCATGAGATCTATCACTTTCCTGCGACTGTGTTCGTCGGCAGCTTCATCGGCAGCCCGCCGATGAATTTTCTGGCCGTGGACGGCGGCGTTCCGGCGGGCGCGGAACAGGTCTCGCTGGGCGGTGCGGCTGTGGCCGTGCCGCGTACCGACGGATCGGCCGCGAAGGCGCTGGTGGGGGTGCGGCCGGAGCACGTCATGATCGATGAGCGCGGCGCGTTGCGCGGCCGTGTGATCGCCGACGAATATCTCGGCTCGCATCAGATTCTCGTCGTCGAGACCGCGCTTGGCATCGTGCGTGTGCGGGTCGGGAAGGACGAGGGGCGCGCGGCGGGCTCGCAGGTCGGGCTGTCGCTTCGCAAGGAACGCACACTGCTGTACGACGCGGACAGCGGCAAGCTGCTGCCCGGCGCGGCACGCCAGATGGCCTTTAACGGAAATGGCAGCGGAGGCGCCTATGTCTGAGATTCGCCTGCACAACGTGACGAAGCGATTCGGCGATATCGTCGCGGTGGACGACGTGTCGATCGACGTGAACGAGGGCGAGTTCGTCGTGTTGCTCGGACCGAGCGGCGCAGGCAAGACGACGACATTGCGGCTCATCGCGGGCCTCGAACGGCCCGACGAAGGCGAGATATTCATCGACGGCGAAGCGGCCACGGACATGCATCCCGCAGACCGGGACGTCGCGTTCATTTTTCAGCAGTATTCGCTCTATCCGCATCTGACGGTGTTCGGCAATCTGGCGTTTCCGTTGCGCTCGCCGCGGCGGCGCACGAGCGAGGCGGAAGTCAGCGCGCGCGTCCGGTCAGTCGCGCAGATGCTGCATATCGAGTCGAAACTCGCCAACATGGCGACGCATCTGTCAGGCGGCGAGATGCAGCGGGTTGCGATTGGCCGCGCGCTGGTGCGCGAACCCAAAGTGTTTCTGATGGACGAGCCCTTGTCGTCGCTCGATGCAAAACTGCGCGAGGAATTGCGCATCGAACTGAAGCGGCTGCATCGCTCCATCGGCGCAACGATCATCTACGTCACGCACGATCAGGTCGAGGCCACGACGCTTGCCGATCGCATCGGCATACTCGAGCACGGTCGCATCGTGCAGATGGGCACGCCGCGCGAAGTCTATGGCAACCCGGCGTCCCTCAGCGCGGCGCAACGGCTCGGCTCGCCGCCCATCAACCTGCTGCCGCCCGCGCTGTTCGATCCGGCGGCGATGCCGGCGGGTACGTCGACCGTCGCGATTCGCCCGGAAGACATCGTGCTGCACGGCGCCGATACACGCGACGGGCTCAACCTTCGCGTGCTCGAATATTCGCCGCTGCGGCATCTGCTGATTCTCGACCGCGAAGGCACGGCGATCGTGGCGACCACGATGACAGAACGCAACTTCACGCCAGGGCAAACGGTCGGCGTGTCACTGCCGCCGCGCAGCCTTCTTTATTTTCGTTCCGACGGCAGGAGGATTCCGGCATGAACGGCACAACGGTCATGGCGTGCATCGAGGCTGCGCATGCCACGCTAAAGGAACACACTGAGGAGATCGCCGCGCTTGATCAGCAGATCGGCGACGGCGATCACATCTTCAACCTGTTGCGGGGCGCCGATGCACTGCTCGGCCTGCGCGCCGATATCGAAGCCGAAGCATTCGCACCTGCGCTGGATCTCGCTGCGTCGAAACTGCTGTCGACGGTGGGCGGATCGTCGGGGCCGCTGTTCTATTCGCTGTTGCATGGCATGGCGAAAGCGTCGGCGGAAAGGGGCGACGTTACCAACGTGCAGGACGCGGCGCGCATTTTCGCCGCGGGTGTCGATGCCGTTGCGCAGCGCGGCAAGGCGGGTATCGGCAGCAAGACGATGATGGACGTGCTGATTCCCGTGGCGTCGCGCCTGGCGGAACTGGCTGACAACGATGCGGCGCCGGAAGTCGTCCTCGACACCCTGCCGGAAGTCGCGGAGCAGAGCATGCTCGCGACGCGCGACATGCTCGCGACCAAGGGGCGCGCATCGTTTCTCGGCGAACGCTCACGAGGTCACATCGATCCGGGCGCGCGGTCGAGCCAGTTGATGATCGACGCCGTATGTGCGCGGCTCGCGCAAGACAGAGCGTAGAAGGAGCGGAGACCATGAAGAAATTCATCAATCACGTCGACGACTTTCTGGTCGAGAGCCTTGCCGGATTCGGCGCCGCGCACAGCGATCTCGTCGTGCTCAATCAGGAACCCGTATTCGTGCGGCGCAAGACCCTGAAGCCGGGCAAAGTCGCGTTGATCTCGGGCGGCGGGTCGGGGCACGAGCCGCTGCACATTGGCTTCGTCGGCTACGGCATGCTGGACGCCGCGTGTCCGGGCCAGGTCTTCACGTCGCCAACGCCTGACCAGATGATGGCTGCCGCACAGGCCGTCGATACGGGCGCGGGCACGCTGTTTATCGTCAAGAACTATTCGGGCGATCTGATGAACTTCGAAATGGCGTCGGAAATGTCGGAGCTGCCCAATGCGATGGTGCTCATCAACGACGACGTCGCCGTCGAAAATTCCAGTTACACGACAGGGCGGCGCGGCGTGGCGGGTGCCGTGATCGTCGAGAAGCTGGTGGGGAGTCTCGCCGAAAGCGGCGCGGACCTCGAACAATGCAAGGCGTTCGGCGACCGGATCAACAAGCATACGGCGTCGATGGGCGTTGCGTTCTCCAGTTGCACGGTGCCGGCGGCGGGCACGCTCACGTTCAAGATCGGCGACGACGAAATCGAAGTCGGTGTCGGGATACATGGCGAGCCGGGGCGGCGGCGCGCGCGGTTCGCCGCGGCCGACGCGATTGCGGGAGAACTGCTGACGGCCATTGTGGCGGATCTCAAGCCGCCTGCCGGTGCGGAACTGCTGGTGTTGATCAACGGGCTGGGCGGCACGCCGCTCGGCGAACTCTATCTGTTGTTCAATTCCACGCGCTTGTGGCTGCAACAGCGTGATCTGAAGATTGCACGCGTGCAGGTCGATTCGCTGACGACTTCGCTCGAAATGGCGGGCGCTTCGATTACGTTGTGCGTGATGAACGACGAAATGCTAAGACATTGGGATAGCGCGGTGCACACGCCGTCGCTGAGGTGGGGTATGTAGCGGGTATTGAATGTCGCTCTCCTGCCTGAAGGACGACCGCCTGAACGCATCGCTCGCATGAGTTTTTGACATGGTGCGCATGCGCAGATTTCGCTTGTTGCGTGATATTGGCAAACCTACAGTCGGTTGTCGCGCAAAGCCTTCGCACCGTGTCGCTGTGTCACGTGAGACAGGCAGTGGACATCGATCGTTCATCAGGAGACCGTCATGCAAGACATCAAACGGGGCAGAAGGCAGGCAATCAAGACGATCGGCGCGGCACTCGCGGCGTCGACGTTGCCGATGCCGTTCATCAACGTGCGCGCCCAGCAGCAACAGAATTTCTCCGGAAAGACCCTGCGTCTGCTTACCTGGTCCGACGATACCGGCACGGCCGCGCTGCGCAACATCGCCGCGACCTTCACCGCGAAGACGGGGGCGAAAGTGATCGCCGACCGCGCTGACGGAACGTCCGGCATGGTCGCCAAGGTCAAGGCGGCGGGCGACCGTCCCACCTATGACGTGATCACGCTGGCAGGCGTCGGCGCGTCCGGGCTCGGCGATGCGGGCCTGCTCGTCAAGCCGGATCTGGACAAACTGCCGAACCTGAAAGACGTCGCGCCGCAATACCGCACGGGCGCGAACGGCTTCGGCGTCGGCTATCTGCTCTGGTCGGACGGCCTGATTTACAACACGTCGACGGTCAAGACGCCGCCCGACTCGTACGAAGCGCTGTGGGACCCGAAGTACGCGGGACGTATTTTCCTGCCGCCGCCGGAGTGGGCCGAGGCGGTTGATCTCGCGATCATCGCTGCGAAGCTCGCAGGCGGTTCGCAGCAGAACATCGAGCCGGGTTTCAAGAAGCTTGCGCAACTGAAAGATCATGTGATGACGCTCGGTGAAAACCCGAATCAGGTTGCGGATCTGTTTCGCACCGGTTCGCTCGACATCGGCGGCATTTATTCACCCGCGTTTTTCCCCGATCAGATACGCAAGCCTGAGTACAAGATGGGCGTGACCTACGGGATGAAGGAAGGCTTCGCGACGCAACTGATGTTCACCGTCATTCCGAAGTCGCACCCGGGCGATGCCGACCTGATCCACGCTTTCATCAACCATTCGCTCGATGCAGGCGTGCAGGGCCGCATGGCCGCCGACGTCCTGAATGGCCCGGTCAACTCGAAGGCCATGATTCCCGCCGAAAGCCGCGCCTATGTACCGAGTCCGAAGCAGATCGCCGAAAAAGCGGTGCTGCATGACGACAAGGCCCTCGCGGCCGTGCAGCCCGCGTGGATCAAGCGCTACACGGAGATCTTCTCGGCATGAACGGAATGCCCGCGCTCTTTTCGCGGCGCGGGCGCGCTGACGTCGCGCCGGCTGGGTCGACAGGCGTGCCCGACAGGCACGCCGCGAGCGGTGCCGGCAGCGCGTCCGCGCGCGCGAGGCCGTGGCTGCTCCTTGCGCCAATTCTCGTGTTTCTCGCCGTACTCGCCGCGGCCGCGCTGGTCGTGGTGCGAATGAGTTTCGGCGTCTCAGGGAACGAATGGCGCGCGTACACGCTGCATAACTATGTCGAACTCGCCGACAGCTACTTCGTCAAGTCGCTGTGGCTGACGTTGCGGCTCGCTTTTCAAAGCATGGTGTGCGCGGTGCTGCTTGCGATCCCCGTTGCGCTTGCGATGGCGCGCACCGAGTCGCGCCTCGTGCGGCGCCTGCTGCTCGCGGGCGTGCTGCTGCCGCTGCTCGTGAATCTGCTGTTGCAGGGCTACGGGTGGCTCGTGATCCTCGGTCCCGCCGGGTTGCTCAACCACGCGTTGCTCGGCAGCGGGCTCGCGTCGCGTCCCGTCATGTGGCTCTATCGCGAACATGGCGTGTTGCTCGGTCTGATCCAGACGGCGTTTCCGCTGGCCGTGCTGCCGATATCGAGCGCGATGCGCGCGATTTCCGTTTCGTATGAAGAGGCCGCGGCGACGCTCGGCGCGAGCCGCTGGCAAACCATGCGCGACGTCGTGTTGCCGCTCGCGATGCCTGGCATCGTATCCGGCGCGCTGCTCGTCTTTGCGTATAACGCGAGTGCGTTCGCGGTGCCGCTGTTGCTCGGCGGACGACGCGTCCCGATGCTCGCGGTGCTGGTTCACGACCAGGTCTCGCCGCTGTTGAACTGGCCTGCGGCGTCGGCGTCGGGCGTTGTGCTGATGGTCGCCACGCTTTCGCTGATGGCGCTGTCTCAATGGCTGCTGCGCCGCATGCGGCGTCTGGAGGGTTCTGCCTGATGAGTACGCAAGGTGTGTTGCCTCGCCGGCCCTTGGGCGCGCTGAGGCCATCCTCGACGATGCCGGGCCGTCTTGGCAAGGTGGCGGCCCTGTCGGCGGCGATCGTGCTGTTTCTGGCGGCGCTTCCCATCCTGACGATGATCACGATGTCGTTCAGCGCAGCCGATACGCTTGAATTTCCGCCGCATGCGTACAGCCTGCGGTGGTATCGCGCGGCGTGGCACACGTTCGTTTCGCCCGACGCAAGCGATGCGCTGTCGATGGGCGCGGCGCTCGGAACCAGCCTGCTGGTCGCCGTGTCGACGATGTTCATTGCGACGCTCGTGTCCGTGCCCGCCGCATACGCGTTGAGCCGCTACCGTTTTCGCGGCAAGCGGCTCGTCGAGCAACTGGTCGCGCTGCCGCTCGTGTATCCGCTGGTCATGCTGGGACTGTCGCTGCTGCTGGTGTTCAACGTGCTGCCCGTCGAACTCGGCGTGTTCCGGCTGATCATCGCCCACGTGATTCTCGCGTTGCCGTTCACGGTGAAGAATTGCGCGGCGTCGGTGGCGTCGATCGGGCCGGAGTTCGAAGAGGCCGCTTACGTGATGGGCGCGAGCCCGCGACGCGCGCTCGTCGATGTCGTGTTGCCGCTGATGCGACCGGGTATTCTCGCCGGCATGCTGTTCGCGTTCATCATCTCGTTCAACGAATTCACGGTGACGTTCTTTCTGTATGGCATCGACACGATGACACTTCCCGTATGGCTGTATAGCCGCACGGTGTCTTCACTCGATCCAACCGTGTTTTCGTTCGCGGTGTTCGTCGTCGCCATCGATTTTGCGCTGATCTGGCTGCTCGAAAAGCTGGTGGGCGACAAAGGGATCGCGCTGTGATCCCATTCATCGCGCCTTGCCGCGAAACGGACTGGAAACTGTCATGACTCATCTCACGCTGCAGGCCGTCACGAAACGCTTCGGTGCCGCGCATGCGGTCGACAACGTCGATCTCGCGATTCCCGAAGGCAAGCTGGTGTGCTTTCTCGGACCGTCGGGCTGCGGCAAGACCACGCTGTTGCGGATGATCGCCGGGCTCGAACAGCCAACGTCGGGAGCGGTGATGTTCGCCGGTCGCGATATCACACATTTGAGCGCGAACCGGCGTGATTTCGGCATGGTGTTTCAGTCACTCGCGTTGTTCCCGCATATGGCGGTGGCGGAGAACATTGCGTATCCGCTCAAGTTGCGCAAGACGGGCAAGAGCGAGCAGGCGAGGCGGGTCGCCGAACTGCTCGAACTGATCCAGTTGCCACATATGGCCGGGCGGGCCGTTACCCAGCTTTCCGGCGGCCAGCGGCAGCGCGTGGCGATTGCCCGCGCGATTGCGACGTCACCGAAGCTCCTGTTGCTCGACGAGCCGCTGTCGGCCCTCGATGCAAAATTGCGCGAGGCGATGCAGATTGAAATTCGCCTGCTGCAACAACGTCTGGGCATCACGACGATCATGGTCACACACGATCAGCGCGAAGCGATGACCATGGCCGACCTCATCGTCGTGATGGAGAAAGGGCGTATCGCGCAGGTTGGCAAGCCACTCGATATTTACCGCGACCCTGTCAGCGAATTCGTGGCCGACTTCATTGGCCTTGGCAATATCCTGCCCGTAACAAATGACGAGAGCGGGAAAGTGCGTCTGCCGGGTGGGCAGCAGATCGTCGTTGCAAACACGGCGCCGATGTCGGTTGCGTCCGGCGATATTCGTCTTCTGATCCGGCCGGAAGACGTGCATCTTCAACTGGGCGCCGATCAGGCCGCCCACGATACGAACTCCGTTCGGGGCACGGTGCGGTTTATTCGCGACGTCGGCGCGTCGCTCGAAGCAACGATCGAATGCGCGGGCTTCACGTTGACTGCCGCAACCACGCCGCGCGAAGTGCCGGGCCTTGCACCCGGCGTGCCGGTGCTTGCAGGGCTGCCGGCGCATGCGTGCAAGCTCATCTCTGCTCACGGAGTGCGTGCTTCGGCCTGACGCGTTCCCGCGTCAGGCTGGCTGCGGAGCACACGTTTCCTTCTCAACCGCTCCACTGGTACCCCACCTCTAACGGTTCCTCATTGCGATGCAGTCGCCCCTCATGAGGCGTGAGGAACCGATTCAAATCCGCGACACGACCCCTTCGGGGGCACGCTGTTTGCACACACTCTTCCCGCGATGCATCCACGCGCCGTCATCGCGCGTATAACCTGTCGACAACGCAACTGCTGATTTACGTTAGAGGAGCTTTTGATGTCTCCTGCTGCCGCAGCGTCGATCGCGTTCGTGGTACTCGTCGCGCTGTTCGCTGCTTTCTGGGCGTGGCAACTGAAAAGCGAAAACGCGGGGATGATCGATCCAATATGGGCGTTCTCGCTGGGCGCAATTGCGGTGTTCTACGGCATGGCAAGCGACGGCGATTCGCTTGCCCGTGTGCTCGTCGCGGTGGGCGGGGGCATCTGGGGCGCGCGGCTCGGCTGGCATTTGTGGCGGCGTAACGCGGGCAAACGGGAAGATCCGCGTTATCACCGTTTCCGCGAGCAATGGGGCGCGGCTGCGGGACGAAAGATGTTCTGGTTTCTCGAGTTTCAGACGGTGATCTCGATGGTGCTGTCGCTGGCGTTCGCCGTGCCCGCATGGCGCGCAATGCAGGCTTCCGTTGCGTGGATCGCGATTGCGGTAGCGATCTGGCTGGCCTCGGTCAGCGGTGAAACAGTGGCGGACCGTCAACTCAGACGCTTTGTCGCCGATCCTGCGAATCAGGGCAAAGTGTGCCGCGTCGGCTTATGGCGCTATTCGCGGCACCCGAATTATTTCTTCGAGTGTCTGCATTGGTTTGCTTATGTCGCGCTGTCGATCGGCTCGCCTTGGGTGTGGTTGACGCTATTCCCACCCGTGCTCATGGCGTGGCTGCTGATGAAGCTCTCAGGCGTGCCGATGCTTGAGGCGCATCTCGTCCATTCGCGTCCGGGTTACGCCGAGTACATGCGCGAGACCAGCGCATTGATACCGTGGCCGCCTCGACGCGGGTGAATCCCACTACGCTTCCAATACCCCGAACGGTGCTCGCCATGACAGTTACGGCAACTCAACCTTCGATGGATAAGCCGCTTTTTGCCAGGGAAGACTGGCTCATCCATGCGTGCGAGCGCGGATGGGTGCCGGATCGCGTTATCCGCTTTGGCATGCGCCGCCTGATGCAGCAGCGTCTGATCGAAGAAGGCGCATTGGACGGCGAGCTTCGTTCGCGACGTTTCAACGCGCTGCTCGACGAGTTGCGCGCAAGTCCCATTGCGATCGAAACCGACGCCGCCAACACGCAACACTATGAATTGCCGCCTTCCTTCTTCGAGGCGCATCTCGGGCCACATCTGAAGTACTCGTGCTGCCTGTATCCGCGCGGCGACGAGACGCTCGAACAGGCGGAACAGGCGATGCTCGCACTCTACGCAGAGCGGGCAAAGATCGAAGACGGCCAGACCATTCTCGATCTGGGTTGCGGCTGGGGCGCGCTTGCATTGTGGTTGGCCGCGCATTATCCGAATGCCCGAATCGTCGCTTTGTCGAATTCGCGCAGTCAGCGCGAATTCATCGAAGCGCGTGCAGCGTCTGCGGGCATCATGAATCTGCGCGTCGTGACGGGCAATGTTGCACAGTTCGATTTCGCAGATGAATTGTGTGCCGGGTATTTCGACCGTGTGCTGTCGGTCGAGATGTTCGAGCATATGAAGAACTATGGCCTTCTGCTGGAGCGCGTTGCGCGCTGGATGCGCCCCGGCGGAAAACTCATCGTCCATATTTTCGCGCATCGAACTCTCGCGTATCACTTTCAGAACCGGGACGCTACAGACTGGATGTCGAAGTACTTCTTTACCGGTGGCACGATGCCATCGGAAGCTTTATTGCTGCACTTTCAGAGCGACCTCCGGGTCGACAGGCAGTGGTGGATCGGCGGCGCGCACTACGCACGCACGGCGGAGCAATGGCTTGCAAATCTCGACAAGGCACGCGAGCGCGTGATGCCAGAACTGGTCCTGACATACGGCGAGGATAACGCGCGGCTCTGGTTCCAGCGCTGGCGCATGTTCTACATGGCTGTGGCCGAACTCTTTGGCTATGCGCAAGGCAACGAATGGGGCGTTGCGCACTACCTGTTCGACAAGCGGTGATGCGATGAAAGCCGCGCGTGTTGTTCTGGCACTGGCTGCCGTCGCTGCGATGGCCATTCTGATGTCGGCGTGCTCGCAGTCGCCGGCTAATCCCAATCCGCGCGCAGACATTCCGCTAAAGCCCGCAAGCGTCGATCTGCAACGCTACATGGGCCGCTGGTACGTCATCGCGATCATTCCGTATTTCCTGGAAAACAAGTACGTCGGCAGCTATACGGACTGGTCGCTGCGCGAAGATGGAAAGATCGACGACCGGTACACCGCGCGCAAGAGAACATTCGACGCGTCGCCGTCGAAATTCCATTTCGTCGACAGCGTCGTGCCGGGCAGCGGAAACGGCGAATGGAAAGTACGCATTTTCTGGCCGGTTCATGTGACGCAGCTGACGCTCTATGTCGACGACGATTACCGTTACACATTGCTCGGTCTCGGCGACAAGAGTCTCGGCTGGATTTTCTCGCGCGAGCCCGACATGAGCGACGACGTTTATCGCTCGCTGCTCGCGCGATTCGATGCCATGGGCTTCGACGCATCGCGCTTTCGCCGCGTGCCGCAGCATCCGCAGCAGATCGGCCAGCCAGGGTTTCTGCCGCAAGGCGAGTGACGGCTGATTCACGCTGTGTGCCGGACGCGCGCGCGCGTCACGACATGGCGGTGAGAACGAATTGCCTGACGTCCGTGCGCCGCTCGGCGAAGCCCGCTTCGCAATACGCGAAATAGAGCCACCACGTGCGTATGAACAGATCGTCGAAACCGAGTGCCCGCACAGCGTCGAGGTTCTCCTCGAAGCGTGCGTGCCAGCACTGCAATGTGCGTGCATAGTCGAGTCCGAACGATTGCGACTCGACGCATGCCATGCCCGCGCGTCTCGCCGCAGCGCGAAAGCGTTCGGCACCCGGCAGCATGCCGCCCGGGAAAATGTACTCGCGGATGAAATCACTCGAAGACCTGTAATCGGCAAAGCGCGAATCGTCCATCGTGATCGACTGGACGAGCGCGCGTGCGCCCGGCTTCAACATGCGCCCGAGGACGGTGAAGAACGTGTGCCAATAACGCTCGCCCACGGCTTCGAACATCTCGACGGACACCGCTGCGTCATAGATGCCCCGTAAGTCACGATAGTCGCGCAATTCGATCGTCACGAGATCGCGGAGGCCGGCTTGCGCCACGCGCTCGCGTGCCCATTCGTACTGCGCGGGGGAGATCGTCACGCCATGCACACGTATGCCTTGACGCGCCGCGTGTAGCGCGAAGCCGCCCCAGCCGCAGCCGATTTCCAGTACGCGCATGCCGGCGCGCAACTGCAACACATCGACGATGCGTTGATACTTGGCTGCCTGAGCGTCTTCGAGCGAGCGGCTGGCATCGCCCTCGAACAGCGCGCTCGAATAGGTCATCGTCGGGTCGAGCCAGAGCGCGTAAAACGGATTGCCAAGATCGTAGTGCGCATGCACGTTGCGCTGGCTGCGGCGACGCGTGTTGGGTCGCAGCCAGTGGCGCAATCCATAGAGCAGGCGCGCAGGGGCGCTGCCCGACACGGTGCGCGGCAACGCGGCTTCATTGCGGATGGCGAGCCGCGCCAGCGCTACGATGTCAGGCGTGTCGACCCATCTCGCACGATACGCTTCGGCAAATCCGATGTCGCCCGCCTGCAGGATCGCGCGGCACGCCCGCCAGTCGTGCAGGATGAGTTGCGCGCCGGGATGGGCGTGGGGATCGCCGTATACGCGTTGCTGGCCGCCGGGCGTCGTCAGGACCAGGTGGCCGACGCACAAACGGTCCAGCAGCGCGAGGAACAGGCGGGCGAACAGAGGTGTACCGCCGGCGGCATAGAAGGCGCGTGAAAACGTCATGGTCACGATTCCTCGTCGATCGTTGTTGGCCGTGAGTGAGGCGAGGGCGGCTGGCTCCCGTGGAACGGCACTTTCTTGAGCCACAGGCGCAGCGCCTGCCAGTGAATCCGTACGATGATGCCGACCGTGAGAAGCGGTTGCCGCATGAGTGCGCGCAGCGCGTGCCCGCGCGTGAGGGGGCGCTTCGCGAGCGAAATCGCGGTGCGGATCACGAGCCCTTGCGCGTCGTGATAGTCGACGAGAACCGAAGATCCGCGCTCGCTCTCGCGGATACGGAATATGTAATGTCCTTCGACGTCGCAAAACGGCGATACGTGCAGCTTCTTTACGCAATGGAGATGGGTGCGTGCGTCGATGGGGCCGTTGTCGCCCGCTTTGAGCAGATACGAGTGACGCTGTCCGAACGTGTTGCGCACTTCAGCGAGCAATGCGCGTAGATTGCCGTCGCGGTCATGACAGAACCAGAAGCTGACGGGGTTGAACGCATAGCCGAATACGCGCGGGCAGGTCTGCAGCCAGATGGCGCCGCCGTCCAGGTCGATGCCCGCGTCTGCGATCTGCCCGCGTATCCACGCGAGCAGATCGGTTCCGTCGCAAGCGCCGTAGTCGCGCGTTCGCAGGCTCAATGGCCGCAGCCGGTCGATGCCCAGCCACCAGCCATCCAGTTCATGAAGCCTCGCCAGATCGCAACGGATGCAGAACACGGGATAGACGAAGCGATGGCGCACGGGGCGCAGCCGCTCGTGCATTACACGCCCGGACATCAACCACCCAGCGCGATCGGAAGAATGGCCGTTCATCGTACGGACCATGACGGTTCGACGCCGAAGTCGCGAGCAATGCGTAGCGCCGATTTCAGTCCGTCTTCATGGAAACCATAAATTGTCCACGCGCCCGCGAACCATGTGCGTCTTGCGCGCTGAATCGAAGGAAGGCGGCTTTGCGCGGCCACGGCCGCGCTATCTAGCAGTGGATGATCGTAGTCGAAGCGCTTCAGTACCGTTTCGGGCGACGGCGGTCGCGACGGATTGAGTGTCACGATCACAGGCATTTTGAAGGGCAACGGTTGCAGGCGGTTGATCAGATAGCTCACACAGACCGGGCGCATGCCGTCTACGCCATGCGTCGACAGGTAGTTCCACGCGGACCATATCCGCTCGCGGCGCGGAAGCAAGGCCAGATCGGTATGCAGCCACGCGACATTGGGCTGATAGCGGATTGCGCCGAGCACATGGCGTTCGTCGGGACCGGGGTCTGCGAGCATGCGCAGACTGTCGGGCGCGTGCGTGGCGAGAATCGCTGCGTCGAAGCACTCGCAGCCGGATTCGCTCGCTACGTGGACGCCGCCTCGCTCGCGGCGCACCGCGACGACCCGTTCGTTCGTGCGCACGTCGTCCAGTGTGGCGACGATCCGGCGGACATACTCACGAGCACCGCCTGCGACGGTTTTCCAACGCGGGCGGCGATTCACCTGCAACAGTGCATGGTTGAGGCAGAAGCGAAGAAAGGTCGCGGCGGGGAAGCGCAGCACGTCGGAGCTCGCGCACGACCAGATAGCGGCGCCCATCGGTAAGAGGTAGTTTTGCCGGAAGGCAGCGCCGTAGCGGCCCGCCGTCAACAGGTCGCCAACGGAGTATCCGTTGGCGGATGCCGCTTCGAGATGCATTTCAGCCGTTGAATTGAAACGCACGATATCGCGCAACATGCCGAGAAAGCTGGGCGAAAGCAGATTGTGTCGCTGGGCGAAAACGGTGTTCAGGTTGGTGCCTGCCCATTCGAGTCGTCCGTGATCGAGCGAGACGGAGAATGTCATGTCGCTTTCGTATGACGCGACATCGAGCTCGTTGAAGAGTGCGATCAGATTGGGATAAGTGCGATCGTTGAAGACGAGAAAGCCGGTATCGACGGGATGCGTGAGGCCTTCAAGTTCGACGTCGACGGTATTGGTGTGGCCGCCGGCGTAGGCGGCGGCTTCGTAAAGTGTCACGCGATGGCGGCGGGCCAGCAGATACGCACTCGCAAGTCCAGCGATGCCGGAGCCGATGACAGCAACGCGGCTGCCCGGCGGAACGGGATGAGTTTCCGTCTGCAGATCCATTGCGTGTTCTCCATCGCCGGCGCGTCATTCCTCTTTTACGCACGGCAACAGCAGACGGATGCAGCCATGCGGCGGGGTCCTCCCTGATCCCGGCGAACCGTTGCACGCGAATACCTGCGCCGATGCGAGCCGCGTCGGGAGCAGTGCGTCGCGCGCGAACGTCCGGATTGTTTGACCCGTGAAAAATATAGCTGGATATGGCGGACCGAAATGGAACAGGAATGGGACGCCGACAGCGAGTCGAGTGCGAGTGACCGCGTTCGCCTAATAAAGTGGCCTCGCAAACTTTTCGTAGATCGCGCGAAATAAGTGCTTGACAGCCCCCTGGGGGTTCCGCATAATTCGGCCTCTCCAAACGACGGAGACGCAAGAAAGCAGCAGAAAATAGCGGCTTTTTAGCGAATGTTCTTTAACAATCAACAGCCGATAAGTGTGGGTGCTCGATGGCGAGCGCGCGGTGATCTTCGGGTCGCCGGATAGCGAAAGTAATCGAGTCTCACACAGAAGTAATTGAGGAAGGTTCGAGAAATCGAAACTTTCGTCAGTGATTTTGAGTGAGCGACCGGGTTCGAAAGAGCCCGAAAAACAGTAACAGGTTTGAACTGAAGAGTTTGATCCTGGCTCAGATTGAACGCTGGCGGCATGCCTTACACATGCAAGTCGAACGGCAGCACGGGAGCAATCCTGGTGGCGAGTGGCGAACGGGTGAGTAATACATCGGAACGTGTCCTGGAGTGGGGGATAGCCCGGCGAAAGCCGGATTAATACCGCATACGCTCTGTGGAGGAAAGCGGGGGATCTTCGGACCTCGCGCTCAAGGGGCGGCCGATGGCAGATTAGCTAGTTGGTGGGGTAAAGGCCTACCAAGGCGACGATCTGTAGCTGGTCTGAGAGGACGACCAGCCACACTGGGACTGAGACACGGCCCAGACTCCTACGGGAGGCAGCAGTGGGGAATTTTGGACAATGGGGGCAACCCTGATCCAGCAATGCCGCGTGTGTGAAGAAGGCCTTCGGGTTGTAAAGCACTTTTGTCCGGAAAGAAAACCGCTTCTCTAATACAGAGGCGGGATGACGGTACCGGAAGAATAAGCACCGGCTAACTACGTGCCAGCAGCCGCGGTAATACGTAGGGTGCAAGCGTTAATCGGAATTACTGGGCGTAAAGCGTGCGCAGGCGGTTCGCTAAGACCGATGTGAAATCCCCGGGCTTAACCTGGGAACTGCATTGGTGACTGGCGGGCTAGAGTATGGCAGAGGGGGTAGAATTCCACGTGTAGCAGTGAAATGCGTAGAGATGTGGAGGAATACCGATGGCGAAGGCAGCCCCCTGGGCCAATACTGACGCTCATGCACGAAAGCGTGGGGAGCAAACAGGATTAGATACCCTGGTAGTCCACGCCCTAAACGATGTCAACTAGTTGTCGGGTCTTCATTGACTTGGTAACGAAGCTAACGCGTGAAGTTGACCGCCTGGGGAGTACGGTCGCAAGATTAAAACTCAAAGGAATTGACGGGGACCCGCACAAGCGGTGGATGATGTGGATTAATTCGATGCAACGCGAAAAACCTTACCTACCCTTGACATGTACGGAATCCTGCTGAGAGGTGGGAGTGCCCGAAAGGGAGCCGTAACACAGGTGCTGCATGGCTGTCGTCAGCTCGTGTCGTGAGATGTTGGGTTAAGTCCCGCAACGAGCGCAACCCTTGTCCCTAGTTGCTACGCAAGAGCACTCTAGGGAGACTGCCGGTGACAAACCGGAGGAAGGTGGGGATGACGTCAAGTCCTCATGGCCCTTATGGGTAGGGCTTCACACGTCATACAATGGTCGGAACAGAGGGTTGCCAAGCCGCGAGGTGGAGCCAATCCCAGAAAACCGATCGTAGTCCGGATCGCAGTCTGCAACTCGACTGCGTGAAGCTGGAATCGCTAGTAATCGCGGATCAGCATGCCGCGGTGAATACGTTCCCGGGTCTTGTACACACCGCCCGTCACACCATGGGAGTGGGTTTTACCAGAAGTGGCTAGTCTAACCGCAAGGAGGACGGTCACCACGGTAGGATTCATGACTGGGGTGAAGTCGTAACAAGGTAGCCGTATCGGAAGGTGCGGCTGGATCACCTCCTTTCCAGAGCTTCGCGCTTAGAAGTTGAGCGCTCACACTTGTCGGCTGTTAATTGAAGACAGGCTCAGGGGTCTGTAGCTCAGTCGGTTAGAGCACCGTCTTGATAAGGCGGGGGTCGATGGTTCGAATCCATCCAGACCCACCAGCGTCTTGTCTGCGGTGGCTGTTCGCAAACCCCCCTGTGTACTGTGTGACTGGGGGATTAGCTCAGCTGGGAGAGCACCTGCTTTGCAAGCAGGGGGTCGTCGGTTCGATCCCGTCATCCTCCACCAATTCCCAATGCCTAGCGTTCAGTGTGAACCGAGTGCTATGCATTGGCGATTGAGCCAGTCAGCGAATGATGTAAGGCATAGCGCTTTATATCGGCTGTCGTTCTTTAACAATCAGGAAGAAGTAGTAAAGAGATTCACGAAAGCGTGCTTAGAGATGGGCGCGTGAGTAGGTGAATCAGGGTTGTGATTGTATCAATGTATTTTTTGAGTTCATCGAAAGACGAACCTGGAATACGGCACAACGCGAATACTCAACCTGTAGCGGTTGTTATCCAGTGAGCAATTACTGCGAGACACACCCGTTATAGGGTCAAGCGAACAAGTGCATGTGGTGGATGCCTTGGCGATCACAGGCGATGAAGGACGCGGTAGCCTGCGAAAAGCGGTGGGGAGCTGGCAAACGAGCTTTGATCCACCGATATCCGAATGGGGAAACCCGGCCCGTATGGGTCATCCATGGCTGAATACATAGGCCATGCGAAGCGAACGCGGTGAACTGAAACATCTAAGTAACCGCAGGAACAGAAATCAACCGAGATTCCCAAAGTAGTGGCGAGCGAAATGGGACCAGCCTGTACTCTTTATCTTCGTTGTTAGCCAAACGCTCTGGAAAGTGCGGCCATAGTGGGTGATAGCCCGTAGGCGAAAACAGCGAGGAAGAACTAGGTGTACGACAAGTAGGGCGGGACACGTGAAATCCTGTCTGAAGATGGGGGGACCATCCTCCAAGGCTAAATACTCGTGATCGACCGATAGTGAACCAGTACCGTGAGGGAAAGGCGAAAAGAACCCCGGGAGGGGAGTGAAACAGATCCTGAAACCGCATGCATACAAACAGTCGGAGCCTCGCAAGGGGTGACGGCGTACCTTTTGTATAATGGGTCAGCGACTTACATTCAGTGGCGAGCTTAACCGATTAGGGCAGGCGTAGCGAAAGCGAGTCCGAACAGGGCGATTCAGTCGCTGGGTGTAGACCCGAAACCAGGTGATCTATCCATGGCCAGGATGAAGGTGCGGTAACACGTACTGGAGGTCCGAACCCACTAACGTTGAAAAGTTAGGGGATGAGCTGTGGATAGGGGTGAAAGGCTAAACAAACCTGGAAATAGCTGGTTCTCTCCGAAAACTATTTAGGTAGTGCCTCGTGTATCACCTTCGGGGGTAGAGCACTGTCATGGTTGAAGGGTCCATTGCGGATTACTTCGCCATAGCAAACTCCGAATACCGAAGAGTGCAATCACGGGAGACAGACATCGGGTGCTAACGTCCGGTGTCAAGAGGGAAACAACCCAGACCGCCAGCTAAGGTCCCCAAATATGACTAAGTGGGAAACGAAGTGGGAAGGCTAAAACAGTCAGGAGGTTGGCTTAGAAGCAGCCACCCTTTAAAGAAAGCGTAATAGCTCACTGATCGAGTCGTCCTGCGCGGAAGATGTAACGGGGCTAAGTCATATACCGAAGCTGCGGATGCGTGCTTGCACGCATGGTAGGAGAGCGTTCCGTAAGCCTGCGAAGGTGCGTTGAAAAGCGTGCTGGAGGTATCGGAAGTGCGAATGCTGACATGAGTAGCGATAAAGGGGGTGAAAGGCCCCCTCGCCGTAAGCCCAAGGTTTCCTACGCAACGTTCATCGGCGTAGGGTGAGTCGGCCCCTAAGGCGAGGCAGAAATGCGTAGCTGATGGGAAGCAGGTCAATATTCCTGCACCAGTGTGAAATGCGATGGGGGGACGGATCGCGGAAGGTTGTCCGGGTGTTGGAAGTCCCGGTCGCTGCGTTGGAGAAGGTGCTCTGGCAAATCCGGGCACGGAATTCAAGGGCGTGGCGCGAGCTCTCTAGGGGCGAAGCAATCGGAAGGGGTTCCAGGAAAAGCCTCTAAGCTTCAGTTTCACATTGACCGTACCGCAAACCGACACAGGTGGGCGAGATGAGTATTCTAAGGCGCTTGAGAGAACTCGGGAGAAGGAACTCGGCAAATTGGTACCGTAACTTCGGGATAAGGTACGCCCCTGTAGCTTGAGCCCCCTGCGGGGTGAGGGTGAAGGGGTTGCAATAAACTGGTGGCTGCGACTGTTTAATAAAAACACAGCACTCTGCAAACACGAAAGTGGACGTATAGGGTGTGACGCCTGCCCGGTGCCGGAAGATTAAATGATGGGGTGCAAGCTCTTGATTGAAGTCCCGGTAAACGGCGGCCGTAACTATAACGGTCCTAAGGTAGCGAAATTCCTTGTCGGGTAAGTTCCGACCTGCACGAATGGCGTAACGATGGCCACACTGTCTCCTCCCGAGACTCAGCGAAGTTGAAGTGTTTGTGATGATGCAATCTCCCCGCGGCTAGACGGAAAGACCCCATGAACCTTTACTGTAGCTTTGCATTGGACTTTGAACCGATCTGTGTAGGATAGGTGGGAGGCTATGAAGCGTGAACGCCAGTTTGCGTGGAGCCGTCCTTGAAATACCACCCTGGTTTGTTTGAGGTTCTAACCTTGGCCCGTGATCCGGGTCGGGGACAGTGCATGGTGGGCAGTTTGACTGGGGCGGTCTCCTCCCAAAGTGTAACGGAGGAGTACGAAGGTACGCTAGGTACGGTCGGAAATCGTGCTGATAGTGCAATGGCATAAGCGTGCTTAACTGCGAGACCGACAAGTCGAGCAGGTGCGAAAGCAGGTCATAGTGATCCGGTGGTTCTGTATGGAAGGGCCATCGCTCAACGGATAAAAGGTACTCTGGGGATAACAGGCTGATACCGCCCAAGAGTTCATATCGACGGCGGTGTTTGGCACCTCGATGTCGGCTCATCTCATCCTGGGGCTGTAGCCGGTCCCAAGGGTATGGCTGTTCGCCATTTAAAGAGGTACGTGAGCTGGGTTTAAAACGTCGTGAGACAGTTTGGTCCCTATCTGCCGTGGGCGCTGGATATTTGAAGGGGGCTGCTCCTAGTACGAGAGGACCGGAGTGGACGAACCTCTGGTGTACCGGTTGTCACGCCAGTGGCATCGCCGGGTAGCTATGTTCGGAAGAGATAACCGCTGAAAGCATCTAAGCGGGAAACTCGCCTTGAGATGAGATATCCCCGGGGCTTCGAGCCCCTTGAAGGGTCGTTCAAGACCAGGACGTTGATAGGTCAGGTGTGGAAGCGCAGTAATGCGTTAAGCTAACTGATACTAATTGCCCGTAAGGCTTGATCCTATAACAGGTGTGTCTCGACCCGCGTAAGCGCTAAAGCGCTAACGCGGGTCCGATCCCCGAAGGGGATACGTGTGAACCCCCAACAGGGGTGAGCAGGACACGCAGGTTGAGATCAGTGTTGTGCCAGAAACAACACAACCCATACCCTCTTTACGCTTCTTCCAGATTGGCTGTGGCGCCAGGTTCACTAAAACCCGTGCGACGCAGCAACCCGTCATGCCTGATGACCATAGCGAGTCGGTACCACCCCTTCCCATCCCGAACAGGACCGTGAAACGACTCCACGCCGATGATAGTGCGGATTGCCCGTGTGAAAGTAGGTAATCGTCAGGCTCCTTATACAAACCAAGACCCCGCCCTCAAAAGCGGGGTCTTGGCGTTTCTAGCGCACGTTTTTAACGTCGTGCCGAGACACCTCGACAGCGGTGGCCGGGCCGCAATGGCCCGAGCATGTTCATTCCCACCATCCCCAGTCAATATTCCGCCGCATAACCGTCACGCGATAGCCTTGACGATACCGCCTGTGAACCGCCCCGGGAATCGTGGAGGCTGGTTGGTTTAAGTTGATGCGGGTTCAGCGGCAGCTGTTTCAAGTTGCAGATAGTAGTTTGCCTCAGCTTCGGCGGGCGGGATATAGCCGAGGGGCTCCATCAATCGATGATGATTGAACCGGGTCACCCATTCCAGTGTTGCCAGTTCGACCGATTCCCGCGTTTTCCAGGTGCGGCGATGAATCAGTTCAGCCTTGTACAAGCCGTTAATCGTTTCAGCCAGGGCGTTGTCATAGCTGTCGCCCCGGCTGCCTACTGACGGTTCGATGCGCGCTTCGGCCAGCCGTTCGCTGTAGCGGATGCTGACGTATTGGGACCCTCTGTCCGAATGGTGTATCAAGGTTCCGTCGTTGCCCGGGCGCCGCGCGTAAAGCGCCTGTTCAAGTGCATCCAGAACGAAGTCCGTGGTCATCGAACTGCTGACTCGCCAGCCGACGATACGGCGAGCGAATACATCGATCACGAAGGCCACATACAGCCAGCCCTGCCACGTCGAGTAGGTGAAGTCCGAAACCCAGAGCTGGTTCGGCCGAGCCGCCTTGAACTGGCGATTGACCCGATCCAGCGGGCGCGGAGCTATGGCATCAGGAACAGTCGTGCGAACACGCTTGCCTCGCATCACGCCGCGCAAACCCAGTTGCTTCATCAACCGTTCGACCGTGCAGCGCGCCACCGCGATACGCTCCCGGTTCATCTGCTGCCAGACTTTATCCGCGCCATAGACCTGCATGTTCGCCTGCCACACACGCTTGATCTCCGGTCGCAGACCTTCATCGCGGATTGCGCGAACAGAGCGGCGCGACGGATCGCGAAGCTGCGCGGCATGGCGTCGGTAGCCCGACGGGGCAATCCGCAAGACCTTGCAGATCGGCTCGACCCCGAAGGTGTCGCGATGCTGATCGATGAAGGCCTTCAGGACTTGAAACGGCGGTCGAGCTCCGCCTGGGCGAAAAACGCGCTCGCGACCGTGAGAATCTCGTTGGCACGACGCAACTCCTTGACTTCGCGCTCCAGGGCCTTGAGGCGTTCGCGCTCGTCTGTGGTCAAGCCATCGCGCTCTCCCTGGTCGACCTGGTCGCGCTTGACCCACTCGTGCAGTGTCTGCGGTGTGCACCCGATCATCGGCGCAATCGATTCGACCGCTGCCCACATCGACGGATGCTCGCTACGCTGTTCGCGCACCAGACGCACCGCGCGCTCTCGGACTTCTGGGGAAAACTTGATTACCTTCTTGTTCATGGCTCCATTCTCTCAAGAGTTGGAGCCTCCACCAAATCCGGGGCGGTTCACCTGATCGCAAGACAACGATCACACGCAGATTCACGCAGCCGCCGATCCAGCCAACAACGCAAACCCGCCGGCGACGCGTCTCACCTCACCGCTCAACTGCGCGGTGCAGCTTCGCCACCTTCATTCGCGTGCAGCGCATCATCGGCGGCGATATTCTGGCGGCCAACTTCGCCCAACAGCGCGACATCGCGAGCAATAACCTGCGGCAAATGCGTCCGCAAAAACTCCACCCAGGTCCTCGTCTTCGCATCGATGAACTTGCGCGACGGATACAGCGCATAGACATTCATCTTCTGCAGCGTGTACTCTGGCAGCACGCGCACGAGTGATCCTGACCGCAACCCGTCGATAGCGGCGTACAACGGCAGTATCCCGATCCCAATGCCCTCGCGGATCGCGACAATCAGCGATTCAGCGATATTCACTTGTACGGGCCCGTTCACATTCAGCACTTCGCTGCCGTTAGGGCCATCGAGTGTCCATTCGCTGGTCGGAAAAGCGGGCGTCTTGAGCAACAGACAGTCGTGATGCAACAGATCGGCGGGCGTTTTGGGCGCATCGTGCGCGTGAATATACGCAGGCGACGCGCACAGAATGCTGAAGGTGGTCCCAAGCAAAAGCGACACGAGATCCGAATTGGGCAGCGTCGATGCGCCCACGACAGCCACATCCGCGCTTCCCTCGAACAGATCCGGCAACTGCTGCGAGAGCGTCAGCTCGACGGCCACTTCAGGATACAGCGCGCGATACCGCGAAATGGCAGGCAACACATAATGCTGTCCGATGCTCGCAAAGCTATGCATCCGCAGCACGCCCGACGGACGCTCGTGCGCGCCACTCGCTTCTTCTTCCGCATTGTCGATATCAGCAAGAATCTGCTGACATCGCTTCAGATATGTCTCACCGGCAGTCGTCAATGCGAGGCGCCGTGTCGATCGATTGAGCAGACGCGTCCGCAAATGCGCCTCGAGTTCTGAAACCGCACGAGACATCGCGCCCGTGGTCGTATTGAGCGATTGCGCCGCTGCCGTGAAGCTGCCCGCTTCGACGACGCGCACGAACACTCGCATGTTTTGTAACGTATCCATCAATCCTTCTTGATCGACATCAAAGCGTTATTGTCCGCCTGTCGCGGGCCGCCATTGTTGAGGGATCTGGAAGGGACGTTCCCGACGCTTCGCATTAATCCACACATCGTTGGCTCCTACAATCGGCGCCTTCAGGGTAGGCGTGCGCCAGTCGATTCGCGCATTCCTCAGACTAGGACCCCACGCGGTATTAATCCATGAAACGCCAGCATGCGATCAAGCAATTGTCGTCCGATACTTTCGGATGGCGAGCTGGCATGCTGCGCGCGATCGCCGACGCCAGCACGGAGTGGGCGACCACCGACGGCCTCATCTGGCTTCATCTGTTCAAGACGGTACTCGCCGCGCTGCTCGCGCTGGGCATCGCGATGCTGCTCGAATTGCAGCAACCGCGCACCGCGATGACGACGGTGTTCGTCCTGATGCAGCCGTTCAGCGGGATGGTACTCGCGAAGAGTTTTTATCGGATTGTTGGGACCTTCGTCGGCATGCTGGCTGCGCTGCTGCTGGGCGCGCTGTTCGCGCAACAGCCCGAGTTGTACATGCTCGGCATCACGGCCTGGATGGGCGTGTGCGTGGCGGCGGCGGTCCGGTATCGGCATTTTCGATGGTATGGCTTCGTGCTGGCTGGCTATACCGCGGCGTTGATCGGCATTCCGACCGTGATGCAGCCGAATGGCCTGTTCCTCGCCGCGTTGACGCGCGCCGCGGAAGTGGCGATCGGCATCATCTGTTCGGCGGCCGTCAGCGCGCTGATCGTGCCGCGTCGATCGAGCCTTGCGCTGCAAAACGCACTGCAATCGAGGCATCTCAATTTTACGGCCTTTGCAGTGAAAGTGCTCGATGGGGCCGTCGAGCGCGGCACGTCCGAGCGTTATTTCGCGGACCTCGTCGATGAAGTCGTGGGCTTCGAGGCCACACGCGCGTTCGCGGCTTTCGAGGACCCTGGCATGCGCTCGCGCAGTCAGGTGCTTGCAAGATTGAACCACGAGTTCATGGACGTCTGCGCACGACTGCACGCGCTGCATCAGTTGAGAAAGCGCCTGCGCGACAACCCGTCTGTCCAGGCCGTGCAAGCGACTGCGCCGTATTTTCACGAGCTTTCGCAATTGCTCGGCGTGCACAAAGAGCGCCGATTCGATTCATCCGATGCCGCCCGCATCGCGATCAGACTCAAAGCCTTCCAGGCGACGCTGCCCGCCAGAATGCGCGCCACACGCCGTCCGCTGGAATCGGACGAGCCGCAGTGTCTACCCGATTTCGATACCGCTGGCGAATTGCTGTATCGCTTCGTAGTCGAGTTCATCCGCTATATCGACACGTACGCATCGCTGGAGACCAATCACAATCCGGCGCGCGAGCGGCCGCCCGTGCGCTACGTCAGCCGGACCAACGCGTTCGTGGTCGCCTGCACGTTCGCGCGCACGGCGGCGGTCGTCGGTGTGGTCAGCTGGTTCTGGATCGCGACGGACTGGCCGAGCGGCGGCATGGCCGTGATCGGTGCAGCGCTCACGTGCGCGCTGACTTCATCGGCGCCGAACCCCGTCAAGCTCGCGCTGCAGATGTCGGTCGGCGCGGCGTGCGCGACGATCGCCGGCTATCTGGTCACGTGCTATGTCTATCCCGCCGTCGATGGTTTCCCGCTGCTGTGCGCGATGCTCGCGCCCGTGCTCGCCGTCGGCACTTTCTTCGCGTCGCGGACGAAGACAGCGGGTTACGGCGTCGGCTTCACGGTCTTTTTCTGCCTGCTCGCCGCGCCCGACAACGTCGTCGTCTACGCGCCCGATCTGCTGATCAACAACGGCGTAGCGATCGTCGTGTCGATGCTCGTGACGGCCATCGGCGCCGCGATCGTGTTCCCGGTGCAGATGCCCTGGCTGATCGCGCGTATCGAAGGGGACTTGCGCAGCCAGGTCACGCTGGCATGCACGGCGCCGCTCGCGGGTCTCGCGCAGCGCTTCCAGTCGAGCACGCACGATCTGATGCACCAGTTGCGCATGCTGTTGCCGAAGCGCTCGCGACGCCATCGCAACGCGCTCAGGTGGATGCTCGTCACGCTCGAAGTCGGCCACGCGGCTATCGATCTACGCAGCGAGATCGAGCGCGCCACCTACGCAAGCGATGCGCATGTCCGATGGAAGCCGTCGCTCGATCGCGTCACGCGCGACCTCGCGCAACTATTCGAGCGGCCCGACAACGCGCATGTCGAGCGAACGCAAATCTCCGTGCGTGCGGCGATGCGGGTCGTTCAGCAAGTGCTGGAAGCCGTCCATGCGGACCGCGAGAAGCGTCACGATCAGCAGCGCATCCTCAGTTGCCTGCATTTCATCCGCACGGCGCTGCTCGACAAAGGCGCGCCATTCGACACGCGTTGATCCCCGACACGTCTTCATCAGCACAATCGACACAACAGTGTTTTTCGCCGGCACGACGCGCCGCACACGCGCGAAACCCCCGCCCAAACCGATCTTGCCGCAACCAGGAAGAATGCCTTCCAGCCGTCCCTCTTAATCCGCGCCGACCTCAGTCATATATTGGAACCACTGCTTACGCAGCCATTGAAACAACTGGAGAGATTGAAATGAAAGCGCTGAAGTTGGTCCTGATTGCCTGTTCGTTGTCCGCTGCGGCGCTTGCGCACGCGCAGACGGCGCCGGCGGACGAAAGCGCGCAACAGGTCGCACAGACGAACGCAGCACGCGTCGCGCAACCCGAAGCGCAGCGTCCCGTCGCGAAACGGGCGAAGAAGGCCGATGAGTGTGTCGGTCCCGTGAGCTACTGCGTGATGTATTTCGGTAGCTGACCAGAGCGGCACCGCGCAGCCGCCTGAAACATCGGGCGGAATGAGCGGAAATCGAGCGACAGCCGGACGACGCACACCGACAACAAGACGTGCACTCCGGCTTTCGCGAGCGTGACATCGGAGAGACTTTCATCATGTACGAAGACCGGATTCGCTGTGCCGCAGTGCGCGGCAAGATCACCTCGGCGGCGCAGGCAGCGCTGCTGATCGACAATGGCATGCGCGTCGGCGCGAGCGGCTTCACGCGCGCGGGCGATGCGAAGGCGGTGCCCGTTGCGCTGGCCGAACGCGCGCGCAGCGAAGACAAGCCGCTGCGGATCACGTTGATAACGGGCGCGTCGCTGGGGCACGGTGTCGATAGTCTGTTGACGGATGCTGGCGTGCTCGCGCGCCGTCTGCCGTTCCAGGTCGACAACACGTTGCGCAAGGCGATCAATCGCGGCGACGTGATGTTCGTCGACCAGCATCTGTCGGAGACGGTCGAAATGCTGCGCGCCGGTCAGCTCGGCAAGCTCGACGTCGCGATCATCGAAGCCGTCGCGATCACCGAGACGGGCGGCATCGTGCCGACCACATCAGTCGGCAATTCCGCGAGCTTCGCGATTCTCGCCGACAAGGTGATCGTCGAAATCAATCTGGCGCAGCCGCTCGCGCTCGAAGGTCTGCACGACATCTGGATTCCGGGCCGCCGTCCGCATCGCGATCCGCTGCCCGTCGTGCGCCCGAGCGATCGCGTGGGCACGACGGCGATCGAGATTCCGCCCGAGAAGATTGCCGCTATCGTCATCACTGACAAGCCCGACAGCCCGTCGACCGCATTGCCCGCCGACGAAGACACGGCGCTGATCGCAGGCCATCTGATCGACTTTCTGCAGCATGAAGTCGCGCATGGACGCATGCCGTCGCCGTTGCCGCCGTTGCAGGCCGGCATCGGCACGATTGCGAATGCGGTGCTGGCCGGCTTCGCCGATTCGCCGTTCGAGCCGTTCACGATTTACTCGGAAGTCCTGCAGGATTCGACCTTCGATCTGATGGACGCCGGCAAGGTCACATTTGCGTCGGGCGCGTCGATCACGTTGACGGAAAAGCGCCAGGCGCAGGTGTTCGGCGATCTCGCGCGCTATCGCGACCGGCTCGTGCTGCGTCCGCAAGAGGTCAGCAATCATCCGGAAGTGATTCGCCGCCTGGGTCTGATCGCGCTGAACACGGCGCTTGAATTCGACATCTACGGCAACGTGAATTCGACGCATGTCGGCGGCACGCACATGATGAATGGCATCGGCGGTTCGGGCGACTTCGCGCGCAATGCATCGTGCGCGATCTTCGCGACGAAATCGATCGCGAAGGAAGGCGCGATTTCGAGCGTCGTGCCGATGGTGCCGCACGTGGACCACAACGAGCACGATGTCGATATCGTCGTGACGGAGATTGGTCTTGCGGACCTGCGCGGACTCGCGCCGCGCGAACGGGCGTCGCTGATCATCGACAAGTGCGTGCATCCGCTGTATCGCGATCTGCTGCGTGACTACTATCGCGACGCGCTGCGCTTCGGCGGGCAGACGCCGCACGTGCTGCGCGAAGCGTTCACATGGCACGCGCGCTTCCAGGAAACGGGATCGATGTTGCCGGAGCGAAACGTCACAGTGTGACGTAATTGAACTGACGGACGTCAGGTGCCGCCGCCGACCAGACGCAAACGCGTGATCTCCGACGGCGCGCCCAGACGCTTGGGCGGTCCCCAATACCCGGTCCCACGGCTCGTATAGACCCACAGGTCGTCGAGCCGCGAAAGACCGGCCACGAAAGGTTGTTGCAGCCGCACCGCGAAATTCCACGGGAAGAACTGGCCGCCATGGGTATGGCCGGAGAGTTGCAGCGTGAAGCCCGCATCGGCGGCGGCTTCCGCCGAACGCGGCTGATGCGCGAGCAGCACCTTGATCTGCACGTCGCCAGGCGCGCCTTCAAGCGCCGCAGCAGGGTCGCTCTCGTGCGCGGGATCGAAATGCCCCGCGGAAAAATCGGTGACACCCGCGATCACCGCCTGCGCGCCATCGTGCTCGACGACGACATGTTCGTTGAGCAGCACATGCAGGCCGAGCCGCTGAAACTCGGCGATCCATGCATGGGCGCCCGAATAGTATTCGTGATTCCCCGTCACCAGATACGCGCCATGCCGCGCGCTCAGCCGCGACAGCGGCCGCGTGTGATCGGCGAGATGCTCGACGCTGCCGTCCACGACATCGCCCGTCACCGCGATCAGATCCGGCTCGAGCCGGTTCACGGCATCGACGATCGCGTCGACATAACCGCGCTTGATGGTCGGCCCAACGTGAATGTCGCTGATCTGCACGATCGTGAAGCCATCGAGCGCGTGCGGCAGGTCTTTGATCGGCACGTCGATCGACACGACTCGCGCGCGGCGCCGCGCATTGAAAAAGCCGATGGCCGTCGACAGCAGCGCGAGCAGCGGCACCGCGATCGCGCTATCGATCTCCCAGCCCGCCGGGTTCACCGCCTCCGGCGAGATCGCGTGAACGATCATCACGACGAGCAGCAGCAACTCGCGCGCGAAAGTCAGCACGAGCAGCGACGAAAAGAGACCCAGCGCGATCAGCCCCGCCCACGCGAGCCTGTCGCCTAGCGGTTGCCGCTGGAGCGAGCGCGCGATCATGCCGACAGGAATCAGCAGCACGGACAGCACGAGCCACAGCGCGCACAGCCCTTTCACGGCGGCATCGACGGGCAGCTCGGGAATGATCCGGATGCCGACATACACATGCAGCAGGATGCCGATGGCAATGATCCGGACGAAAAACGATAGGCGGCGCATAGGTGGAAGTTGGGCGCGGATCGCGCGGAAGGTGAGTCGCAGAAAGCACACGCCGTTGCAGAGCGGCGGCCAATCATTCTACAAGCAGTTCAGGGCGCTTGCCGAAGCCGTACGGACATGTCGAGGCGCGGGCAACATGTGGGCGTTGCAATGCAGCATACGTGCTGTAAGTTGTTCGTCATGCCGATTAAATGCTTATTAAATGGCTATTGAATTGAACGCATGAACGGACTATTCTGGAATTGAGCGTGACTGCCGGCGGCAGGCCTCGCGTCCCGTTCCCGGTATCCCGGGCGCGCGAGTCACTCCTCTGCAGGTGGCGGCTGCGCCTGATCGCCCAATCGGTTTGCAGTTTGGGGGAGACGAATGATGAAAACGACAAGGTTCGCGCATCGCGAGCATCACATCGGTTACGAAGGCAGTCACGTGATGCTGCCGATGGTCGTGCTGTCGCTGATGGCGCTTGGCGTCTACTACGGCGTCCGGTACATCGACTTTTCCGAACTGGGGCGCACCGCGCTCTTCTATGTCGTGATGGTGTTCGTCGCGCTCGGCGTGGCGGGCCTGTTCGGCGTGGTTGGGGCGTGGCTGCGATCGCGCGGCGACGAGGCGGAAGAGGGTTTTTGCTTCGTCGGCGCGCTGATCGGCGCGATCGTGTTCTACGTCGCGCTGATTGCAAGCTGACGCTGCCCGGCGCGCGGCGGCAGTGGGCAACGCCAGTCGGCGTCAGACGATTTGCGCCGCTTCGTCGAACGTAAAGCGCGGGCTGCGCGGGAACAGCTTCGACGTGTCGCCGTAGCCGAGATTGATCAGGAAGTTCGACCGGACCGTCGTGTCCGCGAAAAACCCGGCATCCACTTTCGCCTTGTCGAAGCCGGACATCGCGCCCGTGTCGAGGCCGAGCGCACGGGCGGCCATGATCAGGTAGCCGCCTTGCAGCGTCGAGTTGCGAAAGGCGGTTTCGGCGATCGCGGCTTCGTTGCCCGCGAACCAGCTGCGCGCATCGGCGTGCGGGAAGAGCTTCGGCAGATGGTCGTAAAAGGCCATGTCCATGCCGACGATCACCGTGACGGGCGCGGCCATCGTCTTTTCCAGATTGCCTGCCGACAGCGCGAGACTCAGCCGCGCCTTGCCTTCGGGCGTCTTCACGAACACGAAACGCGCCGGGCTCGAATTGGCCGAGGTCGGGCCGAGCAGAACGAGGTCGACCAGTTGCCTGAGAAGCGCATCGTCGACGGGCCGAGGCAGCCAGCCATTGTGCGTGCGCGCGGTGCGGAAAAGTTGATCGAGAGCGTCGTCGGAAAGAATCATGATGATGGGCTGAAGGACGAAAAGTCGAATGAAAAGGCAAGCTGGCGGATGACCCGCTGCCGCAGCGCGTTCGATAATACCCGCTGTTTCCTGTGAGGAGAGGTTTCGCGCGCGCTATGCGGTGTGGTGCGCTCGCGATTGCAACGTAATGTCCGCCGATCTGTTCGACGATTTGCCTACGCCCGATGTGGCGTGGTTCCCCGACTGGCTCGCGCCCGACGCCGCCGCCGCGCTGCTCGCGCGCATCGTCGACGAAGTCGCCTGGCAGCAGGATTCGATGTTCACGCCCGCTGGCCGCGTGCCGTTGCCGCGCCTGACCGCGTGGCAGGGCGAACCCGATGCCGTCTATGTCTACTCGGGCATCCGCAACGTGCCGTCGCCGTGGACGCCCGCCATCGCGGAGTTGAGAGCCGCCGTCGAAGCGACTTGCGGCGTGCCGTTCAATAGCGTGCTGCTCAACCGCTATCGAAGCGGCGCGGACAGCATGGGCTGGCATGCGGACCGCGAGCCCGAACTCGGTCGAGAGCCGGTGATCGCGTCCGTGAGTCTCGGCGCGACGCGACGCTTCGATCTGCAGCACAACAAGACCCACGTCGTGCAGTCTTATCCGTTGAGGGGCGGCAGCCTGCTCGTGATGCGCGGACGGACACAGGCCGAGTGGCGGCATCGCGTGCCGAAAGAGCCGAAAGTGCAGGGCGAACGCGTGAACCTGACCTTTCGCTTCGTGACGCCCGGACGCTAGCCGCGCATGCTCTTGCTACATGCACGTTAAAACTTTTAAAAAATTTATGCGCATAAGGAATCGGTTTCAGGCGGCCGATTCAAGGCGTCGATGGATAGTTGGCGCGAGCCGCTCGAAGGGCAGCGTGCTTGCTGCGATCGCGGCCATGTCCGGGTACTGCTCGCGGACGATATCGGTCAGCACCTGGCCGGGCGGCGCTTCAACGAACACCTTCGCGCCCATTTCGATCATCACGGTCAGCGCGTCGAACCAGCGGACCGTGTAGCGCATGTTCGTGGCGAGATCGTCGCGCACGGCATCCGCCGTATACAGCGCGCGGCCGCCGCGATTGCCGATATAGCCGCTCGACGGTGCGCGAAAGGGGACACTGCGTGCGTAGTCCGTCAGTGCGTCGGCGGCTGCCGCGAGCAGTTCGCAATGCGACGGCACGCTGACGGCGAGCCGCGTCGCCTTGCGCGCGCCTGCCGCTAGCGCTCGCTCGTTGAACGCATCGAGCGCAGCGTCCAATCCGGCCACGACGATCTGACGCGGCGCGTTCACATTGCCGACGTAGACACGTGCGGCGGGCTCGCGCGCCTGCGTGTCGGCAAGCTTCTCGATTTCGTGTTCGGTCAGCCCGGCAATCGCGGACAGGCCGTAGCCGCGCGGATATGCCGTTTCCATCAGTTCGGCGCGCTTGCGCACCATCAGCAGTGAGTCCGCGAAGTCGATTGCGCCGCAGCTGACGGCGGCTGCATACGCGCCCACCGACAAACCCGCGCTCAGTTCGGGCGCCAGTCCTTCGGCGGCGAGCGCGCGCTGTATTGCGACGCCCGCGATCAGCAAGCCCGTCTGCACGGCGACGGTCGATTCGAGCGCTGTTTGCGTGTCGAGCATCAGCACGTCGACGTTCAGCATGTCGGATGCTTCGTCGAGCGTTGTCTGGATTGCGGAATGCGTGCCGAGGCGATGCAGGAAGCCTTCGGTTTGCGCGCCCTGGCCGGGGAAAATCAAAGCGAGCATTAGAGCGCCCAGGGATCGGAGACGAGCCGTGGACCGCTCGCATGCCGCGCCATTACGCGAGCTTTGCCGGACGCGTACTCGGCGAGGGCGACGCCGCCTGCGGGCGTTTCGAGTTGCGCGTCGATGCGGATGCCTTCGTGTGCCGCGTGCTCGGCGAGCTTTGCCTGGATGCGTTGCGCTTCGTCGCGCGGTAAATAATTCGGCATCCGTATCAATAGATCGAGATCGCTGGTTGCGGTGGCGGTTGGCTTGCCGGATGCAAGTTCGAAGCCGACGCTTCCTGTTGGTCCCCAGGCGAGCGAACCAAAGCACGACGTATCGCGCCGCAGCGCATCGAGCGCGACGAAAACGGGCAGTGCGGCACGATCAGCAGCAAGCACGCAAGGCGGCGACAACAACGCTTCTGGCCTGAAAACAGCCTCGATATCATCGCTACGCGCCCACGTACCATACCGCTCATTGCGCGCCGCGCCGCGCAGCCCGACGGCGACCCGTCCAGCCGACGCCCGCGCCCGCCGCACGACCGCGAACGGCGCGCGCGCGAACGCAGCGCGAACCCACGCCGGTTCGTTATCGAACGATTCGAGCCGCCGCAAGCGCACGATGTCGTGCGCTTGCCAGCGCGGATCGTCAGCAACGAGTGCATCGTCTGGCGCAAACGGCGCGGCCGCACAGACCCGCATCACGCAGCGTCCCACTGTTCGGCGAGCCGCCGCCGCACTTCGATCGACGCGGCACGCGTCTTTTTCGCCGTATCCGACTCCAGCCGCCGCGACAGCCCGCGCGTATCCGAGCGTGCGCTCTTCGCGGCTTCCGCGAGTACACCGCGCACGCTTTCGATTTGCGCCTGTGTGGGCTCATCAGCATCGACGCCTTCGATCAGCGTGTCGAGCAGCCCGAGCTTCGCGAACGACGCCATCGTGTACGACATTGGCGTGATCGTTTCGCCGAGCTTGTCGAGGTCTTCGACGGTGCGGCGCGTGACGCGCGCGGCGGCTTCCTTGCCCATCGCGTGCACCATCGTGCCGGGCGCATCGAGCGCGACGATCCGGTTCGCCTGATAGCCGTGCGCGAGGAACGCGCCCGACATCGCGGGACCGACGATCAGCGCAACCACAGGATGCCCGGCGTCGCGCGCGCTCGCATACGCATCGACGGCCGACGCACACGCCAGATGAATGCCGAGCGTCTCTTCGCGATACCCATACGCCTGGCTTTTCACATCGACGATCGCGACGATGGGGCGCTTGTGTTCCGACGACGCATCGCGCGCCACCGCTTCGCGCACCGCTTGCGCAAGCTTCCAGCCCTGTTCGAGTCCGACGACGTTGTCGCGCGCACGTGGAAAGCGATTGTCGGGGTCGGGGACGACGGAGAAGAAGGCTGCCGTTTCATCGCCAAGCGACGCCTCGCCGGACCAGACGGGCGCGGCCGTCGACGTGTCGCCTGCGAGCGCCCTGAACCAGCGCATGCCGCGCGTCAGTACCGTATCGCTCATTATTGCTCCTTGCGCGGCGTGGCCGCTTCGTTTGGCTTGAACACATCGCGCATCGTTTCGGGCGTGACATCGGCGGGATCGATGCGCGCGAGCCGCTCCAGATACTCAGCCACCTGTTCGGTGCGATGCGCCGCCGGCACACCGCGCGCGAACGCATCGCGAACCGCTGCCTGGACTGCGTGCGCGTCGTCGTCGACGAGCGCGTCGGCGAGTCCCGTCGCCGTGCGCTGCTCGCCGCCGATCATCTGCCACACGCGGCGCCGGTCGCTCGAATCGAGTTCCTCGATGCCCGCCTCCTGTTCGATCACTTCGGGGCCGTTCATGCCGAGGCGTCCCTGTTTCGTCGCGATCAGATACGAGCACAGCCCGGCCGCGAGCGACATGCCGCCGAAGCATCCAACCATGCCCGCGATCACGCCGACCACGGGCACGTATCGCCGCAACGCGACGATCGCCGCCTGCATCTCCGCGATCACGGCCAGCCCAAGATTCGCTTCCTGCAAGCGCACGCCGCCCGTTTCGAACAGCACGACGGGCCGCACGATCTTGCCGCGCTCGCAATCGCGCAACGCGAGTTCCAGCGCCGCCGCGATCTTGCTGCCAGAGACTTCGCCGATGCTGCCGCCCTGGAACGCCGACTCGATCGCGGCGATCACGGCCGGCTGGCCGTCGATCGTGCCGCGCGCGATCACCGCGCCGTCGTCCGCCTGGCAGACGATGCCTTGCAACGGCAGCCACGGCGATTCGATGCGGTCGAACGGACCGAGCAGTTCGCGGAACGTGCCTGCGTCGAGCAGCGCGCGGGCGCGCTCGCGTGCCGTCAGTTCGATGAAGCTGTCGCGCAGCACCGGCATCGATGGCGGGTTGTGTGTCGTCACCGTGCTCATGAGCTTGCTCCGTCCTCTGCCGCTTCGATGGCCTCCGCGAGACGCAGCGCCACCACGCCCGGCGTCGCGCCGAAGTCGTTGATCTCGATCTGCGCCGCGCCGTCATAGCGCGTGAAGAAGCGGTCGAGCACGCTCTTCCAGATGTGCCCGTAGCCATCGACGCTGGTGCGCACGGTCACGGTTGCCTGCATCGCGCCGGCGGGCGACAGCAACACTTCGAGATCGCCCGAGCCGACGACGCCCACATGCGAGCGCGTCGTGATCGCGCGTTGCGCCGGATAATCGAAAGTCATCTGTTCCATCAGTTTTCAGCTCCCGCTGGGGCGTGACGCGCCAGCTTGTCGATGAAGAGGGTGGCGGCGAGCAGATCGGCTGCGCCGCCAGGAGAAGCGTTGAGCGAAAGCAAGTCGGTTTCGAGCGTGTCGAACGCGGCGCGTCCCGCCGCCGTCGTGACGCCGCCCGCCGCGAGCACGGCGCGCGCGCCGCGTTGGCCCGCATGCAGGCCGGCGAGACCGGCGCGATGCAACAGGCAGGTATCGTCGAGCGAGGCCATGATCGCGAGCAGCGTGTCGACACGCGCGGCGTTTTCGCCGATGCCTGTCGAGCGCGCCGCGCGCAACGCGGGCAGACCGACGCCGATCACGTGCGGGAAACCGTCCTGCGCTTCCTGGCGCGCGCCGCCGACGTTGAACCGTTGACGCACGCGCTCGCCATGACTGTCGGCAGGTGCGGCGAAGCGGTCGGGAAAGCAGGCGATCTGCGCGCCGAGTTCGCAGACGCGCGCGGCGTGCGAATGCGTGCGCTCATACGGAAGCAGTTCGCGCAAAGTGTTGTCGTCGTCATCGTCAGCGATTGCTGCGCCCGCGACCAGCAGGCCGACGATCCAGATCGCGCCGCGATGCGCATTGCTGCCGTTCGTCGCGCGCATCATGTCCAGTTCGCCCGCGCGTCCGATCTGCGCGAGTTCAGCGCGCAGCGTCGCCGACGGCAGGCGGCCACGCGATGCACGCGCCAGCGCCGCGAAACTCGGTTCGAGCGAGCGTGCGGAGCGCAGCATCAGCGGCAAGTCCAGATCGCGATGCGCACCGCTGCCGCGCCCATCGACGAGCGCGGGCTTCGGCGTCAGCTGCGCTTCTTCGATCAGCGACTCGACTGCGAATCGCGCGAGCGTGGCATCGCACGGCGCGGCATCGACGCGAGGCAGGCAGCGGGCGTTGGCACGCTGAAGCGTGCCCGCGTCGAGCGGGATAGCGTATGGCAAGGCCATCGCATCACCAGCTGCGGAAACGTGCCGGCGGCGTGTAGAGCCCGCCCGACCAGGTCACGAGATCGTCGATGCTGCGCGCCGCGAGCAGCGAACGCTTCGCTTCGCCGCGCCGGATGCCGAGATCTTCCGGATACGCGACGATGCCCCGGCGGCGCAGTTCGGCCGTCTTTTCGGGCTTCGCGCGCAAGCCGATCGGCGTCACGCCGGCGACGGCCGCGACCGCCGCGCGCCGCTCTTCGACGCCTTCGGCCTTGTGCAGATGCGCGATGCCTTCTTCCGTCACGACATGGCTGACGTCGTCGCCGTAGATCATCACGGGCGCGATGGGCATGCCGCTTTTCGCGCCGACAGCGACGGCGTCGAGTTCATCGACGAAGGTTGGCTCGCCGCCTTTCTTGTACGTTTCCGCCAGTTGCACGACGAGTTTCTTGCCACGCGACATGGGGCCTTCGTCTTTCAGCAGCTTGAGCCAGGCTTCGCTCGAATGACGGCGGCCGCGCGGATCGTGGCCCATGTTCGGCGCGCCGCCGAAGCCCGCCAGACGCCCGCGCGTGACCGTCGACGAATTCGCATCGCCGTCTATCTGCAGCGTCGAGCCGATGAACAGATCGACGCCGTATTGCCCGGCCAGCTGGCACAGCACGCGGTTCGAGCGCAGCGTGCCGTCGCTGCCCGTGAAGAACACGTCGGGGCGCGCTTCGACGTACGCTTCCATGCCGACTTCGCTGCCGAAGCAATGCACGCTTTCGACCCAACCCGATTCGATGGCCGGAATCAACGTGGGATGCGGATTGAGTGTCCAGTTGCGGCAGATCTTGCCCTTCAGTCCGAGCGATTCGCCGTAAGTGGGCAGCAGCAGTTCGATGGCGGCCGTGTCGAAGCCGATGCCGTGATTCAACGACGTCACGCCGTAAGGCTCGTAGATGCCCTTGATGACCATCATCGCGGTGAGCACCTGCAAATCGCCGATATGGCGCGGATCGCGTGTGAACAGCGGCTCGACCGCGAATGGTCGGTCGGCCTCGACGACCACGTCGACCCAGGAAGCGGGAATATCGACGCGCGGCAGTTCATCGACGATTTCGTTGACCTGCACGATCACGATGCCATGCCGGAACGCGGCGGCTTCGGCGATGGTCGGCGTGTCTTCCGTGTTCGGGCCGGTATAGAGATTGCCGTGCCGGTCGGCTTTTTCCGCGCACAGCAGCGCGACGTTCGGCGTGAGGTCGACGAACATACGCGCGTACAGTTCGACATACGTATAGATCGCGCCGATTTCGAGCTGGCCGTCTTCGAGCAGTTGCGCGACGCGCAGGCTCTGCGGGCCAGCAAACGCGAAATCGACCTTGTGCGCAATGTTCCTTTCGAAGAGCGTCAGATGCTCCGGGCGGCTGATGCTCGAAATCAGCAGGTGCACGTCGTGCACTTTTTGCGGATCGACCTTCGCGAACGAGCGCGACAGAAAGTCCGCCTGCTTCTGGTTGTCGCCTTCGAGCGCGACGCGATCGCCGGGGCGGATCAGCGTTTCGAGCGCATCGACGATGCGGTGCGCGGGCAGGATGCCGCCTTCGAGCCAGGGCTCGATCGCGGCGAGCCTGCGTTGCTTCTCGTCGCGCTTGGTGGTCCAGGAACGCGCCGCGGATGAACCCGCGGGCGCTCCTGTTGACTGTGCCAGTTCGAGCCTGGTTGATTCGATTCGCTGATTCATCGGTGCTTCAACTCCCGATAGTGGTTGGAGTGCGCGCGGGCCGTCCGCGCTTTCTGCGCGGGGTGGCCGCGGCGGCTTCCGCCTGCGCGCGTTCCGTCAAGAAACGATAGACCAGCTCGCCCGTGCCCAGCAGGTGAGCGGAGATGAGCGACTGGGCGGCGGCGATGTCCTTGCGCTCGACGGCGGAGAGGATGTCCAGGTGTTCGGCATCAGATTCGCCCTTGTACGCGGGCAACCCGAATTTCAGCCTCAGATAGCGCTCGCCGCGCCGATGCAGCGCCGCGATCATCTCCGCGAGCTGAGGGCGGTTGGCGGGCGCATACAGGGCGGTGTGGAACGCTTCGTTGCGCGCCACATAGAGGGTAGGGTCCGGCTCGCTCTCGGCGGCTTTGCAAAGCGCCGCCGCTTCGCGCAGCGACTCGGGCGTGTGATTCGGAATGGCCAGCGTGATGGCGAGGCTTTCGAGCGCCGAGCGGATCTCATAGATCTCGCGCGCCTCGGCGGGCGAGAGCCGCGCGACGGTCGCGCCCTTGTTCAGCTCGACTTTCACCCAGCCTTCGCTTTCCAGCTGACGCAGCGCTTCGCGCACGGGAATTGCGCTGACCGAGAAGTGCCGCGCGATTGCGTCCTGCCGCAGCGGCGCGCCAGGCTCGAGTGCGCCTTCGACGATTGCCGTACGCAGCGCCTCCGCGATTACACGCGAAGTGCTGGGCCGCGGCTCATGCGCCGTGGGCAGCAAGGGGACGCGCGGGGCGCTGTCCAGGGGAAAACCACCGGTTGCGTTGTTCATGACATCAAATATTATATATAAAAACGACGAATTTCTAGCGGGCAAACCCGGGGTTTTCATAAAGGCACGGCACTGACGCGTGCTCTCCCTCGCATGCGGCGGCCCGCATGCGAGGGAGCCGTTGTGCCGTGACGGTCACCCAATCCAACCGTAGTACATGGAGGAGCAGGAGCATGTTGAATTCTTCGATAACGGACCGTGCGGGGACCGTGCGGCAGAAGACGCCGCTCAACCGGTCGCAGATCGCCGGTTTTTGGGGTGCGTGGGCGGGCTGGACGCTGGACGGCATGGACTCGTTCATTTACGCGCTGGTGCTGACGCCGGCGCTGACTGAATTGCTGCCGCGCTCGGGCTATGCGGCGACGCCTGCGAATGTCGGGCTTGCCGGTTCGATCCTGTTTGCGCTCTTCCTGGTGGGTTGGGGGCTGTCGTTCATCTGGGGGCCGCTCGCGGACCGTTTCGGTCGAACGAAAGTGCTGGCGGGCACGATCTTCACGTTCGCTATCTTTACCGGGCTGTCGGCTACGGCGCACAACGTGTGGGAGTTGGGCATTTATCGCTTCATCGCGGGCGTGGGCATTGGCGGCGAATGGGCGCTGGCGGGGACCTATGTCGCCGAGGCGTGGCCTGAGGATCGCCGCAAGATGGGCGCGGGCTATCTGCAGACGGGTTATTACGCGGGCTTTTTCCTGGCTGCCGCGCTCAACTACACGATCGGCGTGCACTTCGGATGGCGTGCGATGTTCCTGACGGGGGCAGTGCCCGTGGTCGTCGCGATCATGATTCTCACGCGGGTGAAGGAGTCGGACAAATGGCAACGTGCCGAAGCGCGCGACGTGGCGCGCGTGAGCCCGATGCGCGAGATTTTTGGGCCGACGTATCGGCGGCGTACCTGGGTCATGTGTGCGCTGTTGACGATCGCGATTATTGGGTTGTGGGCGGGGGCGGTGTATGAGCCTTCGGCGGTGATTCAGCTGGCGACGCGGGCTGGGATGGCGAGGCCCGAAGCGTTGAAGATGGCTTCGATCGCGACGGGGTTGCTGTCGATCGGGACGATTCTTGGGTGTCTTGCGTTGCCGCCGCTTGCTGAGCGGTTTGGGCGCAAGAAGACGCTTGCTGTGTATTTTGCCGGGATGGCGGTGGCGATTATTGGCAGCTTTGGGTGGGCTTTTTATTTGCCTAACGGGTTGGCGCCGTTTATTGCCTGGCTGTTTGTGCTTGGGTTCTTTGGTGGGAATTTTGCGTTGTTTAGCCTGTGGCTGCCTGAACTGTTCGAAACGCGTGTTCGCGCGACGGCTTTTGCTTTTTGTACTTCGTTTGGGCGGTTTGTCGGGGCTGGGGTGAATTTTCTGCTCGGGGCGGCGGTGCTCAGCATGCATACGCTTGGGGTGCCTGTTGCGCTGACGGCGCTTGCCTTTGTTGTTGGTTTGCTTGTGATTCCGTTTGCTAAGGAGACTAAAGGGGAGGTTTTGCCGCAGTGATTCTATTGTGGCTTCGCGGCGTGGGCGGTTTGTTTGCCTGGCCTTTGCGCTGGCATCCGCGGTTTGCTTCTGCGCTGGCATCCGCGATTTGTTATCTAGCTTCACGCGTCGCCCCTGTGCGGGGCGGCACCTACTTTTCTTTGCCGCCGCGTAACTATTCAGCGCTTGTAAACTGCTACCAGGCTGTGCATAGTGAGGGACATGACGAAGATGCCCGACCTCAAGGACCTGACACCGGAGCAGAAGGACGCACTCATCGTTGATCTGGTGAGGCGTCTGAACGAGCTCGAGGCAAAGCTTGAGAAGGACAGTCATAACTCCAGCAAGCCGCCGTCAAGCGATGGTCCAAGGCGCAAGCCGAAGTCATTGCGCGGCACGAGCGGGGCCAGGCCTGGCGCGCAACCGGGGCACAAGGGCAAGACGCTCAAACGCGTCGCGCAACCCGATCACATCGAGATTCACCCGGTGGCGCTGGTGTGCGATGCATGTGGCCAACGCATCGCAGCAGCCCGCGTGGCCGTGTTGCCCGAAGGCCGTCAGGTGATCGATTTGCCACCCACGCGCTTTGAGGTGACCGAGCATCGCGTGCAGATCGCGCAGTGCCGCTGCGGCAAGCATCACTCGGGCGCATTTCCCAAGGGCGTGAGCCAGGCGGTTCAGTACGGCCCCCAGATTCGCGCCGCAGCCGTCTATCTGACGCAATACCAGCAGTTGCCGGTTGCGCGCACCGCCCAGGCGCTGAAGGACCTGTTTGGTCTGCATGTGGTTACGGGAACCGTCCAGCACAGCATTGATCAGGCCGCGCAGTTACTGGTGCCAGCCGTTGAGCAGATCCGGCAGGCGCTACGCGGGCAACCCGTGGTGCATTTCGATGAGAGCTGCATGCGCGTGGGGCGCGAGTCCCGCTGGCTGCATGTCGCCTCGACGCACGCGTTGAGCTGGTATGGCGCGCACCGCAAGCGCGGCAGCGAGGCGCTGGACAGCTTCGGCATTCTTCCCGGCTTTAGGGGAGTCGCGGTCCATGACGGCTGGCGGCCGTATGCCGGCTATGAGTGTGAGCATGCGCTGTGCAATGCTCATCATCTGCGCGAACTGGTGTTTGTCCTGGAGTCCACGCAGCAACGCTGGGCCCAGCAGATGATTGACCTGCTTTGCCAGGCAAAGCGCGAGGTCGACCTCAGTCAGGCTGCAGGAAACACCTCGCTGAGTCAGGCGCGCCAACGCTATTACACACGGCGCAGCCGCGCCCTGATCGCCCAGGCACGCAAGCTCAATCCGCAGCAGGCACGTGAGTCCGGGCGCCGGGAACGCCGCGGCAGGATCAGGCAAAGCTTTACCTGCAACCTGCTCACACGGCTTCACAAGTATGCCGATGAGGTGTGGCGTTTCATTGCCGATCACCGCGTACCGTTCGACAACAACCAGGCCGAACGCGATATCCGCATGCCCAAACTCAAACAGAAGATCTCCGGGTGCTTCCGCTCGGAATCGGGTATGGAGGCGTTCTGCACGATCCGCTCCTACCTTGCCACCTTACGCAAGCAGAGCCGTTCGCTGATCGACGCGCTCGCCCTGGCCTTTACAGGAGTCGTCGTTTCGCCTCTGGTTACCGCTGAATAGTTACGCCGCCGCAAAGAAAAGTAGGCAAAAGAAAGCGGCTAACACCGCCAACATTTCTTCTTGCCTGAGGGCCCCCAAAGGGTCTTACGCCTCACACGGCAACGTCCTTGTTCGCGCGTGTTGCCAACGCTTCGAATAAGCGCATCACCCGCTTCAAATGCATTTGCACAGGCAAGCGGCAGCGAATGGTATGTGCCGCCCAGGTGGCAAACTGTGTGTAGGCTGTCGCGTTGTATAGCGTGGCGCTCTTACAGGGTGGAGCGCATGCGCTATCGGTTCGAAGTGAGGCGTGCGAGGCACTACGGCCTACACACAGTTTGCCACCTGGGCGGCGGTGGAACATCTGGCATGGCGTGCTGTGAACGCCGGTCTAAATCCGACACTAAACGACGGCGTTTCGGAATTGAGCCGTTAGACGACCTATTCTCGTTGAGCAGTGTGTGGGGAACACGTACAGCAGGGTATCGATGACGCTTTGTGCGTCGTAAGGAGCCCGTAGGGCGAGTGCAGACGCGCAAAGCGCGTTGAGGATGACGGCGGGGAGCGGTTGCGGTAGAAAGGCGCAGCGCCGAAGAAACCACTGGCGCGACACCGGTAAACCGCCAAGTTCACCCCGGAGTCGCGCCACACAAGTCGCAATGCAAAGCCACGGGGCTTAACAGAGGAGCGCGTGCAGCCGCAGTATTCCACGGCTCGTGCGCCCCTGTCTATCGCATTGTCTTCGGCGTTCTACGGGGATCGCCGATGACCGAAGGCAATGCCGGTGGCATGCTGCCCACGGGCCGTTTCTTCCTGTGCGCCCGCTGCCGCACGCAGGTGTTCATTTGCCGCCGATGTGATCGAGGCCAGATCTATTGCGCCGGCGGCTGTGCGCAAGCAGCCCGGCGCGCCAGCTTGCGCGAAGCGGCTCAACGTTACCAGCGCTCTCGCCGCGGGCGTCTTGCCCATGCGCAGCGCGCCCGTCGCTATCGGGCGCAACGCAATAAAGTGACGCATCACGGTTCACCTGCGACGGCGCCCAGTGCTCTACTGCCAGCGGACTCGATGCACGCCGCTGGCACTCATCGTCGCGTCACAACCTCGGTACCGGCGACGAAGCATTGCCACCTATGCGGCTGTGCCTGTTCGCCGTTCGTGCGCCTTGGCCCGTTGCGCCGTCGAGCTCCTCATTGCATCTACCGATTCCGAGGAGGCTCTGACGGTGACGATTGACGCTGAACTCGAAGCCCATATCCTGCGGCTCTACCACGTCGAGAAGTGGCGCTGCGGCACGATCGCGCAGCAACTGCACGTGCATCGCGGGACTGTCAAACGTGTGCTCGCACAGGCTGGCCTACCGCGCCACGGTCCGGCGCCGCGCTCTTCGATGATCGAGCCGTACCTGCCGTTCATTCGCCAGACGCTCGAGAAGTACCCAACGCTTACCGCCAGCCGCCTGTACGGCATGGTGCGCGAGCGCGGCTATCAAGGTGGCCCCACGCACTTCCGGCATCTGATCTCGCTGCATCGGCCACGCCCGGCTGCCGAAGCGTATCTGCGGTTGCGCACCTTGCCCGGCGAACAGATGCAATGCGACTGGGGGCACTTCGGCCACCTGCAAATTGGCCGCGCGCGCCGGCCCTTGATGGCCTTCGTGATGGTGCTCTCGTACTCGCGCGACCTGTATCTGCGCTTCTTCCTCGACGCGCGCATGGAGAACTTCCTGCGCGGTCATATCGGCGCCTTCACCCGCTGGGGCGGGCTCGGCAGGGTCATCCTCTACGATAACCTCAAGAGCGCCGTGCTCGAACGCCAGGGGGACGCCATTCGTTTCCACCCGACGCTGCTCGCCTTCGCCGCGCACTATCGCTTCGAACCGAGACCGGTGGCGATTGCGCGCGGCAACGAGAAGGGCCGCGTCGAGCGTGCAATTCGTCATGTCCGCGACGCGTTCTTCGCGGCCAGGCAGTTCACCGATCTGGACGATCTGAATGCGCAAGCCGAGCACTGGTGCCGCACGCAGGCAGCCGATCGCCCGTGCCCGGAGGATCGAGCGATCAGTGTGCGCCAGGCGTTTGCCCAGGAGCAGCCGATGCTGCTTGCGCTACCGAAGAACCCGTATCCTGTTGAGGAAACGCTCGCCGTCAAGGTCGGGAAGACGCCCTATGTACGCTTCGATCTAAACGACTACTCGATCCCGCACACGCACGTGCGGCGCACGCTCACGGTACGCGCCGATCTCGAGCAGGTACGCGTGCTGGACGGTGCCGATGTCATTGCGCGTCACGATCGCAGCTACGACCGCGGCGCGCAAATCGAAGAGCCGGTTCACATCAAGACACTCGTCGGCGTCAAACGCGAGGCTCGCCATCATCGTGGCATGGATCGCCTGGCCAGGGCCGCCCCCGCCAGTCAGGATCTGCTGCGCGGCGCGGCCGAACGCGGTGCGAACCTGGGCACCATCACGGCAGCGCTGCTGCGCATGCTCGATCGCTACGGCGCCGCGCAATTGCAGGCCGCGATCGGCGATGCGCTCGAAAGCGGTGTGCCCCACCCGAATGCCGTGCGCCTGGCGCTGGAGCGCCGTCGCGAAGCGCGTCAATTACCCCCGCCGCTGGCCGTGTGCCTACCGCCGCACGTGCGCCAGAAGGACGCGCCGGTTCAACCCCACCGGCTCGATACCTACGATCAACTTGCTGGAGGTCCCGATGAGCTCGCTTGAATCATTACGTATGCGTGCGCAGGAATTACGTTTGCACGGGCTGCTTGCCCACTGGCCCGAGGTTGCGCATGAACCGTGGGTCGCGCCGCTGGTGCAGTGGGAGGAAGACGAACGGGCGCGCCGATCACTCGAGCGGCGCATCAAGGATGCGCATCTGGGTGGCTTCAAGGCGTTGTGCGACTTCGACTGGAGTTGGCCGTCGCGGTGTGATCGCGGCGCCATCGAAGATCTGATGACACTCGGGTTCCTGAAGGACGCCGCGAACGTCGTGCTCATCGGCCCAAACGGCGTGGGCAAGTCGACACTGGCGAAGAACGTCGCGCATCAGGCACTCGTGCATGGACACACGGTGCTGTTCACCACCGCCGGCAATATGCTGGGCGAACTCGCTGCGCTCGATAGCGATTCAACGCTGCGCCGGCGCCTGCATCGCTATGCTGCGCCCGACGTCCTTGTAATCGACGAGGTCGGCTACCTCTCGTACTCGAATCGCCACGCCGATCTGCTGTTCGAGCTGATCAGCCGGAGATACCAGAACAACAGCACCATCGTTACATCGAATCGACCGTTTGCCGAATGGCACGAGGTGTTCCCGAACGCCGCCTGTGTCGTGTCGCTCGTCGATCGCCTCGTGCATCACGCCGAGGTCATCCCGATCGAAGGCGAATCGTATCGCTTGAAGGAAGCGCGTGAACGGGCCGACAAACGCGCCCGCCAGCGCAGTCCCGGTAAATCCGCCAAAGGAGGCGAGTCCTCATGAAAGCCCCGCCGCTGCCTTCCGGCCGCACCCGCGGCTTAAGCTTCATCGTCCCCGCGGACTGGACGCCCGAACAGGCGCTCGCCGTGTTTGAACTGCTCGACGACCTGCGTGAAGTGATCTGCGCACGCTATCTGTCCGACATGCAGCAGGTCCTGCGCCAAGATCGCCGGCAACGCGAGCCGCCGTTCAACGAGCACGACCCGCCGTTCTGATCAACGCTGCGCATACAACGAAAGGGGCCCGCGCGGCCCCTTTGTACTTGAGTGAACCGCTCAGCCTTGCGCCGTCGTTTAGCGTCGCTTTTACACCGGCGCTAACACGTGCCGCAACGCGGGTGCGTGAAGCGGGTGAGGCGCACCGCAAGCGCGCTGGCAACGAACGCGGAACAAGCAGGTTACCGTGCGAAGCGTAAGACCCTGTGGGGCCCTCAGGCAAACACAAGAACTGGCGGTGTGAGCCGCTTTCTTTTGCCTACTTTTCTTTGCGGCGGCAAAGAAAAGTAGGTGCCGCCCCGCACAGGGGCGACGCGTGAAGCACGCTAACGCATCGCGGATGCCAGCGAAAACCCCAAAAAGCAGAACCGCGTGAACAGCAAACACCGTAACGCGGATGCCGGCGCAAAGGCCAACACACCAAACGGCGACGCATGAAGCATGAAGCGTGAAGGCAAAACGCGGACGCCAGCGCAAACCACCAGCAAACCCCAAAGCGTCGCAGACAAAAAAAACCACTAACTCGCCCGCAAGCGCAAAACCGACACCAACGGCCACCCAAGATTAACGCCAAGACTGGCAACAACAATCAACACCATCCCCCCATCTGCGAAACACCCAGCGCCCGCCCATAAACAATTGCATCGACGGCAATCGCCGTCAGCGGATACACGAACAGCAGAACCGCGATTACAGGCGTCGAGAGCTTCGGCAGCGCGCCATAGATCAGCACATAAGAAAGCCCTGTATGCAACACGCCCATCCCGATCAACCAGAACCACTGCATCGGCCCGATATGCTCCGCGCCCAGCGGCGCAATAAACGGCAAGCACACGACACCAACAGCACATTGCGCAAGCGTCAGCAGATGGGGCCGCAAATCGCCAAGACTCTTGGCAATCAGCGTGACACTTGCATAGAGCACGGAACCGGCGAGCGCCTCGCCAATCCCGATCAGATAGCTCGAATGCCCCTGCAATGAACCCGCTCCCGCGACGCCGGACGCGAGCACCAGCCCGACGAACGCTGTCGCGATCCACCCCAACCGGTCGATGCCAAGCCGCTCATTGAACAGCGCAGCGCCGATCAACACGACCCAGAACGGCTGCACATGAAACACGACGGTCGCCACCGCGATGCTCGTGCGATGAATCGCATCGAAGAAACCGACCCACTGCGTCACCATCAGCACGCCGGATAGCGCCGCGAGCAGCAATGTGCGTCGCGTGAAGTAACGGCGCGCGAAGTAGCCCTTATATGCGCAATACGCAGCAAGCGACAGAAACCCGAACAGGCAGCGAAAGAACACCAGCGTCAGCGCGCCGAGCCGCGCTTCCTCGACGAACACGCCAATCGTGCCCATCAGCAGGCCGCCGCTCGCAAGCGTGAGCGCGCCTTGCTGGCTTCGGCTAAGCGATAGCGACGATACCGACGACAAAGACATGACAGTAAATCCCTCGATCGCGTTATATGCGTCCGAGTATCGACGCGTTGCCTTATCGTGGCAAACGAATAAAATTGAGAAATTCCATAAGCCGGATTGATAAATCATGCACCCCGAGTTCGATGTCGATTTGCTGCGTACCTTCGTCGCCGTGGTCGAAGCGGGCAGCTTCACGAAGGCGGCTGTCACCGTGCATCGTTCGCAGGCGGCCGTCAGCATGCAGATCAAGCGGCTCGAGCGAATGCTCGGCACGACGCTTTTTGCTCGCGATACGCGCAACCTGTCGCTGACGCGGCCCGGCAATACGCTGCTCGAATATGCGCGGCGTGTGATCGATCTGCACGAGGAAGCATGGTCGGCCATCGTGCGGCCCGAGGTGACGGGGCGCGTGGTGCTCGGCGCGCCGGACGATTACGTGTCGTCGTTGCTGTCGCCCGTGTTGCGGCGCTTCTCGAACCTGTATCCGCATGTGGAGATCGAGATCGTCTGCGCGCAGAGCACCGCGCTCGCGCCGATGCTCGCGGACAACAAGATCGACCTCGCGTTCGTCACGCGCGACCGCAAATTGCGCGGCGAATTCGTGCGCAGCGAGCCGATGGTGTGGGTAGGTGCGTCCGAAGATACATCGGTGCTGAACGTGTCGCCGTTGCCAGTCGGGCTGTACGAGCCCGGCTGCGTCGCGCGTTCGAATACGCTCGCGGCGCTCGACCGGGCACGCATCCGTTATCGCGCCGCGTACAGCAGCGCGAGCCTGAGCGGCCTCGTGGCGACCGTGGACGCGGGGTTGTCCGTGATTGCTCTCGCGCGCTGCAGCGTTCCGTCGCGGCTCGCGATACTCGGCGCCGAGCAAGGTCTGCCCGCGATTGAACCGCTCGATATCGTCGTCGCGCGCAGCGCGAAATCGGATCGTCCTACTTGCGACTATTTCGCCGCGCAGATGATGCAGGACCTGTCGGTGCGCGGGTCGCCGCGCGAGACGCGGGAAGCGCGCGAAGCGCGAGCGAGGGCGTGACGCGTGGCGTGACTGCTGCGTTTAACCCCGATGCAGGCGACGGCCATCGTCACGCGCATTGACCGAGTGGTTGAAAGCGCGGGCCCGCGTTTTGCGGTGCATCATGACGTCTGACGAAAGCGCGAACGCGTGCCGTGCGCGGGTGTCGAACGGACATAAACGACGCATCAAGTCGAGACGAACGTCACACATCAGACACATGACAGGAGGGCCAGCCATGAAAACACGTACTCTCTGCGCCGCGCTATTCGCCACCGGCCTGTTCGTGAGCAGCGCGAGCTTCGCGCAATTGAACCTTCAGCAATTCGGCATTGGCGGCGGCAATTCGTCGGGCAATGCGGGGGCGGCCGCTTCGTCGGGCGGGATCGGGCAATTGCTGCAGACCTACGTCGGAGCGAACCAGCAGGTCTTGAGCGGCCAGTCGAGTCTCGCATCGGCGATGGGGCTGTCGGGCGCGGCGAGCCAGGCGCAGCAGGCATCCGGACTGTTGAGCGGCGGCACGCCATCGGTTAGCCAGTTGTCGCAGGTGGGCAGCACGCAGCAGTCGTTGTCGCAGACGCTCACACAGGCGTTCACGAGCCGCGCATCGGACCCGTCGACGCCCGTCGACAAGCAGGCGTTCACCAACGGCCTCGCATCGCTCGGCCAGGGTGTGAGCCAGTATTCGAGCCTGCAATCGAGCCTCGGCAGCGTCGGGCAGATGAATCCGTCGTCGTTGCTGCAAGCGGGCATGAATCCGCAGACTGCGCAGGCCGCGTCGTATATCGCGCAGTCCGCGCCGGGGCAGTTGCAGTCGCTCGCGTCGACGTTGAGCGCCGCTGTGCAGTTCGCGTCGAGCCATGGCATCAGCGTGCCGTCGATCGCGACCTCGGCGCTTAAAGGTTTCTGACGAGCGTGCATGGTGCTCAGGCGGCGCGTGATGCATTGCAGCGTCTTGTAATCCATCATGTGTCGCCGCGCGCGATGCGATGATCGGCGCGCATCCGTTCGACCGTTCGTAAATGGGCCTTCGCATATGAGGGCTTCGCGCACGGCGCGGGTCAATGACGGTACGCTGTCGCTGATCCCTGCAGCGCGCATACAAGCAGATAAGCATCGGCAACGAAGCATCGGCAACGCCACCCACGCTAACCAGGAGCACCGGATGTCCAGCACTCTCGATCTCGACCGCTATTTCAGGCGTATTGGCTATACGGGGCCGCAGGCCGCGACGCTCGACGTGTTGCGCGAGTTGCAACGCCTGCATCCGATGTCGATCCCGTTCGAAAACCTCGATCCGCTGACGGGCCGCCGCGTCGATCTGGATCTGCCTGCCGTCGTCGACAAGCTGATCGAGCGGCGGCGCGGCGGCTATTGTTTCGAGCAGAACCGTCTGTTCGCGCATGTGCTGATGCAACTCGGCTTCGACGTGACGCCGATGATCGCGCGCGTGCTGTGGGGCCGCGAGCCGGACGCGATCACACCGCGCACGCACATGCTGCTGCGCGTGACCGTCGACGATCAGCCGTGGATCGCCGACGTCGGCTTCGGCGCGGTCACGCTGACGTCGCCGTTGCGGCTGCAAACGGGCGTCGCGCAGCAGACCGCACACGAGCCATTCCGTCTCGCCGATGCGTCGCAAGGCGCGTTCGATCTCGAGGTGCTATCGGGCGAAACGTGGCTCAAGACGTATCGTTTCGATCTGCAGCGCGCGGAATGGATCGATTACGAGGTATCGAACTGGTACACGTCGACGCATCCCACGTCGTTCTTCACGACGAGTCTCGTCGTATGCCGCGTGACACCGGAAGGGCGGCTGACGCTGTACAACGACCGTCTTACCGCGCGTTCGATAGACGGCGAGGCGATCGAGCGCCGGATCGAAAGCGCGCACGAGCTCGAAATATGCCTGCGGGACACGTTCCTGATCGAGCTTGGCGATATCGATGTCGCGGAGATTTACCGGCGCGTGTCGACGGAAGGCGCGGCGTCATAGGTCGAGCGTGATGATCGCGCGGCTCATCGTTCAGACAGTGTTGTGGCTTGCGGGCATGGGCGCCGTGCTGTTCGGTGCGGCGGGCACGCTCGCGTGGCCGGGGCGTGGTGTTATCTGTTCGAAATGGGCGCGCTCGGGGTGTGGGTGGGCGTGTGGCTTGCGCACCACGATCCGGCGTTGCTTGCGGAGCGGCTTGGTTCTTTTATTCAACGCGGGCAGGGCGCGTGGGACAAGTTCTTCATGGTGTGCGTCGCCATTGCATGGTGCGGGTGGCTCGTGTTGATGGGATTCGATGCGCGGCGGTTTGACTGGTCGTCGATGCACCCATCGCTGCAGGTTGTGGGCGTGCTTGCTATTCTGGTTAGCATGGTTGCCATGCGGTCGGTTTTTCGCGCGAATAGCTATGCTGCGCCTGTTGTGAAGATCATGGCTGAGCGTGGGCATAAGGTTAGTGATAGCGGGCCGTATGCGTATGTAAGGCATCCGATGTATGCGTGGGCTATTTTGTTTCTTTTCGGCACGCCGTTGTTGCTGGGCTCTTTTTGGGGGCTTGCTTGTGTGCCGTTGCTGGTTGTTGGGCTGGGTTATCGCGCAGTGCTCGAGGAGCGCATGCTGTGCGCGCAACTCGCGGGCTATAAGGAATATGCTGCGCGGGTTCGGTATCGGTTTGTGCCGTATGTGTGGTGATTTTTTTTGTTTGTCTGTCTGCGACGCTGGGTGGTTTGCTTTGGCTTTGCGGTGGCATCCGGTTTGGTTTTTTGGGGTTTTTCGCTGGCGTCCGCGATTTGTTATCTAGCTTCACGCGTCGCCCCTGTGCGGGCGGCACCTACTTTTCTTTACCGCCGCAAAGAAAAGTAGGCAAAAGAAAGCGGCTCACACCGCCAATCCTTGTTCTTGCCTGAGGGCCCCCAACCGGTCTTATGCTTCACGCGGCGGCGCCTTTGTTTGCGTGCGTTGCCAACGCTTCGAATGAACGCCTCACCCGCTTCGAATACCCGTACTCGGGCAAGCGGCAGCGAATGGTATGTGCCGCCCAGGTGGCAAACTGTGTGTAGGTTGTCGCGTCGTATAGCTTGGCGCTCCTACAGGGTGGAACGCGTGCGCTATCGGTCCGGAGTGAGGCGTGCGAGGCACTACGGCCTACACACAGTTTGCCACCTGGGCGGCAGTGGACTATCTGGCACGGCGTGCCGCAACGCGGGTGCGTGAAGCGGGTGATGAGTATCGTAAGAGCGTTAGCAACGAACGCGAATCGAGAAGTTGCCGCGTGAAGCAAGGGACCCGTTGGGGGCCCTCAGGCAGAAAGAAGAATTGGCGGTGTTAGCCGCTTTCTTTTGCCTACTTTTCTTTGCGGCGGCAAAGAAAAGTAGGTGCCGCCCCGCACAGGGGCGACGCGTGAAGCACGAAGACACAACGCGGATGCCAGCGCAAAGGCATAAAAACCAAACGCATCGCGAACGCCAGCGAACAAACAGGCAAACCACCCAGCGTCGCAGACAAAAAACCCAAAAACCCCATTTCAAGGAACGCTCATGGCAAAGACCACAATCGCGGATTACCTTGCAAAAACCCTAGCCGCCGCAGGCGTAAAACGCATATGGGGCGTCACAGGCGACAGTCTGAACGGCCTGGCATTCAGCCTCGACCAGGTGGGCTCGATCCGCTGGATGCACACACGTCACGAAGAAGCAGCCGCCTTCGCAGCAGGCGCCGACGCCGCCGCAAGCGGCCAGCTTGCCATCTGCGCAGGCAGCTGCGGCCCAGGCAACCTGCACCTGATCAACGGCCTATACGACTGCCACCGCAACCAGCAACCCGTCCTCGCGATCGCCGCGCACATTCCATCGACGGAAATCGGCCTCGGCTACTTCCAGGAAACGCACCCCACTGAAATCTTCAAGGAGTGCAGCCACTTCGCCGAACTGATAGTGAACGCTTCACAATTCCCGCGCGTACTCGAACGCGCAATGCGCACCGCAATCGAGCAGCGCGGCGTCGCCGTGATCGTGCTGCCCGGCGATATCGCGTTGAGCGAAGGCCCGTCGCTGTCGCCCGTCTGGAATCCGACCGCGCCGTCCGCGATCCTGCCGCCCGACAGTGAACTCACCAAACTCGCGACAATGCTCAACGACTGCGAAGCGGTCACGATCATGTGCGGCAGCGGCGTCGCGGGCGCCCACGACGAAGTGGTCAAACTCGCCGACACGCTAGGCGCGCCGATCGTCCACGCGCTCCGTGGCAAGCAGTTCATCGAGTACGACAATCCGTTCGACGTCGGCATGACAGGGCTGATCGGCTTCAGCTCCGGCTATCACGCAATGATGTCGTGCGACGTGCTGCTACTGCTCGGCTGCGACTTTCCCTACCGGCCGTTCTATCCGCCCGACGCGAAGGTCGTGCAGATCGACTGGAAGGGCTCGCAGCTCGGCAAGCGCGCGCCGCTCGCGATGGGCCTCGTCGGCACCGTGAAAGAGACCGTCGCCTCGCTGCTGCCGAAGCTCAAGCGCAAAGACGACCGCACCTTCGTCGATATGGCCACCGCGCACTACGAAGAAGCACGCCGCGATCTCGACGAACTCGCCACGCCTTCCGACCCCGGCGCGCCGATCCATCCGCAGTATCTGACGCGCATGATCGACGAAGCCGCTGGCGACGACGCCATCTTTACGGCCGACGTCGGCACGCCCACGCTCTGGGCGGCGCGCTATCTGACGATGAACGGCAAGCGGCAGCTGCACGGCTCGTTCAATCATGGCTCGATGGCCAATGCGATGCCGCAGGCGCTCGGCGCGCAGGCGGCACATCCGGGGCGGCAGGTGGTGTCGCTATCGGGCGACGGCGGACTGTCGATGCTGCTCGGCGATCTGCTCACGGCGCGTCAGCTCGAGCTGCCCATCAAGGTCATCGTGTACAACAACAGCCTGCTGGGTTTCGTTTCGATGGAGCTGAAGGCGGGTGGCTATCTCGACACGAACGTCGATCTGAGCAAGACCGATTTTGCGCAAATCGCGAAAGGTGCGGGCATTTTTTCGCTCCGCGTCGAGGATTCCGAAGAACTGGAGGGCGCGCTGAAACAGGCATTCGCACACAAGGGCCCGGCGCTCGTCGATGTCGTTACGGACAAACACGAACTCGCCATGCCGCCGACCATCGAGCTGTCGCAGGCCAAGGGCTTCAGTCTTTACATGCTGCGCGCGATTCTCAACGGCCGCGGCGACGAGATCGTCGAACTGGTGAAAACCAACTTACGTTAGCCGTTACACAACGCCGGACGGCGCGCCTCGCCAGCCGATGCGCGCCGCATTGCAGTGCAGCGAGAGGCCATTGCAGTCTCGTCGCAAAGGTCTATAACAGAAACAGCAGTGCGGACCTTCTCTGCGCAGCCGATAGTCAAACGATCAGAAACCGGCGTTTTCGCGCCGCACTGCGCCGCCCGACAGACTCGGCGGCTTTGAGCCAATCAATCGCATATAGAACAAAGGCACGTTGCGGCGCGGGTGGCCGCTGCGCGCGATTTCACGCCTGCGGGCATCGGTCGAAACGATGCGGATGGCGCAGGCGTCGATGGGCGTCCGGCGAATCGTGATGCAGGGCGTGGCGATTCGCCTGCATGGAAGGAGTTCGACATGAAGATCCTGATGGCGTTACCCGTGGCGGGCGCATTGCTGATGGCCATCCCCGTCGCGACGATGGCCGAGGACATCGCGCAGAGCAGCGATGCATCGAAGGCCACGATGCAGAACAATGCGAATGCGTCGGCGCAAGCGACGACGGATATGTCGTATGGCGGCACGATGGATAGCCGCACTTCGTCGGGCAGAACGATGCCGTCTACGCGTAATTGCTCGACGGGTACGCAATGCAATGTCTATTTCGGCAACTGATTCGATGACCTGCACTACGCGCGCGGCGCGCCTTGTGGGCGCGCCGCTTCGCATTCAGCGTTCACGGCTGGCGTGAGCGTCGACGATTATTGCTGTGCGTGCTTCGCGGCATCCTCGATCACGGCCGCGACCTGCTGCGGACGCGATTCGTAGACCGAGTGGCTTGCGCCCGGAATCACTGTCGTGTGGCTATGCGCGCGCTGGTAGTACCAACGTTCCAGATCCGGATTGATGATTTCGTCGCTGCCCGCGACGATGCCCCAGCTCGGCTTGGTCGTCCAGGCTGCGGCCGTCAGCGGCTGCGAGAACACTTTCGCGGCCGTCAGCATCTGCGATTGCGCTTCGAATTGCGCCTGCTTCAGCGGCAGATCGCCAGCGAAGTCGTTCGGGAACACGGACGGATTCAGATACGTATAGCCGTCATCCGTTTTATCGATTGCGCCCGGCTGCTTCGACGTGTAGCTGGGCTTGCCCTTGCCGAGCGTCGCTTCGTCTTCGCCGACATTCGGCGCATGCGCAGCGACATACACGAGACCGACTACATGCGGATCGACGCCTGCTTCCGTGATGATCGAGCCGCCGTAGCTATGGCCGACGAGAATCGTCGGGCCGTTTTGCAGATCGAGGACACGCTTCGTTGCTGCGACGTCGTCGTCGAGCGAGGTCAGCGGTTCCTGCACGAGCGTGACGTGATAGCCGTCTTTGGTGAGGATGTCGTAGACGGGCTTCCAGCCCGAACCGTCCACCCAGGCGCCATGAACCAGAACGATATTCTTGACGGGCGCGTGCGCCAGTTGGGCGTCCTGCGCCATCGCGCCCGAAGAGGCGAGAAGACCGCTCGACAACGCAAGGGCCGCGGCTACGTGCAACGAACTTTTCACAAGAGACTCCGTAAATCAGGAACTGAAACAGGGGAAACAGACCAGAAAGGGATGCTGGCGCGACCCTGCGCCTGACAGTGGGGCGCAGGGTCAGGTGCGCGCCATTTAGCTGCCGAAGAAAATATTGCAGTAGCTGACGGGGCCGACACACGCGTTGCTGTTCGAAGCGGAACGCGAGGACTTGCCCGACGACGACGTACCCGTCATCGCGGCGCCGCCCACTGCGTTGTTCGTCAGATTGTGGTTGTCCTGCGCGGCGATCTTCGCTTCGGCAGCCTGGATGTCGGACGGATAGTTGATGTCCTCGCCGCGGCCCGGCTGATACCCAGCCTGTTCGACGCGAACGAGATCGGCACGAACCTCGGCGCGTGTAACGGGGCCATTCGATTGCGCGAAGCTCAGAGCGGGAGCGGCGAGTGCACCGGCTGCAACTGCGAGGCAAACAAAAATCTTCTTCATGATGTAACTCCTGAATGAGTGTGTTTAAACGTTCGGCTCATTCGTGCGTCGAAAATACTGTTTCGGCATCCTGAACGAATTGCGTTCAATTCGAACCGGTGAATGAGCTTGAAAACGTCGTTAAAGCTTCTGCATCAACTGCTGTCGTACGGCTGTCTGGTCGTGCTCTTCTGTCAATCCTGTTTCGATGTCGCTTGCTACATAAGGGCAAACACGGCGACTTCGACTTTCATTCCCGGCAAGCCAAACTTTTTGTTCTGGAGCGGATGGGCCTCGCTGGATCAGCCCTTGTAGTCCGGCTCCTGCGTCAGCCATCAGATCGGCCAGCGGTGTAGGCAATGTAGTGCGACGACGGTCTGCGCTCCAGCCGTACATACGAACGAGTCGAGACCTACTAACGTAGCGTCCCCTGACCGTCTGGATGGTGAAAACGCTGCCAGGTCATGCGCGTGTCTGACGCCATGCCGCTTCGCAGATGAGCGGATCAGGCCAAAGGTTCCTGTCCGCCATACCAATGTATGACTACGGCGCGGCTGCCCGGAAGTTGGCTTTCGCCGCTGCAAGGTTCCCCGCTGCAAGGCTTCGGCGTGCCAATCCGGTGCAGAGGCGGCACCGCAATCGTCAACCTGTCTAGTCAGCTGCACCAGCTTGGCGCGGCTAAAACGTCCTCTCATGCGGCCGGTCGAACCCGCGTGAATCCCTTTGAATAAGGGCTTACCCGAACAATTCAATAATTTTTCGGGATTTCAGTTGCGATCATTTTTGACCTCATGCAGACTTGTCTATACATGTCCGGCACGCGACAAGCGACGGGACCCGTTCAGACGAAAAGGAGATTCGACGTGAAGGTGAACAAGGCAAGCCGCACTATGTTGTCGAAAGTATTGATGGGCGCGGTCCTCGGCGCCGTGGCGCTCGCTGGCGCGCCCGCGCAGGCGAAGGAATGGAAGTCGGTGACGATCGCGCTGGAAGGCGGCTACGCGCCGTGGAATCTCACGTTGCCGGGCGGCAAGCTGGGCGGCTTCGAGCCGGAACTGGTCGCTAACCTGTGCGAGCGCATCAAGCTGCAGTGCAACCTGGTTGCACAAGACTGGGACGGCATGATTCCCGGCCTGCAGGCAGGCAAGTTCGACGTCTTGATGGACGCGATCTCGATCACGCCCGAGCGTGAAAAGATCATTGCGTTCTCGCGCCCCTACGCGGCCACGCCCGCCACGTTCGCCGTCTCCGATACGAAGGTCATCCCGAAGGCCACGCCGGGCGCACCCGTCGTCAAGCTGACGGGCGACCCGAAGACCGACAAGCCGACCGTCGACGCGCTGCGCAAGCAGTTGAAGGGCAAGACCATCGGCATCCAGTCGGGCACGGTCTACACTAAATTCATCAACGACGGCTTCAAGGACATCTCGACGATCCGCGTGTACAAGACCTCGCCGGAACGCGATCTCGATCTGGCGAACGGCCGCATCGACGCATCGTTCGACGACGTCACGTACTACGCCGCCAACTCGGACAAGAAAGAGTCCGCGCAAATCTCGATGGCGGGACCGAAGATCGGCGGCCCGATCTGGGGTCCGGGCGAAGGCCTCGCGTTCCGCAAGCAGGACGCCGACCTGAAGGCGAAGTTCGACACGGCCATTGCCGACGCGCTGAAGGACGGCACCGTGAAGAAGCTCTCCGACAAGTGGTTCAAGACTGACGTCACGCCTTGATCGATAGCCGTATGCGCGCGCCGCAGTGGCGCGCGCTTGCTCGAACGACCTGTTTCGGCGAAGCAGGTCAATCAACGAAAGCAGGGATGAGGAGTAAGCCATGGCTCTGATCGAGACGCTCGGCTTCGGGCAGGAAGGCTGGGGCGGCGTGCTGCTGCTCGCGGCACTGATGACCGTCGCGTTGACGCTCGCGGCGCTCGCAGTCGGCGCCGTGTTCGGCGCGATCATCGCGGCCGCGAAGCTGTCGCGTTTTCGCACGGCGCGCGTGCTGGGCGATCTGTATACGACGGTGTTTCGAGGCGTGCCCGAGCTGCTCGTCATCTATCTGTTCTATTTCGGCGGCTCGACGCTCGTGACCACGGTGGGCCAGTGGTTCGGCGCCGAAGGCTTCGTCGGCGTGCCGCCGTTCGTGATCGGCGCACTGGCCGTCGGCATGATCTCGGGCGCGTATCAGGCCGAGGTGTATCGCTCGGCGGTGCTCGCGGTGTCGAAGGGCGAGCTCGAAGCGGCGCGCTCGATCGGCATGCCGACCATGACCATGGCTCGCCGCATTCTGATTCCGCAGGTGCTGCGTTTCGCGCTGCCGGGTATCGGCAACGTATGGCAACTGAGCCTGAAAGACTCCGCGCTGATTTCGGTGACGGGTCTTGCCGAACTGCTGCGCGCAAGCCAGATCGCCGCCAGTTCGACGCACCAGTATTTCCTCTTTTTCGTCGTGGGCGGCGCGCTGTATCTGGTGATGACGGGTATCTCGAACCGCGTCTTCAACCGTGCCGAAGCACACGTGGGCAAATCCTTCCGGCGCAACTTCGCGCGTAACTGACGACGGAGCGCCAACATGTCTTTCGATTTCGACTTTCTGCTCGACACGCTGCGCCAGTTGCTCGGCGCCGTGCCGACCACGCTGGGTCTGTTCTTCGCATCGCTGGTTCTGGGCGGCTTGCTGTCGCTCGTGATCGTCACGATGCGCGTGTCGCCGCACTGGCTGCCGAACCGCTTTGCGCGTGCGTACATTCTGGTGTTTCGCGGCTCGCCGCTGCTGATCCAGATGTTTCTCGTCTACTACGGCCTCGGCCAGTTCGGCGTGATCCGCGAAAGCTTCATGTGGCCCGTGCTCCGCGAGCCGTATGTCTGCGCGGTGCTCTCGCTTGCACTGTGCACGGCGGGCTATACGGCGGAAATCATTCGCGGCGGTCTGATGGCCGTTCCTGTTGGACAGATCGAAGCGGGTTACTCGATCGGTCTGTCGGGCTTCTCGCTTCTGCGCCGCATCATCGGCCCGATCGCGTTGCGCCAGTGCCTGCCCGCGTATTCGACGGAGGCTGTGCTGCTCGTCAAGTCGACGGCACTCGCGAGTCTCGTCACCGTGTGGGAAGTGACGGGCGTCGCGCAGCAGATCATCCAGCAGACGTACCGCACCACGGAAGTGTTCATCTGCGCCGCGCTGATCTATCTGTTCCTGAACTTCGTTGTCGTGCGTCTGCTCGGTCTGCTCGAACGGCGTCTGTCGCGTCATCTGCGCGCAGCGCCTGTGAACGCCGCGCCGCGCGCGATTCCGCCCGCTACCGAAGCACGTCGTGCCGCACCCTGACGGCCCCATCCAGGAGAATCTCATGAACGCTACGGCACCCGTTGCACTGTCGGTCAAGAACATTCACAAGTCGTTTGGCGACCATCACGTTTTAAAGGGCATTTCGCTCGACGCGCATGAAGGCGACGTCATTTCGATTCTCGGCGCAAGCGGCTCGGGCAAGAGCACGTTCCTGCGCTGCCTGAATCTGCTCGAAACGCCGGACGACGGCAGCGTCGCGCTCGCGGGCGAAACGCTGAAGATGAAACGCCGCAAGGACGGCAAGCTGCAACCGGACGACCGCAAGCAGGTCGACCGCATCCGCTCGCAGCTCGGCATGGTGTTTCAGAACTTCAATCTGTGGTCGCACATGACCGTGCTCGACAACCTGATCGAAGGGCCGATGCGCGTGCAAAAGCGTAGCCGCGCAGAAGCTGTCGAAGAAGCGGAAGCATTGCTCGCGAAGGTCGGCCTTGCAGAAAAGCGGGGTCACTATCCGGCGCATCTGTCGGGCGGTCAGCAGCAGCGCGTCGCGATTGCGCGCGCGCTTGCGATGCACCCGAAAGTCATGCTGTTCGACGAGCCGACTTCCGCGCTCGATCCCGAACTGGTCGGCGAAGTGCTGCGCGTGATGCGCTCGCTCGCGGAAGAAGGCCGCACCATGTTGGTCGTCACGCACGAAATGGGCTTTGCGCGCCATGTGTCGAACCGCGTGATGTTCCTGCATCAAGGGCAGACGGAATGCGACGGCACGCCCGACGAAGTATTCGGCGACCTGAAGTCGGAGCGCTTCAAGCAATTCGTGTCGAGCCATCATTCGCGCACCGCGAACTGAGCGAGTTCGCTCTGCTTGAGAACCTGAGACTCGACAAACATTAGAAAAGCAGTACACGTACCGACAAAGGCAACATCATGGCAGTCATCCGATCCGACCGTCCTCTGAACTGGCGCGAACTGGCCGCGGTCGCGGCGGGCGAGCCGCTCGAACTCTCCGACGCGGCGCGCGCACGCATCGCGGCCGCGCGCGTGCTCGTCGAACAGATCGTCGAGCGCGGCATTCGCGCGTATGGCGTGAACACGGGCGTCGGCGCGCTGTGCGATGTGATCGTGTCGCCGTCGGAACAGCGCACGCTGTCGCGCAACATCCTGATGAGCCACGCGGTGGGCGTCGGCGCGCCGCTTGGCGTCGCGGAAACGCGCGCGATCATGGCTGCCGCGATCAACAACTTTGCGCACGGTCACTCGGGCATTCGTCTTGAGATAGCGGATCAGCTCGTCGCGTTGCTCGATGCAGGTTATATCCCCGAAGTGCCCGCGTTCGGCTCCGTCGGCTATCTGAGCCACATGGCGCATATCGCGCTGGTGTGCATCGGCGAAGGACACGTGCGCCACGGCAGCGAACGGATCAGCGGACGCGAGGCGCTCGCGCGACTCGGGCGCGAGCCGCTCGTGCTCGAAGCGAAGGAAGGCTTGAGCCTCATCAACGGCACGCCTTGCGTGACGGGGCTCGCAGCGCTGGCGCTGGCGCGCGCCGAACGCGTGCTCGACTGGACCGACGCGATCGCGGCGATGAGCTTCGAAAACCTGCGCGGACAACTCGCCGCATTCGATGCCGATTCGCTCGCGTTGCGTGTATCGCCGGGACTGAATCTCGTCGGTGAGCGGATGCGCAATGCGCTTGCCGAGAGCGGCATTCTCGCGTCGGTGGTGGGCCAGCGCACGCAGGACCCTCTTTCGATGCGCACGATTCCACACGTGCACGGCGCGGCGCGCGATGTGTTCGATGCGACCGTTGTGGTCGTGAACCGCGAACTCGCGTCGATCACCGACAATCCGATCGTTGCAGGTACGCCGGATGCGCCGCGAGTGTATTCGCAGGCGCATGCAGTGGGCGCGTCGATCGCACTGGCGATGGACAGTCTCGCGACGGCCATCGCGCAAGTCGCGGCGATGGCCGAGCGCCGTCTCGACCGGCTCGTGAATCCGCTCGTGAGCGGTTTGCCTGCGTTTCTCGCGGAGCCGGGCGGTACGTGCTCCGGCTTCATGATTGCGCAATACACGGCCGCTTCGCTGGTCGCGCAGAACCGGCGGCTGGCCGCGCCCGCGAGCCTGGATGGCGGCATCACATCGGGCTTGCAGGAAGACCATCTGTGTCACGCGACGCCCGCCGCGCTGAAGGCATTGGAGATCGTCGACAACACCGGCCGCATCATTGCAATCGAGTTGCTGGCGGCGGCACAGGCATACGACCTGCAACCCATCGACGCTTCGCGCGCGCCGCACACCGACGCATTGTGGCGCAGGGTACGTGCCGTCGTGCCGACGTATCGGGACGATCGTCCGCTGGCCGACGATATGGCCGTTGCGTTTCGCCTGATCGGCGAGGCAGCGCCGCCGTTGCCGCCCGCTTCGGGCAACCTGCCGTCGACGCCGGCACCCGGAGATCAAACGGGCTTTGCCGCACACGCCGCGAATGATCCGAAGGCTGCCGCGCAGCACGCGCCGCAATCCGCCGCATAAGAATGCGATCAACCCACGAGGTCGACGTGAACATGACGATAAACGGGCAACTGGAGACGGCAGAGGAACATTCCACGGGCACTCGCACGACGCAGGCCAAAGCGATGCCCGCGTACGAGCAGATCAAGCGTTACGTGATCGCGCGGATCGAAGAGGGCGTCTGGAAGCCGGGCGGATTGATTCCGTCGGAAGCGGAGTTGGTGAAGGAGTTTGGCGTCGCGCGCATGACGGTATCGCGCGCGCTGCGCGAGTTGACGACGGAGCGTGTGCTGACGCGCGTGCAGGGCTCGGGTACATATGTCGCACCGCAACGCTATGAATCGACGGTGCTCGAGATCCGTAATATTGCCGACGAGATCACCGCGCGCGGGCATCGCCATTCGGCGCGTGTGCTGACGCTCGAAGCGAGCGATGATCCGCTCGCGCTCGATGCGCTGGTGCTCGCGAATGGCCCGTGTTTCATTCACGCATCGTGCACAATGAAGAAAGCGAGCCGATTCAATATGAAGACCGTTATGTGAATCCGCGCGTGTTTCCGGATTACCTGAATCAGGACTTCACGGTCGAAACGCCGAATCACTACATGGTGCGTCTCGCGCCGATCCAGCGCGCCGAGTTTCGCATCTACGCGCAGAAGCCTACCGCGCATGTGCGCCGCCATCTGATGATGGAGATTGGCGAGCCTTGTCTGATGCTGTGGCGCAGGACTTGGGTTGGGGAGCAGGTCGCGACGTCGGTGCAGTTGTGGCATCCGGCATCGCGGTTTCATTTGGCGGGGAATGTGTAGGGTTTTTTGCTGCGCAGGCATTCGGTTTGGTTTTTTGGGGTTTTCGCTGGCATCAGCGATGTGATGTTTGATGTTCACGCGTCGCCCCTGTGCGGGGCGACGCATGAAGCAAGCTAGCGCATCGCGGATGCCAACTCCAACCCAAAACACCAACACCTGTTAGAGATTGACCAGCGATTCAACGCATAACGAGCGCAGAGAAGCCGAGAGGCAACCAAGGTAAGGCGCCCAGCTTGCGAAAACTAACCCTGCCTCTGCGACGTATCCGGCGCAAACCGGCATCCGAGCCTATATCGCGAACCCGGATGCACGAACCGCGCAAACGTCACCGCGACGCCACTCGTCCACGTGCGCCGCATCAGCGTAAGGCAAGGCTCTTCAGGCGCGATCTGCAGCAACTCAGCTTCGGCGCGGCTCGGCAAGCCCGCATCGACGACATGCTCGACGTCATGCGCCGGCACGACGCTAAACAGGTATTCGGAAGGACGCACGGCCGCAAAATCCTGCTCGATGAAATCCGGCGCGATGGCGGGATTCACGTAACGGTCTTCAAGTTGCACGGGCAAACCGTTCTCGCGATGCACGCAGATCACATGAAACACCGACGCGCCCAACGGCAGCCCCAACGCATTCGACACATTGACAGGCGCCACCTCGCGCTGCATGAGCACGGTCTGATAGCTGTATTCGTGGCCACGCGAGCGAATTTCGTCGCCGATATGCGCGATCATCAGCAGCGTCGATTGCGGCTTGGATTCGGCGACGAACGTGCCGACACCCGACACACGCGTCAACAAGCCTTCGTTCGTGAGTTCGCGCAATGCGCGGTTGACCGTCATCCTCGACACGCCGAGCGATTCGACGAGATCGAGTTCCGATGGAATGCGATCACCCGCGCGTCGCTCGCCGGATTCGATCGTGTTGCGGATGTATTGCTTGACTTGTTCGTAGCGCGCGGCAGGGGCGCCGTTCGGTGCATCGGGCGCCATCGCGTGGGCGTTCGGCCCGCGAGACTTGCGTGCTTTCGCAAGGGCTCGCGTGCGCAGCTTGTCGCGGATGGCGGGGGCGGGCATCGGCTTTTATCGGCTGAGGCGGGCGCTCATGCCGGGTCCGCGCTATCCGCGCCGCGCGACCAGAATGCGTTGCGGTCGAAGTAGTTTTGCAGGAACTGGCGCAGGCGCGGCTGATTCGCGTCGTGAAAGACCTCTTGCGGTTTGCCTTGCACGGCGATGCGCCCCTGGTCGATGAACACGACCTTGTCGGCAACCTGCGCCGCGAAGCCCATTTCATGCGTGACGACGGCCATCGTCATGCCGTCGCGCGCGAGCTGCTTCATCACCTGCAGCACTTCGCCGACGAGTTCCGGGTCGAGCGCGGAGGTGGGCTCATCGAACAGCATGATGTGCGGCTCCATCGCGAGCGCGCGTGCAATCGCGACGCGCTGTTGCTGACCGCCCGACAGCTTCGCCGGATACGCGTCGCCCTTGTGCGCGAGGCCGACCGTTTCGAGCATCGCATTGGCGCGCTTTCTCGCATCGTCGCGCGACAGGTTCCGCACGCGCAATAGCGCTTCCATCACGTTGCCGAGCGCCGTCATATGCGGCCACAAGTTGAACTGCTGGAACACCATGCCGACGTTGCGGCGCACGCGGTTGATCTCGCTCTGCGACGCGCGCACGCGCTTGCCGTTGCGTTCCGTATAGCCGAGCAACTCGCCTTCGATACGCACGTCGCCGTGATCGTAAGTCTCCAGCGCAGCGAGGCAGCGCAGCAGTGTGCTCTTGCCCGAGCCCGACGGCCCGATGATGCAGACCACTTCCGAGCGCTTGATATCGAGATCGACGCCGCGCAGCACTTCGACGTCGCCGAAGCGCTTGCGCAGATCGCGCACTTCGATCAGCGGCGCCTGGCCGGATTGCGTCATATCGAGCGTGGAAGAAGCGGGCATGTCGACGAGTGCATTCATGATGAACCTTGATTATCGATTACGCCATGAAGCGGGCAACGCGTGTTTCCGCCCACATGCCGGCGCGCGACGTGAGTTCCACGAGCGCGAGGTAGCACACGCACAGCACGAGCAAGGTCTCGACGAACGCGAAAGTCGCCGAGCCGATGCCCGTCAGCACGAACGTCAGTTCGGGTACGGTGACGATCGACAGCACGGCCGTTTCCTTGCTGAGCACGATGGTCAGGTTGGTCAGCGCGGGCACGATCAGCACGAGCATTTGCGGCACCTGGATGCGCAGCACCGCTTGCCAGCGTGTGAGGCCGAGACACGATGCGGCTTCGAGATGTCCGCGCGGTATCGATTGGAAACCGGAGCGGAACGCTTCCGCGAAATACGCGCTGCCGTACAGGCCGAGACCGAGCACGCCTGCCGTCAGCGGTTCGAGCGTCAAGCCGAACGACGGGCCGCCGTAGTAGAGCAAAAAGAGTTGCACGAGAAACGGCGTGCCGCGAAACAGCTCGATGTACGCCCGCAATACGCCGCGCACCCAGCGCCCGCAAAAAAGTTGCAGCACGGCGATCAGAAAGCCGATCAGCAGTCCGAGCGCGACGCCGACCATCCATGTGCCGAGCGTCGTCGCGAGGCCAGCGGCGATGGGTTGCAGATTGTGCGTGATGACGGTGGGATCGAATTGCTGCATCGTTCGGTCCTCAGGTATGTTGCAGTCGATGCTCGGCGGCGTGCGCGACCAGCGCAAGCGCACCGCAAATGACGAAGTAGATCAGCCCCGCCGCGACATACGCTTCAAGCGGCCGGTACGTGCTGGCCGCGATGTTCTGCGCGGTGCGCGTAATTTCGGCCACGCCGACTACGGAGATCAGCGACGACGCCTTGATCAGCAACACCATTTCGTTGACGAGCGAAGGCAGCGTCATCCGAAAGGCTTGCGGCACCTGAATGCGGCGCAGCATGTCGATGGGCGAAAGGCCGAGCATGCGCGCCGCTTCGATCTGACCGGGCGGAATGTTCAGAAAGCCGCCGCGCAGTATTTCCGCGATATACGACGCGGAACAGAGCGACACCGCGCTGATCGCGGCGACGATGGGCGACACGTTGATGCCGACGAAGGGCAGCAGGTAATAGACGAGCAGCAGTTGCACGAGCATCGGCACGCCGCGAAAGAAGAACACATACGCGCCACCGAAGCGTTGCGCAATGGCATTCGACGATAAGCGCGCCGAGCACACACCAATGCCGACGAAGAAGCCGATCACCAGCCCCGTCAGCGAAATGCCGATCGTCGCCAGCGCGGCTTGCAAAAGCAGCGGAAAACCTTGAGCGAAAACGTGGGCGCTGAACATGGCCTGTTGCCTGCAAAAAAGGACATGTAAGCGGCGCGCCCGAAAGCAGGTGCGCCGCGCGATTCAGGGCATCAGTAGTTGGGCGTGGGCATCGTGGTGGGCGCGTCCATGGCCACGCCGAACCATTTCTTCTGCAACGATGCGAGACGGCCGTCGTTGTGCATCTTGACCAATGCAGCGTTGAACGCGTCGGCAAGCGGCTTGCTGTCGGCATCCTTGCGCAGGCAGTATGCGAAGTACACTTTCGCGCCGAACGGCGGCGTGACGACGGCGAACGCTTCGGGGCGCTGTTTCGCGACGTAGGCGATGTTGGTCATCGAGTTGGCGACGGCAGCAATGCGGCCCGCTGCGAGATCCGCGTACGCCTGATTGTTGTCGACGTATTCGCGCACTTCGGGCTGCTTCGGCAGTGTCGCGATGTAGGCCTTCAACTGATCGAGCTGCGCGGAGCCTTTGCCCGCGCCGACAGTCTTGCCGGCGATATCCGATGATTGCTTGAGCGACGTGTCGTTGGCACGCTTGAGAAGCGCGTCGGTCGCGTCAGCGACGGGCAGCGTGTACGTATAGCGTTCCATGCGCGCCTTCGTCACCGTGAGCGGACCGCCCACCATGTCGAACTTGCCCGCTTCGAGACCGGGCAGCACGCTCGGCCAGGGCAGATCGATGAAGCGCACCTTCACGCCGAGTTCTTTGCCGACTTCGGCGAACAGGTCTTTATTGAAGCCAGCCTGCTGGCCGTTCTCGAGGAAGTCGAACGGCGCGAACTGCATCTCCGTGCCGACCACGAGTTCGCCCGCCTTCTTGACCTTCGCGAGTTGATCTTCCGCGTGCGCGCCGACGCTGGCTACGGACGCGGCGGCGCAGAACGCCACCATCGCGAGACGACACTTCCAGCCTGCAAAGATACCCATTGAGATTCTCCCGTTGGCAAAGTGTGTCGCGCTCGACGTGGCGGGGCGCGAATCATGCGAGGCAGTATATACCGCTGGTTTTGCGCGAAAAAAATAATCGCATGCTGTCAAACCCTAATGGCGCTGGCGTACCTTCTGCAGATGATTGAAGCCGGTTGCAACGCAACTTGCGATTGCGCTTTTGGCGGTATATACAACGTGAAACTCTCGCCGATCCGCATGCGGTGCGCGCGGCGATGTATCGAAGCCTGTATCGAATCATCAGTTCAATCTTCGTAATGAAGGAGTTTCGCAATGCAGCCAGCCACTCGCATTCCGATTGTCGATCTGGCCGGCGTGCGCGCCGGCGACCGCGATGCGCTCGCGCGCGCGGGCCGCGAGATACGCGATGCATGCACGACAATCGGCTTCTTCTACATCGTCAATCACGGCGTGCCGCAAGCAGTGATCGATCGTGCGGAACAGGCGGCGCGCGAGTTCTTTGCGTTTCCTGTCGAGACGAAACGGCGCGCGGCGGTGAATCATCGGCATCGTGGCTTCAATGCGCTGGGCGACGCGACGATGTATCAGGCAAAGCGCCCCGATTACAAGGAGTTCTATAGCATCGGTCTGGAGTTGCCCGAGAGCGATCCCGACGTGCTCGCGGGCCAGGCGCTTCGCGGGCCGAACAACTGGCCGGACTTCATGCCGGCGTTGCAGCCCGCGCTATACGGCTATTACGAGGAAGTCGGGGCGTGTGGCGCAGACCTGCTGCGCGCGGTGGCGACGGGCCTCGGCGTTTCAGAGGATTTCTTCGCGCCGCGCTACACGAAGCGGATGCAGCGCACGCAGATGGTCTACTATCCGCCGCAGCCGCCGCAATCCGATGATGAGCAGTTCGGCGTCGCGCCGCATACCGATTACGGCTGCATCACGCTGCTGTGGCAGGATCGCGTCGGCGGGCTGCAGGTGCGCGAGATCGCCAACGAAACATGGATCGAGGCGCCGCCCATCGAAGGCAGCTTCGTCGTGAATGTCGGCGATCTGCTGGCGCGCTGGACGAATGATCGCTTCCGCTCGACGCTGCATCGCGTGATCAACGCGTCGGGCCGCGAGCGCTATTCGATCGCGACGTTCTATGATCCGACCTATACGTCGAACGTTGATCCGCGCGATCTCGGCACGCCCGACGCCGACAGTAAATACGAACCCGTCGCTGCGGGCGATTATATTCTGGGCCGCATCAACAGTTCGATGGGGTATCGGAAGAAACTCGCCGCAGAGCAAGGTACGACATAAGGAACCGCATGACAGTGAACGAAGGGGCCGCGCTCGCATCGACTTTGGCCGCGTTGCGCGAAGCGTTGGGCGGCGACGCGGTGCGCGTGGGCGATGAAATCGGCGAACGCTCGATGACGGACTGGACGCGACACGAACCCACGCGTCCCGCCGCTTTGCTATTGCCGCGCACGACGGAACAGGTCGCACGCGCGCTGTTGATCTGCAACGACGCTCGCCAGAGCGTGGTGCCGCAGGGCGGCATGACGGGCCTTGCAGGTGGCTCCATTCCGCGCGCGACGGATATTGCGTTGTCGCTGGACCGTCTTGCAGGCGTCGAGGAAATCGACAGCGCAGCGGCGACCCTCACCGTGCGCGCCGGTACGACCTTGCAGGCCGCGCAGGAAGCGGCGGCGCAAGCGGGCTTCGAACTCGCGCTCGATCTCGGCGCGCGCGGCTCGTGTCAGATCGGCGGCAATCTCGCAACGAATGCGGGCGGCAATCGCGTGATTCAATCGGGCACTGCGCGCGATCAGGTGCTCGGTCTCGAAGTCGTGCTGGCGAACGGTGCGGTATTGAGTTCGCTGAACAAGATGGTGAAGAACAACACCGGCTACGACCTGAAGCACTGGTTCATCGGCTCGGAAGGGACGCTAGGCGTGATCACGCGCGCGGTGCTGAAGTTGCAGCCGCAGCGCGCGTCGCGTCATACGGCGCTCGTTGCGCTGAGTGATTACGAGCAGGCCGTCAGTCTGCTGCGCCGGCTCTCGACGCGCTTCGGCAACGACATCGGCGCATTCGAGATCATGTGGCCGGACTTCTTCGACTTCGGCGTGAAGCTGACGGGCACGCGCTCGCCATTTGCCGAAACGCATCCTTTATACGCATTGATCGAGCATGCGAGCTTCGATGCCGATGACGACGGCTCGCGTTTTTCGGGCGTGCTGATGGAGGCGCTTGACGAAGCCGCGATTCGCGATGCCGTGATCGCGCAGTCGGTTGCCGATACGCGCGCGTTGTGGGCGATCCGTGAATGCACGGCGGAATTTCCCGTCAAGCTCGATCCAATCAATTTTGACGTGAGTTTGCCGATCGGCGAGATCGGCGCATTCGTCGATCGTTGCCGCGCGGCGATCGACCGCGCCTGGCCGGGCAACGAGTCGTATTTCTTCGGCCATATCGGCGATTCGAATCTGCATGTGACCGTCGACGGTCATTCCGTGCCGGGCGTCGATCATCATGACGTGTATGCGCTCGTCTATGACATGCTTGCGCCGCTGCGTGGGTCGGTGTCGGCGGAGCATGGTATTGGCTCGCTCAAGCGTGAGTTCCTGCCCGTGTCGCGCTCGGACGAAGAACTCGCCGTGATGAAGTCGATCAAGCATGCGCTCGATCCGAACGGGATTTTGAATCCGGGTAAGTTGTTCTAGCGTTTTTGTGCCTACGACGGCTCGTCATGAATGCGGCAGCATCCATGACGAACCGTCATCTGCGCTCAATGCGCATCCAGATACCTGACAATCGTCGGGAACACATCGAGCGCTGCGCGCTTGCCGAACACGCAATCGATATGTCCATATCCGTCGATTACATGTCGTTCATAGTTCTCCGGCCCGAACTTTTCTACTAGAAGATCGTAGGTCATCTCCGTGCTGGTCGGCAGATAGCAGAGATTCTTCGAGCCGTGAATGAACGCGATGGGCAGCTTCATGCCTGCGATATTCGGCATATACACGTCGTCTCCATTCGCATCGACCACGTGCCCCGCGCGCACCATCGCCGCAAGCTGGTTGAACAGCTCGACGTCGTGGATACCGAATAGCTCCTGCAGGTTCGCGTGCAATTGCTCGTCGAGTTGCTCGTGCTCGTAGAGCAGGCCATACAGGAACGTCGCGCGATGGCACACGGGGCTGTTGCACGTTTCGTCGCGCTCGACGGGGAAGAACTTCAGCGCATCGTCGAGCAGGTTGTTCGGCCATTTCTCGTGCTGCGTATACGCGGTCATATCCTTGATGCCGAGATGCTGAAGAATCTGCGGCGTATGCAGTCCCGCCTTGACCCGCTGCAACAGTCCCGGCACGGGATGCGCCGACACCTGCGACATCACTGCGGAGCGCACGCCCTTGAGTCCCGACATCAGCGACATGCTCAAGGCCAGCCCGCCCAGACAATGGCCGATGACCTGAATCCCGTCGACGCCCGTCAGCTCGCGCACCTTCGCGACAGCGGCGGGAATGTCGTAGCGTGCGATCTCATCGGCGGTGGTGCGTTCGGTCGCGCTCGGCAGTTCGATGCTCACGCGCAGATCGACAAGCCAGACGTCGTAATGCGCAGCGCACAGAAACTCGACGAGGTTCGTGCCGATCAGGTCCGTCGAAAAGATGCGGCTCGATACGCCTGAGCCGTGAATCAGCAGCAGCGGTCCCTTGTTGCCGCCGTGATAGCGAGCGAGCCGCAGCGTCTTGCCGTCCTCGGTGTTGAAGTAGGTGATTTGCGGCGCGGGCGCACGCAACGCGCGGCGCACGCGCGGTGGCGCGTCGGGATCGAAATATTGCAAGGGCGCCGCGACGCCGCCATATTCCGTGTACAGCACGCCCGCGAAAAAGCGGCCGAATTTCAGCGTATACGCAAGGCGTGTTTCGATATCGGGCGTGTTCGTCACTTCGATCGTGCGCTGCTGTTTGAGGAAATTCTCCGGCGTGATGATGAGCGTCGCGTGACCGATCACGGGCGCGTCGTCGGCATCGGATTCGCGGATCTTCGCGTAGAGCGTGTTCGTCTGCGTCCACAGTTCCGCCAGCGACGTGTGCGTGATGATCTTCTGACCAGTCAGATAGAAATGCTTCCCGTCGACGGTGTCCAGCGTCATCCGGTAGTTCATGTTGCGCCGTTCGACGTTCGCTTCGTCAACGACGAACAGGTTGAAGATGCCGTCGTTGACCGTCATCGGTTGGGGGGACAAGGCGGTGCAAGTCAGCGTGCCGATCATGTGTGCCTGATGCTGCGGGTTCGCGAGCATGTCGTCGAGATCGTCGGAGACGACGGTCACGGTGAAGCTGATGGGCGTGCCTTCCGCTGGATCGTCCCGTTGGCCCGCCGGCTTCGCATCGCCAACAAAATACGAGCCGATCATCGTCTCGGTGAAGCGCAGGCCGATTTTCAGCGCGGGCGGCGGGGCGGTGTTGCCCGCCGCGTTGTAGTCGATCTGCCAGCCGCGTGACTGCGCAAGCTGCGCGCAATTTCGCTCGGCCAGCGCGGAGATAGTCAGCAACGGGTTGACGCCGAGCGAGAGCGGCATCACCGCGCCGTCCATCACATAGAGCCCCTCGTGTACCGCGTTGCCGTCCGTGCCGGAAAACACGCGGCCCGCCTGATCGACGACGCCATGCGCGGCATCCTCCGCCATCCCGCAGCCACCCAACGGATGCACGGTGACGGTGCGGTTCTGGAACAGATCGGCGGAAATCGGGTTGCGCACATACGAGCCGCCCAGCGCGCACGTCGCTTCGATCAATGTCTTTTCGACGGTTTCGTAGATCGGCTGCTTGCCCGCGTTCGGCCAGCTTACGCGAGGGCGGCCGCTTTCGACCGTGATCTGGCCGCTTTCGTCGTCGTGCGCCATCACCAGGTAGGTCTGCGTGTTGCGCATCGCGCCGTGATACGGGCCGCGCAGAATGCTCTCGGCGATGCGCGCTTCGTCCGCGAGCGGCGCATCGCCTGCCGGGTCCGGCATTTCGACGCCTTCGGCAGGCGCCGCGAGGCCGAGTACGCCCATCAGGCCGAGGCCGATCGGCGCGGCAACCGATCCTTCCTCGATCACGAAGCCGTCCTTTACATCGGGCGTGTTGCGATGGTCAATGATGCCCGTGATGCACGGGCCGACAGGCGGAATGTCGCCCGCCGGATGCGTGCCCCAGCCGACGCCGTTGATCACCTTGTCGGTGTTGAACGCGAACGCGAGCACGTCGCCGTTGCCCGTGAAGTGCTGGCCAAGTTGCTTCGACACAGGCAAGCCCGCTTCCTGCGAGCGCAGCAGGATCGCCGTCGAGCCGAGCGTGCCGGCGGAAAGGATCACGATGTCGGCCGTCACGAACAGTTCGGGCGCGTCGTACAGCTCGCGCTTCAGGTCGGCGGGTTGATAGCGCACGCACCAGACGCCGCGCTCGTCGTCGCGCACCACCGAATGCACGGCCGCGCCCGTGAAAATCTGCGCGCCATGCGCGGCGGCGTCGGGCAGATAGTTCATATGCGTCGAGTTCTTCGCGCCGTGGTTGCAGCCCGAATTGCAGTCGCCGCAGCCGACGCAGCGGTTCTGGTCGACGCCCGCCGCGTTCTTGCCTTCCTTGAACGTCACCGTGATGGGCGGGCGGTAGAAACGGTCGCTCATGCCGAGCCGTTTCGCTGACAACTCGAGCGCATCGAGTTTCGGCAGGTTGGGGTAGTCGTCGGGGACGGGCGTCGCGCCGAGCATCGTTTTGGCGCGTTCGTAGCAAACGTCGAGATTTGCCTGGTCTGCACGCAAGGCGGCGGGCCAGCGCGGATCGTCCCACAGTCGCGCGTCGGGCTTGAGCGCGACGTTCGCGTTGATCAGCGACGTGCCGCCGAGTCCACAGCCGACCACCACGTTGACATCGGGATTCACGTGCACTTCGAGCAGCGCGAGGGGCGAGCCGATCTGCGCGACGCCCGTGTTGTACTGCATTTGCGCGACACCTTCGAGCGGCGTGGCGGGAAAGTCGCCCGCCATGAACTCGCGGCCGCGTTCGAGCAGGCACACGCTGCGTTTCGCGCGAGCCATGCGGCTCGCGGCAATCGCGCCGCCATAGCCGGAACCCACGACCACGACCTCGTAATGGTCCTTCATCGCCGAAAGGGCGCTGGACAAGCGGTTCATTCGACCACCTCTTTGTATTGGATGTGTGCCGGGCGGGGGAAACCTGGCGATATAGACGGCTGGCTGGCGCTCACAGCCTCTTTATCCTGGACTTCGCGCAGCGAAATGCAAAGGGAAAACGCGCGTTTAGCCGTGTGATTCAAAAATTGCTGTGATTGCAGGCGTGGAGTACTTTCGTGCGGACAGGTGCCATCAGGCAGCGGTCGCGCGAACTGCACGTAGGATGAAGCGTAGAGACGGGCTCGTTCTGGTTGGCGACGCGTAATAAGCGAGCCGGATTGTCAAATTCGAATCGAAGGCCGCGATTGTTAAACGTTAAGCGAGTTAAGGTTCAAACGGCGCGCTCAGTTGTTCACGCCGCCGCTTCGATCAGCTCTTCGTCGGGCGTGGTGGCGGCTTCCGTCGCTTCCGCTGCGAGCAGGTTGAACACGACGAGGATCGCCTCGCGGTTTTCAGCGTGAATTTCAATGCCGAGTTCGTCGCGCAGCCATTGGCCGATCTTCGTGTTGGAAAACTGCGCGGCGTCGTCCGTCTTCTTCATCGTGACACCGAGCTTGACGGCACGATAGTGATAGGAGGGCACCCGATGCTGCGCGGCTACCGCCGACAGACCGCCTTTCGCTTCCGAGCACCAGCCGAGGCTGCCCGCGAGCACGATGCGCTCGGGCGCATCGAGCGACGCGATGAACTCGCGCGCGGCCTGGCGCACGCCGCGTTCGCTCAGGCCGTACTGCAGCAGCACGCTTTCGATGGGATCTTCGAGCGCCTGCGCGCGCAGGTCGATCTCCTGCATCATGCCTTCGTGTTCCATCGACACGTTGCGCTGATGGCTCGCGCTCCTCAGGCAGTCGATCAGATAGCGGCGGAAGTAAGCGCAGATCGCGTAGCTGTTGGACGGCGCGCTTTCCGGCGTGGCCTTCGACTCGACATGGCCGGGCGCGAGACGCAGCACCTTCGTATAGATGAACTGATGCACGAGCTCTTCCTTGTCTTCGCCGAGCGCGTGCAATTCGAGCGGGTGGTAGGTGCGCAATGCGCGCTTCACGAGGTCGTACATCGACATCATTTCGTCGTCCGTGAGCTGCGTGCGGCGGCGCCACAGGTCGGGAAGAACGGCTTCGTCGAGAGTGCGTGCAAAAACCTGGCTCGGAACTGCGCCCATGAAGGCCTCCATCGGTAAGGGGCAAGGAGCGCGGTGGCGGCGGGGGATGCCGCCAGTAGAGCCTCGACAAACAGGCATGAAACAGGTCGTGAAGCTGAACCTTCAGAGGCTGTCGGCCGCGCTTGAATGTTGAATCGTTGAAACCAGTATGCTTTTTGCACGCGGCGCCGCCTATATGGATTAAGTGATAGCTGAAGGGTAAACCGCCGGTAAGACGGGTAAACTATCTTTAGACTGTGCCGGGTGCTCTTTATAGGACGCGTGAGGCGCGGGTTTTATTCCCAATCTGGTGCAATCGGCGGCGGCTTGACAGAAAACGAAACGACCAGGAAATCTCATACCGCACGGGAGCGATCGCTAAAAGCACGCGTTCCCGCCGACCGCAAAATCAATTGAATGGACGGGAGCGACGCGCCCAGGCGCCAGCTCCTGCCGACAAGGAGACCGCACGATGCGGGCCGATCCCATCCAGCGCGCGATCGACGAAGACCTCGTGCGCGTGCTGTACGCGCAGGACCCGATTGCTTTCTTCACGCACTGGTTCTCGATTGCGGTGCTGGTGGCGATCTACTGGAATAACATCCCGCATCCGCATCTTTTCGCGGCCTGCTTCATCTTCTATGGCTTCGCCAACTGCGCGAGCCTCGCGCTGTGGATGTGCAACCGGCGCTGGCCCGAGTCCGTCTCGCCGCGCGCGTGGATCAACCTGCATGCCGCGCGCGGCGCGCTGCTCTACAGCGCGCCTGGCCTCGCGATCTGGTTCGCGTTCCAGAGCCCGCACACGGATCTCCCCATCCTGCACACGGTGATGCTCGTTACGCTGGCGGCGGGCGTGTTCATGTCGAACGGTTTCGACGTCGCCAACTTCGCGACGGCGATCCCGTTCCTGCTGCTGCCCGCAATCGTGCTGCACTTCAGCACGCACGCGTTCGACCGGACGATTCTCGCGATCGTCCTCGCGTTCTTCTTCTGCGCGATCAACGTTTATGCGCTCAGCTACCGCAAGCTGTTCCAGCGCGTCGTGCAGGCGCGCGTTGACCAGCAGGCGCTCGCCGAATCGCTCGCTGCGCAAAAGCTCGTTGCCGAGGAAGCGAGCCTCGCGAAGACGCGCTTCTTCGCCGCCGCGAGTCACGATCTGCGTCAGCCGCTGCATGCGATCGGGCTGCTCGCGGCGTCGCTGAACGACACGTCGGCGACGCCCGTGCAGCACGCGAAGACGGCCAGTAACATCGCCAACAATGTCGAGGCGCTGAACCAGCTGTTCAACCAGGTGCTCGATCTGGCGCGGCTCGAAAGCGGCGTCACGCAGGTCATCAAGCTGCATTTCCGGCTGTCCGAACTGTTCGATCGCGTCGGCAACCAGTATTGGCCGCAGGCGGCCGCGAAGGGGCTCGCGCTGCGCATCGCGCCGACGGACGCCGTGATCCACGACGACCCCGTGCTGCTGGAGCGGATCCTGAGCAACCTGCTGTCGAACGCGGTGCGCTATACGGAAAGCGGCGCGATCTGGATGGGCTTCCGGCGCGCGGGGCGGAGCGAGGGTGGCTATATCGAGGTGCGCGACTCGGGCATCGGCATTCCGCGGGCAGAGCAAGGGCGCATCTTCGAAGAGTTCTATCAGGTCGCCAATCCGCAGCGCGACGCACGGCAAGGGCATGGGCTCGGGCTGCCGACCGTCAAGCGGCTCGTCGAGATGCTGGGCGGGCAGTTGCAATTGCGCTCGGTGCCGGGGCGCGGCTCGGTGTTCCGGTTTCCTGTGCAGGCGGGCGATCCGGCGCGGATCGTCGCCGGGCTGAACGATTCCGTCGCGAGCGGAGGGGCGGCGCTCGGGCGCCACGTGCTGTGCATCGACGACGAGCCGGCGATCCTCGAAGGCATACAGAGCCTGCTGGGCCGCTGGGGCTGCGTCGTGCGCGGCGTGCCTGACGAGCGTCTCGCGCTGCTGGCCATCGACGAAGGCTTCATGCCCGATGCCGTGCTCTGCGACTATCAGCTGGCGAACCACCGCACGGGCGCGCAGGCGCTCGGCGCCGTGCGCGACGCGCTCCGACGGCGCGGCCGAGAGCGCGTGGTGACGCTGCTGATCACGGGCGATATGGCGTCGGTGGAACTGGAGGCGCTGGCGATGCAAGGCATCCCCGTGCTGCACAAGCCCGTGACGCCCGCGCGGCTGCGCCGTACGCTGGAGATGCTGTGGCAGCAGCCGGGCGCGATTGCAGACAGGCCGGGTAATCGCGCGGAATCTGTGACTTCTGAACAGCCGTTGACGACCCGCGGCTGATTCACTCCGGCGCCGACATGCCGGGCTTTTCTGCCTGGGTTCCCGTTAGCATCAATGGCTCGCGTCATGACGCGAGCCACCTCGCGACCATCGACGATCTATTTCCTACTGGCGCCGCCGCCGTATAGCGTCGTTACGCTTCCGCTTACCACCTGCGCCACCTTGTCCCCGCCTGTTCGTCAGCCTTTTTGAGAAGTGTCTGATCGACCGAAGCCATGCCTGGCTGCTGAAATAAGCCGTTTCGCGATAACAGCGGCTCCCAGGCCGCCGTGAACGTTTTCCGGCAACCTTCGCGTCCGGCCTATCGGCCCGGCGCGGCTTTCGATTCAATGAGGTGTAGAAGTGAATGGACATCCATCCGACAAGCTCGTCGCAGGCGTGCTGGCGGGCGCGCTGCTGACAACCGTTTTCGTGGTCGGCATGTTGTATCTCGGCATTCCCGCCGAGCACCACGCGAACATGGCAATGCGCCTGGGCGCGCCCGTCGCGCTGTCGTGCGCGTTGCTGTTTCCCCTGCCGCTGCTGCATCGCACGGTCATGCGCGAGCGCCGCAGCGAGTTCCTCCTCGACGAGGACCTCAACGCGATGCTGTTAGGCCGCGCGATCGGCGTGATCGGCGGCGTTGCGCTAGGCGTCACGCTGGCGACGGAAATGCTCTGACGGGCATCGATCAAGTGCGGCTGCAAAGGCCGCGTCCTGCCGAAGGCGACGTTCTGTCGCCTTCTTTTTTATCCCCATTCAAAGCGTCTTTCCCGCTTCGAGCCAGCCGTTGATGACGGCAATGGCGGTCGCGCGGTTGTGCACGCCGAGCGCACGGAAGATCACCGAAAGATGGACCTTGATCGTGCCTTCGGCGACGCCGAGATCGCGCGCGATCATCTTGTTGGTCCAGCCGCGATGCACGAGCCGCATGATTTCCTGCTGACGCGGCGACAGGTTCTCCAGCAGATGCTGCTGATGCGGCTGCAGCGCCTCGATGCGAACGGGCGCGGCTTCTGGCGGCGCGGCCGTCGTCTGCCCGGCGATGGCGGTTGCGCTCGCTGTCATAGCGGCCTCCGCCGTGGCAGTCGCGGTTGCTGTGTCCGCGCTGCGCGAGCCGAGCAGGCTGAGCGCTTCCATCGGTACATACGCGCCGCCCGACAGCACCAGCTCGATCGCCTTGAGCATCACGCTGGCCGGCTGGCGCTTCGGCACGAAGCCGAGCGCGCCCGCCGCGAGCACGGCGCGCATCTCATCCGGCGATTCTTCCGCCGACAGCACGACCACAGGCAGCGCCGGATTGGCTTTCAGCAGGGCGTGCAATGAAGAAGCGCCCGTCATGCCGGGCATGTGAAGGTCGACGATGGCGAGATCGTGGTTGGCGTCGGGCCTTGCGGCCGCGGCCAGTGTTTCCCAGGTGTCGGCTTCGTCGAATACGGCGTCGGGATCGAGTCCGCGTAGCAGACCCTTGACGCCCTGGCGGATCAGTTCATGATCGTCGGCAACAAGAAACTTCATGATGTCTCCGCTGTGGACCAGAGTTGGCGCTTTGGCGCCTTCCTCTCGTCCCATGCAGGCGCTCGGCCCTGCCGGTGTTGTGCCCATGTTGTCGGTCGGGACGAGGGCGGAGCGCGCGCTCCCCGTTGCGCACGCTCCGTCCACAAGGCAGCGACGCACCCGGGCGTGAACGCCCGCTGCGCATCGCAACCCGCTGCACTCCCTGCGGCCCGACCAGCGGTGGGCCGTCCATGCAGCAACAGCTTGTTTTGCTTCCCAAGCCGCGATCATATGCCGGATCGCCGGATGGGTCATGCTTGTCGCCCGGTTTCGCGGGCCTTCCGGCCAGCGCGCGTCCGCGCTTCATTGTTCGCGCCGGCCGTCATGAATGCAACGGCGTCGGCGCGGTTCAATCAGATGCTTTGGTCTCGCTCGCGCAGCCGCTGCGGCCTCACCGGAAAGTCCGGCGCGGTCGTCGCGGTTTGGGCGCGTGTGGTTTTCCCTGGTTTGTACGGCACTGCATCGGAGGCCAGGAGGATGGTGCTCTCGCGGCCTGCTACGTAGACGAGCTTCGCGGAAGGATTTTGAAGGCAAGCGGGCGGCCTGGATGGGTCGCCCGGCCGGTTATGCGTGGCGGATGCGCTCACGCATGGTTGGCTGTCGTCGACTGCTCACGTAATCGCAAACAGCGTCGCGTTCATCAGGGCCTTGAACGCATAGCCGACGATCATCGCGCCGCCCACGCCGCCGCACCACAGCAGGACGAACCAGAGCCAGCCGGGCAGCCGTACCTGGCGCGAGCGCGAGCGGGCGGGCTTAGTGGTAATGGGCGTCGCCATGGCGCACCTTGCCGCGGAAAACCCAGTAGCCCATCGTCGTGTAGCCGATGATGATGGGGATGATGATGGCCGCGCCGACCAGCGTGAACATCTGGCTCGAACGCGGAGCGGCCGCTTCCCAGAGCGTGAGGCTCGACGGAATCGCGTAGGGCCACAGGCTCACGAGCAACCCGACGTAGCCGAGCAGCACGAGACCGAGCGCCATCATGAATGGCGTGTTGTGATGCCGGTCGCGCACCGCGCGGCGCATGAAGAACGTGCAGATCGCGACGAGGAACGGCACGGGCAGCAGGCGCCAGAAGATGCCGGCGTCGAACCAGCGCTGCGCAATCTCGGGTTCCTGCAGCGGCGTCCACAGACTGACGACGACGATGAAGCCGAGCAGCACGATCGTCAGCGGCCACACGACGCGATGCAGGCGCCGTTGCAGATCGCCTTCCGTCTTCGCGACGAGCCAGCAGCAGCCGAGCAGCGCATACGTGACGACGAGGCCGAGACCCGTCAGCAGCGAGAACGGCGTGAGCCAGCCGAATGCGTCACCCGCGAAGCTGCCGTCGACGACGGGGATGCCCTGCAAAAACGCGCCGAGCGCAATGCCCTGAAAGAATGCCGCGCCCGTCGATCCGCCGATGAACGCCAGATCCCAAAGATGCTTCGTGCGATTCGCCTTCGCGCGGATTTCGAACGACACACCGCGGAAAATCAGGCACACGAGCATGAAGACGAGCGGCAGATACAGCGCGGAAAGCACCGTCGAATAGACGATGGGAAACGCCGCGAACAGGCCAGCGCCGCCGAGCACGAGCCATGTCTCGTTGCCGTCCCAGACGGGCGCGACGGTGTTCATCATCAGGTCGCGTTCCTTTTCGTCGGGGAAGAACGGAAACACGATGCCGATGCCCAGATCGAAACCGTCCAGCACGACGTATATGAATAGGCCCAGTGCGATGATCGCGGCCCAGACTATGGTCACATCCATTTTTCTCTCGCGGGTATCGTAGGTTGGATCAGGCGTCGATCATCCGATCGACGGCAGATAGCGGGCGGCGCCCGGGCGTGTCGGGGATGTCATCCGGTGTGTGGCCGGGCAACGCGGGGCCCGAGCGCATCAGCTTGAACATGTAGTAGATGCCCGTGCCGAACACGAGGAAGTAGATGACGACGAACGCCATCAACGAAATGCCGACCTGCTGCGCGGAGAGTGGCGACACGGCTTCGACCGTGCGCTTGACGCCATACACGACCCACGGCTGACGGCCGACTTCCGTCGTCACCCAGCCGGCGAGCAGCGACAGAAAGCCCGTCGGTCCCATCGCGATTGCGATGCGGTGGAACCACTTCGCGTCGTACAGCTTGCCGCGCCGGCGCAGCGCCCAGGCGGCGATTGCGAAGCCGATCATCGCGACGCCGAGGCCCGCCATCACGCGGAAGCTCCAGAACACGACGGTCGAATTCGGGCGGTCCTCTTTCGGAAAGCTCTTCAGCCCGCGGATTTCGCCGTCCCAGCTATGCGTGAGGATCAGGCTGCCGAGGTGGGGAATCGACACGGCGTACTTCGTGGTTTCCGCCTGCATGTCGGGGATGCCGAACAGGTTCAGCGCCGTGCCGCCTTTCTCGGTGTCCCACAGACCTTCGATCGCCGCGATCTTCGCGGGCTGGTGTTCGCGCGTGTTCAGCCCGTGCGCGTCGCCGACGAAGGCCTGGACGGGCGCGAGGACCAGCAGCATCCATAGCGCCATCGAGAACATCTTTTTGACCGCGTTGTCGCGCCGTCCCTTGAGGAGGTGCCAGGCACCGACAGCCGCGACGACGAGCGCCGTGACGATGAAGGCGGCGATCGCCATGTGCGCGAGGCGGTAGGGGAACGACGGATTGAAGATGATCTTGAACCAGTCGACGGGGACGACGTGGTTATCGACGATATCGAAGCCTTGTGGCGTCTGCATCCAGCTGTTGGACGCGAGAATCCAGAACGTCGAGATCAGCGTGCCGATGGCGACCATCAGCGTCGCGCCGAAGTGCGCGCGCGGGCTGACGCGTTGCCAGCCGAACAGCATGATGCCGAGGAAGCCTGCTTCGAGGAAGAACGCGGTCATCACCTCGTACATCAGCAGCGGGCCGGTGACGGGGCCGGCGAACGACGAGAAGCCCGACCAGTTCGTACCGAACTCGTAGCTCATGACGACGCCGGAGACGACGCCCATGCCGAAGGCCACGGCGAAGATCTTCGACCAGAACAGACAAAGATCTTTGTAGTAGGCCTTACCGGTTTTGAGCCAGCGCCATTCGAGGACGGCGATGAAGCTGGCGAGCCCGATGCTGAGGGCAGGAAAGATGATGTGAAACGAGACCGTGAACGCGAACTGCATGCGTGCGAGGTCGAAGGCGGAGATTGCGGTGGTCATGTGTCCGAATCCGGGTTCGTGCAGATGACCGCAAGCGTAGGGGAATGTTTGTGGTTTTGCTGCGGCGCTTTGTGTGGCGATTTGGCGCAGATTCGCGCTTCTGTGGGCGCGCTTTTTTGCTGTAAGCAGTTGATCTGGATCAGGATTTGGATTTGCTGGGTTGCGCGGCGGGCGCATGCGATTGTGAGGGAAGTGCGGCAATCGACCGCGTCGCAGCACGCGTTTTGCTGATGTTTTGTCGATGTTGCGCGACGCGGTTGTGTGGTGGGATGTCGCAGTGGGTTTGGGTTTTTTGTCTGCGACGCTGGGTGGGGCGGTTTGTTTTGCGCGGGCGGTTTGGGTGTTCTAGCCTTTGCGGTGGCATCCGGTTTGGTTTTTTGGGCCTTTGCGCTGGCATCCGCGTTGTGTCTTCGTGCTTCACGCGTCGCCCCGCACAGGGGCGACGCGTGAAGCACGCTAACAAAACGCGGATGCCAGCGCAAAGGCTAGAACACCCAAACCAAACCGCCCGCGCAAAACAAACCGCCCCACCCAACGTCGCAGACAAACAAAAAAACCTCACCCAACATCAGACCAAAGCTTCCCCCCCGTAGCCCAGTTCTCCCGTTTGACATCAACAAGCACAATATCAACAGAATTCGGCTCGACATTCAGCGACTCGCACGTCGCCTTCGTAATAGCCTCAACGAACTGGCGCTTCTGCTCAACAGTACGACCTTCAAAAAGCTCGATATGAAAAGTAGGCATGTCTCGTATCCCTTAGAAAAAACTCAACCCTTATACGACGCATCGATGCGATCAAGCTTGCGCAACAACGCCGGCCATTCGATCGCACCTTCAACAGCGCCCCCATCGTAAAGCTGTTCAGCCGTGCGTTCAGCCACGGCCTCCGATGGCAACACCAGCGCGCCACTGCCCGCCTGCGCAAGCAATTGAATCTCGCAAGCCTTGATGAGCGTCGCCATCAGCACATACGCTTCCGCAACCGTGCGGCCCGTCGTCAGCGTTCCGTGATTACGCAATAGCATCGCCGGCTTGTCGGCGAGATCGGTAACGAGGCGCTCGCCCTCCGCTGGCGTGAACGCAAGACCCTCGTAATCGTGATACGCAAGATACCCATGAAAGCGCAGCGCATGCTGCGAACCCGGCAAAAGCCCATCCTTTTGCAACGACACGGCAATGCCCGCCGTATTGTGCAGATGCATCACGCAAAACGCGTCGTCGCGCGCCGCGTGAACAGCCGCGTGCAACGCAAAACCCGTCGCGTTCACCGGGTGCTCGCTCGCCCCGACGATGTTTCCCGCGATATCGATCTTCACCAGATTCGACGCGCACACTTCATCGAACGAGAGGCCGAATGGATTGATCAGAAAATGACCGGGCTCGTCGGGCACGCTCGCGGAAATATGCGTGTAGACGAGATCGTCCCAGCCGTTGAGCGCCGCAAGCCGGTACGCGGCCGCGAGATCGACGCGCGTGCGCTGCTCCGCCTCCGACATGAGCTTCGACTGCGCAATGCGGCCCGCAGGCGTATGAGCGAACGACGACATGACGTCTCCTGTTGCTGGCCGCCTCAGCCTTCGGGCGAAACGGCACGGGTTGTTTTCTCTCGATGCCCTGGACCCGCCGATCTCTCAATCGCGGAATCAGGCGCGCGATTCGGGCTGCCAGTGCTCGTGCGGCGAGTATCGCGCATCAGCAAGCGCATCGTCCACGTCGCGACGACGAACGGCGCTGTCATCGCCGGCAGGCCCGACACAATGGCAGTCTGCTGCATTGCGACGGACACACTCACGCCAGCGAACGCCGCCAGTGCACCGCAATCGGCCAGCGCAAGCGCGGTGAGCGCACCGTTGAATCCTAACAGGCCCGCGCCGAGCGATGCACAATCCGCGCCGATCAGCCAATGCGCCGAGGTCGCGAGCGCAGCGCCCGCGAGCGCGAACAGCGCGGAGCGCATCGACGACAGCGCGATGCCACCAAGTATCAACACGCCCGCCAGCGCGCTGCACGCAAAGGATGTCTGCGCAATACCCGTCAGCAAGCCGCGCATCGGATCGAGCCACGAAACCGCGTCGCTCGCGGCAACGCGCGCCGGCGCCAGATGAACAAAGGGCAGCCACGCCCACGTCGCAACCAGGCAAGGACTCGAATAATAGCCAAGGCCGCGCGAGCGCAATAACCGCGCCCACGGTCCGAGCAGCCATGCAGCCGCCGTCGCCGCGAGTATCGCAACGGCCATCGCGGTGGCGTCGTCGGCGATGAAGGTGAACGCGGCAAGTCCCGCGAGCGCGCCGTTGAAGCCGTGCAGTCCGTCGCGCGTATCGGCGGGATCGTAGCCGCGCAACACGGCGCCGACGTTCGCCGCGATCGCGCCCGTCAGCGCGGCGCATGCGAGGCGCGCATCGCTGACGAGCCACGCCGCCAGCACGCACGCGCCCGTCGCCGCGTTCCCTTGCAGGACGATCTGGCCGAAGCTGCGCAGCAGCGTGCGCAATGCATCGAATGGTTCTTCATGGAGCGCGGCGGACATGGGGTAATACCGTTTCAACTGACGTGACGAGGACGTGACAAAGCCGCGCGAGGCGGAACTCACGCGGCGCTTTCGATTCGAAGCAGACGAAACACGAGCATAGGGCACGCGAGGCGCGAGTGGCATGCGCGTGCGTTGATAGCGGCTATTTGAGCAAGGCGGTCGGGCGATTCACCCGTCCGCGTGGCGCGTTACGATGTCATCCATGGGCGCGTCATTCCCGGCGATCTCACACAGGAGACAGATTCATGCGTGAAGTGCGATGGACCCCGGAAGAGGGCGAAGGCGTCGAGCATCTCGCATTCGACGCGCGCGTCGACGGCTTTTACGCCGAAAGCGTGCTGGTCGGCGAGCGCGATGACCGCCCATACGGCCTCATGTACCGTGTGAAATGCGATCCGCAATGGCGCACGCTGCATGCCTGGCTGAAGGTGACGGGCGGCCCCGAACTCGAACTGCACGGTGACGGCGAAGGCAACTGGCGCGATGGACATGGGCTCGTATTGCCGTCGTTGGCAGGCTGCATCGATATCGACATCGCCGCTACGCCGTTTACCAACACGCTGCCGATCCGTCGTCTGCAACTGGCCAAGGGCGCGCGCGAGCCGATCGCCGTCGTGTTCATTTCTACACCTGACTTACAGGTTTCACGCGTCGAGCAGGCGTACACGTGCGTCGAGCCGGACAGCGAGTATCGCTACGAAGGCATCGACACAGGCTTCGCGGCGGAGCTGAAAGTCGACGAGGACGGACTCGTCATCGACTATCCGACGATGTTCACGCGCACGTTGCCGGCAGTCTGATGCGATGCTTCACGCTCGCCAATGAACGCGTCGCGGCCCGGATCACGCAGCACGACGGCCTGCATCGATTTCATCGCGTGAATGCGCGCCGACCGATGTTTCAAGCTCGAGTGAGAGCGCCGGCCCGACATAGCGGTCGCGCAGCGGCACGATGAAATGTACGGGCGCGTGCGCGCGGATGCAGTCATGCAGAAACTTCACGACACTCCACAAGCCGCGCAGGTTGTGGCCGCGTTTGTGATCGCGAATCAGCAGGTGCAAGTGGTAGTCGAACACGATCAGCCAGAAGAACTGCGCTGATTCTGGCGCGGCGCAGTGCGCGCTGCTTTAGTCGCTGGCGGTTTCGGCGTCGGCGGGCAGTGCGTCGCTGCCTTGTCCGAGCGCCCGCTGCATCACCGTCGAGTCGAGCCATCGGCCATGCTTGAAGCCGACCGCCTTCAACGTGCCGACCAGTTCGAAGCCGGCGTTCCGATGCAGCGACAGCGACCCTCCGAGTCCGCCGTCGGCGATGACGGCGATCATCTGGCGCCACGGGCCCTGTTCGCACCGCACGATGAGTTCGGCAAGCAGCGCGCGCCCGACGCCGCGGCCACGGCACGCATCGTCGATATAGATCGAGTCTTCGATCGTAAAGCGATACGCGATTCGCGGACGATAGAGCGTCGCATACGCGTATCCCGCGATCTTGCCGTCGACAATCGCCACGATATACGGCAGGCCATGCGAAAGCACGGCGGCGCGGCGCTGCCGCAAATCGTCGACGGATGGCGGCGTCTCTTCGAACGAAGCGACGCCTGTCAGCACGTGGTGCGCGTAGATGGCCTGGATGGAGTGGAAGTCGGCGTCGGTGGCGTCGCGGATGACGGGCGCGGCGGCCGGGGATGTCTCGCTCATTGTGTCGGGCTTGCTGCGTCGAGGCTGGAAAGCTCTCACTATGCCTGTGGCGCGCAAGGAAATGAAGCGGGTCAAAAATGGCGGCGGTGTGCGCCTGGGGCGCTGATGATGGTGAGCTGATCCAGGAGGGTGAGCTGATCCAGGACGGTGAGCCGATCCAGGAGGGTGAGCCGATCCAGGAGCAACGGCGGTCGCGCGTCTGCGCTCATCCCGGCGCCGGTACAATCCCAACCAGCCAGGCCGATGCCACATACAGAGTGCCTTCCCGCTTGCAGGAGCAACCATGTCGACCGCTTCGTACGCCCACAAGCCGCTGACGCCGTTTCGCCGTGCGCTCGCGCGCTTCTCGCTTTCGGAAAACGCCAAGTACGTGAAGCTCGCGCTCGGGTTATGGATCGGCTTCTGGATTCCCTATAGCCTCGGTTATCCCGATGCGGCCGTCGCGCTCGCCAGTTCGACGATGCTCACGCTCGCGCTAGGCAGTTCGATCTCCGCCGCGCGCGGCTACTTCTATCGGCGCGTGATGTCGAACGTCGTCGCGATGCCGATCGCCACGCTCGTGATCTGGCTCACGGCGCCGCATCTGTTGCTCGGCACGCTGCTGCTGCCGCTCGTGATCTTCGCGATCGTGCGACTGAGGCCGTCGCTGTTCCAGATGACGAGCGTTACGATTCCGATGACGCTCGTGCTCTACACGGGCGAACATCTTCCGCTGCTCGAACAGCGCCTGATCGGCGTCGTGCTGGGCATGCTGCTCGGCTTCATCATCCAGCAGGTCGCCTTTCCGCCCGATCACGGCTTCTGGGCGAACCGCCTCGTCAACGACGGCAACGAACAGGCGTTGCAAGCGCTCGGCCAGATCGCGTCGGGCCAGCGCGATTCGGCGCAACTGAAAACGATCATCGGCCAGCTGCGCAAGTCGAGCACCGACCTGAAGGAATCGCACGGTCTGCTCAAGCTCGATCTGCAGCAGGCGTGGGTGTCGCCGCATCTGCAGCGCAATCGTGACCGGCTGCCGCTTTTCTGGTGTTATCACGAACTGTTCGACTCGCTCGTCAATTTTCTGGAGACAGTCGATACGTTTCACGAGCAGTTCACCGCGCTCGATTCCCACTGGCACGAAGCATTTCTGGCCGGGCTCGCCAGGCTGATCGACGCGCATGGGAAGCTCGCGCTGGTGGCCGATCTGCGTGTCGAGCGCGCGGCGCTCGAAGAGAAGCCCTTGCAGATGGATGCATTGCACGACATCGTCGATACCTTGCCCGCGCCCGGCGTGTTCACGAGCGTCTATCTGGGCCATCTGGCGGGTTACGGCATTCTGCTATGCCGGCTGAGCGACATGCATACGCAGCATCTGGCGGCCGTGCAGCCATCGACAGCGGCATGAGGCGCGTCGCAAACGGCGCATCGACGAAGCGGCATGTGAAGAAGCCCTCTATAACACGGGCCGCGCACGTACCGCACTGTCGATTAACATGCGTGCTTTTGCAACGTTAGCCTCGCTGCTGCGCGCTTTCTCATGAACCTGCTGTTACGCCTGTTCCTCACTTTCACGCTGAGTCCGCGTCGCGGGCGTCTGCATGTGCTCGATACCTGCGTCACGCCGTTTCGCGTGTGGCTCAATGATCTCGACGTACTGCGCCATATGACCAACGGCCGCTACTTCACGATCCTCGATCTGGCGCGCGTCGACCTGATGATCCGCTCGCGCGTATGGCCGCAGATCAAAAAGCAGGGCTGGTATCCCGTCGTTACGCTGGAGACGATGCGCTTTCATCGCTCACTGGAGCTATGGGATCGCTATGACGTGGTGACGCGCGTGATCGGCTGGGACGAGCGGCATGTGTTCCTCGAGCAGGCGTTTATCCGCGATGGCGCGCAGGTTGCGCTGGGCGTCGTGCGCACGCGCTTTCTGAAGCGCAGCGGTGGCACCGTGCCGACGGGCGAACTGCTCGGGCTCGCGGGTGTCACCCAGGCGTCGCCCGCATTGCCCGAATGGGTCGTGCAGTGGAGCGCGGCGGAAGGCGGGATGACGCCGCCCGCCGCACCGCGCGAGATGGCCGCGCAGGCTTGAACGGCACGCGACGCGCTCGCTGCGCTGCGCGTCGCGCTGGCCAAAGTCAGGCACGCGCCGTTGCATGCGGCACGACGACCGCGCCGTGCGGTCCATCGCCTCCCGGTCCACCGGGTCCGCCGCCGCCGGGCCCACCACCGTGGCCCGGGCCGCCACCGCCCCAGCCGGGCCCCGGTCCCCACCAGCATCCGGACAACGTGGCGGTCAGTGCGGCCAGGATGGCCAGAATCGCGAGCTTGCGCATCGATTGCTCCTTCAATGAGTTGTGCGTGTCGCTGCACCGCTGCAAGCATGCGCGGCGCAGTGCGAAGCCGCACCTTACCCATCCTGGGTCAATCGCGTTTAACAGCCTCGTTACAGAATCAACAGAAGTTTGCGAGCCGCGGCGTGCCCGACGTGCAGTGAAAGGTCGCGTGAAGGCCCGCCACGCATGGCGTTCCGCATCTCCGATGCGCGGCGGCGCCCGTCACGCTCTGTCTGACTTTGTAAGGAGCGTTAAGGCATTCGCAGGCGAGTCAGGTCGCCTTACTTCTTCTTGCGCCGCTTGCGGTTCGCCTCGCGCCATTCGATCATCGCGCGCAGCAGCACGACGCTCTGTTCATCGATGATCGTGCAGAGCTGCTTCAGCCGCTCACCGTCGATCGATTTCCACTGCAACGCCGCCAATGCCGTGCAGCGCGTCAGATGAAAGGACACGAGCTGTCCGTTGATCGCCAGCAGCCGGATCACCGTTTCGGGATCGTCGGCAGGTCTTCCCAGCAGGCGCCCGACGATTTCCGAGCTCACGCTCAGAAGCGGCTTGCGCATGCGTTCGTTCAGGCGTTCTGCGGCGAACGCCGGGCCGAGTCCCGCCTGCTCGCGCGCCATGAACAGGCGCCAGGTGGCGGGCGTCTCCGTCGTGAACAGATAACTGGCGACGCGCGCCTGGATCGAGCGAAACGCGTCGATCAGTGCGTCGTCGGAAGGGTTCGCGTCGAGCACGTTCTGCGCGGCAGCGACGGCATCCGCGAAGTAGTCCGCCACGTTCGCCATGATGTATTCGACGCAGGCCTGATAGACGCCTTCCTTGTTGTCGAAGTAATACACGAGCGCGGGCGCGTTGACGCCCGCATGCTCGGCGATGTCGCGCGTGGAAGCGCCTTCGAAGCCGCGTTCGCCGAACAGGCTCAGCGCTGATTCGATGATCTTCGCGCGGGTCTCTTCGCCGCGCTGGTAGCCGCCTTCGGCTGCGGGGCGGTGTCTCGGTGTGCGTGTCGTCACGTTGCTCTAGCTTTGCATGGGACCGGCCAAGGCGCCAAAGCGCCAGTACCGATCGACAAAAAAATATACGATGAGCGCAAAGGTAAAAGGTAAGGATCGTAAAAACAATATTGTTGACTAAATTGTATCAACTGGAATAATTATAACGATTGGTATAAATTATCTGAGGTCGACATGTCAGCCACTTTGCCCGTCGAAGACGCGGGGCCCGCCGCGAGCGCGCAACGGTCGAGAAAGAAGGGCGTATTTCTCATCATCGGCGGCGTCGCCGTGCTTGGCGCGATTGCGTGGGGCGCGCACTGGTGGACGGTGGGGCGCTTCATCGAAAGCACTGACGACGCGTATCTGCAAGCCGACGGTATGACCGTCGCGCCGAAGGTGTCGGGCTACGTGGCCGACGTGCTGGTCGGCGACAATCAGGCTGTCAAACGCGGCCAGCCACTCGTGCGGCTCGACGGCCGCCAGTACGACGCGGTGCTCGAACAGGCGAACGCGACCATCGCCGCGCGCCGCGCCGACATCCTGCATGGCGAAGCAGAACTCGCGCAGCAACAGGCGGCCATCGCGCAAGCCCGCGCGCAACTCGACGGCGCGAGCGCGAACGAGGCCCACGCCGCCGATCAGGTCAAGCGCTACGAGCCGCTCGCCGCGACGGGCGCCGAGACGGGCGAGCGCGTCGCCGAGTTGCGCAATACGCAGCGTCAGGCAAGTGCCACGCGTGCCGCGGACGCCGCCGCGCTGCAAAGCGCCGAACGCCAGATCGCGACCACGCATGCCGCGATCGAACAGGCGCGCGCGCAACTGGCCGCCGCCGAAGCAAGCGCGCGCCAGGCGCAACTCGACACGCAGGACACGGTGCTCACGAGTCCCATCGACGGACGCGTCGGCGACCGCAGCGTGCGCGTCGGCCAATACGCGCAGCCGGGCTCGCGCTTCATGACAATCGTGCCCGTGCAGGACGTGTATCTCGTCGCGAACTTCAAGGAAACGCAGATCGGCATGATGCGCGTCGGCCAGCCCGTGACGCTGCATGTCGACGCGTTGCCGGGCACTAAGCTGCATGGCAAGGTTGACAGCTTCTCGCCGGGTACGGGTTCGCAGTTCGCGTTGCTGCCCGCGCAGAACGCGACGGGCAACTTCACGAAGATCGTGCAGCGCGTGCCCGTGCGCATCCGGCTCGACGTCGGGCAGGAAACGCGCAAGGTGCTGCTGCCGGGCCTGTCGGTGAACGTCGATGTGGACACGCGCGGCGCTCGCGACAACGAAGCGCGCATCGAACGCGAGAACGGCCGTGGCTGAGCACGCGGCCGCAAAACCGGCCAACGTCACGGCCAACGCCACGGCCGCCGACTGGACGGCTGTCGCCGCGGGCGCGCTCGGCGCGCTGATGGCGACGCTCGACATCTCGATCACGAACTCCGCGTTGCCGCAGATTCAAGGGCAAATTGGCGCGACGGGCACCGAGGGCACGTGGATATCGACGGGCTATCTGATGTCCGAGATCGTGATGATTCCGCTCGCCGCGTGGCTCACGCGCGTGTTCGGGCTGCGCAATTTCCTGCTTGGCAATGCGACGCTGTTTACGCTGTTTTCGATTCTCTGCGGGATGTCGCACAGCCTGCCGCAGATGATCATCGGGCGGATCGGCCAGGGCTTCGCGGGCGGCGCGATGATTCCGACTGCGCAGACCATTGTCGCGACGCGGCTGCCGCGCCATCAGATGCCGATCGGCATGACGATGTTCGGACTGATCGTGCTGCTCGGGCCGTTGCTAGGGCCTGTGGTCGGCGGCTGGCTTGCGGAGAACATCGACTGGAGCTGGTGCTTCTTTCTCAACCTGCCCGTGGGCGTTGCGCTCGTCGTGCTGCTCGTCGCCGGGCTGGAAAACGCGCGCACCAACTGGCAACAGTTCGTGCGCGCGGACTGGCTCGGTATCGTCGGGATGGCGGCGGGTTTGAGTTCGCTGACCGTGGTGCTCGAAGAAGGGCAGCGCGAGCGCTGGTTCGAATCGCCGATGATCGTGTGGCTGAGCGTGGTCGCGGTTGCTGGCATTACGCTATTGCTCGCGGCGCAGTTCGTGTCGAAGCAGCCGATCGTGCGTCTGAAGCTGTTGACCAACGCGCGCTATGCGAGCGTGATCTTCATCGTCTTCACGGTCGGCGCGGGGCTGTACTGCGTGTCGTATCTGTTGCCGCAGTTTCTGTCTGGCGTGGCGGGCTACAACGCCCAGCAGTCGGGCGCGGTGATGCTGATGTCGGGTCTGCCTGCGTTCCTGATGATGCCCGTGCTGCCGCGTCTGATGGGGCGCGTCGATACGCGTCTGCTCGTGATGGCGGGCCTCGCGTGTTTCGCGGGCAGTTGCATGCTCGACATTGGGCTGACGGCGCAAAGTGCGGGCGACGACTTCACGTGGTCGCAACTGCTGCGCGGCGTCGGCCAGGTGCTCGCGATGATGCCGCTGAACCAGGCATCGATGGCGGCTGTACCACGCGATCAGGCGGGCGACGCTGCGGGTCTCTACAACATGGCGCGCAACCTGGGCGGCTCGGTGGGGCTCGCGCTGCTCGGCACGTTCATCGACCGGCGCAATACGTTTCATGACGACATGATCCGCGAATCGGTGACGGCGAATTCGCTGATCGGTCAGGAGCACGTCTCGCAGAGCGCGGCGGGCTTCTTCGCGCAGCATGGCGACATGGCCTACGCGAAGATGCAGGCGCTCGGCCAGCTCGCGGCGCAGATGCAGTTGCAGGCGAGCGTAATCACGTTTTCGGAAACGTTCTACGTGCTCGCCGTCGCGCTACTGCTGTGCATTCCTCTCGCTTTACTTCTCAAGAAGCCGGCACCGGGCACGCCGTCGGCCGGACATTGAAACCTGTGATGAAGCCATTTGATTTTGCCGCTCAGCGCGGCGCTGCCGCCGCGCGCTCCGATTCCCGTTTCGTGTCGCGTCGCGTTTCGCATCTCGCGTCGATGCTTTCGCCCGTCGCGGCTGCACTGACTGTGTTGCTCGCGGGCTGCACGGTCGGCCCCGACTACAGGGGCGCGCCCACCACGACGAACGCCAGCAGCTTCAAGCGTGCGCCTGACGGCGTCGTAGCGACCGCGCCCGGCGTCGCCGCGTGGTGGGTCGCGCTCAACGATCCGCAACTGACCGCGCTGATCGAAGCGGGGATCGACAACAGCCCGGACCTGCGCGCCGCGCAGGCTCGCGTGCGCCAGGCGCGCGCCGGGCTGACGCAGCAGCAGCGTAACGAATTGCCTAAGATCGGCGCGAGCGCGGCTTACGTGCGCACGCGCGAACCCGATCTGTCGTCGCTGAGCGGCGGCAGTTCCGGCTCGTCGAGCGGGCGTGGTCCCGTCGCGCTGTATCTGGCGGGCTTCGATGCGAGCTGGGAGCTCGATCTTTTCGGCGGCACGCGTCGCGCGGTCGAAGCGGCGTCGGCGGAAGCGGACGCGTCCGAAGCAGACCTCGCCGATACGCACGTGCAACTCGCTGCGGAAATCGGCAGCGCGTATGTCGGCTTGCGCGATCAGCAGCAGCGCATCGTGATCGTGCGTAAATCGGCGGAGCTAGAAGAGCATGTGCTGTCACTGACCGAGCAGCGGCGCGAGCGCGGCGTCTCATCGCAAGTCGATGTCGAACGCGTGCGCACGCAGGTCGAGAACACGCGCAACGCGCTCATTCCCCTCGATGCGCAGATCGCCGAATCGCTCGACGAACTCGCGCTTCTGACGGGCCGCGAGCCGGGCGCGCTCGACGACATGCTGAAGCAGCCCGCGCCGCTGCCCGCGTTACCGCAGACGGTTGCCGTCGGCGATCCGGCGCAATTGCTGCGGCGGCGTCCCGATGTGCGCGCAGCCGAGCGGCGGCTCGCGTCACAGAGCGCGCAGATCGGCGAACGCGAGGCGGACTGGTTTCCGAAAGTCACGCTGTTCGGCAGCCTGAGCTACAGCGCTGCGGACCCGGGCCATCTGGTGCGCAAGGATAACCTCACGTGGCTCGGGGTGCCGTATCTGCAATGGAACGCTTTCGACTTCGGCCGCACGAAAGCGAAAGTCGATCAGGCGCGCGCGTCGTTCGACGAAGCGCAGGCGAAGTACGAAAGCACCGTGCTCGGCGCGCTGCGCGATGCCGATGTCGCGCTGTCGCGCTATGGGCACGAGCGTGAGAACGTGGTCAGCCTGCGCACGGTTGAAGATTCCGCGACGCGCGCCGCGACCTTGACCGAGCAGCGCTATCGCGCGGGCACGGCGACGGCGCTCGACTGGATCGACACGGAACGCACGCGCTATACAGCCGAGCAGAATCGCGTGCAGAGCGACGCGCAGCTGATCAAGGACTACGTCGCGTTGCAGAAGAGTCTGGGGCTTGGCTGGGAAGGCAACGCGTCTGCGCAGTAATCGTGCGAGAGGGCGAAAAGAAAAAACGCCACTGCGTGATATGCGCAGTGGCGTTTTTTTGTGCTCGTCGCGTCAAGGCGATTTCACTTGCCGCACAACAGCAGCAGACGCTCCTGATCGGAGCACGGACGTTTGTTCACTTTCGGCGCGGCAGGCTGTTGCTGCACCGCCGCCGCCGTCGCGCCGCCCGCCGGCATCGACGCCCGGCGTGCGATGCACGAGCGCAAATGCCGCTCGATAGGCGGATAGTATTGCCAGCCTTTCGTGAGCGGCGGCAGTTCGAGCTTGACCTGCTTCCACTTCGGATGGCCTTTTTCCTGCAGCACGTCGAAGTTCTCGCACAGTGAATCGGCGAAGCGGTTCAGGTTGCTCACCGTGTCGCGCAGGCCGTAGTCATAGGTGACGAGAAACGCTTTCACGGTGAGCGTCGGTACATCGTCCTTCAGCCAGTTCGGATAGCTGCTCTGGCGGATCGTCGCCGGAAAATAGGTTTCCTTTGCGCGCGTGGTTTCAGACGCGTTGGGATCGGCGCGCAAGATTCGGATCTGCGCGAGCAGATCGGGATTCATATCGGTGAAGAGCTTGGCCGGCTGTCCCGCGACGATCACGGCCACGTCGATCTTCTTCACGACGAGGGCGGCAATCGCGTCTTCGTTCGAAAGACTCTGGACGTTCTGCTCGGGAATCGGCTGATTGAACATCAGGTGGTAGAGCGTGGTCGCCGATTGCGCCGTGCCGCTGCCGATCGGACCGATACTGATGACCTTGTCCTTGATCTCGTTGATCGACTTCATCGGCGAGTCGTCGCGCACGACGAAATAGATCTCCTCGTTGTAGAGCGGCATGATGAGCCGCAGCGGGCGGATCGTCGTGCCCGCGTCGGCATTGCCGGAATTGGCCATGTCGAGATACGCCTGATACACATCCGATTGCACGAGCGCGAGCTTCACGCCCGGCTCGAAACGCATACGCTGCACGTTCTCCGCTGAGCCTTTCGACGGCATCACTTCGAGGTCGATGCCCGCGGGCTGCGCGACATACTTCGCGAGATCGGCGCCGATCTGGATGTACGTGCCGCGCTCCTGTCCGGTGACGATCTTGTAGTGCGCGCTGACCCCGGCCGCCACGGCCAACGACGCGATCATCAAGCACACCAGTCCCGTCAATCCCGTCAGCACTTTCTTGAGCATGGTCTACCTACCTTATGGTGTGTTGAACAGCATGCGCCAACGGCTGACGCGCATGTTCCGTTACATCAGGCATTGCAATGCGTTGAGTAGCTTCGTTTTCTCGATTGCGTGACGTGCTCTACTGTTTGTTCGCTGATGGCGCCTTCTTCCAGCCCGATTCGCGGATCGCGCGCATTTGCGCTTCGATACCGCTGGCGCCCGTGTTCGTTGCTGGGGGAGTGGCTGCGTTGTTCGTCGTTGCCGTGTTGTTCGTGGGCAGGGTGGGCGCTGGCGCGGGGTTGGCTTTGGCTTGCGGCGTTCCGGCGCGCGGCGCGGCCGCGGTTGCGCCCGTCAGCGGTTTCCAGCCCGTCGTAAGAATCACGCGTTCGAGCAGCGTCTGCGCATCGACGCTGCTGACGTCGATCGCGAGCGCTTGCGCTGCGCGCTCGCGCACGCAGCCCCATAACTTGTCTTTCGCGCAGGTAGTCGCAGCGCCGAGCGCAACGTCACGCTTGTTTTCGCGATCCTTCAGATCGCTTTGCATCTGCATCGCTTCCGGATTGCTCGCCTCGACGGACAGTGCGTCGGATAGCGCGGACTGCGCTTCGGCGAGGTTGTTGTGCGCGAGCGCGGCGCGCGCCGCGCGCAATGCTTCAGGCACATCCCGGTAGTGCTGGGCCACGCGCGGGCGCGGCGGCGCGATCGGCGCGGGCGGCGCGATCGGCGTCTTCGCGGCGGGCACGTTGGTCACGTTGGCGGTCGGTGTGTTGCGCGCGTTTTGCGGCGCGGTGTACGGTGAAATCGATCCGCCCGACGTGCTTGCGCTGTTCGTCGCTTCGTCCGCGCCCGTGTCCTGCCTGTGGTTGTCGCCGAGCAGCAGATAGCCCGCATAGCCGAGCGCGACGATGAAGAGCAGCAGCACGACACCCTTCGTGGCGATCCAGCGGCCGGCCGATTGCCGTAGCGGTTGCGGCTCCTCGAGCGGTGGAACGGGAGGTTCGGGTGATGCAAGCGACGGGAGGCCGGCTGCCTCATCGGTATGGATTTCGGCCGGAGCGGGCGGCGAGGTGTCGACGGCTCTCAGTTGCGTACCGGCGCGCTTGCGCTGGGTTCGTTCGAGAGGATGATCGGCACCGCAGTAAGGACAGAATTCGACATGCTGGTACAGCACGCCCCCGCACCGTGTGCACGGCGTTGGGAATCCCTGGGCAGGTGACGTTTCAGCAGACATGCTTAACCCCAACCAGTTGTAGGCAATGCCATTTCGGCATGCTCAGGATCGAAGTTGAAGCAAACTCGCAGTTGGCGGAACTCGCGATCCACATGCGCTGGGTAGCGGCCAGCCCAGTCCTTTCGTTACGGGGCCGCTGTGTGTGCCAATATGGTTTCTTTCGCTCGTCGCGTCAATCGACGTTGTTACCTACCGAACACACCTGTGTCGTGATTTCAGGGGGGAAACGAATGCGCATCAGGGTTTTTGCATAGACGCGAATACAACGTGGCGTCATTGATTAATCATAGGAAATACATCGTTCAGATCAAAGGCCGGCGTGCAAAACGGCCGGCCCATGTATGTGAAAACTGCAGAGCATAGCGAGTGATAGGGCACGTCTTTTGTGCGTGACGTCGACCGTGATCGTGCTTCTGTTTGCTAGCGTTTGTCCGTTTTCGACGGGGCTTTAGTGCTTGCGCAGCGGATGATCTCTCAACAGCCATGCAAGCGCGAACGCGAGCACCACCACGCACGCCGCGACGATATACACCGTATGCAATGCGCTTGCGAACGCCTGCAGATAATCGTCGCGCAACACGGCAGGCAAGTGATGAATCGCAGCGGGGCCGAGCGCGTGCGGCAGTTCGGTGTCGGGCGGAATCAGCGCTTGCAGGCGCGAAGCGAGTCCGTTCGAAAAGATCGCGCCGAAGGCAGCGACGCCGACCGAGCCGCCAATCGAACGGAACAGCGTCGCGCCCGAGGTCGCCGTGCCGAGATGCTTGAACGGCACTGCATTCTGCACGGCGAGAATCAGCACTTGCATCACCATGCCGAGACCGCAGCCGAGCACGCCCATGTATGCATACATCACATGAACGGGTGTCTCGAGCTTGAGCGTGGTCAGCAGCACCATCGCGACGCCGACGAGGAACGTGCCCATGATCGGGAACATCCGGTACTTGCCGATCCGGCTGATGATGCGGCCCGTGATGATCGACATCAGCAGCACGCCGCCCATCATCGGCAGCATCTGCATGCCAGCTTCCGACGGCGTCGAATTCTTCACCACTTGCAGATACATCGGCAGGAACGTCACCGAGCCGAACAGCGACACGCCGACGATGAACCCGATCGCGCTCGCCAGCAAAAACGTGCGGTCGCGAAACAGTTCGAGCGGCATGATCGGCTCGGCGGCGAGACGCTCTTCATAGATGAATCCGCCGATGCAGATGAACGCGAGCAGCAGCGTGCCCCAGAGTTGCGGCGACGTCCACGGCAGCACCGTGCCGCCCTGGCTCGTGAACAGGATCAGGCAGGTGAGGGCGCCTGCGAGAAAGGCCGCGCCCATGTAGTCGATGGTGTGCTTCACATGCGCGACGCGCGGCTTGAACACGGCGCCGATCACCAGCAGCGCGACGATGCCGAGCGGCACGTTGATATAGAAGATCCAGCGCCACGACAGATGGTCGACGAGAAAGCCGCCCATCATCGGACCGATCACGGTCGCAAGACCGAACACGCCGCCGAACACGCCCTGATAGCGGCCGCGTTCGGCAGGCGGGATGACGTCGCCGATCGCCGCCATCGTGATCACCAGCAGTCCGCCGCCGCCCAGCCCTTGCAACGCGCGTAACAGGATCAGCTGCGTCATGTTCTGCGCGACGCCGCAGAGTGCCGAGCCGATCAGAAATAGCACGATGGCCGTCTGCAACACGACCTTGCGGCCGAACAGGTCGCCGAACTTGCCGTATAGCGGCACGACGATCGTCGACGTCAGCAGGTAGGCGGTGACGACCCACGACAGGCTGTCCAGTCCGCCAAGCTCGCCGACGATGGTGGGCAGCGCGGTCGATACGATGGTCTGGTCGAGCGCGGCGAGCAGCATCACCAGCAGCAGCGCCGGAAACAGCACGCGAAGAGACGGGCGCTCGATGGCTGCGGGCGCCGCTTCGGCAGAAAGAGTCTGGCGGTCCATCTGGGCTTCCATGGCGTTAAGATCTCTTGAAATTAATTAACATGCAGATTAATATATGACATATTCCAGCGTTCGTCAAATTCATGGTCATGGCAACAAAATCGGCAGCGGTAGCGGGTTCGGATCAGGCTGAGCAGGCGCCGCAGGCGCGGGGCGGCGACAATGCAGGCGCCCAAGGCGCGCCCGCTGGGCGCCGGCCCGGCCGGCCTTCCGGCAGCGGGCGCGGGCCGGAGCAGCGCGCCCGTCTGCTGGACGCGGCGCTCGCGCTGTTCGCGCGGCAGGGTATCGTCGATACGACGCTTGGCCAGGTCGCGCGCGAGGCCGGTTTCACGCCCGCGATGATGCATTACTACTTCAAGACGCGCGATCAGCTGCTCGACGTGCTGATCGACGAGCGCTTTCTGCCGTTGCGCGCGAAGCTCAGCGGCTCTTTTCAGACGAATCCCGACGACCCCATCGCAGGGATCACGCTGCTCGCGCAGCGGCTCGTTGAAGTGGCGGGCGATTATCCGTGGTTCCCGTCGCTGTGGATCCGCGAAGTGATCAGCGAAGGCGGCCTGCTCAAGCAGCGCATGCACGAGCGCTTCGGTAACGTGAACCAGAAAAGCGGCATCGAATTCATCGAGAAATGGCAGAAGGAAGGCAAGCTCAATCGGGAGCTGGAGCCGTCGCTGGTTTTTCTGTCGGTGATCGGACTCACGATCTTGCCGCTCGCGACCTCGTCGATGTGGCGCAACGACCCGGCGCGCCGCAAGCTGACAGCCGACGACATCGCGCGCCATGCGGTCGCGCTACTGACACACGGCGTCACTCCGCCTGCTGCAGCGTGAACGGCGGCGGTTCAAAATAGAAGCTGTTGCACACAGCGTCCGACGCGGCACGCAACGTGCTTCATGCTATCCGTTTCGCATGTCTGCTTTTGGACGGTCACGCAAGCGTCTTGCGCAATCGTCGCCACGGCGCGGTATGTTCTGCCGTCAAGCTATATGCCGAAGCGGACAAGCGCACAGTCGCGTGCAACTCGTTCCGTACAATTGAGTCCGAATGAACGAGATGCGCTGCGCGACGGCGCGCGCAGTGACGATTTCGCGAAACAGGGGAGTTTGTCGGACGAACAGCGCGTCCGTCACTCGTGGGTAAGAACGTGCATACGAGAGTAGAAACGTTGAACCGTTTTCCGCTGCCGGCGCTGGCGCGGTACACATTGCGTTAGATACATCATGGCCACGTCAGAGTGCATAACCAGCTTTTCAAGCCATAACATCAAGATGAACGGAGTATTGAGGCTCGATCAGGCCACGATCGTGCTCGTTGAAGACGATCCGCAGAACAGGGAATCGTTGAAGATTTTGCTCGAATCGGAAGGCGCCAACGTCATCGCCGTGGCGGATGCGGAAGAGGGTGTCGAGGCGGCCGTGCGGGCGTTGCCCGATGCGGTCGTCTGCGATCTCGATCTGCCCGCCATGGACGGCTTCTATCTGATTCAGCGCGTGCGGGATCACGAGATTCGCGGCGATCATTCACCTTCGGTCGCAGTGGCCCTGACGGGCCATACCGATGAAGCCTACCGGCTGCGCAGCATCGGCGAAGGATTCCAGCATTTCATGACGAAGCCGGCGCCGCCCGAGGCGCTGGTGACGCTATTGCATGACGCGATAGGCGCGCGCGCCGCCGGTTTGACCTGACGCTCGAACCGCGGCGTTTTGACGGATGTGTTCAGCTGCCGGCGGCTTGCGCCGCCTGGCATGCCGAACACAGTCCTTTCAGCTCGATTCCATCACCGGCGAGCCGGTACCCTGCGTTTTCGATTTGCGCGACGAGCGCCTCGCGCAGTGCCGGCTGATGCAGTTCGGTGACGTTGCCGCATTGCTGGCACACGACCAGAATGCCGTGCTGGCATTGCGTGAGATCGTGGCAGACGGCGAATGCGTTGATCGACTCAATCTTGTGCACGAGCCCAGCGGACAGCAGAAAATCCAGCGCGCGATACACGGTGGGCGGCGCGGAGCCGGGGTGGATCTGACGCATGTCGTCGAGCAGCGAATACGCCTTGGTGGCGCGGCCCGACGTCAACAGCAACTCCAGCACCTTGCGGCGGATCGGCGTGAGCTTTTCGCCACGCTCGCGGCAGTATTCTTCGGCTAGTGCGAGCGCCGCCTCGGCCGAGGCAGGCGTGCCGTGCGCGTGATCGTTATGCGGGTCGTCCGCGTGCGAATGCGCGTGATGCGGAAGACCCGGCGCATGCCCCGGCGTGGATGCAGTGTCGGCAGCGGTTGGCTTGGCGTTTTTCATCCGCTGATTATACGGTGCGTCAATCGAGCTTCACGTCGAACCCGCGCTTCACGCCCGGACGTGCGAACAGCGTCTCGTACCAGCGCTTCACGTTCGGAAACTCGGCGAGATCGACCTTGTGGCGCTCGTGTCGCCACGCCCAGCCGAGAATCGCGAAGTCGGCGATCGACAGGTCGCCCGCCACGTATTCGCTCTTGCCCAGACGCGCGTCGAGCACCTTGTAGAGGCGCCGCGTTTCGGTGGAAAAGCGCTTGAGGCCGTAGCGCTTGTCGTCTTCGGAAGCGAGCGCCGCGAAGTGATGTACCTGGCCGGGCATCGGCCCGAAGCCGCCCATTTGCCACATCAGCCATTCGAGTACGGGCACCCGGTCGCGCAGACTCTGCGGCAGGAATTTGCCTGTCTTTTCGCCGAGATACAGCAGGATCGCGCCCGATTCGAACACGCTGATCGGCTTGCCGTCCGGTCCGTCGGGATCGACGATCGCGGGAATCTTGTTGTTCGGGCTGATCGCGAGAAAGTCCGGGTCGAACTGCTCGTCCTTCGTGATGTTGATCGGCTTCACAGCGTACGGCAGTGCCATTTCTTCGAGGGCGACGCTGATCTTGCGGCCGTTCGGCGTGCCCCACGCATAAAGCGAGATAGTCATGTTCAGGTCAGATCGAAGTCGACGTATTGCTTGAAGCCGGAGCGGGTCGACAGCCGCTGATACCAGCGTTCGAGATTCGGCAGCGACGGACGCTCGACACCCGGCAGCCCGAACCAGCGCTTCGCATACGCGCCCAGCACGATGTCCGCGAGCGTGAACTTCTCGCCTTCGATGAAGAAGCGCCCTTGCAGTTGCGCGTCGAGCATCTTCCACAGCTTCGCGACGTTGTCGATGTCGGTGGCGAGCTTCGCGTTGTCGCGTTCGGCCTCGGGCGTACGTACGATGGCCCAGAACACGGGACGCTCGGCGGGCTGCAGCGTAGATAGCGCCCAGTCGAGCCAGCGGTCGATGCTGGCGCGCGCCTTCGGTTCATCGGGGTAGAGTACGCTCGATTCGCCGTACTGCATGACGAGATAGCGCAGGATCGAGTTCGATTCCCACAGCACGTAGTCGCCGTCGACGAGCGTCGGCACCTTGCCCGTCGGGTTCATCGCGAGATATTCGGGTTCGTCGTTGCGGCCGAACTGCAGGCCGGCGTCGATGCGGTTGTAGGGCAAGACCAGCTCGTCACACACCCACAGGATCTTCTGCACATTGACCGAGTTGGCGCGTCCCCAAACTGTAATCATCCGGTAATCCTCTTTCGTCTTCTTGATTGGCAAGCCGCGCTGCGCGCGGCGTTCAACCAGTAACGATACACGAAGCGGCCTTTTTCTTCCGACTGCGGGCAATGCCCCTACACGCGTTGCGTACAATGGGCGCACCCCATTTTGACGAGGCGCGCATGGCCCGCATTGTCCCCGACGACTGGAAAAGTCTCGCCGCCACTGGCGCCGCCTCGCGCGAGCGCGAAACGCTGGCGCTGCTCGAAGAAGCGCTGCCGCGCGAGTACACGGTCTATCACGGCGTGCACTGGACACGGTTGCATGAGGGCTTTTCGGTGTTCGGCGAGGCGGACTTCGTGATCGTCAGTCCGGCGGGGCGCGTGATGATCGTCGAGCAGAAAACGGGCTTCCTTCGTGAGACGCCGAAAGGGCTGGTCAAGGTCTACATGCAGACCGAGCGCAACGTGGCGATTGCGCTCGCGCGCACGATCGAAGGGCTGCATCGGCGGTTCACGGCGGCGTTCGGTGCGGGCACGTATTTCATCGAAGAGCTGTTGTACTGTCCGGATCACATCGTCAAGGACGCGGCAATCTCAGGCGTGAACCCGGCGCGCATCGTCGATGCGACGCGCAAGGACAAGCTCGTCAGCATCATCCGCGAGGCGCTGCCCGAGGACGAGCCGCGTCTGCCGTGCGCGTCGAAGATTCACCACTTCCTCGCCGACGAACTGGCACTCGCGCCCGACGCGAGCGCGCTGGTCGGCCAGGCGGGCACGCTCGTCACGCGGCTCGCGGGCGGGCTGGCCACATGGGCGCGACGGCTCGAATTCGCGCCGTTCCGGCTACGCGTGATCGGCACGGCGGGCTCCGGCAAAACGCAACTCGCGGTGCAAGTGATGAAAGACGCCGTCGCGCGCGGCGCGCGTCCGTTGTATGTGTGCTTCAACCGGCCGCTCGCGGATCACATTGCGCGCGTTGCGCCGCCCGAGGCGAAAGTCGCGAACTATCACCAGTTGTGCGACGAGATCGTGCGGGATAGCGGCCGCGCGCCGGATTTCCAGAGCAGCGACGTGTTCGGGCAACTCGAAACCGCATTCGCCGACACACCGATCGACGCGCGCTTCCAGTACGACGTGCTGATCGTCGACGAAGGCCAGGACTTCCAGCAGCCGTGGGTGCCCGCGCTCGAACGGCTCCTGAAGCCGGGCGGCGCATGGTGGTGGCTCGAAGATCCGCTGCAAAACCTGTATATGCGCGAGAGCGTCGCACTGCCCGGCTGGACGGTGCTGCGCGAATCGACCAACTATCGCAGTCCGCGCGACATCCTCGACTATCTGCGCGGCGTGGTCGGCGCGACGGTGCCGCTGGCGGCAGGCCTCGCGGCGGGCAGTCCGTTCGACGGCTCCGATATCTCGCTGTCCACGTACGACGAAACCCAGCTGCCCGAAAGCTGCATCGACGCGACGAAGCGCGCGATCACCCAGGCGCTGGCGCTTGGCTTTCGCAAGCAGGACATTGCGGTGCTGTCGTTTCGCGGACGCGAAGGCTCGGTGCTGTGGCCGCTCGATCATCTCGGTCCGCACCGGCTGCGCAGCTTCACGGGCAAGTACGATCTGTTCGGCAATCCCGCGTATCGGGAAGGCGACGTGCTGCTCGACTCGATCTACCGCTTCAAAGGGCAGTCGGCGCCGTGCGTGATCCTGAGCGAGGTGGATTTCGACGCGTTCGACGAGCGCAACGCGCGCAAGCTCTTCGTCGGCGCGACCCGCGCGACGATGAAGCTGATCGTCGTCGCGTCGCAGCGGGCGGCGCGGCATCTGCAACTTGGGGACGCGAAGGAGCAGGCGGGCTGAGGAACCGCGAGCGCGGCGCGCTTCGGAAATCTCAGCGCCAGGCCGACGCGCTGATCAGCGTGCCTGTGTGCTTGAGCGCGTCCCACCAGATCACGCGCAGCAGCGGCGCGAGCTTCGCGATGAGGAGCGCCTGCACCGGGTCGCTTTCGATGAAATGCGTGACGCCGCAGCGCAACGCCGCGGCCGCCTTGTGCGCGGCGGCGCCTTCGGACGTTTCGTCATGCGCGTCGGGCGTGCGCATCACCAGTTCGAGATGACCGAAACCGTGCCGCTCTAGCCATGCGCGCGTGCGCTCCAGGTCGGCGTGCGGCCGGCCCGTGATGACCGCGCGCACTTTCTGCACATCGACATCGGGCAAGACCTCGTACGGCAACAGCGCGTCGCGCTCGTTCAAAGCGGCGGCGAGATCTTCGTCATACCGTGACAACGGCACGTCGGGCAACAGGATGCCGTCCAGATCGATCGCATAGGTCGCGTATTCGTGGTCATCCGCCATTTTCCCGGACGCACCAGACTCGACTTTCAGCCAGTCGTCGCGATAGTCGTCCGTATAGGCCTGGCGTTCCCACGGGAACAGCGCGAAGAAGCCCGACGCGTCGTTCGCAAAGTCCGGGCGGATGCGGCTGATTTCGTCGAAGGCGGCCGTCAGCGTCTTGACGATCAGGCCGTGCTGTTCGAGAAACGCGATGCAATCGACCAGCGTGAAACCACGGCCCGCGATGTCCTCGCACAGCAGCACCTTCGAGCCGGGCGGCGGCAGCGGCTGGGCCGAGTCCCACGTGACGTGGCGTGCCCTGCGGTCGTAGCTCAGAAACGCGACAGGCACGCCGATCGCATGCGAAGCCATCAACGCGAGCGGTGCGCCGCCCCGTAGAATGCCGACGGCGGCGGCGAAGCGCTCTTCCAGCAGGGTGGGCTGCAACGATTCGATCCAGTGGTCGAGCTGTTCGTAGGTCAACGGTAGAACCGGCTTTTTCATGACGGATGTTGCGCTTGTGGTGGGCCGGATGAACGTGCGTCGGCGAAGCGGCTTTTTTTGAGATGGAGCCGATATTATGCACGCCATGTAAAGATTCTGTGTCGGGGCGGGTCCTGCCGCGTTGTAGTTATCGTCTGATGGCGTTGTCAGGCACAATGCGGGCACGACTAACAACAAGACCACACTAGAGGGACCTGAAAGTGCACTACAAGAAATGCGGCGGGTTGCGTGCGTTCGCGCTGATGTCCGCGCTGGTCACCGTCCTGGCATTCGCTTCGTTCGGAGCGTCGGCCGCGCCGCTGACGACCACGCTCGCGCTCGACGTCAAAGGCAAGATAGCGAAGACCAACGACGACGATCACACCGTTTTTCACTTTTCCGAAGCCCAGTTGCTCGCGCTGCCCGTCCATAGCATTTCGACATCGACGACATGGACGGCAAAATCCACCTTCACGGGGCCGCTGCTCGCGGATATCCTGAAGACCGTGGGCGCGTACGGCGATCAGATCGAAATCCATACACTGGATGACTACACGTACACCGTTCCCGTGTCTGACACGAGCCGCTACGGCGTGATCGTTGCGTACAGCATGAACGGCAAGCGCCTGCAGGTCAGCGACTTCGGGCCGCTGTTTCTCATCTATCCGCGCGACCAGTTTCCCGGCGAGCTGGCGGGGGCGTCGGCGGACGCGAAATTCGTATGGCAGATCAAGGCTCTCATCGTCAAATAGGACGGCGCCCGCTGCGCCGTGTGGTGCTCGTCGTCATCTGGATCGCCGCGCTCGCGGCGCCGACCGCGGCGATCAGCTATCTGCTGTACTCGGCGCTGCTCAATCCGCGCGCAACCCAGCAACTGACGGGCACTTACGACGGCTTCTACTGGGACGCCGCGCAACTCCAGATCGCCTACGCGCGGCTCGAAAGCCAGTTGCTGCAGTACCAGACGGGCACCGATAGCGACTATCAGCGGCTCACGCTGCATTTCCAGGTGCTGCAATCGAAGCTGCGCGTGATGGCGGGCTCGACGCAGCGTCTCGCCGCGCAGACGGAGGCCGTGCAGCGCCAGCAGGACGAAATCGCAGGGCTCTCGGAGATGCTGGTCGCGATGCAGCCTTCGCTCGACGCGCTGCCGAATTCGCCCGCGCTCGCATCGCAAATGGTCGATGAACTGCGCAAGCACTGGAAGGAAGTCAACGATCTCGCGCTGAGCCGGCGCAACGTCGACCTGCAGGATCGCGAGGCGATGAATTCGGATTTCATCGCAAAGCGCCGGATGCTGTTCGCGGGCGGGCTCGTGCTGCTGTTGCTGTCGGCGGCGGCGACTACGCTGCTGGTGATGAACGGCCGGCGCCGCACCAAGCTGATCCTCCAGCAGCACGCCGCGCTCGATGCCGAGCACCAGGCCAGCCGCGCCGCGCGCGAGGCGAGTCTCGCCAAGGACGCGTTCCTCGGCATGATCAGCCATGAATTGCGCACGCCGCTGCATGCGATCGTCTCGTCGATCGAACTGCTCGGCTTCAACTTTCACTCCGAAGCGGACCGCAAGGTGATCCAGCGTCTGGAAACGGCCGCGCGCCATCTCGAAGCGCAGATGAAGGATCTGACCGACTACGCGCGCCTCGGCGCCGGCAAGCTCGAATTGCGCAACGAGCATTTCGATCCGCGCGAGCTGCTGACGTCGATCGTCGATGAGCACGAGCCGTTCGCGCGGGCGAAGGGTCTCGTATTCGAAGGCAGCGCGAGCGGAAGGATGGGGCTCGTCGATTCCGATCCGCACCGCATCCGGCAGATCGTCAACAACCTCGTGACCAACGGGATTCGCTACACCGAGCGCGGCACCGTCACGCTGCATTTCGACCAGCGCGACGACGCGCTGGCTATCGTCGTCACCGACACGGGCGCGGGCGTGCCGGACAAGCAGATTCCGCTGATCTTCAAGGAGTTCACGCAGCTCGACGCGTCGCGCACGCGGCGCTTCGAAGGCGCGGGGATGGGGCTCGCGATCGTGCAGGGGCTCGTCGATCTGTTCGGCGGGACGATCGATGTCGACAGCGAAGTGGGCAAGGGCACGCGCTTCACGGTGACGATTCCCGTCAAGCCGGTCGCCATGCCCGCCGACGCGTCCGTCGTGCCTCACACGGCGCATGGAGAAGGGCGCCCGCAGGTGCTGATCGTCGACGACAACCAGCTGATTCGCGAGTCGCTGTGCGAAATGCTCGAACACATGGGATGCGATGCGGCCGCCGTCGCCCATGCCGACGCCGCGCACGCATGGCTCGCCGCGCGGCAGTGCGATCTTGTGCTGCTCGATCTGCACATGCCCGACAAGGACGGCTACGCGTTCATGACTGAGTATGCGGAAAAGGTGGAAAGATCGGGTGAGGCGGTTCGCACGCCCGTGATCGCCGTGAGCGCTTACGCGCCCGATAGCGGGGAGCGCACGGAGGCGGATCTGTTCTTCGACAGCCTGACCAAGCCCGTTCACTACGAGGTGCTGCGCGACGCCGTGCAGCGTGCGCTGGCGGCGCGGCACGGGGCATCCGTCGCGGGCTGACGAGCGAGCCCGCGCTTGAGGCCGTGACTTATGCGCGGCTCAGACGCTTTGACAGATCGGCGACGAGAATCGCCATGCGCGCCGGCTTCTCGTAACAGGCCACATCGTAGTTGCGCACGATGTCGCTGATTTCCGACTCGCTCGCCTTGCCCGTCAGCAGTTCGCCCGTCAGCACGAAAATGGGTGCATCCGGATTCTCCGACGCGCGCACGGCGCGGATCGCCTCCGCCGACGTCTGCGGGCCGAACAGCCAGTCGATCACCACGCCGTCGAACACCTGCGTCTGCAGCGTCTCGGCGAAGGCCGCGAGACCATAGATCGCGATGGCCGCAAAGCCGCTGCGTTCGAGATAGTCGCGCAGATTGTCGGCGGATGCCTGGTCGTCGTCGACGACGGCGATCAGCGGCTTGTCGGTTTCGGCGCGGCGCGGATAGATCTCGATCTTGTGGACTTCATACGCGTTCTGATAGAGCGCGCCGTCGTGCCGCACGACGCGCCACTGGTCGAGCTTCGACCACGCGATGAATTCCGGCCGGCTGCCCGCTTCGATCGGCGCACCGATCCACGCGGTGCACGCCAGCTCGATTCCGCCGATCGCGAACACGGCTTCCTGCGCGGTGGCGCCGACCATGCCGGGGTCGAGCGATTGTGCGCCGAACAGCTGCGCCGCCGGCTCGCCGAATACCTCGGCGACCTTCTTGATCTGCGAGAGCGTCCACGGGCTATTGCCGCGCAGCTTGCGGTGGCCTTGCGAGAAACTCAAATCGAGGATCCGGCAAAGCTCGCTGGTTTGCTGACGCTTGCCGATGCCGTGGCGGCTCATCAACTCGCGCACGCGTTCGGCGACGGCAAGCGAGTCGGTTGAGGTGGCTTCGTTGGACATGCGCGAATCGTGTATCGCTATAAGTAGTTGTATGTGACGCGGCGTCGTGGCGGCGGCGCGGTGCGCGTGGCACGCCGGGTGGGCGTGCAGCTCTCGCAGGACCGCAACTGTACCTCAAGACTTCGGGCGCCCCTGGTGTCGCGCCATCTCCGCATTGATCGAGCTTTTTTCGACGAACCCGCCGATTCTAATGAGTTCGACCGCCTCACGCGAATGAGGCGGTGTTCGAATCATGCAAAGCCTGTCTATTTTAGCGGTGAAATATATGCAAATCGCATGAAATTTATCGGTAAGGCGTGAGGCTTTGCCCGGATTTTGCGGCGGATCATGAGCCGCATGGGGGATTGCGCCGACGCGGCCGCTCGTGGCGCTGCCTTTCTGACCTGGATTGCGGCGCGCTGGCGGGCCTGAGAAGATGCTGTCCCTCGACACGGCCTCGGCGCCATTTCTTTCTCGCATTCCCAATGACGACCACTTATCCGCTGCACGCCAACCTGAGCCCGGCCGACACGCCGTTTCCCGATCGAGCCGACGTCGTGATTGCGGGCGCGGGCATCATGGGCTGCGCGGCGGCGTACTACCTTGCGCGCCGGGGCGTGAAGGCGGTGGTGCTGGACAAGTCGCGCATCGCCGGCCAGCAGTCGACGCGCGCGTGGGGTTTCGTGCGCCAGCAGGGCCGCGAGGCCGCCGAAGTGCCGCTGATGATGGCGGGCATGCGCATCTGGGAGCAGCTCGAACGCGAGCTGGATTTCGATCTCGAATGGCGGCAGGGCGGCTGTCTCTACGTTGCGGACAAGGAGGAAGACTGGGCGTCGTTCCAGCAATGGATGGACGTCGCGAAGCAATATGGGCTGGATACGCGGGTGCTCGACCGCGCGCAGATCGACCAGCACGTACGTGGCATGCAGGGCAAGGTGCTGGGCGGCCTGTACACGCCGACTGACGGCCAGGCCGAGCCGCGCCGTGCGGCGGCCGCTTTCGCGGCGCGGGCCATCGAAGCGGGCGCGCGGTTTTTCGAGGGTTGTGGCGTGGTTGCGATCGAACGGGCGGCTGGCGCCGTGACGGGCGTCGTCACCGAGCGCGGCACGATTCGCACGCGGCAGGTGATTTGTGCCGCGGGCGCGAGTAGCTGGCGGTTGCTCGATACGCTGGGGATTGTTTTGCCGCAGCAGGCAGTGCGCGGTACGTGTATGCGGACGAATCCGCTGCCCGCGGTCACGGCTTCCACATTCTGGGGACATGGGCTTGGGATTCGCCAGCGGGCGAATGGCGCGATCAATCTCGCTGACGATATGCAGGTTGATGTCGATATGACGTTGGGGCATTTTCGGGCGCTCAAGTGGTTCTTGCCCGAGCTTTGGGCGCAGCGCGAGAAGTTCAGCTTTCATCTGAATAGCGCGTTTGTGCGTGATTTGCGCGAGCGTGTGCCTGGGTTTTTGTCTGCTGACGAGCGTGTGTTGCATCCGCGCGATCCGAATCCGCAGCCGAACCGTTCGCATGCGCCGCGGGCGTTGCAGAAGCTGCGGGCGTTGTTTCCGGCTTTGAAGGATGCGCAGGTGGTTGAGTCGTGGGCTGGGTTGATCGATGTGCTGCCCGATGGGATTCCAGTGCTCGATGCTGCTGCTCAGGCGCAGGGCCTGTTGGTCGCTACCGGGTTTTGTGGGCATGGCTTTGCCATGGGACCTGTTGTTGGGCGGCTTATGGCTGAATGGATTGTTGATGGGCAGCCATCGATTGATCTTTCTGCGTTCCGGTTGCAGAGGTTTTTTGATGGGACTATGCAGAGGCCACGGAGCATGCTGTGAGTGGGTTTTTGTCTGGCGACGCTGGTGTGGTTTGCTTGTGTTTGCCCTGGCATCCGCGTTGTGGTGTTTGCCGTTCACGCGTCGCCCCTGTGCGGGGCGGCACCTACTTTTCTTTGCCGCCGCGTAACTATTCAGCGGTAACCAGAGGCGAAACGACGACTCCTGTAAAGGCCAGGGCGAGCGCGTCGATCAGCGAACGGCTCTGCTTGCGTAAGGTGGCAAGGTAGGAGCGGATCGTGCAGAACGCCTCCATACCCGATTCCGAGCGGAAGCACCCGGAGATCTTCTGTTTGAGTTTGGGCATGCGGATATCGCGTTCGGCCTGGTTGTTGTCGAACGGTACGCGGTGATCGGCAATGAAACGCCACACCTCATCGGCATACTTGTGAAGCCGTGTGAGCAGGTTGCAGGTAAAGCTTTGCCTGATCCTGCCGCGGCGTTCCCGGCGCCCGGACTCACGTGCCTGCTGCGGATTGAGCTTGCGTGCCTGGGCGATCAGGGCGCGGCTGCGCCGTGTGTAATAGCGTTGGCGCGCCTGACTCAGCGAGGTGTTTCCTGCAGCCTGACTGAGGTCGACCTCGCGCTTTGCCTGGCAAAGCAGGTCAATCATCTGCTGGGCCCAGCGTTGCTGCGTGGACTCCAGGACAAACACCAGTTCGCGCAGATGATGAGCATTGCACAGCGCATGCTCACACTCATAGCCGGCATACGGCCGCCAGCCGTCATGGACCGCGACTCCCCTAAAGCCGGGAAGAATGCCGAAGCTGTCCAGCGCCTCGCTGCCGCGCTTGCGGTGCGCGCCATACCAGCTCAACGCGTGCGTCGAGGCGACATGCAGCCAGCGGGACTCGCGCCCCACGCGCATGCAGCTCTCATCGAAATGCACCACGGGTTGCCCGCGTAGCGCCTGCCGGATCTGCTCAACGGCTGGCACCAGTAACTGCGCGGCCTGATCAATGCTGTGCTGGACGGTTCCCGTAACCACATGCAGACCAAACAGGTCCTTCAGCGCCTGGGCGGTGCGCGCAACCGGCAACTGCTGGTATTGCGTCAGATAGACGGCTGCGGCGCGAATCTGGGGGCCGTACTGAACCGCCTGGCTCACGCCCTTGGGAAATGCGCCCGAGTGATGCTTGCCGCAGCGGCACTGCGCGATCTGCACGCGATGCTCGGTCACCTCAAAGCGCGTGGGTGGCAAATCGATCACCTGACGGCCTTCGGGCAACACGGCCACGCGGGCTGCTGCGATGCGTTGGCCACATGCATCGCACACCAGCGCCACCGGGTGAATCTCGATGTGATCGGGTTGCGCGACGCGTTTGAGCGTCTTGCCCTTGTGCCCCGGTTGCGCGCCAGGCCTGGCCCCGCTCGTGCCGCGCAATGACTTCGGCTTGCGCCTTGGACCATCGCTTGACGGCGGCTTGCTGGAGTTATGACTGTCCTTCTCAAGCTTTGCCTCGAGCTCGTTCAGACGCCTCACCAGATCAACGATGAGTGCGTCCTTCTGCTCCGGTGTCAGGTCCTTGAGGTCGGGCATCTTCGTCATGTCCCTCACTATGCACAGCCTGGTAGCAGTTTACAAGCGCTGAATAGTTACGCCGCCGCAAAGAAAAGTAGGCAAAAGAAAGCGGCTAACACCGCTAACTCTTGTTCTTGCCTGAGGGCCCCCAAAGGGTCTTACGCTTCACACGGTAACGTCTTTGTTCGCCTCCGTTGCCAACGCTTCGAACAGATGCCTCACCCGCTTCAGGCACCCGCACAAGGACCAGCGGCAGCGAATGGCTCGTGCCGCCCAGGTGGCAAACTGTGTGTAGGTTGTCGCACCTCACACGTTAGCGCTATTACCAGAAACACCAGCCTTGCTACTCAGTCCGGAGTGACGCGCGTACGGCGCGAAATCCGACACACAGTTTGCCACCTGGGCGGCGGAGGACTATCTGGCACGGCGTGCCGCAACGCGGGTGCGTGAAGCGGGTGAGGCGCACCGCAAGGGCGCTGGCAACGAGCATGAGTCACGTGATTGCCGTGTGAGGCGTAAGAACCTTTGGGGGCCCTCAGGCAAGAACTAGCACTGGCGGTGTTAGCCGCTTTCTTTTGCCTACTTTTCTTTGCGGCGGCAAAGAAAAGTAGGTGCCGCCCCGCACAGGGGCGACGCTTGAAGCAAGCTAACAAATCGCGGATGCCAGCGACAGAGCAAGCCGCGGATGCCAGCGCAACCACAAGCAAACCACACCCGCGTCGCCAGACAAAAAAACCTCACTTAGGCGCTATATCCCTCCGCACTCGCCTGATGTGCTGCTCGACATAAAACGCAGCCGCATCGGCATCACCATCAACGATGGCTTCATAGATCAACCGATGCTCAGAAACATAAAGCCTGATCCGCCCAGGATCATGAATCCCATCATCCTTGAGCCGTTTCCACAAAGGCTGATCCATAGCCTTCGCCACTTCGTCGGCGATCTTGACGAGCAGGGCATCGCCCGTCATCACAGCAAGCTGCCGATGAAACAAACGATCGCTATCGTTCCATAGCGCACGCTGCACGGCATCGGTGACATCATCGATCGAATCCATCTGCGCGAGGTAATGCTCGGCAAACTCGTCGCGCTGTGCATGCGCGGCCGCGCGTCGCGCGATGGCAGGCTCAAGAATCAAACGGACATCGAGCGCCGACGTAGGGCTGAAGTCGGCATCGCCCGACATCTCGCCGGCAGCCGGCGCCGTCAACCGCTGCAACGCGTCCGCGCACACGTAAGTGCCCGAATTGCGCCGCGTAACGACCAACCCCTCGTTCTGCAACGCGCCCAGCGCCTCCCGCACAGCGGGCCGTCCAACGCCAAACCGCGCCGCGAGATCGCGCTCCGACGGCAACCGCGCTTCAGGCGCGAACTGACCGCTGCGAATGTCGCCGCGCATGCGCTCCGCGACCTGCTCGTAAATCTGCTTCGGGCGAAACGCGCGTTCCAGTGCAAATGAGGTCGAGGCCATGAATGCGTACCGTGCGATAGATGACAGCGTGATGTGGGCCGGGCTCAAACCAGTTTGGTGGATAAATATTGAAACTGGTTGATCGCCAACCAAAGCTGGTCTACATTTCTATCCAGTATAAGTCAAAGACGATGGAGCGAGACGATATGTTGGACAGGCAACGGCCCGAAGCTTTCTTGCCAGGAGCGAACGCATCATGAAGCTGAACCGGATGATCAGCACGGTCGAAGTGCATACGGGCGGCGAACCGTTTCGCATCGTCACGAGCGGGCTGCCGAAGATGCCCGGCAAGACCATCGTCGAGCGGCGCGCGTGGCTCAAGGAGCACGCCGATCATCTGCGCCGCGCGCTGATGCTGGAGCCGCGCGGCCACGCCGACATGTACGGCGGCTATCTGACGGATCCCGTCACGGAAGGCGCGGACTTCGGCATCATCTTCGTTCACAACGAGGGCTATAGCGACCATTGCGGCCACGGCGTGATCGCGCTGGCGACAACGGCCGTCTCGCTCGGCTGGGTCGAGCGCACAGAGCCGGAAACGCGCGTCGGCATCGATGCGCCTTGCGGCTTCATCGAAGCGTTCGTCAAATGGGACGGCGATCACGCCGGCAGCGTGCGCTTCGTCAACGTGCCGTCGTTCATCTGGCAGCGCGACGTGAGCGTCGAGACGCCCAGCTTCGGCACCGTGCGCGGCGACATCGCGTTCGGTGGCGCGTTTTACTTCTACACATCGGGTGAGCCGTTCGGACTCGATGTGCGCGAAGACCACGTGGACCGCCTGATCCAGTTCGGTGCCGAAGTGAAGCGCGCGGCGAACGAGGCGTTCAAGGTCCAGCATCCGCATATTCCCGAGATCAATCACATCTACGGCACCATCATCGACAACGTGCCGCGTCACGCGGGCTCGACGCAGGCCAACTGCTGCGTGTTCGCCGACCGCGAAGTGGACCGCTCGCCGACGGGTTCGGGCACGGCGGGGCGCGTTGCGCAACTGTATCTGCGCGGGCAACTGGGCAAGGACGAGACGCTCGTCAACGAGTCGATCATCGGCACGGTGTTTCGCGGGCGTGTGTTGTCCGAGACGAAGCTCGATCGCTTCGATGCCGTGATTCCCGAAATCGAAGGCGACGCGCATATTTGCGGTTTCGCGAACTGGCTCGTCGATGATCGCGATCCGCTGACGTATGGTTTTCTGGTGCGCTGAACGCGCAAGGGAGCAACCCCGATATGAGCAGCACGCCGATTTTCGACGCCGCCGGCACGGCGCGCCTGATTCCGTTTCGCGCGCTCGTCGACGCGCTGAAGACAGCCGCCGCCGACTACGCAGCCGGGCGCGTCGCGAGCCCCGAGCGGCTCGTCGTGCCGCTGAACGACAACGGCATCATGCTATCGATGCCCGCCGCGGCCTCCGATCTCGCGATCCATAAACTCGTCAACGTCTGTCCGCGTAACGGCGAGCGCGCGTTGCCTACCATCCACGGCCAGGTGATGGCGTTCGACCCGGACACGGGCAAGACGCTGTTCATTCTCGACGGTCCGACCGTCACGGGACGCCGCACGGCCGCGATGACGATGCTCGGCATCGAGACGCTCTCGCGCGACGTACCGAAAGACATTCTGCTGATCGGCGCGGGCACGCAGGCCGCAAGCCATCTGCGGGCGATCGGCGAGTTGTATCCGGAGGCGCGCGTGCGCGTGCGGGGCACATCGGTGGCGCGGGCGCAGGCGTTCTGCGATGCGCAGCGCGGCGCGGTGCGCGATCTGCAAGCCTTGAGCGACGCGACGATTCCCGATTCCGTCGATACCGTCATCGCGCTGACGACGAGCCGCCAGGCTGTCTACGACGAGACGCCGCGCGCGGGACGGCTCGTGATCGGCGTCGGCGCGTTCACCCCGCAGATGCGCGAGATCGGCGCGCGCACGCTCGCGGGCAGCACGCTCTATGTCGACGATCTCGCGGGCGCAAAGCACGAAGCGGGGGACTTCATCCAGGCGGGCATCGACTGGTCGACGGTGACGGGCATCAAGGACGCGCTGACAAGCCAGCCATCGTTCGATACGCCCATCGTCTTCAAGACCGTCGGCTGCGCGGCGTGGGATCTGGCGGCGGGGCGTGTCGCGCGGGCGGCGCTGGGCGCAGGTTGAGACCTCGCACGTCCTTTGTCGCCGAACATCGCGAGTCATGGCGAAGCGGAACGAACGTGCGTGCCGTGTCACGACAGTAAGCGTGCAAACAATCCTAAAACGTTGCAACATAGTCGTCTCGCGCAAACCTGCCCGATTTCAGCGCCGCCTGAAAGCTTGGTCCGGACGGGCTTGCGTTTTTCCCAGCAGTTAATTTTTGCGACCGCGCTATGACGACTTCCACCGCTCCTGCTTCGCCGGACCGCCCGCTCGACATGATCATTTTCGGCGGCGCTGGCGACCTGTCAGCCCGCAAGCTGCTGCCCGCGCTGTATATGGCGCATACGCACGGCAATTTGCCCCCGAAACGCGCATTCTCGCAATCGGCCGCCGTGAATGGGTGCGTGACGATTATCTGAAATGGATGGACGAGCAGAGCCGTCCGTTCATCGAATCCGGTGCATTTGAATCGGGCGCATGGGACCGCTTCCTGTCGCTGTTCGAATACGTGCGCGTCAATGTCGACCAGGCCGCCGATTACGAGCGCCTTGCCGAGGCTTCGCGCCCGAATGCGCTGCGCGTGTTCTATCTGTCGACGTCGCCGGAACTGTTCACGACGATTTGCGACAACCTCTCGTCGCACGGTCTGCTCGACGAGCATTCGCGTGTCGTGCTCGAAAAGCCGCTCGGTCACGATCTTGCGTCGGCGCAGGCGATCAACGATTCCGTCGGCAAGCATTTTTCCGAGCATCAGATCTACCGGATCGACCACTACCTCGGCAAGGAGACGGTGCAGAACCTGATGGTGCTGCGCTTCGGCAACGCGATCTTCGGGCCGCTGTGGCAGGCGCCGTATATCCGCAGCGTGCAGATCACGGTGGCGGAGTCGGTTGGCGTGGGCACACGCGCGGGCTTCTACGACCATACGGGCGCGATGCGCGACATGGTGCAGAACCACTTGCTGCAACTGCTGTGCATCGTCGCGATGGAGCCGCCAGTTTCGCTCGATGCCGATGCCGTGCGCGACGAAAAGCTGAAGGTGCTGCGCTCGCTGCGTCCGATGACAGCCGAGGACATCTCGCGCGATACGGTGCGTGGACAGTACACGGCGGGCGCTGTCGGCGGCGAGCCGGTGAAGGGATATCTGGAAGAAGCGAACGTGCCCGCCGATAGCCGCGCGGAAACGTTCGTCGCGTTGCGCGCGCATATCAACAACTGGCGCTGGGCGAACGTGCCGTTCTATTTGCGCACGGGCAAGCGGATGGCGAAGAAGCTGTCGGAGATCGTGATCGAGTTCGCGGATCTGCCGTTTTCGATCATGCCAAATAGTCCTTGTGGTCCGCGCAACTGTGGCAATCGACTGGTGATCCAGTTGCAGCCGAATGAGTCGATCCAGTTGCAGATGCTCGCCAAGGAGCCGGGTAGTGGGATGCGGACGTTGCCCGTCAATCTGAATCTCGATCTGGAGCAGGCGTTCACGAGCCGTCGCGCGGAAGCGTATGAGCGACTGCTGATCGACGTCGTGCGCGGCAGGCTCACTCACTTCATGCGCCGCGATGAACTGGAAGCGGCATGGACGTGGGTCGATCCCATCATCGAAGCGTGGAAGCGTAATGGCGACAAGCCAAGAGGCTACACGGCCGGCACGTTCGGGCCGGGGGCTTCGACGGCGATGATGGCGCGGGACAATATGGTCTGGTCGGAAGAGTCGTAAGTCGAACGGACCATCCATGAACGCCAGGGCGAAGAGGGCGACCTCTTCGCCCTTTTTCTTTTCTGGCGCGCGAATCGAAGGCGAACTGTTAGCAATTTTTACTTATCAGTGCACGCTTAAGGCGTTTTTTCCGAAAACGACTTCTTGTTGTCCGGTGACAGGGAGATAAAGCGCATCTACTAGCACGTAGTTTTACGAGCAGATCAGCAGTGATCACGCCTCGAACCTCAGCGCATTTGATTGCGCGAGCGGGGTTCCGACGAATCCTTCGCGGAGTCTGTCATGAAACGCGCGCTACTCATGTTTGCGCGCGTGGGCGGCATGCTGGCCAGTGCTGCCCACGCACAAAGCTCGTTGACGATCAGCGGGACGACCTACACGTATTGCGCGGCGGAAAACCAGTACTGCGCGTTTAGTGGATCGGCGCGTGTCGTGTACGGCACCACGTCGCCGACACTTCAATACGATATCAACGGGCCATTCACGAACGGCGTGCAGTGTTCGACGGGTGCCGTATCTCCGACGGATCCCGCATACGGGTACGGGAAGAGTTGCTGGTACGCGAGCACTGCTGCGACTCCAACGCCAACGCCAACGCCAACGCCAACTCCGACGCCAACTCCGACGCCGACGCCAGCGCCATCTCCCTCGGGGTCGTGGACACAATGCGCTGCCGAAAATGGCTTTTGCTCGTTTTCCGGCACGACGACCGTGCTGTATGGCGGAAGCACGACCGCAAACAACGTGTCGAAGGTCTTTACGAACGGCACCGCTTGCACGAACACGGCTTTCGGCACCGATCCCGACTACGGATATGGGAAGTTCTGCTGGATTCCGTCGGGGATGACTTCGGGGACGCCAACGCCAACGCCAACGCCGACGCCGACGCCGACACCGACACCGACACCGACACCGACACCGACACCGACACCGACACCGACACCGACACCGACACCGACACCGACGCCGACGCCGACGCCGACGCCAACGCCAACGCCAACACCGACACCGACACCGACGCCGACGCCGACGCCGACGCCGACGCCGACGCCGACGCCAACGCCAACGCCGACGCCGACGCCGACGCCAACGCCGACAGGATCCATCTCCTGCGGCAACCCGACATCGACAGCGGGCGGAGCAACCAATGGGCTGATCACCGCCGATACGCCGAGCAGCAACGGCACGCGTCTGTTCAATCAAGGCAGCGCATTCCAGGTGTCGTTCGTGACGGCAGCGACTTCCGCCGATACCGTCGTCTGGTCGATGCAGGATCAGTTGGGCAACATCAAGGGCAGCGGCTCGTTCGCGGTTTCGAGCGGCAAGCGGACGAACACCCTGTCGTGCACCGCATCCATCGCGGGCTACTTCGCGATCACGGCGACGCTTTCGCGCGCGGGCGGCACATTGCCTCAAGCGGGCACGCGTCCCACAGGCATTGCAACGTTCGGCATCTTGCCGAACCTGTCCAGTACGATTCCCGCCGTCAGTTATGCACACCAGGAGCAGCACCGCTTCGGCATGCAAGGCTTCAACGACAACGGACCGATGCTCGCCGCGCTCGGCGTATCGCAGACGATCGACGACCGCGAACTGTCCGCGATGGAACCCAACGGCGCGAACACGTGGACGCCGGCGCTATCGGATCTCGACCCGTTCTATACGAACGGAAAGATCATGCGTCTGATCCGGCTCGATGGCATTCCCGCATGGGCCAGTTCGACAGGCGGCTTCCAGGACGATACCAATGCGCCGACCAACCTGACCTACTACCAGAACTACATGGCGCGTGTCGGCAGCGACAGCGATGCAATCAGAAAGGCGTACTTCCCCAGTCAGCAGAACAACTACTACCAGGTGACATGGGAGCCGCAATGGACGGATTCCACGGCCAACTTCGTCGCGATGTACTCGGCCGTCTACAAAGGGTTGCATTCGACCGATCCCAACGCCGTTGTCATGGGCACGACGAATGTTTTCCCCGCCAATTGCCCGACGCAGTGCACGCAGGGGTATCTCGCGACCTATGGGCCGCTCGGTATCGGCAACTACCTCGACGGCATCACGACGCACGGCTATTACAACGCGGGCACTTATGCCACTCATCCGCCGGAGCAATACGATACCGATCCGAACCCGGCCAATGTCGCCAATGCTCTCGATCAGCAGATGCGTTCATTGCGTGCGCAAATGCAGACGGTCAAGCCGAACATGCGGCTATGGGTCACCGAACTCGGCATCAGCTATGACGCGGGCGCCGCGTATGGGCCCAGCTATCCGCCAGCGAATCAGCTATACGGACAGGCCGCCGTCGCGCTGCGCGCGCATCTGATCGTCCTGGGCGAGGGTGCGCAGGTCACGTATTTCTTCTATGGCGCGGATTATCCCGTCGATGTCGGCGAGGGGAGTTTCTTCGATATCGTCGATCCGCAGGGCCAGTATGGCGCGAGCAACGTCAGCCCGAAACCGATGGCGCTTGCATTCGCCGCGCTGACTCGCGTGCTCGATGGCACGCAGACATTGGGGCGTCTAAACGGATTGCCGTCGATGGTGTATGGCTACGTGTTCCAGCAGTTGAACAACGGGCCCATCGTCACCGCGCTATGGACCCACAACAACGCGAACTGGCCGACGTCGTCGGGCACTTACAGTTCGACCTACAGCACGAGTTACGCACTGACGGTGGATTCACCTGGCGCGAGCGGCCATGTAACGGTGATCGATATGATGGGGAACCCCGTGTCCGTTGCTTATGCGAACGGTGTCGTGAACCTCACGCTGACAGAGTCGCCGATTTATGTTGTGTCGACGAATGTGAGTGCGTTTACCGGGAAGTACACGGCGCCCGTGGGGTATACAGGGCAGTAGTGTGGAAGCGTATGAGCGTCTGTTGATCGGTGTGTTGCGCGGCAGGTTCACCAGCTTTACGCGTTGCGATGAACGTGAAGCGGCTTGGAGGTGGGGCAAAGCCATCATCAGAAGGCTTCGGCGGTGATGATGGCTAGAAAGAATATGGTCTGCTCGGAAGAGTGGTAAGGCTTGCGAGGCGGACCCGGTGCGCCTTTTGTCTCCAGCGGTCCCGTGTCGTCATGCAGAATAAGAAACAGATGTGGCCACCACATTTGATTAGATATCGATATCAATTTTGACGACATTTTACATATATGGCGGGTTCTTGTCGATTATCCTCGTTGAAGATGTTGTGTTAAAAAATAAAAGGATACCGAATCATGTAGAAAACGATGCTTAATGAATTTAAATGTTTTTTCGTTGCCATCGGTTCGCACGCCGAGCAGCGTAGCCTGAGTGCTTGCGCGGAGAGCCTCTGATGCAGAGAATTGCCGTAGCAGGCGACCAGACAACGACTGGCGGCCACGTTATCCGTGGCACTTCGACCATCTTCGACGAAAAACAGCGCCCATACGCGCTGAAAAGCGATTTGGCGACATGTGGAAACTGTAAGGGCGGTTTCCCAATTTACGGTTCCGCGAATGATTGCCTGGTCGATGGACGCCCGATGGTCAAACATTTGGACCGGGTGATGTGTCCATGTGGAAAGAACTTTGTACTTGCCAGTGCGACATCGACCTTTCTCTTTACGAGCGGAGGTGAAGCGTTGACTTCAGCGGCTAAACCTGAGAAAAAAGGAAATGAAAAGGCAGCCTGCTGGTTCCTGGTGCGTGATGCTACCATCGGAGAGCGATTGGTGAATCAAAGTTTCATCGCGAATGTAGCGGGTATTCGGCAAGCTGGGATTACAGACGAAAGCGGATATGCGATGATTGAAACGAATGGCGAACAATCGGTAAGTATTCACGCCATATATTCCTCGCCGAAACGCCCTCTAAGGCACAACGAAGGAAACTGATCGTGCAAACGGAGTACGACGTCGAACATTGGACTTCTGCTTGCTCTACGATCGGCAACACCAAAGATCAAGCTGTTGAAATCAAGGTTAACAACCGCGCCGCGACGCGACAAGCCATCATCAATCTCGTTCGTTCCCAAGGCATGAACTTCGTGACCCGATCAGATTGGGGCGCCCACAAGAATCGCTCGGAGCGGATGGTTGATGATTGGAGCTATAGCAAGATCGCAATTCATCACGCTGGACGAAGTTTTTCATGTGGACCCGCCGCGCTGCAGCTAGAGGAAATCCAGGAAATGCAGATGAGAAGGAGTGTCGCGGCAATGGACGACATTGGTTATCACTATGCACTGGATTGTTTTGGCAACGTGTTCGAAGGACGCGATATTCGGTTCAAGGGGGAGAGCGTACGCAACTACAATACCGGGGTAATTGGAATCGTTTTGCTGGAAAATATGACGACACCCCATGAGGGAAATGATGGGGTCGCGGCGATTCGTACATTACTGGATCGAATCGGCTTTGTTCAGCGTCCAGAAATAATTGAGCAGCAACAACGATCGCTGCGAATATTCATCGATATTCTGTGTGAGTTCTTCTTCATTAACACGCTTGGTGGACACCGTGAGTTTCCGGGACAATCAGGCGAAGGGAAAATTTGTCCCGGTAACGTCGGTCTGGCGCTAGTCGAGGCGTTGAGGAAAGCAACAGGACTGAACGCACCATGAAAGTTTGGCGGACGTACTTACCGAGCGTGCTCGTTGTCGGAATCTTCATGCTCGTGATCGCGAACACAGGCTTCGTTAGAACCTATCTGGACGAAGAAGTGCAAACGACGTTTTTCATGAAGCGCCACCCCACGTTGATAGTGGAATTTCACGATCCATTTGCCAATGAATCGGATGACATGGCGGTCGCTCAGTTGTCGGTGTCTGAAAGAGCCCGTTTTGCCGAATATTGCAAATATCGATTTGGCATCGACGATGTCAGCATTCAGGCGCTTGAAGGTTGTAAGGCACTAAGGCCTGGATATCTGCGGTAAGCGCCATCTGCGAGCAGTGCGTTGAGCGTGTTTTGTGGAGCGCCAATCGAAGCGAGATGTTCTGGCGTCCCCCCCTCAAAACACATCCACTCTCCCCGGAAACGTCTCCTCATAAGCCACCGCCGCGTCCCCCTCAACCGGCGTTCCCCCGCGTTGTTCTCTGAACATCACCGGAGGCATCCCAAACTCTTTGCGGAACTCACGTCCGAGATGCGAAGCATCAGAAAACCCGCAACTCGAAGCAATATCCGCGACCGTCCTGTCCGAACTCGTCAGTAGCCACGCTGCCGTTCTCAACCGAACCTGCTTCGCAAACGCCTGCGGACTCTTCCCCGTCTCGGCCTTGAACAACCGCTCCAACTGCCGCGGCGAAAGATCGAGCTTGCAAGCCAGTTCTTCCAAAGGCAACGTACGCCCGACATGTTGCTCCATCAACAAAATCGCGCGCTTGACCTTCGGATGCGTCGCCGGCTCCAGCCCCGGCGGATGAGGCTGCGGCGCATTCCCCTTCTGCATCTCCCCGACCAGCAAAATCCGCAGCGCCTTCTGCACGGTCGCCGTTTCGAAGTGACGCAGCAGAATCGCCGCCGCCACATCGATCGAAGCCCGTCCGCCCGAGCACGTAATCCGTCGACGGTCGATCACGAACAGCCGGTCCGCGATCAACGCATCCGAATTGACGGAAGGAAAGCGCTCGACGAAATCCCAGTAGTGAAACCAGCTCACGCAAATCCGGTGCTCGTCGAGCACGCCCGCGCGCATCAACGCGAACACACCCGTGCAGATGCCGACCAGCGTCGTGTTCCCGCGCGCCGCTGCGCGGATGAACTGCAAGGTTTCGTCGTTCGCCTGCGGCCCCGAATGCAACAGCCCGCCGACGACGACTACATAGTCGAACGGCTCCGCGTCGGCGAAGGTTTCCCACGGCGTGATCTGGATGCCGCAACTCGCGCGCACGGGCGCGAGCGTGTCGCCGATCACGCTCCACGAGCAGCGCACGGGCTTGCTGTAATCGCCTTCGTCGGCGGATAGACGCAGCATGTCGACGAAGCCGGAAAACGCCGTCAGCGTGAAGTTCGGCAGCAGGATGATGCCGAAGCGGATGCGCTCTTTGGGCAGCGCATCGATGGAAGTCAACGGTAGTGAATCAACGATGGTCATGGCGCGATGGCGCAGTGGTCCGGCAAGTTCAATCGACTGATAACAAAAAAGCGAAACCCAAACGCGCCCGCACGCGGGATAACCCTAGCGTCGCCGATTCGTGCCCGCCGCTCTTGTCCTTTTCCGACACCGACTTGCGCAGATGCGAAGCGCGTTCATCCCCGCGTGGCTTGGGCTCCGGCGGATCGACCGGGCGCCCGGACTTGCGTTTTTCCGTCACCGAGTTGCGGAGAAACGAAGTCCGGGCGCCATCTGGCGTCGCCATCCCACGTCGATGCCGTTTTTGTTCTATCGGCGGATTTTACGCTTTGGTGTACTGGCGTCACTGCGGAGTTCACGCATTTCCGCCCACCTACCTGAGCAAGGTTTCCATGAACGTCAGCGTTTTCGACCTGTTCAAGATCGGCATCGGCCCATCGAGTTCGCACACAGTCGGCCCGATGATCGCCGCCTGCCGCTTCGCTTCCCATATCGAGGACGCGAACCTGCTCGCGTTCGTGCGCCGCGTAAAAGTCGAGCTGTACGGCTCGCTCGGCGCGACGGGCAAGGGCCACGGCACCGATAAGGCCGTGCTGCTCGGCCTCGAAGGCCATCTGCCCGATACCATCGACCCCGACCTGATCGAACCGCGCCTCGTCGATATCCGCAAGGGTAAGCGCCTGTCGCTGCTCGGCAAGCACGAGGTCGGCTTCGAAGAGAAGGAGCACATCGCGTTCTTCCGCCGTCTGATGAGCGGCACGGGCAGCGTCGTGCATCCGAACGGCATGCGCTTCCAGGCCTTCGACGAGAACGGCCAGCTGCTGGTCGAGAAAGAGTATTACTCGGTCGGCGGCGGCTTCGTCGTGAACCGCGAAGGCGACCGTGTCAACGGCGTGCGTGCGGGCGGCGAAGTGCCGTATCCGTTCCGCACCGGCGACGATCTGATGCGCGTGTGCTGTGAAAGCGGCCTGTCCGTCGCGCAGGTGACGTTCGCCAACGAATGCGCATCGCGCGCTCCGGAAGACGTGCGCGAAGGCCTGCTGACGATCTGGCGCACGATGGCCGCCTGTGTCGAACGCGGGTGCAAGATGCATGGCGAACTGCCCGGTCCGATGCGCGTGAAGCGCCGCGCCGCCGATCTCACGGTGCAACTGCGCACGCGTTCGGAAGAGTCGCTGCGCGATCCGCTGTCGATGCTCGACTGGGTCAACCTCTATGCGATGGCCGTCAACGAAGAGAACGCCGCCGGCGGCCGCGTCGTAACCGCGCCGACCAACGGCGCAGCGGGCGTGATTCCCGCCGTGCTGCACTACTACGTGAAGTTCGTGCCGGGCTCGAACGAAAACGGCATCATCGACTTCCTTTTGACGGCGGCCGCCATCGGCATCATCTACAAGGAAACGGCGTCGATCTCGGGTGCGGAAGTGGGCTGCCAGGGCGAAGTGGGCGTCGCGTGTTCAATGGCTGCAGCGGCGCTCGCGGCCGTGATGGGCGGCACGCCGTCGCAAGTCGAGAACGCCGCTGAAATCGGCATGGAACACAACCTCGGCATGACCTGCGACCCGGTCGGCGGCCTGGTGCAGATTCCGTGCATCGAGCGCAACGCAATGGGCGCGATCAAGGCGCTGAACGCATCGCGGATGGCGTTGAAGGGCGACGGCCAGCACTACGTGACGCTCGACAACGTCATCAAGACGATGCGCGAAACAGGCGCCGATATGAAAACGAAATACAAGGAGACGTCGCGCGGTGGTCTCGCCGTGAACGTCATCGAATGTTAATGGTAACGAGTAACAAGGGGTCTGCACGATGAGCCGCTATTCGATATTCAGTCTGTTCCGCAACGGGTTGTCGTATCACGAGAACTGGGAGCGACAGTGGAGAAGCCCGGAACCGAAAAAGGAATATGACGTCGTGATCGTCGGTGGCGGCGGGCACGGTCTTGCGACGGCGTATTACCTCGCGAAAGAACACGGCGTGAAGAACGTCGCGATTCTGGAGAAGGGCTGGATCGGTGGCGGCAATACGGCGCGTAACACGACGATCGTGCGTTCGAACTATCTGTGGGACGAATCGGCGGCGTTGTACGAGAAGGCGATGAAGCTGTGGGAAGGCTTGTCGCAAGATCTCAACTACAACGTGATGTTCTCGCAGCGCGGCGTGCTGAATCTCGCGCACACGCTGCAGGACGTGCGCGACACCGAGCGCCGCGTGAATGCGAACCGGCTGAACGGCGTCGATGCCGAATTCCTGACGCCCGAGCAGATCAAGGAAATCGAGCCGACGATCAACCTGAATAGCCGTTATCCCGTGCTCGGCGCATCGATTCAACGTCGTGCGGGCGTCGCGCGTCACGATGCCGTTGCGTGGGGCTTTGCACGCGGCGCGGATCAGGCAGGCGTCGACATCATCCAGAACTGCCAGGTGACGGGCATTCGCCGTGACGGCGGCCGCGTGACGGGCGTCGATACGGTGAAGGGTTTCATCAAGGCGAAGAAGGTCGCCGTCGTCGCAGCCGGCAACACGACGACGCTCGCCGACATGGCGGGCATCCGTCTGCCGCTCGAAAGCCATCCGCTGCAGGCACTGGTGTCCGAGCCGATCAAGCCCGTGGTCAACTCGGTGATCATGTCGAACGCGGTGCACGCGTACATCAGCCAGTCCGACAAGGGCGATCTGGTGATCGGCGCGGGCGTCGATCAGTACACGGGCTTTGGGCAGCGCGGCAGCTTCCACATTATCGAAGGCACGCTGCAGGCCATCGTCGAAATGTTCCCGGTGTTCTCGCGTGTGCGCATGAACCGCCAGTGGGGTGGCATCGTCGACGTGTCGCCGGATGCGTGCCCGATCATCAGCAAGACCGACGTGAAGGGCCTGTACTTCAACTGCGGCTGGGGCACGGGCGGCTTCAAGGCGACGCCGGGCTCGGGCTGGGTGTTCGCGCACACCATCGCCAACGACGAACCGCATCCGCTGAACGCGGCGTTCTCGCTGGACCGCTTCTATACCGGCCATCTGATCGACGAACACGGCGCGGCTGCCGTGGCCCACTGACCGCATTTTCCTGGAAACCATCATGCTGACAATCGAATGCCCGTGGTGCGGTCCGCGCGCCGAATCCGAATTTAGCTGCGGCGGCGAAGCCGATATTGCACGTCCGCTCGACACCGACAAGCTCACCGACCGCGAATGGGGCGAGTACCTGTTCATGCGCAAGAACCCGCGCGGCGTGCATCGCGAGCAATGGATGCACACGCAGGGCTGCCGCCGTTGGTTCATGGCGACGCGCGACACCGTCTCGTATCAGATTCAAGGCTACGAAACGTTCAAGATGGGCAACACGTCCGCCGACGCACAAGAGGGCAACAAGCAATGAGCCAGAAGAACCGCCTCGGCGCCGGTGGGCGCATCAACCGCGCGATTCCGCTGACCTTCACGTTCAACGGACGCACGTATCAGGGCTTTCAGGGCGACACGCTCGCCTCGGCGCTGCTCGCGAACGGCGTGCACTTCGTCGCGCGCAGCTTCAAGTATCACCGCCCGCGTGGCATCGTCACGGCTGACGTTGCAGAACCGAATGCCGTCGTGCAACTGGAGCGCGGCGCATACACGGTGCCGAATGCGCGCGCGACGGAAATCGAGCTGTATCAGGGACTGGTCGCGACCAGTGTGAATGCCGAGCCGAATCTCGAGCATGACCGCATGGCGATCAACCAGAAGTTCGCGCGCTTCATGCCCGCCGGCTTCTACTACAAGACGTTCATGTGGCCGGCAAAGTTCTGGCCGAAGTACGAAGAGAAAATTCGTGAAGCGGCGGGTCTGGGCAAGTCGCCCGAAGTGCTCGACGCCGATCGCTACGACAAGTGTTACGCGCATTGCGACGTGCTGGTGGTCGGCGGCGGCCCGACGGGTCTTGCTGCGGCACACGCGGCGGCCGTAAGCGGCGCGCGCGTGATTCTCGTCGACGATCAGCGCGAGCTTGGCGGCAGCCTGCTGTCGGGCAAGACGGAGATCGACGGACGCGCGGCGCTGAGCTGGGTCGAGAAGATCGAAGCGGAACTGTCGCGCATGCCCGATGTGACGATCCTCTCGCGCAGCACGGCGTTCGGCTATCAGGACCACAACCTCGTTACGGTGACGCAGCGTCTGACGGATCATCTGCCCGTGTCGATGCGCAAGGGCACGCGCGAACTGCTGTGGAAGATCCGCGCCAAGCGTGTGATTCTCGCGACGGGCGCGCACGAGCGTCCCATCGTGTTCGGCAACAACGATCTGCCGGGCGTGATGATGGCGTCGGCGGTTTCGACTTATATCCATCGTTTTGGCGTGCTGCCGGGCCGCAATGCCGTCGTGTTCACGAACAACGACGCGGGCTATCAGTGCGCGCTCGACATGAAGGCGTGCGGCGCGAGCGTGACAGTCGTCGATCCGCGTGCCCAGGGCAGCGGCGCGTTGCAGGCAGCGGCGCGGCGTCATGGCGTGAAGATCCTCAACAACGCGGCCGTGATGACGGCGCATGGCAAGCTGCGCGTCACGTCGGTCGAAGTGGTCGCATATGCGAACGGCAAGACGGGCGCGAAGCAGGCTGACCTGCCTTGCGATCTCGTCGCGATGTCGGGCGGCTACAGCCCTGTGCTGCATCTGTTCGCGCAGTCGGGCGGCAAGGCGCACTGGAACGACACGAAGGTGTGCTTCGTGCCGGGCAAGGGCATGCAGCCGGAAACGAGCATCGGCGCGGCAGCGGGCGAATTCAGCCTGGCGCGCGGTCTGCGTCTCGCCGTCGATGCTGGCGTCGAAGCAGTGAAGTCGATCGGTTATGCGGTCACACGTCCGCAAGTACCGCAGGCTGCGGAAGTCGCCGAGTCGCCGTTGCAGCCGTTGTGGCTGGTCGGCAGCCGCGCGGAAGCGGCGCGCGGCCCGAAGCAGTTCGTCGATTTCCAGAACGACGTGTCGGCAGCGGACATTCTGCTGGCGGCGCGCGAAGGCTTCGAATCCGTCGAACACGTGAAGCGTTATACGGCGATGGGCTTCGGCACCGATCAGGGCAAGCTCGGCAACATCAACGGCATGGCGATTCTCGCCGATGCACTCGGCAAGACGATTCCCGAAACGGGCACGACGACGTTCCGCCCGAACTACACGCCCGTGAGCTTCGGCACCTTCGCGGGCCGCGAACTGGGTGATCTGCTCGATCCGATCCGCAAGACGGCCGTGCACGAATGGCACGTCGAGAACGGCGCGATGTTCGAGGACGTCGGCAACTGGAAGCGCCCTTGGTACTTCCCGAAGAGCGGTGAAGATCTGCATGCGGCCGTGAAGCGCGAATGTCTCGCGGTGCGCAACAGCGTCGGCATTCTCGATGCGTCGACGCTCGGCAAGATCGACATTCAGGGCCCCGATGCGGCGAAGCTGCTGAACTGGATGTACACGAATCCATGGACCAAGCTCGAAGTCGGCAAGTGCCGCTACGGCCTGATGCTCGATGAAAACGGCATGGTGTTCGACGACGGCGTGACCGTGCGCCTCGCCGACCAGCACTTCATGATGACCACCACGACGGGCGGCGCGGCACGCGTGCTGACGTGGATGGAACGCTGGCTGCAAACCGAGTGGCCGGACATGAAGGTGCGCCTCGCGTCGGTGACGGATCACTGGGCGACGTTCGCCGTGGTCGGTCCGAAGAGCCGCAAGGTCGTGCAGAAGATTTGCAGCGACATCGACTTCGCCAACGAGGCGTTCCCGTTCATGTCGTATCGCAACGGTACGGTCGCAGGCGTGAAGGCGCGCGTGATGCGGATCAGCTTCTCGGGCGAGCTTGCCTACGAAGTGAACGTGCCGGCGAACATGGGCCGCGCGGTGTGGGAAGCGCTGATGGCTGCGGGCGCCGAGTTCGACATCACGCCGTACGGCACGGAAACGATGCACGTGCTGCGCGCGGAGAAGGGCTACATCATCGTCGGCCAGGATACGGATGGCTCGGTTACGCCGCACGATCTCGGCATGGGAGGACTGGTCGCGAAGACGAAGGATTTCCTCGGACGTCGTTCGCTCGCACGGTCGGATACCGCGAAGGATGGGCGCAAACAGTTCGTCGGCCTGCTCACCGACGATCCGCAACTGGTGCTTCCCGAAGGCAGCCAGATTGTCGCCGGTCCGTTCCAGGGCGATACCGCGCCGATGCTTGGACACGTGACGTCGAGCTACTACAGCCCGATTCTGAACCGTTCGATTGCGCTCGCCGTGGTCAAGGGCGGCCTGAACAAGATGGGGCAAAACGTGACGATTCCGCTTGCTAGCGGCAAGCAGATCGCCGCGAAGATCGCCAGCCCCGTTTTCTACGACACCGAAGGAGTGCGTCAACATGTGGAATGAAGCAAGGAACAATGCACCGGGCGCAACGTCGGCTGTCGCGAACCGGGTGGCGGGACAACCGTGGCAGGAGTCGCCGCTGGCTGGTTTGGGCGATCTGGTGAAGAAGCACGTGGCGGCGCCGTCGAAGAAATTTCATCTGCGTGAGAAGGCGTTTTGCGATCTCGTGAATCTGCGTGGCGATGTGGGTGATGCCGGGTTTCTCAGCGCAGTCGAAAGCGTGACGGGTTGCCGTCCGCCGGCGAAGCCCAATACCGTGGCGCGCGGCAATGGCTATGACGTGCTGTGGCTCGGGCCCGATGAATGGCTCGTGCGCTCGCAGCAACCTCAGGCGCCTGTTGCCGAGGACAAACTGGTCGAAGCGCTGCAAGGGCAGTTTGCTTCGGCAGTGGATATCGGCAGCGGCTGGACGGTGCTCGAAGTGAGCGGCGAGAAGGTGCGTGATGTGATTGCGCGCGGCTGTCCGCTGGATCTGCATCCGCGCATTCTTGCGCCGGGGCAGTGCGCGCAGAGCCATTACTTCAAGGCGTCGATCGTGCTCGTGCCGGTTGCGGATGATACGTATGAGATCGTCGTGCGTCGCAGTTTCGCCGATTACTTCGTTCGTATCATGCTCGATGCGGCTGAGCCGCTGCTGTCGTGAAGCCGTTCGAGGAGCCGTTGACGGCTTATATGCGTGCTGCTTCTGATGCGCGTGGCGCGGCTAGAGGCAAGGGCTGGCGTGTGTTTATCGATGAGCTTGTCGTGGCGACGCGAATTGGTATTCATGCGCATGAGCATCTTGCGGCACAGCCTGTTGTGATGGATGCGAGTCTTTCTTATCGCTGCGAGCCTTCGGAGGAGGGCGCGCACGCGATGATCGACTATGAGCGGTATTGCAATCGCGTGAGTGAGTTTCTTTCCGTTAAGCCGCATACCCGGATGCTGGAGACGCTTGCTGTCGAGATTGCTCTGCTTTCGTTTGCCGAGTGGCCTGCGCTCGAGGCTATTACGCTGGCTTTGCATAAGCCCAAGATTCGTGAGGGCACGAAGCGGATCGGGGTTGAGCTGGACTGGACGCGGGGCGATTTTGAAGCGCATGCGGCTTCGGCTTTGGGCTGAACGGTTGATATGTCGCGTGCGCAAACGTCCGAACTGGTCAAGCGTGCGTATGCGGCTGGAGATGCCGATGCGGCTGTTGCGCTGCTCGAGCAGAGTATTGCGCTTGGGCATCGGCGGATTGCTTTGATTCGCTATCTGCAGGCGCAGTATCTCGAGGCGGCGCTCGATGCCAGGCATCATGAGTATGTGAGGGGTGTTGCGGCGCGGATGAGTCCGGATGCTCTGGCTAGAGTTGTGGGGGAGGCGCGGGTGAGAAGAGGGCGTCAAAGCGCAGATGAACACGATGAGTGCCCGGGTTGACCTGAACCCGGGCGTCGCGCTCCACCCGTTCGCACATTCGAAGCCGCCGATATTGAGGGACCCGTGATGTCAACGTCGATGCGGAGGTCTTTGTAGGCGGCGAATGAATAGCATGACAATCCATGTCGTGAGAGCGGCGAATACCCAGCACGTCGCGATCAGGCATAACAGACCAAGGGTTTGAATGTCCTCAGGATTGTCCAGTTTGTCAAAGCCGCTGATAGCTATCGAGCGACGGATGAAGTGGTACAGGAACACCGGCATCTCGAACGGAAACGATGTGGCGATGCACGCCAGCAACCAGCCGCCGGCACAGGTACAGGCGAAAAAGATTGCGATAGACAGCAGTCGTCTCACCAGACCTCCAGTGTGCCGTACGCGCGGAATGCCGCGCCCGGCACAGGAAGCTCGGGCGGCCGCGCGCGAATATATCGCGCGAGCGATTCAAAGTCGGCCGGATACAGGACGGTTACGCAACCGTGACTCAGACCGAGCGGACCTCTGGGGTGCAGCCGGAACGAACCTCGTTTGATTCCATTGATGTTCGTCGTGTCGCCGCCGCTCGGATTCCAGAGCATGAACCATTTGGAGCGGTCTGTCGTGCCGATTCCGTGTTCGCCCGCCCAATCGTATAACCATCCCATCATCCCACCCGACTGCCGGTCGACGATGTAGTAGGTTCCGCGCGGCAAAGGGCCGACATCGGGCATTGCAGTTGCATCCGCATTGTCACGCCCACGCCCCGCACCGGAAAATGCTTTGACCGTGCCGTATCCGGAACGGTAGAGATCCGACGTGTCCTGATTATTGAGTGAGAACGTACAGTGCACGGGCATTGCGTCGTCTCCCTCAAAGCAGGTTCCACGCATCTTTGAACTTCAGATTTCCGTCGAGATAACACCACGTGATTTCCTCGTAACGGAATTCGACCGCTTCAAAGTGATTGTGGTGGGCTGAAGTCTGCTCCTTAATATTGAGTAATTCCGGTGTGACCGAGACGACCTTCACCTGTTGCAGCAAGATGTTGAAGTACTCTTCTTCGTGCCCTGCATCGTTGATGCGATACCACTTGAGCTCGGCTGATTGCAAGGTCGCACCACGTGCGATTGCCACGTAGAGCAGCGTTGAAGAACGATCAAGCTCCTTTTCTATGGTTAGCGGGCGGTGCGTCCGACCGCCAATCAGCTTGCCGGTCGAGTGATCGGTACCCGCGTGCATGCCATGCGTGAGGCTCAGTACTTCGATGCTTCCTTCACGTCCAGCTACCTGACTCGATCCGCGGATTTCCGCCCCGCGTTCATCTTTCAGCCAAAGATGCAATGGGATTGCCATAGAGCCGATCTCCTTCTTTTTGATTGGAGATCAGGCTTTTAGCATCGAGTGGAGAGCGGATTGAAAAAAAGTGTTGCGAAGTACAGGGCGCCGTCACGCTGCATGCAACCCACCCCGAATCAACATCCTCACCCGCGACAAATCCGCCTCAACATGCCCTTGGTGTTCAAACAGTTCAGCGAGCCAATCAACAAACGCCCTGACTCGCGGCGACACCCGCCGCCCCTTCACATAAGCCACCGAAACCGGCATCGCGACAGGCTTCCACTGCGGCAAAACCTCGCGCAGCAACCCTTTGTCCAATAGAGCCTGCGCAGCAATCCTTGCTGGCTGAATCAGCCCAAGCCCTTGCAGCCCGCAAGTCAGATAAGCATGCTCATCGCTGACTTTGATAAACCCATCGACCTTAACAGTAAGCGGACTCCCACCCACATCAAAATCAAAGTCCACAGCACGCCCGGTAATCATCGACATACAGTTCACGGCGACATGCCCGGAAAGATCATCAAGACTCTCAGGCGTCCCATATCGCTCAAGATAAGCCGGACTAGCACACGTCACATGCTCCAGCGTCCCGAGCCGCTTCGCAGCCAGCCCTGAATCCGGCAATTCACCAAGCTGAATACTGCAATCAACAGCCTCGCCGACAAGATCCACATTGCGATGACTCACACCAATCGCGAGGTCGATCCCCGGATAACGCTCATGAAAATCATCAAGCGCAGGCAGCACGATCGAAGTCGCAACGGCCCCAGGCATCTCCACCCGCAAACGCCCACTCGGATTATCGAGTGTCTGACGAAGCGTCGCTTCCATCTCATCGATATCAGCAAGAATCTGCGAGCAGCGCTCGTAATATGCAGCGCCTTCAGGCGTAAGACTCAACCGCCGCGTCGTACGCACGAGCAACGTCGTGCCCAGCAGCGCTTCCAGATTCTGAACAATCGTTGTTGCCGTCGCGCGCGGAATCTCCAGAGACTCGGCAGCGCGTGTAAAGCTATTGGTATCGACGATACGCATGAACGTGCGCATCGCCTGGATACGATCGATCACGGAACTCTCCAAAAACGGGACATTCCAGAAAAAGACAACGAGCGGAAAACACCACGGCACACCCCGTCCCGGTAGGGAGGCGCGCCGATACTGCACATGCAATGACTGATGCGAGGCGGGAAGCAGGGACAGGCCGCCGTCCTGCGCGGCCTGGAGGGAGGGGGTAAAGCGGTTGGGTCCTGCTGCCCGTTACTTGCGGAGCGAGTCGAGATCGATGACGAAGCGGTACTTCACATCGCTCTTCAACATGCGCTCATATGCTTCATTGATCTGCTGCATCTGAATCATCTCGATGTCAGACGTGATGCCATGCTTGCCGCAGAAGTCCAGCATTTCCTGCGTCTCGGCAATGCCGCCGATCAGCGATCCCGCCAGACGACGGCGCTTCATGATCAGATTGAACACCTGCGGCGACGGATGATCGTGCTCCGGCGCACCCACCAGCGTCAGCGTCCCATCGCGCTTCAACAGGTTGATGAACGGATTCAGATCGTGCTGCGCCGCGACCGTGTTGACGATCAGATCGAAGCTGTTCAGATGCGCTTCCATCTCCGCCGGGTTCTTCGAGATCACCACTTCATCCGCGCCGAGGCGCTTCGCGTCTTCGATCTTCGATGCCGACGTCGTGAACAGCACGACATGCGCGCCCATCGCGTGTGCGATCTTCACGCCCATGTGGCCGAGGCCGCCCAGTCCGACGATGCCAACCTTCTTGCCCGGCCCCGCGCCCCACGTGCGCAGCGGCGAGTACAGCGTGATGCCCGCACATAGCAGCGGCGCGACGCCAGCCGGGTCGAGGTTCTCCGGCACGCGCAGCACGAATTCTTCATCGACGACGAGTTGCGTCGAATAGCCACCGTACGTCACGGCGCCCGTCTGCCTGTCGTTGCCGTTGTACGTGCCGACAAAGCCGTTCTCGCAATACTGTTCGAGGCCTTCCTGGCAACTCGGGCACGTGCGGCACGAATCGACCAGACAACCGACGCCGACCAGTTGACCGACCTTGTACTTCGATACTTGCGACCCAACGTTCGTCACGCGGCCGACGATCTCATGGCCCGGGACGACAGGGAAAATCGTGTTCTTCCATTCGTTGCGTGCCTGGTGCAGGTCCGAATGACAGACCCCGCAAAACAGGACTTCCATCTGTACATCGTGTTCGCGCAGGTCGCGACGCTGAAATTCGAACGGCGCGAGTTTCGATTGCGCGTCGGTTGCGGCATAGGCGTAGGTCGTGGACATGAGGGCTCCAGCTTGTAGATGCAATTGCGCGAGGCGCCGCGCAGCATGCTCGCGCGGCGGTTGAATCTGTCGTGCGCCGAGGCACGCGGAATGTCCGCCGTGAGGTCCGTCCGATGGGCGTAAGCGATGCATGCAAGCGGCAACGCAGGGTTGGCAGGCCTCGTGCGAGGCGCCGGACGGTGTGTCGCGGACAGGAAGCGGGCTTTGCGACAGGGTTCCCATGTTAGGGACCGGGCGCCCCCCAGGGAATACCTGAACATCTTGAAGGCTTGCCTATTTCTCCTGGAGCCGTCCGCCGTAGGCCATTTAATGCTAGATTTCAAGCCATATTCTCTGGCGGCACATGTTTTCGCCGAATGGATTTCATCATGTCCGACACAAAACTTTCAAATAGCGCGCCGCTCGCGGAGCGCTCGCCGCAGCAGCGGATGGTCGAATTGCTGCGCACGCTCGCGCCCGCCGAGGGCATGACGGATGCGCCGCTCGAAGGCGTCAAGTTCCTGCGCGCGAATCACCCCATGCCGCGCCGCCCCGTGATGTACGAGCCGAGCATCGTGATCGTCTGTCAGGGCCGCAAGCGCGGCTATCTCGGCGATCACGCGTACATCTATGACGCGCAGCAGTATCTCGTGCTGTCCGTGCCGCTGCCGTTCGAGTGCGAGACGGAGGCGAGCGTCGATGAGCCGTTCCTCGGCATTTCGGTTCGCGTCGATCTGACGATGGTCGCCGAACTGCTGATGCTGCTCAACGAAACGCACGGCGCCGTCGACACCGAGCCGCGCGGCATTTACTCGACGCCACTCGACCAGCCGCTAGGCGACGCCGTGCTGCGCCTGCTCGAAGCGCTGGTGTCGCCCGTCGACGCCCGCATTCTCGCGCCGTCGATCGTGCGCGAGATCTGCTATCGCGTGCTGACGGGCGTGCAGGGCAACGCGATACGCGCGGCGCTCACGCACCAGCATCACTTCGGCCGTATCGCGAAGGCGTTGCGCCGCATTCACACCGAATACGACGGCGATCTCGACGTCGAGACGCTGGCGCGCGAATCGGGCATGAGCCTCGCGGTCTTTCACGCGCAGTTCAAGAACGTCACGTCGACTTCGCCGATGCAGTATGTGAAGACGACGCGTCTGCATCACGCGCGTCTCTTGATGGTCCAGGACGGGCTGAACGCGGGCGCGGCGGCGGCGCGCGTCGGCTATGAAAGCGCGTCGCAGTTCAGCCGTGAATTCAAGCGTCTGTTCGGTCTGAGTCCCGTCGATGAAGTGAAGCGCATGCGCGGCACGCTGGACCCCGTTGTGCCGCCGCAGCCGCAACGCGCCGTCCCGAAGTACGTGACGACGAACTGAAACGGCGCACGAAGTGATGCTGTCACGCCGCGTCGTGGCAGCACACGCAAAGCTTGTTGCCGTCGAGATCGCGGAAGTAGGCGCCGTAGTAGTTCGCGTGATATTCGGGGCGCAGCCCTGGCGGACCTTCACACATAGCGCCATGCGCGAGCGCCGTCGCGTGCACGCGATCGACGGCGAGACGGTCGGCCGCCAGCAGCGCGACCATATGCCCATTGCCCGCAACGGCAGGCGCGCCGTCGAACGGCTTGCCGACGAGAAACAGCGGTCGCGCGACGCCCGGCTTCATCCATCCCGCCCAGGGCCTGTCGTCCTCGCGAAACTTCAGCACGAGTCCCAATTCGGCAAGCACCGCCGAATAGAAGGCAAACGCCCGCTCGAAATCGTTGACGCCGATGAATACGTGGGAAAGCATCGAATACGGCTCCTTTCAGGCGGAAACCGAGCAAGGCGGGTAACGCCGATACCAGCATGATTGCTGATCTGGCTACATTTTCGCGTGGTGATTACGATGGCTGCGCTGTGCATTCGAACAAAACTCGCGAAATAAAACTCGCGAACAACACTCACGGAGCCCACCATCATGAAGCGTTTTCACATCGCGCTCGCCGTTGCGAATCTCGACGAATCGATTGCCGACTATAGCGAGCGTCTGGGACAACCGCCCTCGGCCATCGTGCCGGGTCAGTACGCAATGTGGCGCACCGATCTGCTCAACTTCTCGATCAACGAAAAGCCCGAAAAAGCAGGGCAGTTGCGCCATGTCGGCTTCGAGGACGACGCGGTCGAAGGCTATTCGAGCAGCACCGACGTGAACGGGCTCGAATGGGAGTTGTTCTCCGCAGCCGAACAGGACAGGCGCATTGTAAGCACATACGGCGTGCCCGTGAAAAGCTGACTACGTCGCGAAACGCACAAGCTTACTTCTGCACGCCGCTCGCTTCCTGCGTTACGTAATGCGCGCGCTTTTCCTCATACATCAGCAGGTCGGCCTGCTGCACGCCCGCTTCGATCCGTTCGCCGCGCTGCACGGTCGCCATCCCCATCGAGAAGCTGATGGGCGAGCCTGGATAGAACTGGTTGTTCAGATCGACCAGCTGACGGATCGTCTCGATCATCGTCGCGCCGCCGCGTTCGTCAGTGCCGGGCAGCAGGATCGCGAACTCGTCGCCGCCGATACGCGCCGCGTTGAACGGCGTCTCCATGGCTTTCGCGAGCACTTCGCCGGCGCGGCGCAGCAGCGCGTCGCCGGCGGCGTGGCCGAGCTGATCGTTCACGCGCTTGAGGCCGTTGAGGTCGGCCATGATGACCGTCACCGGGAACGGCCCCTTGCGTTCGAGCCGGTTCAGTTCATCCACATAGAACGAGCGGTTGCGCAGCTTGGTCAGCACATCGTGCTTGCCGAGGAATTCCAGATACGCTTCGGCCTTCTTGCGCGCGGTGATGTCGGTGAGCGCGACGAGCACGAGGTCCCACGAGAGTTCGTGTCCCGGCAGCACGGAGAACTGCAGATGCACGTGCACCTCGTTCGCCTCGAGCGAATAGTTGAGCACTTCGCGCTGCTGGAAGAGTTTGCCGTCCCACAGGTCGATCAACTGCTCGCGGAAATGCGGGCGCATGTCGTCGCGGAACACTTCGGGAAGGCGCGACAGCAGCGTCTTCTTGTCGGGTGCTGCGAACATCTCCAGCGTGTGCTGGTTGACGTCGAGCACATGAATTTCGGCCATGCAGCGCTCGACGAACTCCGGGTGCACGTCGGTGAAGGTGCGGAAATCGGTGATGCCCGCCGCCCGCGCGTCGTCGAGCAGATGCTTGACGGCGCTGAAATCCTCGACCCATAGCGACACGGGCGAATACTCGAAGAGCCCGCGCACGTACTGCTCGGCCTCCGTCACGCGATGGCGCGCCCCTTCCAGTTCCGTGATGTCTTCCGTCGATACCAGCACGCGGTCCCAGCGCTCCTCATGGCCCGGCAGCACTTTGCCCTTGAGCAGCACGTCCAGACGCCGGCCGCCCAGCGTGTAGTTGACCGTCTGGCTCGTGAAGTGAGGCCGGCCGGACCAGAGCTGGCACAGCTCTTCAAGATGCGTCTTCAGCATGTCGTCGCGGAAGATCGCCGACAGGTTGTCCGTCAGCGCGCTGAAATCCGCGGCTTCGAACAGTGTCAGTGTCTGCTGGTTGACCTTGATGACGCGGATGCGGCTCGCGCACTCGGCCACCCGCTTGATGTCCTCGCCGATGTGCGCGCGCAGATCCGTTACGCCTTGCGCGCGCCAGTCTTCGAACAGCGCCTTTACGCCGCTGAAGTCTTCGAGCCAGAGCGCGACGGGCGCGAGATCGAACATTTCCGAGTCGTCGTCGGCTGTGGAGCGCGGGCCAGGGTGGTTGGGCATGACAGGTCCAGAATCGAATTTCTCGCTATTCTACGGTGCCAACTGGGCCCGGAGAAAATGTCGGGTGTCCGCTATCGGCATCAGCCGGATGCGGCCGCAACCGTTATAACGGCAAATTCCAGCCATTCTGCAGGCATCGCGCGGAAGTCGAGCAGGGACGACTCGTGTTCATCCCGCGAGCCCTGAAACAGTTGTTTGAAACGCATCGCGGCAAAGCGCGACGAGGCGTACCGCGGTTTGCTTCAGTCGTGCTGGATCGACAGACAGCGCGTTATTGATTCCTTCAGCAATCCCGCTCACGCGCACGGCGATGGGCTGGCCCGCGTCTTCCCACGTTTGCGCGAAAGCCGTCTGCTTGCAGGGCCGCGCGAAGTCTCCGTCGTGCAGCAGATTGATGCGCGGCAACGCGTGCGCCATTGCGACGATCCGGCCATGCAGGCTGCTGCCGATATAACCACGGCTGTGCGCGAGCAGCGCGCAGATGTCCCAGATATTCAGCGAATCGAAGAGATGCACGGACGGCGCGCGCATGCGCACAGCCGTGCGCTCGAAGCACGACAGATCGTCGTGCCACGGCGCCGCGCCTGCGCGGAAGAACACGATAGCTAGGTCATGCGCGTGCGCGGCGTGGTCCAGTTGCGCGGCGATCTGGTCGAGCGTCGCGTCGTCGCCGAAGTCGGCGCTGAACTGCACGGCCAGATACCCGCGCGGCGCAGCTTCGCGTATCCGCGCAACGGCCTGCTTCGATGCATGCGCGCGAATCGTATCGCCGAACAGTTCGGCGACCATCACCGCGCAATCGGGCGCGAGCCGCGCTTCGATGCCCGACTTCGCGAGCAACGCCTGCGTGTGGATGTCGCGCACGCTGATATCGTCGGCGCGGGCGAGTTTGGCAAGCACTTCGTCGCGCATCCTGGCGTCGCGCTCATCGAGCGTCACGCCGCCGGTCGCATTGAACAGAACACGCGTGGCGCACGGCCATGCATCCTTCGACACGACATACGGCGCAAGCTCGCGCGTGTCGAGCACACGTTGCGCCCAGTCTGATCGATCGGGTTGTTGCGACGCGATGATCCGTTGCGCGTCGTGGTTCGTTTGCAGCATCACAGCGGCGTCCCACGCATCGCAGGTGAGAATCTCTCCGCCAACATGAAGCAGACTGACCGCACGTTCGTGCAACTGTCGAAGCGCCTGAACGCGATGCCCGCCTTGCATGCGCAGATCACGCGCCACGAGTCCCGCGACGTGCATGTCGCAGACGCGCACGTCGCGACCCGCAAGCATGCGCGCAACGACATGAGGAAACAGCATGTCGCCGAAATTGTGCCGGTCGAACGCGCCGAACAGCACGACGGGTAATGATTGCGCACTCATCGATCTATTCCGCCATCACCTGGCACGCGCCGCGTGCCGCACGATCGCGAGTTGACTTTCGCATTTTCATGCCCTACGAATCGAATTAACCGGTCGTCGGTTATATCGGTGCAAAGCTTCATACAAGTCACTGAATTCTGTTCGGAGGGTACACGCAATTCCCAACTGGCCGCGCGAACATGCATCGCGGCACTGCACGCGAACGGCACGCGCAATACGAGGAAGACGTGTTTTCCGGTGAAGGCATTCAACGCGCTTCGCCGTGAAGCGGGCGACGATCAGTCTGCAACGCGCCGGCATGCCGGTGCGTCTCTTCATGCCTTGAAGCAGAGAACTGTCATGTTCGCCTACATCATCGTCGTCGCCGTGTCGGCCTTCATTCCCTATGTCGCGACGCCTGCCGCGGAAGCGGGCGTCAAGGCCATCGTCTCGCATCACAACGATATGGAAACCAGCGACGCGGCCGTCACGCCGACGCTCGTCGCGCAGGATGCACCCGTCGCGTCCGTCGCCAATACGCAGCCTCGCGAAGCACATTGAAGCAGCGTATTTCGCAGTTTCATCATCGCCGTTTTGAGGCACGACAGCACGAAGCGGGCCGCCCGCCGGGTTGTCGTGCGCAGTGTCCCGCCGGCGCGTTCTGATCGACCGCGCCGCGCCGCCGTTCGTCCGTATCGATGCCCTTCGTCTGAAGGATGTTTTATCGGCCTGTAACATTGGCGTCGACAATGATCGATCCGGCCGCCGCGCGGCGGCTTCATGCGTCACCACCGAAAGGAGTGCAACCGAATGAGCACGATCACCACGAAGGACGGCACGCAGATTTACTACAAGGACTGGGGCTCGGGCCGTCCCGTCGTCTTTTCGCACGGCTGGCCGCTCGACGCGGACGCATGGGATGCGCAGATGCTGTTCCTGCTGCAAAACGGCTTTCGCGTGATTGCGCATGATCGTCGCGGACATGGCCGCTCGGATCAGCCGTCGAACGGCAACGACATGGACACCTACGCCGACGATCTCGCCGCGCTGCTCGACGCGCTCGACATCCAGAGCGCGACGCTCGTCGGCCATTCGACGGGCGGCGGGGAAGTTGCGCACTATATCGGCCGACACGGCACGAAGCGGGTCGCGAAGGCCGTGCTGATCGGCGCGGTGCCGCCGTTGATGCTGAAGACGGAAGCGAATCCCGGCGGCCTGCCGATGGACGTGTTCGACGGCATCCGCAAAGGCGTCGCCGACAACCGCTCGCAGTTCTACAAAGACCTTGCGATGCCATTCTTCGGCTTCAACCGGCCGGACGCGAAGGTGTCGCAGGGCACGATCGACGCGTTCTGGGCGCAGGGCATGGCAGGCGGCGCGCACGGCCAGTACCTGTGCATCCGCGAGTTCTCCGAAGTCGACTACACGGAAGACCTGAAGAAGATCGACGTGCCGACGCTGATCCTGCACGGCGACGACGACCAGATCGTGCCCATCGATGACGCCGGCAAGTTGTCCGCGAAGATCGTGAAGAACGCGACGTTCAAGATCTACGAAGGCGCGCCGCACGGCATGTGCGTGACGGAAGCCGACAAGGTCAACGCCGATCTGCTCGCGTTCATCAACAGCTGACATCCAGGCAATGTGCCGAAAGCGGCGCGCCCTTGCGGGACGCGCCGCTTTGCTGTTTCATCCGCAGTGTGCTGCATCGCCCGATGCAGCTGACGAAAGGATGACCTCGCGCATGACAATCGAACTGGACAAGGACGTGCGCAGCGAAGCGATCGCTTCGCTGCAACGCTACTTCGCGGAGAACATGGACGAGCCGATCGGCAATATCCAGGCGGGCGCGCTGCTCGGCTTCTTCGTCGAGGAAATCGGCCCGGTGATCTACAACCTCGCCGTGCAGGACGCGCAGGCGCGTATGCACGCGCGCGTGGCGGAACTCGATATCGAGTGTCACGAAGACGCGTTCGGCTACTGGAAGAAATACGGCAAGCGGCGCTGAGCAGCGCCCGTCCGCGTCATCCCGCGTCGCGGCTGCGATTGTCACGCAGCACGAAGTCGACGAAGGCGCGCAGCGGCGCGGGCATGTGCTCGCGGCTCGCGTAGTAGAGGCGCGGCCCGGTGAACGATTGCCACCAGTCGGGCAGGATCGGCACGAGCGTGCTGTCGTCGAGCGCGGGGCGCAGGAACTCGTCGAACGAATAGACGATGCCAAGCCCGTCGACAGCCGCGCGTCGCTGGATCTCGATGACGGAAGCAACCAGCGGCCCGTTCGGCACGATCCGCACGGTTTCTTCGCCGCGCGTGAACTCCCACACGGCCAGCACGCCGCTTTCGAAGCGATGGCCGATGCACGCGTGCCGCACCAGTTCGTCGGGATGCTTCGGCTCGCCATGCTGCTTCAGATACGCGGGCGACGCGGCGGCAATGAAGCGCTGCATCGACGGACCGATGGGCACCGCGATCATGTCGCGCTCGACGCGTTCGTCGTAGCGGATGCCCGCGTCGAAGCCGGCCGCGAGGATATCGATGAAGGTGTCGTTCGACGCGACCTCGACGGTGATGCCCGGATGTTCGGCCAGAAAGCGCGACAGCAGCGCGGGCAGGACTTCGCGCGCGGCGATCGACGGCACGTTCAGCCGCAGCGTGCCTGTCGGGCTGTCGCGGAACACGTTGATCGCGTCGAGCGCCGTCGAGATTTCGCCGAACGCGGGCGCGAGCCGCTCGAACAGGCGCTGGCCGGCTTCCGTCGGCGTGACGCTGCGCGTGGTGCGGTTCAGGAGGCGCACGCCCAGTTGCTGCTCGAGGCGCCGCACGGCTTCGCTCAATGACGACGCCGACACGCCGCAGGTGGAGGCGGCGTTGCGGAAGCCGCGCGCGGCGGTGACGGCGACGAAGGCTTTCAGATCGCTCAGATCGGGTTCGACCATTGTTCGCAATTCCGCACGGGGCATTCGGATTGGGTGGAATTATCGCACGGCCGGTTTGCGCGGATACTGCGTCACAAGCGTCGCGCAGCGCGTTCGATGCGCGAAGGCGACGGACCTACCGTATTAACGAATCCACGGAGAGCACTCAGATGAAGCAACTGCGACTTGGCAAGACGGGCCCCGCGAGTTCGGCGCTCGGCCTCGGCTGCATGGGCATGTCGGGCATGTACGGCCCGGCGGACCGCGCCGAAAGCATCGCGACGATCCACGCGGCGCTGGAGGCGGGCATCACGCTGTTCGATACGGGCGACTTCTACGGCATGGGCCACAACGAACTGCTGCTCGGCGAAGCGCTCAGGAGCGCACCCGCGTCGCGCCGCGACAATGCGCTCGTCAGCGTGAAGTTCGGCGCGATGCGCGATCCCGCGGGCGGCTGGACGGCGTACGACGCGCGGCCCGCAGCCGTGAAGAATTTCCTCGCGTATTCGCTGCAGCGCCTGGGCGTCGATCATATCGACATCTATCGCCCGGCTCGGCTCGATCCGAACGTGCCGATCGAAGACACCGTCGGCGCCATCGCGGAGATGGTGAAGGCGGGCTATGTGCGGCATGTCGGCCTTTCCGAAGTGGGCGCGGCGACCATCCGCAAGGCAGCATCTGTTACGCCGATCAGCGACCTGCAGATCGAGTACTCGCTGATTTCGCGCGGCATCGAAGACGAGATTCTGCCGACGCTGCGCGAACTCGGCATCGGCGTGACGGCGTACGGCGTGCTGTCGCGCGGGTTGATCAGCGGACACTGGCAGAAAGATTCGGCGGGCAAGGGCGATTTTCGCGCGATGAGCCCGCGCTTCCAGGGCGAGAACGCCGAGCGCAATCTCGCGCTCGTCGAGGCGCTGCGCAAGGTCGCGGACAGCAAGGGTGTGTCGGTGGCGCAGATCGCGATTGCGTGGGTTGCCGCGCAAGGCGATGACATCGTGCCGCTGATCGGCGCGCGGCGGCGCGAGCGGCTGACGGAAGCGCTCGGCGCGCTTGACGTGAAGCTCGACGCGCAGCAACTCGCTGCGATCGAGAAAGCGGTGCCGAAGGGCGCGGCAGCGGGTGCACGCTATGCGGCCGCGCAAATGGCGCATCTCGACAGCGAGCAGGGCGGCGCGCACTGATGCATTGAACGTCGACGAGGCCGGGCGTGATCGTCGACGCTATTGCTGCAAAGCAGATGCGGTAGCATCGAACGCAATCGCGACTCTACACTCCGCCCATGACCACTTATGTTGCGTTGCTGCGCGCCGTCAATGTCGGCGGCACCGGCAAGCTTCCGATGACCGAGCTTCGCAAGATGTGCGAGGCAGCGGGCTTCACCAACGTTCGCACGTATATCGCGAGCGGCAACGTCGTGTTCGACAGCATGCTCGCGAAACGCGCGGCGCAGCAGGCGCTCGAACGCAGCCTCGAGGCGTATGCAGGCAAGCCCGTTGGCGTGCTGATTCGCACCGGCAAGGAGATGGCAGCCGTGCTGGACGCGAATCCGTTTCGCGACGAAGCGCCGAATCGCACGGTCGCGATCTTCCTCGACGCAGCGCCACCCGCCGACACGCTCGAGCACATCGCCGGACAGCAGAACGAACAGGTCGCGCTCGGTAAGCACGAGATCTACGTGCACTACGGCGACGGCATGGCAAAGACGAAGCTGAGAATTCCAGCCGCGAAGACAGGCACCGCGCGCAACATCAACACGATCGCCAAACTCGCGGAGTGGGCCGCGCAATCATGACGACAAGCGCTGCGTAGAACGGGGCTTGTTGCTACACTGCGCCTTGCCGAGTACTTCGTAGCAGCACTTCTCATCCTTCGCTTGCGTCGAGTCATGAAACCTTCCCTGCTCATCCTGATTCCACTTGGCGACGACAGTCGCGCGCGCATTTCAGCCTCCTTCGATATTCATTACGCCCCCACGCACGAAGCGCGCGTTCAATCCATCGCGAAAGAAGGCGCGGCGATTCGCGCCGTATTGACCAACGGCACGACAGGTCTCACGGCCGATGAAATGGACCAGATGCCTGTGCTCGAATTCGTCAGCGCGCTCGGCGCGGGCTATGAAAACATCGCGGCTACGCATGCAAAAGCGCGCGGCATCGTCCTCGCGAACGGCGCGGGCACGAACGACGATTGCGTCGCCGATCACGCCATGGCCTTGTTGCTGGCCGTCGTGCGCGACGTGCCGCAGCGTGACCGCGCGACCCGCGAAGGCATCTGGCGCGACACATTGCCGATGCGGCCTTCCGTGTCAGGCAAACGGCTTGGTATCGTGGGTCTCGGCAATATCGGGCTGAAGGTTGCGCGGCGCGCGGCCGGCTTCGATATCGACGTCGCGTATCACAACCGCAAGCCGCGTGACGGCGCAGCATTGCGCTACATCGACAACCTGCACGAACTCGCGCGCTGGAGCGACTATCTCGTCGTTGCAACGCCGGGTGGTCCGGCGACACAACATCTGATCGATCGCGCCGTACTCGAAGCACTCGGGCCGAAGGGCTTTCTGGTGAACGTGTCACGCGGCAGCGTCGTCGATACGGCCGCGCTTGCGCATGCGCTCGCAAACGGCGTGATAGCGGGCGCGGGCCTCGATGTATACGAAGGCGAGCCGCAGCCGCCTCAGGCCCTGGTGCATCTGACGAACGTCGTGCTCACGCCGCATGTGGCGGGCACGTCGCCGGAAGCGATCACGGCTTCCGTCGATAACTTCATCACGAACGCGACGCGTCACTTCGCGGGCGAAGACGTGTTGACACCCATCTGATCGTTCACACCACGAGGACCTTTCGCGCATGGCAAAGCATACGGCACTCATCGAATGGAGCAGCAACGGCAGCAAGTTCACCGACAACCGCTATAGCCGCGCGCATCAATGGACGTTCGACGGCGGCGCAGTGGTACCGGCGTCGAGTTCGCCGCATGTCGTGCGCGTGCCGTTCTCCGATCCTGCAGGCGTCGATCCTGAAGAGGCATATGTCGCGGCGCTGTCGAGTTGCCATATGCTGTGGTTTCTGTCGATCGCCGCAGAGCAAGGCTATGTCGTCACGTCGTATCGCGACGAAGCCGAAGGCACGATGGCGAAAAACGACGCGGGCAAGGAAGTGGTCACGCGTGTCGTGCTGAAACCGGCCGTTGCATTTGCCGGCGCAAAAGCACCGAGCGATGAAGCGCTCGCGCATCTGCATCATCTCGCGCACGATGCGTGTTTTCTCGCCAATTCGGTGAAGACGGTGATCGACGTTGAAGGGAGTTGGAGCTTCGAACAGGTTTGATTTGCGTTCAGGCGCAATGCCAAACATATATGTCTGTCTAGCAAGCTTGACTTGTTTCTTTCATATCGTCGCGGCCCGCTGATTCGCATCAGTGTGCCTTAAGCATTGCGCTCTATGATGCAGCCCCTTGATTTGTGATGCGGCCGGTAAGCATGTCGCTTTGCGCAAGGTTCAATTCCTCATTACCGGTTCTTTCGACTTGTATTCCAGGCGGACACGGTATTTTTGTCGTTATTCAGAATGCTAATAAGGAACAAGTTCGGCATTCGAAACGCTACAAATTACCGATGTGTTCAGATCGCCACAGTCCCTCCCACGGATTGTAAAGGATCGTTACTCGCGTAACGGGCGTAACGGCCGAAATGGCGGACCGTACCGCGCCTTCCTTCTTCTCACGTCGTCTACAGCGCGGCTCGCGCCATGACTGCCGTCATCACGCACACGCAATCGCCAATCCGCCATTGCACGTAGACGTTTTCAAACAGTAACAACCCGCGACATAGACGAGACCATGATTCCATTAACTTTTTGAGTAACCGATCGCGGCCGTTGTACGGGGGGCGTGAAGCAGTCGGTACTTGTTCGATCAATTCGAGGCGGGTCAACCGATCACATCATGAACCTGAATCTGAAAAGGCTCTATCACGTATGCAATCCCGAGCGCGCATGTCTGGACGGCAATCTTCCGTCGCTGCAATGGCGCATTCGTTGCATCGATATCCGCGAACGCCAGGGCGCCGCATTGCTCGCCAATGACCGCGCCGCGGGTCTGATTGAATTTCCGTCGTTGAGCATTCCCGCTGATCTGAACGAAGTCGACGAACTCACGCGCACCAGCGCGGCGATCAGTTGGGTGGCTGTAGTCACCAACGCGCATCTCAATGATCCGGAGATCGGCCGGATCGTGCGCACGCGCTGCGTGAGTTATATCCGCTTGCCCGCGGCGGCGGAGATGGTTGCTCAGGAACTCGATCGCGCGTACGAGATGTCCGCGGGCGACGGGGGAGAATATACGAGCGTGAACGCGGGATCGGTCGTCCTGATCGGCGCATGCGCGGCGATGAGCGACGTGCGTGCGGCAATACGCAAAGCGTCGGAACATGAACGGCCTGTGACGTTCATCGGCGAATCGGGGAGTGGCAAGACGCTGGCGGCGTCGTCGATCCACCTGGGTTCGTCGCGCCGCGAAGGGCCGTTCGTGTCGATCGATTGCGCGGCCTTCGCGCCGGAACGCGTGGAAACGGAATTATTCGGGGAATCAGCTGGCGAGGAGACCAAAGTCGAAGAGGGCAATCAGCGTTCCCGCCTCAACATGGCGGAGGGCGGCTCTCTGTATATCGATGGTATCTGCGAACTGCCGCTGTCGGCACAGCGGCGTCTCGCGGACATGCTCGATACGGGAGCGCGCAATGTGCGCATCATCTGCTCGACACATATCGACTTGCAGCGCGTTGCAGACGAACATCGTCTGCACGCGCGACTTTTCTCGTGGCTTTCGCCCGACACGATCACGATTCCGCCGCTGCGCGAACGCGGCCCCGATATCCGCTTGCTCGCCACGCATCTGCTGAAGAGCTTTCGCTCTGATTCCCGTCATGGGGTGCAAGGTTTTTCCGTGTGCGCGTGGGAAGCGTTCGACGCCCACAACTGGCCCGGCAACCTGCAGGAAATGATCAATCGCATCCGCCATGCAATCGTTGCCAGCAATGGCCCGTTGATCACAGCCGTCGATCTGGGTTTCGATCAGACCGCGAGCGTACCGTTGATCAGCGCATCCGACGACGCCGACGACATTCCCGAGTGGCAAGCCGTCGAACTGGCCATCGCACGAAATCAGGGGCGGCTCGATGCGGCCGCGACGGAACTGCACATTTCCAGGGTGTTGCTCGCGCGCATGCTGGCCTCGGACTCCCGGCGGCCGGTGGCCGCGCCGGGCGAGTTGCGGATGGATTCCGCCTAGGCGCCGGAAAGGCGCTCGGCCGCGAACTGGCAATAACGCAATGCGCTTCACGAACAGTTACACAATCCTTTTTTGTGTAGCACCTTGTCACAGATCCGCGCGCTATGCTTGCCTCAACGTCGCGCGCCTGAGCGTACCTGCCCTGATTATTTTCGCGTCGTTACTGGTTATTTTTTGCGGATTTTTTTATTCCGTCCTATGTGGTATGTCGTATTTCCGGAACCTTCCCTGACCCATGAAAGAGCCCTATCGCGCCGTTCACCGCTATCCGCGTAACGACTCGGGACGTGACTTCGTCGTGGGCGATCTGCACGGCTGCTTCGCGCAATTGCGCACGGAGCTGGAGGCGCGCCATTTCGACCCGCAGCGCGACCGGCTGTTCGCAGTCGGCGATCTCGTCGATCGCGGGCCGCAATCGGACAGCGTGCTGGAGACCGTCGAGCAGTACGGGATCAAATCGGTGAAGGGCAATCACGAAGACGTCATCGTGCGCTGGCATGCCGGTGAGGAGCAGGCGCTTTCGCTGCTGGGCAACGGCGCCGACTGGCTGCTCGACAGAGCCGATGAACGGGACTGGGTCAAGGCGATCGCGGCCTACATGGCGTCGCTGCCGTACCTGATCGAGATCGAAACCGAGCACGGGCTGGTCGGCATCGTGCACGCGGATTCCCCGTTTCGGACTGGAACCGGCTGGTTGCCGATATCGAAAGAGAACGGGCGGACGGCAAGACGCGCCGCAAGGCAATCTGGTCGCGCACCCGCTGGAAGGCGCAACAGCCGCATCCTTCGCCGTCGCGCAATACGTTGCGCAGCCTGCTGGACAAGGCGAGACACAGTGTGCGCGGAGAGGCGCATGTGGTAGGGCGGATCGAGAACGTGACGGCCGTGATCGTCGGGCATACGCCCGTGTCCGCCGTCACCGCGAAGGACAACGTAATCAACATCGATACGGGCGCTGTCTATGGCGGCAAGCTCACGATCATGGATCTTGCCGATCTGCCGCAGTGGATCGACGTGTCGCCGCGTTCTCCTGTCGCGGAAGAGCCGGGTTGGCGCGAGCCGGTTATGGCGAGCAGCGCGGTGAGCGCGCGAACGCCTGTGGTGAATGCGGATACTGCAAGCGCTGACGTGGCTGCAAGCGAGGCCGATGTCGCACTGGCAGAACATCCTGCACCGTCGGACATGCCGTCTGCAACGGCGGAGCGTCGTGACGACCTGCAAAACGAAGCGCCGCGTCTCGCGCCCGAGTCCAGACCCGCGCCTGAACGGTTGACGTCGTACGTGTCGAACGGCATGCACATCACCGTGCGCATGAGCATGCACAGCATCGTGAGCGAACTACAGCAGGGCTCGAATGCCGTCGCCACGCGTCGGCGATAAGGGCGTTCAATTCGGCGGCGCGTGGCGCGCCGTATCCATTCCAAGCCGCTTGAGCAGATCGCGTCCACGCGCGCTGATCTGCAGTGCGGCAATGCCGCCGCGAAGCTCATGCACTTCGACGAGTTCGTAATGGCGTAATGCGAGCACATCTGGGTCGAGCGATTCGATACGGCGTTCATTGCCATTCAACAGCATGAGCGTCGCCAGTTCGTGAGGGCTCAACATCAGGACACCTCCGTGGACAAGTGAGCGAGCAGTCCGGACATGCTAGTCGGATGACACGACAGTTTGACTACGGATGTGTTTCACCACGTTACGCGGTTACGTGTTTGACGGTGGCGAAAGGCGGCGGCCAGTCCCGCGCATGCGATGCATGCGCGAATAGCGCGGCGCTAAATCGACGATCAGCGTGTAACAGGTTTACGCGCGAGTAAGCCTGTTACAGCATCTGGAAAGCACGCGCGCCTGGTTGCGCGGCATTAGCATGCGTCGTCTGCTGCGACGCGCCAGGCAGGCGCTTCGTCATCGACATGCGACACCAGCGTTTCGAGCGACAGACCTTTCGTTTCGATACCCATCACCCACACGGCCAACGCGGCGACACCGAACGACAGCGCGCCGAGCGTGAACACACCGCCTTGTCCGAAGATGGGCAGCACCACGCCGACTGCATAGGGGCCGATCAGCGAGCCGACGCGGCCTATCGCCGATGCAAAGCCGGACCCCGTCGCTCGCGCGCCCGTGCCGTAGAGTTCGGGCGTGTACGTGTAGAGCACGGCCCACATGCCGAACAGGAAGAACTGCATCGCGAGGCCGGTGCAGATCAGCAGCGTCACGCTGTCCGCGTGCAATGCCGTCTGGCCGTATGCATAGGCCATCACACCGCCGCCGACCAGCGACGCAATACACGTCGGCTTGCGCCCCCATCGTTCGACGAGCCACGCGGCGCACAGAAAGCCCGGCACGCCGCCAAGCGAAATGAGCACGGTATAGAGCACCGACTTCGTGACGGCGAAGCCCGCCTGTTGCATCAATGCGCCGAGCCACGACGTCAGGCCATAAAAGCCGAGCAGCGCGAAGAACCACAGCGCCCAGACCATGATCGTGCGCCGGCGGTAGGCCGCGCTCCAGATCTCACGGAACGCGCCGTGCTTCGAAGGCGCGGCCATATCGGCGAGCATCGACGGTGCGGGCAACGAACGCAGTCCTTTGGACTTCATCACCTTCGCTTCGATCTGGCCGAGCACGGCGTCGGCCTGGGCAAGACGTCCGCGATGTTCGAGCCAGCGCGGCGATTCGGGCACGATGCGGCGCACGATCAGCACGAATACGGCGGGAATCGCGAGCAACGCGAACACGGTGCGCCAACCGAAATGCGGCAGCACGAAGTACGACACGCAGCCCGCCGTGATGAAACCGAGCGGCCAGAAACCGTCCATCAGCGCGACGAGCCGTCCGCGTGAAGCCGTTGGCACGAATTCGGACAGCAGCGTTTGCGCGATGGGAAACTCCATGCCCATGCCGATACCGAGCAGCACGCGATAGACGATCAGCGCATCGACGCTTTGCGCCGTCGAGCACAGATACGACGCGACGCCCCACAGCACCATGCTCCACTGAAAGACCGGGCGTCGGCCGAAGCGATCCGCGAACAGTCCTGCGACGGCCGCGCCGAGCACCATGCCGAAGAAGCTCGCGCTCGCGACGAGTCCCGCCATTGCGCTCGACAAACCGAACTCGGTCTTGATCGAGCCGAGCACGAAGGTCATCGTGCCGAGATCGACGGAATCGAAGAAGAACGCAATCGCGATGATGATGAAGATGGTGCGGTGATAGCCGGAAAACGGCAGGCGTTCGAGACGCGCGGCGGCGCTGGGTCGTGCGGTGGTCGGCATGTCATCCTCGGGTGGAGGTTGGAAGAGGCCGGTGGTCCCGCGAAGCACGCTTGCTTCGAGGGCCGGCTCGTTCCAGTAGATGCCGCCATTAATCCGTCATATAGAACAGATTCGGCATTGGGATGGAACGCGTGCGCCATTTGTAATGACGCACACGTTCTCTCATTGCGTATGCGCGGCCACGTTCCGTGCCGGTGCGCGTGCAACATGCTTTGCGCCGCGTGCCGGTGCGCCGTTCGCCACATAGTAGGGCGCGGTGGAGCGCGCGAGCGCGTCGCGCCCGCGAATACGGTCCGCGATCTTCTCCGCAAGCATGATGGTCGGCGCATTCAGGTTGCCCGTCGTGATGCGCGGCATGATCGACGCATCGACCACGCGCAAGCCTTCGAGACCATGCACGCGTCCTTCGCCATCGACGACGGCCATGTCGTCGTAACCCATCGCGCACGAGCACGACGGATGAAAGGCCGTCTCGGCACGCGCGCGCACGAATGCATCGATCTGCGCATCCGCCTGCAATTCAGCGCCGGGACTCAGTTCGCGTCCACGGAAGCGGTCGAGCGCCGGTTGCGCGATGATCTCGCGCGTCACGCGGATCGCGTCGCGGAACTCGCGCCAGTCGAGCGCTTCGGACATGTAGTTGAAGAGAATCGACGGATGCGCGTGCGGATCGCGTGAGCGCAGTTTGACGCGACCACGGCTCGGCGAGCGCATCGAGCCGACATGCGCCTGAAAACCGTGCATCTTGATCGCGTTCGTGCCGTTGTAGTTGATCGCAACGGGCAGGAAGTGATACTGGATGTTCGGCCACGGATCGTCGTCGCGCGTGCGGATAAAGCCGCCAGCTTCGAAATGATTGCTCGCGCCGATGCCCGTGCCTTTCAGCATCCATTCGATCCCGATGGCAGGCTGATTGCGCAGCAGCAGTGCAGGGTAGAGCGACACGGGTTCCTTGCACTCGTACTGCATGTACATCTCGAGATGGTCTTGCAGGTTCTGGCCGACACCGGGCAGATCGAGCACGACGGGAATGTCGAACTCGCGCAGCCATGCGCCGGGCCCGACGCCCGAGCGTTGCAGGATTTGCGGCGATGCAATCGCGCCGCCGCACAGCAGCACTTCGCGGCGCGCATGCACGGTAATGCGCGCGTCGCCGTCCAGATACACGACGCCTTGCGCGCGCTTGCCGCTGAAGAGAATGCGGTCGGTGGTCGCGTGCGTGACGATCGTGAGGTTGGGCCGCTGCTTCGCCTGATCCAGATAGCCGCGCGCGGTGCTCGCGCGGCGGCCGTTCGCCGTCACCGTGCGGTCCATCGGACCAAAGCCCTCCTGCTGGTAGCCGTTGAGGTCGTCGGTGCGCGGATAGCCCGCCTGCACGCCCGCTTCGATCATCGCTTCGAAGAGGGGATTGACGCCGGGCTTGCTGGTCGTCACATGCACGGGGCCGTCGCCGCCGTGATAGTCGTTCGCGCCGATATCGCGCGTCTCGGCCTTGCGGAAGTACGGCAGGCAATCCAGATAAGCCCAGTTTTCAAGGCCTTTTCTTTCGGCCCAGCCGTCGTAATCGAGCGCGTTGCCGCGGATATAGCACATGCCGTTGATCAGCGACGAGCCGCCGAGTCCCTTGCCGCGCCCGCATTCCATGCGGCGATTGTTCATGAACGGCTCGGGGTCCGTTTCATAGGCCCAGTTGTAGCGGCGTCCCTGCAGCGGATACGCGAGCGCGGCGGGCATCTGCGTGCGAAAGTCGAAGCGGTAGTCGGGGCCGCCCGCTTCGAGCAGCAGCACGGTCACGTCGCGGTCTTCCGTCAGACGCGTGGCGAGCACGTTGCCCGCCGAACCCGCGCCGATGATGATGTAGTCATACTCTTTCGCTGCCATGCTGCGCTCCCTCAAAACACGGGCTGATATTTGCCCAGTTCGACCTGGATGGACTTGATGCGCGTGTAGTGCTCGAGTGTCGTGATGCCGTTCTCGCGGCCCACGCCCGATTGCTTGTAGCCGCCCACGGGCATTTCGGCGGGCGACTCGCCCCATGTGTTGATCCAGCAGATGCCCGCTTCGAGTTGATGAATCACGCGATGCGCGCGCGACAGGTTCTCTGTCACGACGCCTGCAGCGAGGCCGTAGATCGTGTCGTTCGCGCGCGCGATCACTTCGTCTTCGTTGGCGAAGGTGAGAATGCTCATCACAGGTCCGAAGATTTCCTCGCGCACGATCTTCATGTCGTCGCGGCAATCGGCGAACACGGTTGGCTGCACGTACTGGCCACGCGCGTAGTCGCCGTCGATGACGCGTGCGCCGCCCGTCACGAGCCGCGCACCTTCTTTCCTTCCGCTTTCGATATAGCCGAGCACCTTGTCGAGTTGCGCCGCGCTTGCGAGCGGTCCGAAATTGGTCGACGGGTCAGACGGCTTGCCAAGGCGAATCCGCTTCACGCGCTCGATCACGCGTGCTTCAAAGGCCTGTCGCACCGATTGATGCACGAACACGCGCGTGCCGTTCGTGCATACCTGGCCCGCGCTGAAGAAGTTCGCGGTGACGGCGATGTCGGCGGCGCGGTCGAGGTCCGCGTCGTCGAATACGATCAGCGGTGACTTGCCGCCGAGTTCCATCGTCACTTCCTTCAGCGACGAGCCGCCCGCCATCGACATCACTTTCTTGCCCGTTTCGACGCCGCCCGTGAACGAAATCTTCGCGATGCCAGGATCGGCGCTCAGCATTGCGCCGACGCGGCCGTCGCCCTGCACGACGTTGAACACGCCGGGCGGCACGCCTGCTTCGAGGTAGATTTCCGCGAGCTTCGAAGCGGACAGCGGCGTCACTTCGCTCGGCTTGAAGATCATCGCGTTGCCGGCAGCGAGCGCGGGCGCGGATTTCCAGCAAGCGATCTGGATCGGATAGTTCCATGCGCCGATGCCCGCCGTCACGCCCAAGGGCTCGCGCCGCGTATAGACGAACGACTCGGCGCGCAGCGGAATCTGCTGGCCTTCGATGGCCGTCGCAAGGCCCGCGTAGTACTCGATCACGTCGGCACCCGTGACGATATCGACGGCGCGGGTTTCTGCAATTGGCTTGCCCGTGTCGCGCATTTCGAGTTCGGCGAGTGTGTCGTTGCGCTCGCGCAGCAACTCGACGGCGCGGCGCAGGATGCGCGAACGCTGCATGGCCGTCATCGCGGCCCACGTGCGCTGGCCTTCGCGCGCCGATTGCACCGCGCGGTCGATATCGGCTTCGCTGGCTTGCTGGACGGTCGCGAGCCGTTCGCCGGTGGCTGGGTCGAAGGTGTCGAAGGTGACGCCGCTGGTGGCGTCGACATATTCGCCGCCAATGTAGAGACGTTGCAGGCCGTAGACGGGCATCTGGTTTCTCCTTGAAATGCGGGTGTTCGTGGCGCGTTATGAGCCGCTTTGCGCGAGCAGCAGATCGATATAGTCGTTCGCGAGGCGCAGGGCCGCTTTCGTATCGAATGGATCGCCGGACAATGCGCCGCGCAGCCACAAGCCGTCGATCATCGCGGCAAGACCGCTGGCGGCGCGCCGTGCCGACGCGCGCGGCAGTTCCTTCGCGAACTCCGCGCACAGGTTCGAATAGAGACGCCGTGTGTTCACGCGTTGCAGACGGCGCAGGGACGGCTCGTGCATGCTTTCGGACCAGAACGCGAGCCACGTCTTCATGACCGGGCCGCTGACCTGCGAGACATCGAAATTCGCTGCGACGACGGCGCGCAAACGCGCGCGCGGCTGCGGCTTGGCAGCGATGCGGCGGCGCGTGGTGGTCGCCCACAGGTCGCGCAGGATATGGCGCATGGTCGCTTCGAGCAGACCGTCCTTGTCGCCGAAATAGTGGCTGACGATGCCCGTGGAAATGTTCGCGCGCTGTGCGACGGACGCGAGCGTCGTGCCTGACAGACCGGACTGGTCGATCGTGAGCAGCGTGGCGTCGATCAGTTGCGCGCGACGCACCTCGCGCATTCCGACTTTGGGCATGGTTGACTCGCAATGCTCCCGAAAGCCGTCACTCTAGTCGTTTTTTATTGAACGTTCAATCAACAAAAACCGGGTGAACCAGCTTTGTCGGTTTGGGGAAAACGCGTGTCGGGTTTTGAACACTGGCCGATAGGGCAAAGGGACTAACCTCGACTTAGCGCATATTTGCGCATTCAGACGAACATGGAGACGAGACGATGAGCAGCAATCGCGGTGTCGTGTATCTGGGGCAGGGCAAGGTCGAAGTGCAGTCGATCGATTACCCGAAGATGGTCGATCCGCGCGGACGCGCGATCGGTCATGGCGTGATCCTGAAAGTGGTGTCGACCAATATCTGCGGCTCCGACCAGCATATGGTGCGCGGCCGCACAACGGCTGAAGTCGGCCTTGTTCTAGGGCACGAAATCACGGGCGAAGTGATCGAAGTGGGCCGCGACGTCGAGACGCTGAAAATCGGCGATCTGGTTTCCGTGCCGTTCAACGTGGCATGCGGCCGCTGTCAGACCTGCAAGGAACAGCACACGGGCGTGTGCCTGAACGTGAACCCGTCGCGCGCCGGCGGCGCTTACGGCTACGTGGACATGGGCGGCTGGATCGGCGGCCAGGCCGAGTACGTGCTGGTGCCGTACGCGGACTTCAATCTGCTGAAGTTCCCCGACCGCGACCGCGCGATGGAAAAGATTCGCGACCTCACCTGTCTTTCGGACATTCTGCCGACGGGCTATCACGGCGCCGTGATGGCGGGCGTGAAGCCGGGATCGACGGTGTATATCGCGGGCGCGGGCCCCGTCGGCATGGCGGCGGCTGCGTCGGCGCGCTTGCTGGGCGCGGCCTGCACGATTGTCGGCGACATGAACGAAGAGCGGCTCGCGCATGCGCGTGCCGTTGGCTTCGAAACGGTCAATCTGTCGAAGGACGCGACGCTCGGCGAGCAGATCGCGCAGATTCTCGGCAAGCCGGAAGTGGATTGCGCGGTGGACTGCGTGGGCTTCGAGGCGCACGGCCACGGCAGCCACGGCTCGCGCGAGGAAGCGCCTGCCACGGTGCTCAATTCGCTGATGGACATCACGAAGGTGGCCGGCGCAATCGGCATTCCCGGTCTCTATGTCACGGACGATCCGGGCGCTGCCGATGCGGCGGCGAAGAAGGGCAGTCTGTCGATTCGCTTCGGCCTCGGCTGGGCGAAGTCGCATTCGTTCCACACGGGACAGACGCCCGTGATGAAGTACAACCGCAATCTGATGCAGGCGATTCTGTGGGACCGTTTGCCTATCGCGGATATCGTCAATGTGTCGGTTATTTCGCTGGATAACGCGCCCGATGGCTATCGTCAGTTCGATGGCGGCGCACCGCGCAAGTTCGTGCTCGATCCGCATGGATTGCTGAAGGCTGCATGATGCGAACTGGAGGGTTCGCATTGGGCAGGTAGCAGGTCGAAGTCTCCTCTGTCCCCTGTCGTGGACGATGCTGCGTTTCCTTTCGCTAGGAGCGCAGCATTTTTTTTCGTGTTTTCACGCAATGGAAGTGCGAAGGAGGGCCGTTAAAAGTCGTGCCGAATCGAGAAGGTCGCGCCTCTTTCGTGCGCGTGATTGAGGTTCAAAAGCGGATCGGCCCTGAACCTCCATTCGTCGTCACTGGCGGCTGCGGGCGGCAGGTTCTGCGAGTCGGACGGAAGCCCGAAGCCATAGGGCAGGCCCGGCGGCTGGCCGGCCTGAACGCTGTCGAGCGGGGCGAGATAAGGGTTGCCCGGCGCATGCCCCACGCGGAACCGCTGCTTGCCCGGCGTGATGCCACCGTTGTCGGGCAGGCCATAAGCGGAAGCAGCCAGTTGCAGCGAGCTCTTCATGACGTAGCGATGCACATGACGTTGTGGCGCATACGCCGATGACGCGATGACGGGATATGAGTAAAACAGGATAAATGGGGAATGCCTTTCGGACGTGACGTGGACGCGATCGTTCGCGAATGAAGTGCCGCAAATCAGAACCAATAACGCACCGGCAATCCAGCGAGCTGGATTGCGGTGCGTCACGAACATGATCCAACCGAAGACGGAACTGATCACACTACCGGCCACCCTGGTCCATTGAACCCTTAGCGGTTAAGGCATTGATAATCCATTTTAGTTCGTTTTATAAGTGCGTTTAATCAAAAGTTGGCGCGGGCGCCGCGCTGGGCCGGCGTTGTCTGATGTAGTCGAGGGATTCGCTGTCGGTCTGCGAAGGCAATGTGGTCTGGTCAAAACCTGCGCGTCCCGGCACGCGCAAAAATTCTCCGTCGCGGCGCAGACATCGACGAGTCACTGAACCAGACGCGGCGGTGTGGTGGCTCCATAGTTCGGCCCCACGCCGCCAGAGTTAACCGCCTGACACTTATCCGGCTGATTGCTCATCTGTACGAGTATGTAAGGCTTCGATCCGTTATCCGCCTTGAGAATACGCACACATGCAAATGCCACGACTGGCTGATAGCCCGTCGCGACGTTATTGACGACTGGCACCGTTTCGTATTCGCAGGAATGGTCCCCGTTAGCACTACAGTTGTCGACGGACGTGCAGAGCGTGTTCTTTTCACCAGGCTGGATGTAGGTTCCAGGCTGTGATCCGATGCCAAGCGAATCCGTATTCTGGCCCGCGATCAGTCCTCTCACGAACGGGACATCGTTTTGCTGACTGGTCAGCGTCGTCCACTGCCCCGCGTCACAGCCGTTCGCCTGATACGTCGACAAAATCTGGAAGACGTACGGCGTATTGGGCGTCTGATTCACCGTCTGTCCGCTGATAGGTGCGGTGCTCGTGGCCAGCTTCGGCGAGTTGGTCGACGAATTCCAGTAGTTGTCGTAGAGGCATTTGGAAATCGCGACGGGAAAGAGACCACCGGGACCGACGTAACCTGGCCTCGACACGGCGAGCGGGCCTTGCACATCGTGACGATGATCGACTGTCGTTCCAGATCCGGCACACAGAAGTACCGAGGATGTTTCACGCCCGACACGCCTGAACGGCGAGAAAGACGCATGCATGCGGGGTGTCGATGCTTAAAGGCTTGATCCGCAGAGATGCGGATAGATGCCCAAACCGTATCAGGCTTGAGACAGCGTGGTGAATCTCCGGGGGCAACAGGACCCTGACGGCTTAAGCAATCCTTAAGGAGCCACGGCTATAAACACTCCAGATGAACTCGGGGCATGCACATCCATTCTTCAGATAACTGGCTTCGGGCGAAAGACTGTTTAGTTGATTTGGTGCGGCAGAGACGACGGAAGTGTCGCTACAGGTGACAGACGCGATTCATGGCCAGGTTCCCCGCGCGACACAAGGAGTCGAGAATGCAAGTCATTCACAACCGTTTCGGTCATCAAAAGCCGATCAGCGTATTTTTCGTGCTGTTATTGTCGTCGGTCGACGCTCGTGCTGAATCGGTTTGTCCTGCCTATGTATCGCTTCCGACGGGCAGCATTTTCAATCTGGCGCGTCTGATCGCAGACGCAGGTTCCCCGGAACTTGCACTCAGGAAAATTCGGGCTGCGCTCGCGCAAGTGACAGAAGCGGGCGGATGTCCTAAGGCTGAAGAGCCGAATGCATGTGAGCAAACGCTGACCGTTGCGAGAAAGGCCATGGCCGCGCTTCAGGCTTGTACATCGACGGCGCCGCCCGAAGAAACCGCAGAGCAGAACGGTCAGGCGCCGTCGAAATAGCGTAACGCGCTTCTCGCAGCAAACGCATTAAGCGAACGCGCGGTTATGCGTGTGCTCGAATACTTCAACTCGCGAGACACGGTTCATCCAGGCCACCGCTCGTTAGCAATTTCCCTTCTTCGCTTGACCGGGCGGGCAATAGCCATTGCCCGGCCCTCCCTGGGGCTTGCCTTGCGGTACGACGACTGCATGAGGTTCATCGGGCACATACACTGCACAGCCAGACAATCCAGCCACTGATGCCGTCAACAGGACCATGATTATTTTCATTTCGCGCGTCGGGGAAGACGTTTGCGGTCCCCCGGCCCTCCCAGTTCAGAAGTTGAAATTGATGCTTGACTGGCTGCCCGTCGACACATTTGCATCCCTCAATTGAATCGCGCCACTCGCGCGGTCGGCGTCGACCGTATAGCGTCCAGCAGCACCGACTGCCTGCGACAGGGTGATAGAAAGGAATCCATAGAATGTTCCCGTCGTCGTTGCGGCCGCCGGCACTGCAAGCGCACACGCCCGTCTCGAGATTGGCGCTCATCGATGCCAACCCGGACGAACGAGGGCGCCTGCGGCGCCTTTTTCGCTTTATCAGCTCGAATGGCTGATGGCAACGCGCTGGCTGTGATGAAGATTCGCGCTGACCCGTGCATGCGAGCGCGATTGTGAGTGCTCTGCATGACCGGCGTGTACACCCGTCCTGCTCGTTTGCGCGTCGGCGCGATCTGCCTGCGTATCCGATCGATCCGCCGCGCGGGCAAGGCCGGCATCGCGGTCGGCTGAATTGAAGCCGTTGGTATTACTTCGCCCCTTGCTGCTCATGTGACCAGCGGACATGCCACCCGCGTTGCCGCCCAGCCCACCGTGTCCGGCGCCGCCGCTGCTTCCTCCTCCATTGCCGCCTCCACCGCCATTGCCACCTCCACCGCCATTGCCACCCGCTCCCGCAAAGGCCGACATGGACGCAAGTACCACGAGGCCGGCGGCAATCCATTGCACTGTTTTCATCTTTGCTTTCCCAAGGTCTACCCGAATGGTTCGATTGTACGAACGGCGCGCACGGGTGACTCCGGGTAGTTGTAATCAACTGTAAATGACCTGGTCGCGTAGCCACGGATCAGGCATCGATTCCGAGGCCGATTGCGACGGTCCGATTGGATAGACTCCGAACCGATAGCTGCCATCGTTAAGGCTTATTCGACGCCTGCATGCACACGCCGCAGCACACTCGCAGTCATGTGCATGAGGGCGCTAACTACAAGGATAAGAGTGAAGGGAATTTGGCGTGTACGGCTGCGGTCGGTCCGTATACCGACCTGCGTCGTTTCATGAGGGGGCGGAAGGGAATCCAGGCTCACCACATCGTCGTGGTTGAGCACCTGGAAATAGTCACTACAGGTTATACCGGGGCAAATGCCCCGGCTGTACTAATTCCAGAGAGTCTTCACCAAAAGGTTGTTAGCCCTCGCATCACCGCAGAGCAAAACTACCTTGGTGGGCGGCGGGGTGGAAAGGCACAGGCCACTCGCGACGAGATTTTGATGCTCTATCGTGAAGTCTACACATGGCATATGGACTTCAAGGAACTGTTCAACATTGCGAAGCGTATCCTCAGTTGAAGCAAGGTGCCTGATATACCACTCGCGTCACCAGCGGTCACCAAAACAATAGGCCGTCTGGTTGATCGACGACCCGAATACGGACGCTTATCCACACGCACCAATTTCCCCACACGCCGTGCAAAAATCACAACCATCCTTGCGGATCACCGCATTTGCGCCGCAATTGCCGCATTTACGGCCATGCATCGTGCGCAGTTCCTGAGCGCCGCGCTGTTCCTCTGCGGTATCTTCGATCGCCGAGAGTGCGTGATCTGCCGTCGACGCATTGGGGTTCGTGTGCCCGAGCGGCAGGCGGGCGAGCATACGCGACGGCACCTGGTTGCCTTCAGCATCGAGAAAGCCGCGCCGGTGCAGTATCTGCTGAAGCGCGTAAGCGAGCGCGGCGACTTCCGAGTCGTGCCAGCGCGGCGAATGATGTCCGTCCATCCGCTGCACCTCACCGAGCCTGACCTGGCCGCGGTCCCACGACACCTTGCGCAGATCCTGCAAATTGCGCGCGACGAAACCGCCGCGTGCCGCAAGCGACAGCGAGCGCATCGTCGCGGTGATCCATTGCTGCGACTCGTCGCGCTGACCGGCGGGAATGAAGAACTCGATGGGCCGTTCGATCGTGACTTCCTCGCCGCCGACGCGTCCCGTCACCTCGATGAACGACACGGCCAGATACAGCGACTTCTTGCCGGCAGCCGTCAGGTACTCCACTTTTTCGATGATCGCGGGCAATTCCCCTCTCGGCCGATGATCGATAGCGACGCGCAGCGGGTCGAGATCGCTTTCCGCGAGGGCATCGTCGGGTGTGGCGGCGGGTTCCTGCGTCACGCTGAGCACGGCGCCGAGCGTTTCGTTCGGCCGGTACGTCGCAAGACCTTTCAGGCCGCTTCTCCAGGCATCGAAATAAAGGCTTTCGAAAGCGTCGAACGGATAGTCGGCGGGTACGTTGACGGTCTTCGAAATGGACGTGTCGATATACGGCTGCACGGCCGCCATCATGTCCAGATGATCGCGCGCGGACATTTCGAGCGCGCTGACGAAATAGTCCGGCAGATGGGCGACATCGCCGCCAAGCTCGCGATAAAGACGGTACGCATGATCTTCGACGGCGAACTGCTCGCGGCTGCCGTTCGCCATCACCTTCATGCGCGTGTACGTCCACGAAAACGCCGGCTCGATACCGTTCGATGCATTGTCCGCAAACGCCAGGCTGACCGTGCCCGTCGGCGCGATGGAGAGCAGATGGCTGTTGCGAATGCCGTGCGTGCGGATGGCGTCCTTGATGTCATCGGGCAGGCGCGAAGCGAACGTGCCTTCTTCCAGATATTGCTTCGCGTTGAAGAGCGTAAACGCGCCGCGCTCGCGCGCGAGTTCGACGGATGCGCGATACGCTTCGTCGCGCATCAGGCGTGCGATGCACACCGCGAAATCGCGGCCTTCCTGCGAGTTGTAGCGCAGGCCCATCATCACGAGCGTGTCGCCGAGGCCCGTGAAGCCGACGCCGATGCGGCGCTTGGCGCGCGACTCATCGTATTGCTGCGGGAGCGGCCAGAGCGTCACGTCGAGCACATCGTCGAGAAAGCGCACGTGGGTGCGCGTGCGTTGCGCGAGCGCGTCCCAGTCGAACGACGGCGTGCCGCCATGCCGCTGCGCGAACGGATCGGTCACGAAGCGCGTCAGGTTCAGCGGGCCGAGGTTGCAACATCCGTAAGGCGGCAGCGGCTGTTCGCCGCATGGGTTGGTGGCGCGGATGGTTTCGACGGCGCGCAGGTTGTTGTCGTCGTTCATGCGCGAGATGAATACGATACCCGGTTCTGCGATGTCGTAGGTCGAGCGCATGATGCGATCGAAGATCTCTTTTGCGCGCCGTTCGCTGTAGACCCACATGCCGTCGTCGCGCTTATGCATGTCGTTGGCTGCACGCATGGCCGGCGTCGGTTCGGCGCGATGCACGAGTTGCCACATCTCGTCGTTCTCGACGGCGCGCATGAATTCATCGCTGACGGCGACGGACACATTGAAGTTATTCCAGCGGCCTTTCGAGTGCTTGGCCTCGATGAATTCGAGCAGATCGGGGTGCGTGCAGTCGAGCACGGCCATTTGCGCGCCGCGCCGTGAGCCGGCGCTTTCGACGGTGCGGCAGGACGCGTCGAATACGTCGATATAGCTACAGGGTCCTGACGCAGACGAACTGGTCGTTTTTACGCGCGCGCCGTGCGGGCGGATTGCTGAGAAGTTGTAGCCGACGCCGCCACCGCGGCGCATGGTTTCGGCGGCTTGCAGCAGCGCGACGTAGATACCGGGCAAGCCCTGTTCGTCGACGCCTTGAATACTGTCGCCGACCGGTTGCACGAAGCAGTTGATGAGCGTCGCGGCGATGCCTGAGCCTGCGGCGCTCATGATGCGGCCGGCGCCGAGTGCGCCGTTCTGGAGGTTCTCGACGAAGCGCGCTTCTATTGCGGGGCGCAGGGGTTCGGGCTCGGCCATCGCGACGCCGCGCGCGACGCGGCGGTAGACGTCGTCGGCGGTTTGTTCGTCGCCCTTGGCGTATTTTTCTTGCAGGACGTCGAGGGAGAATTGTTGCGGTGCGATGGGGGTTTTGCGTTGGTCTGGGTGTTGTCGTTGTTGTGGTTGCTGCAGTTGCGTCGGTTTGTTGTCGGTGTCAGCCATGAGGAGCCTCAGAGGGCGGCGCTCCAGCATTTCGCGCGAAGGTGCGCAACGCGGCGTCGCGATGACGGTCACGATAGCGCAATGGGCATGGGTCCGCAAACTGTGCAGGGCGTCGAGCGATGCCTTCGTGGCGCGGGCGTTGTTGGGTGGTGTTTTGGGCTTTTCGCTGGCATCCGCGATTTGTTAGCGTGCTTCAAGCGTCGCCCCTGTGCGGGGCGGCACCTACTTTTCTTTGCCGCCGCAAAGAAAAGTAGGCAAAAGAAAGCGGCTCACACCGCCAACATTTCTCATTGCCTGAGGGCCCCCAACGGTTCCTACGCTTCACGCGGCAACGCCCTTGTTCACGTGCGTTGCCAACGCGCTGAATAAGTGCCTCACCCACTTCAAACACCCGTACAACGGCGGACGGCAGCGAATGATTTGAGCCGCCCAGGTGGCAAACTGTGTGTAGGTTGTCGCGTCATATATCGTGGCGCTCTTACAGGCAGCCCTTTCAAGGTCTTTGCGCTGCAAACCTGGTAACCTGGCGAGATGTTAAGGAACGACGGGTACGAAGGGATGTTCGACGAGGTGATGAAGCGTTTCGAGCAGCAGGCACCGGTATGCGTGATGGCACGCCTGGCACTGCAGAGAGCCATCGCGCCGCAATGGATCGACGAGGTGTTCGCCGAGCACCGGCAGCGGCAATATCCACGTGAATTGCTGTTCTCGACGGTGGTTGAACTGATGACGCTGGTGTCGCTGGGACTGAGTCCGTCGCTGCACGCTGCAGCGACACAGACGAAGCCCCTGCCGGTGTCGCTGGCCGCGCTCTACGAGAAGGTCAACCGCACCGAACCCGCGATCCTGCGTGCCCTGGTACAGGGCAGCGCACAGCGTCTGGGGCCGGTGCTGGCGGCGTTGCCATGCCAGCCCAGCCTGCCCGGCTGGCGTGTGCGGGTGCTTGATGGCAATCACCTGCCGGCCAGTGAGAAACGGCTGGCGGCGTTGCGCGAGCAGCGTGGCGCGGCGTTGCCGGGGCACGCGCTGGTGGTCTACGAGCCGGATCTGGGTCTGGTCACAGATCTGGTCGCCATCGAGGATGCGCACGCGCAGGAGCGCTCGGCCATGGCCCCGCTGATTGAATGTGCCGGCGCGGGCGAATTGTGGCTGGCTGACCGGAACTTCTGCACCGGGACCATCCTGCAGGGCTGGCATCAGGCACAGGCCTGCTTCATCGTGCGCGAACACGGCCGCAACAGCCCGGCGCTTGCCAGCAGTGGGCCATGGGTGGACGGTGCACGTATCGAGACAGGTCAGGTGCGAGAGCAACGCATTGACCTGAAGGCTGGCGTCGTCTGGCGTCGCATCGAGCTGACGCTGGACAAGCCGACTGATGCAGGCGATACCGTGATTCTGTTGTGGAGCAACCTGCCTGCCGCGGTGGGCGCACACGAGATTGCCCGGCTGTACCGCAAGCGCTGGCGTATCGAGGGCATGTTCCAGCGACTCGAGTCGGTCCTGCACAGCGAGATCCGCACCTTGGGTCATCCACGTGCCGCGCTGCTGGGCTTTACCGTCGCGGTGCTGGCGTACAACGTGCTGGCCACGCTCAAGCGCAGTGTTGAAGCTGCGCATGCTGCCGCCGATGAAACAGGTGCAGCGCCGCCGGACGTCTCGACGTACTACCTCGCCGTGCAGATTCGCAGCCAGTATGAGGGCATGCTCATCGCGCTGCCGCCAAATGAATGGTCGCACTGGAGCGATGCCACGCCCGACGTGATTGCCGGCAAACTGCTCGAGCTGGCCCGCTGCGTCGACCCGATTCAGGTGCGCACACGCACGCGTGGCCCCAAGACCCGCAAACCCGCACCCTGTGTCGAAGGTGCGGTAGCCCGCGCCCATCACAGTACCGCTCGCCTGCTTAAACGCGCCAAAGGCGGGACATCTTGATCAAGACCTTGAAAGGGTTGGCTCTTACAGGGTGGCACGCGTGCACTATCGGTCCGGAGTGAGGCATGTGTGTTTCTACGGCCTACACACAGTTTGCCACCTGGGCGGCGGCGGACTTTCCGGTGCCGCGTGCTGTGACGCGGGCGCGTGGAGCGGGTGATGCGCACCGCAAGAGCGTTGGCAACGAACGCGGAACAAGCAGGTTGCCGTGTGAAGCGTAAGACCCTTTGGGGGCCCTCAGGCAGGAAGAAGGATTGGCGGTGTGAGCCGCTTTCTTTTGCCTACTTTTCTTTGCGGCGGCAAAGAAAAGTAGGTGCCGCCCCGCACAGGGGCGACGCGTGAAGCTAGATAACAAAACGCGGATGCAAGCGCAAAGGCCAAAAAAACCAAACCGCTTGCGCAGCAAACACCGCCACCCGGATGCCAGCAAAGACCTAAACAAACGAACCAGCGTCGCAGACAATCAAAAACCGTCACGCATGCACAACAACCCCACCAATCGAATTACTAATCACCGCATGCGCAAGAGGCGCGACCTGCTTCCGCCGCTCCCGCGTAGGAGCCGTACCAAACGCATCCCGATAGCTCTTACTAAAATGACAAGCCGACTGAAACCCACAAGCCATAGTGATATGCATGATGGACATATCAGTCTGCAACAAAAGCTCCCGCGCGCGGCGCAGCCGCAACGTCAGATAGTAATGAGTCGGCGTCATCCCAAGATGCTCACGGAAAAGCCGCTGCAACTGCCGCTGCGACATATTCGCAAGCCTCGCGAGTTCTTCCCGCGAAAGCGGCTCTTCGATATTGTTCTCCATCAAGGCAATGACTTCGAACAACGACTTGTTCGCAGAGCCGAGCCGCGCCACCAATGGCATCCGTTGCTGCGCGTTGTTGTCGCGCACATGCTCGACGATGAACTGCTCCGCAATCTGCGTCACACGCGGCGTGCCGACGCGCGCGGCAATCAGGTTCAGCATCATGTCGAGCGGCGCGACGCCGCCCGTGCAAGTCACCCGATCGCGATCGATGACGAAAAGCTCTTTCAGGAACCGAATGTCGGGAAACTCTTCCTTGAGCGCCGACATGTTCTCCCAGTGAATCGCGCACGCATAACCCGCGAGTAATCCCGACTTCGCGAGCGCATACGTGCCCGTGCACAGGCTACCCAGCGCGACGCCCGCCCGCGCGAAGCGCCGCAGCGCGGACAGATGCTCGGGTGTGGTCACGCGTTGTACGTCGATGCCGCCGCATACGAACACGATATCGGGTGTGCCCACGCAATCGGCCGGGCCGGTATCGACAGACAGACCGTTGCTCGCGCTGACAGGGCCCCCGTCCGGGCTGATCACCGACCAGCGGTAGAGCGTTTGCCCGCTCAGGTAGTTGGCCATGCGCAGCACCTCGATCGCATTCGTGAACGCGATCATCGTGAAGTTGGGCAGCGGCATGAACGCGAAGTGCGACAGCGACGCGGTTCGATCGGGCGACATGGTTCGGGCGTTCCTTCTGCTCGATGTTCTGTTACGGCCGAGTGGGGAAACGGCCTTTCTTATTCTGCGAGTGAGCGCAACAAGCATGCCATACGGCTAAACCCTGGCTGGATAACCTCGATGCGGCAGTGCATTCGCGCGATCGCACCGGCGCTGTGCAATGCCCGCACTGTCCGCGAGCCTGTCGCGCTCTCAAGCGGTGCTCTTTGCGCAAACAAATAGCAGCCTGACGCTGCAACGCAGCATCGCGAAAGCACATCAATTTACTCCATTGACACTGCCGATAAGCACGACCGGTCGCTTTCCCGTCACTTGTCCAAAACGGACTTGCATGGCGGAAAAGGCAAAGAACGCGTCTGAAATCGTAAATTGACCGGGCAGGCGAAAGACAAGAATAGAGTCGTCGGTGGAGGTGGTGCAAAGCCAGTCCAGTCAAGGGATAGCGCGGAATCGGACAGTTGGCCTCGCACTCGCTTTTCGCTTTTCAGCTATCAACGGTCAACTGAACGGAAGCCATGTCGAACGCCAACCCATTCTTCTCGCAGTCCCTCGCCGAGCGCGACGCAGCCGTACGCAAGTCGGTGCTCAAGGAGCTCGAACGCCAGCAGTCGCAGGTCGAGCTGATCGCATCGGAAAACATCGTGTCGCGCGCTGTGCTCGAAGCACAAGGCTCGGTGCTGACGAACAAGTACGCGGAAGGCTATCCCGGCAAGCGCTACTACGGCGGCTGTGAGTTCGTCGATGAAGTGGAAGCGCTCGCCATCGACCGGATCAAGAAGCTCTTCAACGCAGGTTTTGCCAACGTGCAGCCGCACTCGGGCGCGCAGGCCAACGGCGCCGTGATGCTCGCCCTCGCAAAGCCGGGCGACACGATCCTCGGCATGTCGCTCGACGCAGGCGGCCACCTGACGCACGGCGCGAAGCCCGCGCTGTCCGGCAAGTGGTTCAACGCGGTTCAGTACGGCGTGGATCGCGAAACCTTGCGCATCGATTACGACCAGGTCGAAAAGCTCGCGCATGAGCACAAGCCGTCGATGATCATCGCGGGCTTCTCCGCGTATCCGCGCGTGCTGGATTTCGCGCGCTTCCGTGCGATCGCCGATAGCGTCGGCGCGAAACTGATGGTCGACATGGCGCACATCGCAGGCGTGATCGCGGCAGGCCGTCATCCGAATCCGATCGAACACGCGCATGTCGTGACGTCGACCACGCACAAGACGCTGCGCGGTCCGCGCGGCGGCTTCGTGCTGACCAACGACGAAGACATCGCGAAGAAGATCAACTCGGCCGTGTTCCCCGGTCTGCAAGGCGGTCCGCTGATGCACGTGATCGCGGGCAAGGCCGTCGCATTCGGCGAAGCTCTCGAAGATAACTTCAAGACCTATATCGACAACGTGCTGGCGAACGCGCAGGCACTCGGCGAAGTGTTGAAGGAAGGCGGCGTCGATCTCGTGACGGGCGGCACCGACAACCATCTGCTGCTCGTCGATCTGCGCCCGAAGGGCTTGAAGGGCACGCAGGTCGAACAGGCGCTCGAACGTGCGGGCATCACGTGCAACAAGAACGGCATTCCGTTCGATACGGAGAAGCCGACGGTGACGTCGGGCATTCGCCTCGGCACGCCGGCGGGCACGACGCGCGGCTTCGGCGTTGCCGAGTTCCGCGATATCGGCCGCCTGATTCTCGAAGTGTTCGACGCGCTGCGCACGCATCCCGATGGCGACGCGGCAACGGAACAGCGCGTACGCCGCGAGATCTTCGCGCTGTGCGAACGCTTCCCGATCTACTGACCCGCTCCATCTACACGAAAGCCCCACAGCTACGGAGTCAAACATGAGCAACCTGCACGACAGCAGCATCATTATCGACGGTCTGAACATTTCGAAGTTCGACCGCTCGGTGTTCGAGGACATGAGAAAGGGCGGCGTCACCGCGGTCAACTGTACGGTCTCCGTGTGGGAAGACTTCCAGAAGACCATCGACAACATCGCGGAAATGAAGCAGCAGATCCGCGAGTACAGCGAGATCCTCACGCTGGTGCGTACGACGGACGACATTCTGCGCGCCAAGAAAGAAAACAAGACGGGCATCATTTTCGGCTTCCAGAACTCGTATGCATTCGAGGACAACCTCGGCTACATCGAAGTGTTCAAGGAACTCGGCGTGAATGTGGTGCAGCTTTGCTACAACACGCAGAACCTGGTCGGCACCGGTTGCTATGAGCCGGACGGCGGCCTCTCTGGCTATGGCCGCGAAGTGATTCAGGAAATGAACCGCGTCGGCATCATGGTCGATCTGTCGCATGTGGGCGGCAAGACTTCTTCCGATGCAATCGCCTGCTCGAAGAAACCCGTCACGTATTCGCATTGCTGCCCGTCGGGTCTGAAGGAGCATCCGCGCAACAAGAGCGACGAGCAACTGAAAGAGATCGCCGACGCGAACGGCTTCGTCGGCGTGACGATGTTCGCGCCGTTCCTCAAGCGTGGCCCGGATGCGACCGTCGAAGATTATCTCGAAGCGATCGACTATGTGATCAACGTGATCGGCGAAGACAAAGTGGGCATCGGCACCGACTTCACACAAGGCTACTCGACCGAGTTCTTCGACTGGATCACGCACGACAAGGGCCGCTATCGCCGTCTGACGAACTTCGGCAAGGTTGTGAACCCCGAAGGCATCCGCACGATCGGCGAGTTCCCGAACCTGACGGCTGCGATGGAAAAGGCTGGCTGGAGCGAATCGCGCATCAAGAAAGTGATGGGCGAGAACTGGCTGCGCGTGTTCGGCGAAGTCTGGAACGTCTGAGCAACTTCAAGAGAACAAGGAAACCTGCAATGCAACCGCAACTGCCCATCGACGTCGATCCGAACACGGGTGTCTGGACCACCGACGCGCTGCCGATGCTCTACGTGCCGCGTCACTTCTTCACGAACAATCACGCTGCCGTCGAAGAAGCGCTCGGCGTCGAAGCGTATGCCGAGATTCTCTACAAGGCCGGCTACAAGTCCGCGTACTACTGGTGCGACAAGGAAGCGAAGCAGCACGGCATCAGCGGCATGGCCGTGTTCGAGCATTACCTGAACCGCCTGTCGCAACGCGGCTGGGGTCTGTTCAAGATCATCGAAGCCGACCCGGCGACGGCGCACGCGAAGATCGAACTGCGCTATTCGTCGTTCGTGCTGCAGCAGCCGGAGAAGAGCGGCAAGCTCTGCTACATGTTCGCCGGCTGGTTCGCGGGCGCGATGGACTGGGTCAACGACACGACGGAAGGCGGCAAGAAGGCGCCGCGCAGTCAGTCGAAGGAAGCGCAGTGCGCGGGCGAGCATCACGACCATAAGCACGATCACTGCGTATTCGAAGTATCCCCGCTTGCCGCATGACAGAAGTATAGACACGCAACGGCGCGCTGATACGCCGCGCGCTGGCTGCGTGACTGAAACAAGAGACTGAATCGAACCCGCCCGAGGTCGCCCGCAATGCGTTACCCCAATCTGTTCAAACCCTTGACGCTCAATCAGCTGACGCTGCGCAACCGCATTGTCAGCACCGCGCATGCCGAGGTGTATGCCGAACCGGGCGGACTGCCCGGCGACCGCTATATCCGCTATTACGAGGAAAAGGCCAAGGGCGGTGTGGGCCTCGCCGTGTGCGGCGGGTCGAGCCCGGTGTCGATCGACAGTCCGCAAGGGTGGTGGAAGTCCGTCAACCTGTCGACGGACAAGATCATCGATCCGCTGTCGCGTCTCGCTGAAGCAATGCATCGCCACGGCGCAAAGATCATGATTCAGGCGACGCACATGGGCCGCCGTTCTGCGTTCCATGGCGAGCACTGGCCGCATCTGATGACGCCTTCCGGCGTGCGCGAACCTGTGCACCGCGGCAACGCGAAGATCATCGAGGTCGAAGAAATCCGCCGCATCATCAGCGACTTCGCGGCGGCTGCGAAGCGCGTGAAAGACGCGGGCATGGACGGCATCGAAATTTCGGCTGCGCACCAGCATCTGATCGATCAGTTCTGGAGCCCGCGTACGAACTTCCGTACCGACGAATGGGGCGGCTCGCTCGAAAACCGTTTGCGTTTCGGCGTCGAAGTGTTGCAGGCAGTGCGCGAGGCAGTGGGCAAGGACTTCTGCGTCGGCCTGCGCATGTGCGGCGACGAGTTCCATGAGGACGGCCTCGATCACGAGCAGCTGAAGGAAATCGCGCAGGCGATGTCGGAAAAAGGATTGATCGATTACATCGGCGTGATCGGTTCCGGCGCGGATACGCACAACACGCTCGCCAACTGCATGCCGCCGATGGCGCTGCCGCCCGAGCCGTTCGTGCATCTCGCAGCGGGCATCAAGTCGGTCGTCAAGCTGCCCGTGATGCACGCGCAAAGCATCCGCGATGCAGGGCAGGCGGAGCGTCTGCTCGCGAACGGCATGGTCGATCTGGTCGGCATGACGCGCGCGCAGATCGCCGATCCGCACATGGTCATCAAGATTCGCGATGGCCGCGAAGACGAAATCAAGCAGTGCGTCGGCGCGAACTACTGTATCGATCGCCAGTACAACGGCCTCGATGTGCTGTGCGTGCAAAACGCAGCGACCTCGCGCGAAGCGACGATGCCGCATGTGATCGAGAAAACGCGTGGACCGCGCCGCAAGGTGGTCGTGGTCGGCGCGGGCCCGGCGGGACTCGAAGCAGCGCGCGTCGCGCGGTCGCGCGGTCACGATGTCGTGCTGTTCGAGAAGAGCGATGCCGTCGGTGGCCAGATCATGCTGGCCGCGAAAGCGCCGCAACGCGAACAGATGGCGGGCATCGTGCGCTGGTTCGACATGGAAACGAAGCGTCTGGGCGTCGACCGGCGTCTGGGCGTCGAAGCCGACGAGAAGATGATTCTTGCCGAGAAGCCCGACATCATCGTGCTCGCCACGGGCGGCACGAGCTTCACGCAGCAAGTGCCTGCATGGGGCGTCGAAGAAGGTCTCGCCGTGAGTTCCTGGGACATTCTGTCGGGCAAGGTCGAGCCGAAGCAGAACGTGCTCGTCTATGACGGTGTAAGCACGCATGCAGGCGCAGGCGTGGCCGACTTCATTTCGAGCCGTGGCTCGAAGGTCGAGATCGTCACGCCGGACGTGAAAGTGGCGGATGACGTCGGCGGCACGACGTTCCCGATTTTCTATCGGCGTCTGTACGCACAAGGTGTGATCCACACGCCGAACTACTGGCTCGACCGCGTGTACGAGGAAGACGGCAAGAAGATCGCCGTGATCCGCAACGAGTACACGGAAGAGCAGGAAGAGCGCGTCGTCGATCAGGTCATCATCGAAAACGGCAGCACGCCAAACGACGCGCTGTACTGGAAGCTCAAGCACGAATCGGTGAATCGCGGGCAGTTGGACGTGCACAAGCTCTTCGCAGCGGAACCGCAACCGTCGCTTTCGGAAGAACTCGGCAATGGACGCTTTTTGCTGTTCCGTGTCGGCGACTGCATCTCGATGCATAACATTCACGGCGCGATCTACGACGCGCTGCGTCTCTGCAAGGACTTCTGACGATGAGCCCGGCGTTTCTCATCACCGCGTTGTTGTGGATATCGGTCGCCGGCCTTGCGTTCGCGGTCGCAAAACGGGCGGCTTACTGGCGTCTCGGACGGGCAACGGCAGCCGGCGCATTCGGCTGGACCAATCTGCTGACCATTCCGAAGCGCTATTTCGTCGATCTGCATCATGTCGTGGCGCGCGATCCGTACATCGCGAAGACGCACGTCGCGACGGCGGGCGGTGCGATTGCGGCGTTCGCGCTCGTCTTCATCAACTACGGCCTCGCGATCTATTCGCCCTGGCTCGACCGGCTGATCTTTCTGGCTGCGCTGATCATGCTGGTGGGCGCCGTGTTCGTATGGCGTCGGCGCCACGCGAAGGATGTGCCCGCGCGGCTGTCGCGCGGTCCGTGGAATACGCTGCCCTGGCTGCTTGGCTCGTTCTCGCTTGGTCTGTTGTTGTACACGCTGTTGCCGGCCTCGGCAATGTCGGGTGGACTCGCGATCATCTTCGCGCTGCTGATTGCGGCAGGCGCGTTCGCGATGACGTTCGGCGCGGCGCGTGGTGGTCCGATGAAGCATGCGTTGGCAGGTCTCTTGCACCTCGCGTTTCATCCGCGTCAGGAACGGTTTGCAGCGAAAGGCGACGTGCGTCGTGAAGCGGATGTTCCGCCGACTGCGCTCAAAACGCCCGTGCTCGAACAGAACGAATACGGTGTCGGCAAGCCGGTCGAGTTTCGCTGGAACCAGTTGCTGAGCTTCGATGCATGCGTGCAGTGCGGCAAGTGCGAGGCGGCTTGTCCCGCGTTTGCAGCAGGCCAGCCGCTCAATCCGAAGAAGCTGATTCAGGATCTCGTGACGGGCATGGTCGGCGGCACGGATGCGGCGTATGCAGGCAGCCCGACGCCTGGCATCAAGGTCGGCCAGCATGGCGGCGAGCCGCAGCGTCCCATTATCTCCAGCCTGATCGAAGCCGATACGGTGTGGTCGTGCACGACGTGCCGCGCTTGTGTACACGAATGCCCGATGCTGATCGAACACGTGGACGCGATCGTCGACATGCGCCGCAACCAGACGCTCGTACACGGCACGGTGCCCGGCAAGGGGCCCGAAGTGCTCGCGAATCTGCGCGAAACGGGCACGATGGGCGGCTACGACAAGGCGGCGCGCTACGACTGGTCGGTTGATCTGAGTTCGCCTGTCGCGCAGCCGGGTAAAGCTGTCGATGTGCTGCTCGTCGCCGGCGAAGGCGCGTTCGACATGCGCTATCAGCGCACGTTGCGCTCGCTCGTCAAGGTGCTGAACAAGGCTGGCGTCAACTACGCGGTGCTGGGTGGTGAAGAAACGGATACGGGCGACGTCGCGCGCCGTCTTGGCGACGAGGCCACGTTCCAGCGCATGGCGAAGCAGATGATGGGCACGCTCGCGACGCTCGATTTCAAGCGCATCGTCACTGCCGATCCGCACGTCATGCACAGCCTGCGCAACGAGTATCGCGCGCTCGGCGGCCGCTATGAAGTGCTGCATCACACGACGTTCCTCGCGGAACTCGTCGCGAGCGGCAAGCTGTCGCCGAAAGCCATCGCTGCGTACAACGACAAAACGATCACGTATCACGATCCCTGCTATCTGGGCCGCTACAACGGCGAAACGGAAGCGCCGCGCCAGTTGCTGAAGACGATCGGCATCAAGGTCGTCGAGATGGAGCGGCACGGCAAGCGCGGCCGTTGCTGCGGCGGTGGCGGCGGTGCGCCGCTGACGGATATCCCCGGCAAGCAGCGCATTCCCGATATCCGCATCGCCGACGCCCGTTCGATCGGCGCGGACGTGGTCGCGGTGGGTTGCCCGAACTGCACGGCGATGCTCGAAGGCGTGGTCGGTCCGCGTCCCGAGGTGCTCGATGTGGCTGAACTCGTTGCGGCTGCGCTGGAGTGAACGATGAATACGACCATCAAACGTATCGATCCGCGCCGGCCCTTCGTCATCACGGCAGCAGGACTGAAGCGCATCACACTTGGCGCGGAGCATGTCGCGGGTGCATCGACTGATCATGCGCTGCATGCTGGCGCGCATGGCCATGCCGCTGTCAAAACGCTGCGTACGACGCAAGTGTCGCAACGCACGCTGCTCGTCGTCGCGCACAGCGACCGTGGCGGTCTCGACGATCACGCGCGTCAGGCGCTGGCGGCTGCCGCCTTGATTGCGGACGCGGGGACGCAAGTCGCGCTGCTGGTGCTCGGCGAACTAAAGGATGACGCCGCCGCGCTCGGCGCGGACAAGGTGATCGAACTGCCGTCGTTCGACCGCCGCACGTTTGCACCGGAACGCGAAGTGCAAGCCGTCGCGGCGTGCGTCGCGCAACTCGCGCCCGCGCATATCTTCATGCCCGACAACGCGACAGGCGACGGCGATCTCGGCCGACGCTACGCGGCGCTCGCAGGCGCAAGCATCGCGACACATGTGGTGCAGATCGACGCGAAGCAGGTGTCGACGTATGCGCAGGCGAAGAAGGCCTATGCGTCGCGCGCATTGCCCGACGTGATTCTGCTTGCTGCAGGTGCGGTTGATACGCGGTTGCCGTTCATCGGCGCAGGCGAACGGCTCGAACTCACGGCATTCGCTCAAGCGAACGACGCGTCGAACGGCGCATACCGTGACCTCGGTATCGAGGAAATCGATGCCGCGCAGGTCGCGCTGGAAGAAGCGGACTTCATCGTGTCGGCAGGTAACGGCGTGACGGATGTCGCCGCGTTCGAAAAGCTCGCGAGCACGTTCGGCGCGGCAATCGGCGCGAGCCGCGTGGCCGTCGACAACGGCATGTTCACACGCGACAAGCAGATCGGCGCGACGGGCAAGACTGTCGAGGCGAGTGTCTACATTGCGTTCGGCATTTCCGGCGCGGTGCAGCACTTGCAGGGCATCAAGGATTGCCGCCACGTGATCGCGGTGAATCTGGACGGCAGCGCGCCCATCGTCAAGCGCGCGAACCTGACGATCATCGGCGATACGCAGGCGACCATCGCGTCGCTGATCGACGCGATCGACCGGGCACGCTCGGGCCGTGGGGCGGGCGCTGCGCCCGCTGTGAAGCAGATCGTCGAAGGAGTCGCGGCATGAACGGCAAGCTCGAAAAAATCGCGGTGCTCGTGTCGGTCGGCAAGCATCCTGTCAGCGGCGTCGCGCGCTATAGCCGCAACGATGCCGCCGCGCTCGAAATCGGCCGCCAGCTGTCGAGCCAGCACGCCGCGCGACTCGACGTGCTGCATGCGGGTGATCCGGGTAATCCCGCACTCGAGGAGTACCTGGCGCTCGGCGCGGAGCGCGTCGAAGTGCTGACCTGCGCAGACAACGGAGACGCCGTGGGCCTGCTCGCGGCCCGGCTCAAAGGCTATGACCTCGTGCTGACGGGCACCTGTGCCGAAGGCGCGTTCGACAGCGGCATGCTGCCTTACCGGCTCGCGGACGTGCTGCAAGTCCCGCTGGTCGGCACGGCCGTCGAAGTGTCGATTGCAGGCGGCCGCGCGACAGTGCGGCAATTTTTGCCGAAGGGCGAGCGCCGCCGCGTCGAGGTCGCGTTGCCCGCCGTCGTCGCCGTGCATCCGCTCGCCACCGTGACGCCGCGCTACGCGTACGCACGACTGCGCGCCGGCACGATCGCGCCGCAGCGTGTGGAAGCGGGTGCCGACGCGGAAGCGGCGCAATGGACGCTCGCGCCCGTCACGCGCAAGCCGGTCCGGCTGGCCGCCGCGGAGAAGCGCACGGGCCATGCCCGCATGCTGTCCGCGACCACTACGGAAAGCCGGGGCGGCAGCGTCGTAATTGAAGGGACTTCGGTCGAAAAAGCACAAGTGATACTCGATTATTTGCGCGAGCATCAACTCATCGAATACTGATTTTGCGCCGCACCCACACGGCCTCGGAACCCGGAGCACACATGAAAGTATCGGCAGACATTCGCGCGCTGGTCGATCGGCGCAAGAAGGGTTACAGCCTCGAAGCACCGTTCTATCTGAGCGAAGAAATCTTCTCGCTCGATATGGACGCGATTTTCCGTCAACACTGGATTCAGGTTGCCGTCGAGCCGGACATTCCCGAGCCGGGCGATTACGTGACCGTCGAACTCGGCAACGATTCGATCCTGATCGTGCGCGACGACGATATGCAGGTGCGCGCATTCCACAATGTGTGCCGCCATCGTGGCGCACGCCTGTGCAACGAGGACAAGGGTTCAGTTGGCAATATCGTGTGTCCGTATCACAGCTGGACGTACAACCTGTCGGGCGAGCTGATGTTCGCCGAGCACATGGGCGAGAAGTTCGACCGCTGCAAGCACAGCCTGAAGAGCGTGCATGTCGAGAACCTGGCCGGTCTGATTTTCGTGTGCCTCGCGGAAAATCCGCCCGTCGATTTCGCCGTGATGCGCGCCGCGATGGAGCCGTATCTGCTGCCGCACGATCTGCCGAACTGCAAGATTGCCGCGCAGATCGACATCATCGAGAAAGGAAACTGGAAGCTCACGATGGAGAACAACCGCGAGTGCTACCACTGCGTCGCGAACCATCCCGAGCTGACCATTTCGCTCTATGAGTACGGCTTCGGCTACCAGCGTTCGCCTGCGAACGCGGAAGGCATGGATGCGTTCGAGCGCACCTGCATCGAGCGCGAGAAGCAGTGGGAAGAGATGGGTCTGCCTTCTGTTGAAATCGATCAACTGTCAGACGTGACGGGTTTTCGCACGCAGCGTCTGCCGCTCGATCGCAGCGGCGAATCACAGACGCTCGACGCGAAGGTCGCATCGAAGAAGTTGCTCGGCGAGTTCGAACAGGCCGACCTGGGTGGGCTGTCGTTCTGGACACAGCCGAATTCGTGGCATCACTTCATGAGCGATCACATCGTGACGTTCTCGGTGATTCCGCTGTCGGCGGGCGAAACGCTGGTGCGCACGAAATGGCTCGTGCACAAGGATGCGCAGGAAGGCGTCGATTACGACGTGAGCAACCTGACGGCCGTGTGGAACGCGACCAACGACCAGGACCGTACGCTCGTCGAATATTCGCAGCGCGGCGCGTCGAGCAGCGCTTACGAGCCGGGTCCGTATTCGCCGTACACGGAAGGGCTCGTTGAGAAGTTCAGCGACTGGTATGTGCAGCGCCTTGCGGCGCATGTCGAGAGCCCGGTGGCGGAGCAACGCACGATCAATATCAAGGCCGTTTAAGGCCGGCTGCAGATAAAACCAACCGGATGCCTGGCGGCAAGTGGAGCAAGCAATGATGCGCGATGCAGCAACCTTCGGACCCGTCGAAAGCCGCGTGACGAAGCCCGAATTCTGGAGCGCGTTGCCGGCGCGCTGGACGAGCGATGTCGAGGAAACGCTGGTCTGCTGCCAGGTTCGTCAGGAAACGCACGACGTGAAGAGTTTTTTCTTCCGTTCGCCGGAAGGCCGTGCGTTCGTGTTCGAGCCGGGGCAGTTCATCACATTGGAGCTGGAGATCGACGGCGAGACGATCAATCGCTGCTACACGATTTCATCGTCGCCGACGCGGCCGCATACGATTTCGATCACTGTGAAGCGTGTGCCTGGCGGCAAGGTGTCGAACTGGCTGCACGATAATCTGCAGGCGGGTGCGCGCGTGCGGGTGCTGGGGCCCGCGGGTGAGTTTACGTGTGCGCGGCATCCGGCGCGGAAGTATCTGTTTTTGTCGGCGGGGTCTGGCATTACGCCGTTGATGTCGATGAGTCGCGCGCATCATGAGTTGAGTGAGGATCGCGATATCGTGTTTGTGCATAGCGCTCGCACGCCGGACGATATTATTTTCTCGCGGGAGCTTGATCTGATTGCTTCTAATCAGGTTAATTTCAGAACTTCGTTTGTTTGTGAGCGGGTTGGGAGTCGGACTAACTGGCCTGGGGTGACTGGATTTTTGACGCTGCCGCTGCTGAAGCTGATTGCGCCGGATTTTATGGAGCGGGAGATCTTTACCTGCGGTCCTGCGCCTTATATGCAGGCTGTGCGCAATCTGCTCGATGAGGCGGGGTTTGATCGCAAGCAGTATCACGAAGAGAGTTTTTCTTTCGAAACGCTGATCGAGAATGAGCCTGAAGTTGCGGCTGAAGTACTCGAGGCCGAAGAGAAGGCCAATGGTGCTGCAAATGGCACGCAAATGTTCTCGGTGAGCTTTTCACGCAGTAACCGGTCGATTGAATGTGGTTCGTCGCAACATGTGCTGGATGCGGCGCGGCAGGCGGGAGTGCGGTTGGCTGCTTCCTGTACGCAAGGGATGTGTGGCACCTGCAAGGTGAAACTCGTGTCTGGCCAGGTGGAGATGAAGCATAACGGTGGGATTCGGCAGCGAGAGATCGATCAGGGGATGGTGTTGTTGTGTTGTAGTAAGCCTTTGAGTGATCTCGTGGTTGATAAGTGAGTTTTTTTTTGTCTGCGACGGCTGGGTGGTTTGCTTGTGCTTTTGCTGGCATCCGCGATTTGTTATCTGGCTTCACGCGTCGCCCCTGTGCGGGGCGGCACCTACTTTTCTTTGCCGCCGCAAAGAAAAGTAGGCAAAAGAAAGCGGCTCACACCGCCAGCTTTTGTTTTTGCCTGAGGGCCCCCAAAGGTTCTTACGCTTCATACGGCAACGGCTCTGTTGGCGCGTGTTGCCAACGCTTTGAATAAGCGCATCATCCGCTTCGAATGCATCTGCACGGGCAAGCGGCAGCGAATGGTATGTGCCGCCCAGGTGGCAAACTGTGTGCAGGTTGTCACGGCGTATAGCTTGGCGCTCTTACAGGGTGGCACGCGTGCGCTATCGGTCCGAAGTGAGGCATATGGTCTCTACGGCCTACACACAGTTTGCCACCTGGGCGGCGGTGGACTATCTGGCACGGCATGCTGCAGCGCGGGTGGGCGAAGCGGGTGAGGCGCACCGCAAGAGCGCTGGCAACGAACGCGAATCGAGAAGTTGCCGCGTGAAGCAAGGGACCCGTTGGGGGCCCTCAGGCAAACACAAGAACTGGCGGTGTGAGCCGCTTTCTTTTGCCTACTTTTCTTTGCGGCGGCAAAGAAAAGTAGGTGCCGCCCCGCACAGGGGCGACGCGTGAAGCACGCTAACAAAGCGCGGATGCTGGCGCAAACGCAAGAATAGGTTCAACGCATGCACGGGTAAGTCATCACGCGGAAGCTAGCGAAAACGCATAGCGGACCACCCAGCGTCGCAGACAAGAACAACAAAAAACCCACGTCGCATACAGACAAGTAAACGTCGCAAACCCGACCACCAAATGCATTCTGGTTAGCGATTCTAAAGCCACACCGCGGCAAGCGGCCACAAGGAGATCGACCATGAAGCACCTTAAAAAACTGATGTTATGCGGTGCGTTGCTCGCCGCGATGAGCGCAATCGGCACCGGCTCCGCGGCAGCGGACACAAAACCGACGATCAAGATCGGCTACGTCGAAGGCTGGGACGACAGCGTCGCCACATCGAACGTCGCTGCACAGATCATCGAAAAGCGCCTCGGCTACCCAGTGCAACTCGTGCCCGTAGCGGCAGGCATCATGTGGCAGGGCGTCGCGCGCGGCGACCTGGACGCGACACTCTCGGCGTGGCTGCCCGTCACGCACGGCGCGTACTGGGATCAGTTCAAGGGCAAGGTGCAAGACCTGGGAGCCAACTATAACGACGCCAAGATCGGCCTGATCGTGCCCGCCGACGTGCCGGAAAAAACCATCGCCGATCTGCAGGCGCATAAGGCCGACTTCGGCGGCCGCATCGTCGGCATCGACGCCGGCGCCGGCGTGATGAAGAAAACCTCGGATGCCATCAAGGCCTACAACCTCGACTATCAACTGATGCCGAGTTCAGGCAGCGCAATGACCGCGGAACTCGCGCGCTCGATGAATGCCAATAAACCTGTGATCGTCACAGGCTGGATTCCGCACTGGATGTTTGCCAAGTGGAAGCTGAAGTTCCTCGACGACCCGAAGAAGGTGTTCGGCGAATCCGAACACGTGGATAGCGTCGTCAATCCGGGTCTCGATACGAAGGCACCACAAGTAGTCGCGTTTCTGAAGAAATTTCAATGGAAGCCGGGCGAAATCGACAGCGTCATGCTGGCGACGGAGAACGGCGCCAAGCCTGCCGACGCAGCCGGATCGTGGATCGCCGCACACGGCGACCGCGTGAACAGCTGGGTAGGCGGAGCACAATAACCGTCCTTCCCTAACGCGTTCTGATGAGCGTTTTGTGATGCTGCAGGTGCGCTGCGCGCGCATCTGCAGTATCGATGTATCCGGTTGTTCGTGTTCCAGCCAGCGCGCAGGCTCCTTCTTACTGCAGATGGAGACTCTGGATGGATCAGGCAAGACTGCGTACCCGCAGTATCGAAGGCGCTACCGACGGCGCCGCACATGAAGGTCATTCGCTGCAACGCGGCTTGACCTGGAAAGACGCATTCTGGGTGACGAACGGCGTGCCCGGCGGCGTGCTGTTTACGATCGGCGGCGTGTCCGCGACGATCGGTCAGCCCGCGTGGGCCATTTGGGTCGCGGCGATCCTGATGGGCCTGATTCAAAGCGCGACTTACGCAGAAATTTCAGGGCTTTTCCCGCACAAGTCGGGCGGTGCGTCCGTCTACGGCGCGATGGCCTGGGTGCGCTATAGCAAGACCATCGCGCCCGTTTCCGTGTGGTGCAACTGGCTCGCCTGGTCGCCGATGCTCGCATTGGGCACGAGCCTTGCCGCCAACTACGCGCTCTCCAGTCTCTATGCGCCCGATGCCGCGATCAACACGTGGCGTCTGACACTGCTCGATCTCGGCTTCATCAAACAAGGGCTTTCGCTGCGCATCAACGCGACGTTCATCATCGCAGCGATTTTTCTGCTGATCACATTCAAATTGCAGCATAGCGGCGCGTCGAAAGCCGCGAAGACGCAGCGCATTCTCGGCATTGCATCGCTTGCGCCCTTGCTGATCGTCGGCATCGTTCCATTCGTGACGGGCGATGTGCCCGCTGCGCATCTGTGGCCGCTGCTGCCGCTCGGACACGATGCGCAAGGCAACGTGACGGCGTCGACATTCGGCTCGTGGAATGGTGCGGGCATCACGATGGCGTTCGGTGCGATGTTCATGGCAGGCTGGGCCGCGTACGGCTTCGAAACGGCCGTGTGCTACACGCGCGAGTTCCGCGATCCGCGCAGCGATACGGTAAAAGCAATCTTCTGGTCCGGCATGGCATGTCTGGTCGTGATGACGCTGGTGCCGCTTGCGTTTCAGGGTGTGTTGGGCACGAAGGGCATGCTCGATCCGAAGATCGCCGACGGCACGGGCGTGGCGGCCGCCATGGCGCATATGGTCGGCGGCGGCGCGCTCGTGTTCGATGTGGTCGTCGTCATGCTGATGCTGACCATTCTGCTGATCGTGATGACGTCGATGATGGGCTCGTCGCGCACGCTGTATCAGGCATCCGTCGACGGCTGGCTGCCGAAGTATCTTTCGCACGTCAACGAGCACGGCTCACCAACGCGCGCGATGTGGACCGACCTCGGCTTCAATCTGATCCTGCTGCTGATGTCGGACTACATGACGGTGCTGTCGATATCGAACGTCTGCTACATGATCTTCGTGTTTCTGAATCTGCAATCGGGCTGGATTCACCGGCTGGATCGCGCGGATGCGGACCGGCCGTTCCGTTGTCCGGCGTGGCTCCTCGCCGCTGGCGCGCTGTGCGGCTATCTGGATCTCGCGTTCATCGGCGCGGGCGCGGACATGCAGGGCGTGGGAACAATGCGCAACGGCCTGATCGCGATGCTGCTGATCGTGCCCGTGTTCATGTTCCGCCATTACGTGCAGGATCGCGGGCGTTTCCCCGCGCGCATGCAGCAGGATATGGAGTGGAAAGGTGGTTTGCGGCCCGCTGGCCTGCGCGGCTTGCTGCCGTATGGCGCGTTGCTGCTAGCCGTGTTCGTCGTATGGTTCTCGCACTATCTGGCGAAGCCGTTCCTTTGATCGACTTTAAGTGATACCGCCGCCGCGTCTGCCTTGCAGCGCGGCGGCTTCTGTTTTCAGAGCACGACAGTTCGGTCGCCGTTGATGAACACACGCCGTTCGACGAACGCCTTCACCGCGCGCGCCAGCGTGATGCATTCGACGTCGCGGCCCACGGCTAGCAGGCGTTCAGGCCCATACGAATGGTCGACACGCTGCACTTCCTGCTCGATGATCGGGCCTTCGTCGAGGTCGTCGGTGACGAAGTGCGCCGTCGCGCCGATCAGTTTGACGCCACGCGCGTGCGCCTGATGATAAGGCCGTGCGCCCTTGAAGCCGGGCAGGAACGAGTGATGGATATTGATCGCGCGTCCCGCGAGCTTGCGGCTCGTTTCATCGGACAGAATCTGCATGTAGCGCGCGAGAATCATCAGTTCCGCGCCGCTCGATTCGAACAGGTCGAGAATTTGCGCTTCCTGTTGCAGCTTCGTTTCAGGCGTCAACGGCAAATGATGGAACGGCAGGCCATGCTGCACGGCAAGCGGCTCGAAGTCGGGATGATTCGATGCAATGCCGGCAATGTCCATTTTCAGTTCACCCATGCGCCAGCGGAATAGCAGGTCGGCAAGGCAATGCTCGAGCTTCGACACCATGATCAGTACTTTGGGCCGCGTGTCGAGATCGTGCATCGCCCACTGCATATCGAAGTCGGCGGCGATGGGGTGGAACTCGCGCCGCAACGTGTCGATATGCAGCGCCGCTTCGGGCGCGCTCGCTACGCCATGAAACACGCAGCGCACGAAAAAACGCTCGCTGATGTCGTCGTCGAACACCGTGAGTTCGTCGATATAGCAGTGGTGCCGATCGAGAAAGCCGACGACGGCAGCAACCTGGCCGGCGGCGCTCGGGCAGGAAAGGGTCAGCGCGAACTGATGCGGGCGATCGGTGGTGGGCATGCGGGTCCTCTGTCATTCGATATGGGATTCCCGCATGGCCGTGCCATTGAACCTGACGCGCAGCGCGACGCGGCAAGCGGGATGATCAAGTAAATCAGCCCAATTTGCGCGCGCATAGAACCGATGCGCCGTGCTCGTGGTATCGGAACGTCAGGCGTGCGCGTGCTCGCCGGCGTCGATCAGTTCGTTGAAAAGCCAGCGCCGGAAGAGCGGCACGGCGGCGGGCGCGGGGCGCGCGGGCGGGCAGACGAGGTAATAGCCGCGTTCGGTGGTGACAGGCGTGTCGAGCAGGCGCACGAGCAGGCCGGATGCGATGAGTTCGTCGGTCAGCGGCGTCCAGCCGAGCGCGACACCCTGGCCCATTAGCGCGGCCTGCACGACGAGCGAATAACTGTTGAACATCATCCCCTGGCTATCTTCCGGTGCTTGAAGACCGTGCGCGGCGAACCATGTGTTCCAGGCAAGCCAGCGCTCGGGGTCGGTCGGCTGCACGTGCAGTAGCGGCAATGCGGCGAGGTCGGCGGCTACCCTTACGGGTGCGTGAAGATTGCGGAACGCGGGCGAGCAGACGGGCGTGACAGCCTCGGCGAAAAGCCGCGTGGACGTGCAGGGCGGCCAATGGCCGTCGCCGAACGCGATGGCGATATCCGCGTGGTCGCGGTGCGGATCGTAGCCGAGTTGCGAGGTGACGATCTTCACGTTGACGCCGGGCATCGACGCCTTGAGGCGGGCCAGGCGCGGCATCAGCCAGTAGGTGGCGAAGCCGGCGTCGGTGAGGATCGTCAATGCGCCTGTCGCGCGGCGCGCGCGGATGTCAGCTGTCGCTTCGCGGATCGTGTCGAGGCCGCTGCGTACGGCTTCATAGAGCAACGCGCCTTCAGGCGTGAGCGTCACGCCGCGATGGCCGCGCTCGAACAATGGGGCGCCGAGGTCCTCTTCGAGTTGCACGATGCGCTGGCTCACGGCGGGCTGCGTCGAGCCGAGCTCGCGCGCGGCGGCTGTGAAGCTCGCGAGGCGCGCGGCCGATTCGAAGGCCGATAAGGTCTGCATCGGCGGAAGACGGTCTGGTCCCGGCATAACATCCCCTTATGGGCCGATAAGCGCACGCCGCCTTCACAACGGTTTAATGAGCGGCAATAGTGACGTACAGGCGGCGCTCGCTGCAATACGAGCGCCACACGTCGATGCGTAACTTCAGGATTTTAATCCTCCCCGCTCATGAGCCTTAATACAAAGCAGAATATCGTTATCTTGATGGCGGACCAGATGACGCCGTTCGCGCTGCGCGCATATGGCAATCAGGTCTCGCTGACGCCGCGCATCGATGCGCTGGCGAAGGAAGGCGTCGTATTCGATTCCGCGTACTGCGCGAGCCCGCTGTGCGCGCCGTCGCGTTTCTCGATGATGGCGGGCAAATTGCCCGCCGCAATCGGTGCTTACGATAACGCCGCCGAATTGCCCGCGCAAACGCTTACGTTCGCGCACTATCTGCGGGCAGCGGGCTACCGGACGATCCTCTCGGGCAAGATGCATTTCTGCGGCCCCGACCAGTTGCACGGCTTCGAGGAGCGCCTGACCACCGACATCTATCCCGCCGATTTCGGCTGGGTGCCGGATTGGGATCGCCCCGACGTGCGGCCCAGCTGGTATCACAACATGAGTTCCGTGCTGGATGCGGGGCCATGCGTGCGCACGAACCAGCTCGATTTCGACGATGAAGTGACCTATACGACGCGCCAGAAGCTATACGATATCGTGCGCGAACGCGCGGCGGGCGGCGATGCGCGGCCGTTTTGCCTCGTCGCATCGCTCACGCATCCGCATGATCCTTACGCGATTCCGCAGCAATACTGGGATCTGTACCGGGACGAAGAGATCGACATGCCGCGCGTGACATTGACGCGCGAAGAGAGCGATCCGCATTCGAAGCGTCTGCGCGATGTCTACGAAGCGGATATCACGCCGCCGACCGAACAGCAAATCCGCGACGCACGGCGCGCGTACTATGGCGCGCTCTCATATGTCGATGCGCAATTCGGCGCGATTCTCGACACGCTGAAGGCAACCGGCCTAGCCGACGACACCATCGTCATCGTCACATCGGATCACGGCGAAATGCTCGGTGAACGCGGGCTCTGGTACAAGATGACGTGCTTTGAAGGCGGCGTGCGCGTGCCGCTGATCGTGCATGCGCCAAAGGACTACCGTGCACATCGCGTGGGTGCGTCCGTCTCGCACGTCGATCTTCTGCCGACGCTGGTCGAAATGGCAACGGGCGCCCGGCGTGCGGAATGGCCCGATTCCGTGGATGGAAAGAGCCTCATCCCGCACCTGCACGACGACGGCGGCCACGACGAAGCGATTGTCGAGTACTTCGCGGAGGGTGCAATTGCGCCGATGGTGATGATCCGACGCGGCAAGTACAAGTTCATTCATACGCCCGTTGATCCGGATCAGCTTTACGATCTTGCGGACGATCCACACGAGCGCGTGAACCTCGCGCAAGATCCGAAGCATGCCGCGCTAATCGACGCATTTCGCAAGGAGATTGCGTTGCGCTGGAACATTCCCGCACTGCATCAAGCGGTGCTTGCGAGCCAGCGCCGCCGGCGCTTTCATTTCGAAGCGACGACGCAAGGCGCGATCCGCTCATGGGACTGGCAACCATTCAATGACGCAAGCCAGCGCTACATGCGCAATCACATCGAACTCGATACGCTCGAAGCAATGGCGCGGTATCCGCGCATCGTCAGCGGCTAGTTGCGGGCAAGAGAGAGAACATTTCAAGACGGGAGTCCACGATGAACATACGCTGGAGAAGTTCGCTTGCGAAGGCCGCATTGATGCTTGCTGCATGCGGCATTGCTTTGACAGGATCGTCGCATGCAGCAGAGCCTCAAAGCTGCACGCAGGTCCGGATGGCCGACCCCGGCTGGACCGATATCGATGCGACCAACGCAGTCACGGGCGTGCTGTTGAAGGCGCTCGGCTATCAGCAGAACGTTTCGAACCTGTCGGTGCCGATCACGTATCAGGGCCTGAAAAAAGGGCAAATCGACGTGTTTCTCGGCAACTGGATGCCCGCGCAAGGTCCGCTCGTCAAGCCGTTCGTCGATGAACGTTCGATCGACGTGCTACATGCGAATCTGACCAATGCGAAATTCACGCTTGCCGTTCCCGACTATGTCGCCGCTGCAGGCGTGCATTCATTCGCCGATCTCGTCAAGCACGCCGACCAGTTCAACGGGAAGATCTATGGTATCGAGCCAGGTGCGCCCGCCAATCAGAACATCAAGAAGATGATTTCCGATAAGGCATTTGGTCTCGGCGACTGGAAGATTGTCGAATCGAGTGAAACGGGGATGCTGACACAGGTCGAGCGCGCGGTGCGAGACAAGCAATGGATCGTGTTTCTCGCGTGGGAACCGCATCTGATGAACACGAAATTCCATTTGACCTATCTGTCGGGCGGTGACGCGTATTTCGGCCCGAACTACGGCGGCGCAACGGTGAATACGGTCACGCGTGCAGGTTTTTCCGGCCAATGCACGAATCTCGCCAGGCTCTTCCAGCAATTGACATTCAATGTCGATCTGGAAAACCAGATCATCACAAATGTGCTGCAAAACAAGGTGGATATCAATACAGCGGCGTTGAATGCGCTGAAAGGCAATCCCGCTTTGTTAAATACGTGGCTCAAAGGCGTGACGACCACGAATGGCGGCGACGGATTGCAGGCTGTGCAGGCGCAACTCGGCATTCATTGAATCGGCATTGTCAGGACTGTCAAATGGCGCGCGGTTCCGCAAGGGGCCGCGCGCTTTTCTTATGCGGTACGCGGGTTCGTTTTGTTGCGTGTGTCGCTAACAGACCAAAGTACGTCGTGTTTGGTCGAGTTGCCTGAAAAATGGATTTGTACTGTGCATTCATCGTCATGCGAATTGCACAAGCCGCGAAGTCCGCTTCGCATCCCTATCCCCCTCGGAGTCAGGCAAGAGAGAACCACACAATGAAAAAACTGAATGCCGCAGCACTGACAGGCGTCGCGCTCGCGCTCGCTGGAATGTCGAACGCGAGTCACGCGCAGAGCAGTGTCACGTTGTATGGGATCATCGACGCGGGCATTACCTGGGTCAACAATACAGGTGGCTCGCACGTCGTGAAGTTCGACGACGGCATCTCATACGGCAACCGCTTCGGCATCAAGGGCACGGAAGATCTGGGCGGCGGCTTGCAGGCGGTGTTCACGCTCGAAAGCGGTTTTCACCTCGGCAATGGGCAACTGGGTTTCGGTAGCGCGCTATTTGGGCGTCAGGCTTATGTGGGGCTGAAGAACCAATGGGGCACGCTGTCGTTCGGCAATCAGCTGGATATGACAGAAGAGATGGTGTACCTGTACAACGTCTCGGCGTGGGGGAGCGGCTACGCGATTCACCAGGGCGACTTCGACCGCTTCAATGGCGACCGTCTGCCCAATTCGGTGAAGTTCCTGTCGAATGAATTCGCGGGCTTCATGTTCGGCGGCATGTACTCGTTCGGCAACGTCGCGGGCGATTTCCACCAGGACAGCGCATGGAGCGTCGGTGCGCACTATGCGAATGGACCGTTCACGATGGGCGCGGCCTATACACAGTTGAACAATCCGCACGGCATCTACGCCTTCGATCCGTACGCGATGCTCGGTGTACACACTTTCCTCGGCCAGCAGACGGTTACCGTCGATCCGGCGACAGGTGCGAGAACTGATCTCTTTTCGAGCAACCCATTTCCTGTCGATAAGCAGGGCACCTTCGGCGTCGGCTCGAGCTATGCGATCGGCGACGTGACGCTGATGGGCAACTTCACCTATACGACGATCAAGGGCCTGGGCGTCACGTCGCACATGAAGGTGGGTGAAGGCGGCGCGAGCTGGCAGGTGACACCGGCGTTCAGCGTGATCGGCGGCTACCAGTACACGAACTTCGAAGGACATCACTGGAATCAGGGCTCGCTGGGCGCGCACTATCTGCTGTCCAAGCGCACGGACGTCTATATTTCTGGCGACTACCTAAAGGCGTCGAGCGGCGTGGATGCCGTGATCGGCTATAGCTTCACGCCGTCCACCACGACGACACAGGCCGATGTGCGTATCGGCATGCGGCACTCGTTCTGATGCCGGTTCGATTTGCCTTGTTCGCAAAGGGCAAGGCAAATCGATTAAACGAGGCTGCATTCAAGGCACTGCGGTCTCCAGTGTCGTATTGGCATTGCCACCGGCGGTCTGACGCAGCGGACTCCGGTCGCTGCGCGGACTCGTGCCGAACCGCGCGCGATAGGTCCGCGAGAAGTGCGACGGCGACTCGAATCCGCACGCGACACAGATTGCCGTAATCGACATATCGGTCTGCCTCAAAAGCTCGCGCGCACGATCCAGCCGCAATTGCAGATAGAAATGGGTCGGTGTGTCCTTTAGGGATGAACAGAAAAGCCGCTCCAGCTGTCTGCGCGTGACGCCGATTTCCTGCGCGAGATCGGCAGGCGCAAGCGGTTCTTCCATGTTCTGTTCCATCACGCCGATCACCTGAATCAGCTTGCGGTTATGCACGCCGTAACGCGCGGCGATTTCCATGCGCTGATGATCGGAGCGCTGGCGAATGCGGCTCACGACGAATTGCTCTGAGATCGACGAAGCGAGCGCCGCACCGTGGCTGCGCGAAATCAGGTCGAGCATCATGTCGATCGACGCGGTGCCGCCCGCGCACGTGATGCGTCGCGCGCCGATCTCGAATAGCTCTTCGCTCGCATCCACCGACGGGTAGCGCTCGCGGAAGGCGGAGAGCGCTTCCCAATGCAAGGTCACGCTGTCGGTTGCGCGCAGCAGTCCCGCTTCGGCCAGAATAAAGGCACCCGTGTCGATGCCGCCGAGCGTCGCGTGCGCGTGGTCGAGCCGCCGGAGCCAGTCGCCGAGCGCGCGGTTGTAGCACGCGAGCGGATCGAACCCCGCGACGATAAAGACCGTTCGCGCGTGATCGACATCGCCGAAGGCGGCTTCGGCATTCATCGAAATGCCGTTGCTCGCGGCGACGGGCGCGCCGTCCACGCTCAGGATATGCCAGCGGTACAGGTTCTCGCGAAAGCGGTTCGCGACGCGCAAAGGCTCGATGGCCGACATGAAGCCAAGAGCCGAAAAGCCCGGTAGCAGCAGGAACGAAATGTCTTCGGGCATCGCTCGATCTTCTGGATGTCAGGTTGGCCGGATTCGTCGAATCCGGCGAGCGTAGCAAGCAGCATGCAATGCGGCAAGCCGACAAAAAACACCTTCAGATGGCGCAGCGCACCAATCGCGTCGACGCATGCTGGTTTTCCCTCATGGTCGCGCGCAAGCAAGAACGGGTCGCTGATAGTCGATTTTGCCGGAATATGGATTTGTACCTTTAATGCACATCGCGTCTTTCCAGGGTCGTCTCACTCGCCGCCCGTCATGCGGGCGTTCTAGAACATTACGAGCTGTGTCGAAGGGGATCGTCATGAAGTTGATCATCAAAGCCGTTTCCGCATGTCTTGCCGGCCTTCTGGCCGCACTGTCGCTGCCCGCGCTCGCGCAGGACCCGCCGAGCTGCCGTGCCGTCCATTTCGCGGATATCGGCTGGACCGACATCACGTCGACGACGGCGCTCGCGTCGACAGTATTCGAAGGGCTGGGTTATCAGCCGGTGACGACGGTGGCGTCCGTGCCAATCTCGTTTGCCGGGTTGAAGAGCAAGCAGCTCGACGTCTCGCTCGGCTACTGGTGGCCCGTGCAGGAAAAGGCGATTGCGCCGTTCGTCGATGCGAAGTCGATCAACGTCTTGCAGCCGCCCAATCTGACGGGCGCGAGGGCGACGTTTGCCGTGCCCACTTACGAATACGACGCGGGATTGAAGACTTTCGCCGATATCGCGAAGCATCGCGCGGAACTCGACGGAAAGATCTATGGCATCGAGCCGGGCAGCAGCGCGAATGCCGCAATCCAGAAGATGATCGCGACCAACCAGTTCGGTCTGGGCGGATTCAAGCTGATCGAATCGAGCGAAGCGGGCATGCTCGTGACCGTCGACCGTGCGGTGCGCGAGAAGAAATGGGTGGTCTTTCTCGGCTGGCAGCCGCATCCGATGAACATTCAGCTCGATATGAAGTACCTGAGCGGGAGCGAGGGCGTATTCGGTCCGAACGATGGCGAAGCGCGTGTCTATACGCTGACGTCGCCGGACTTCCTGACGCGCTGCCCGAATGCGGGAAAGCTCGTGAGCAATCTTCGCTTTACCACGCAGCTCGAGAACGTCGTGATGCAGTCGGTGATGAACAAGGAGAAACCGGCCGAAGCCGCTAAAGCGTACTTGAAAAAGAATCCGCAAGTACTCGACGAATGGCTTGCAGGCGTCAAGACGTATGACGGCAAGGATGGCTTGCCTGCCGTGAAGGCTTATCTCGGTCTTTGAGGTTCGACATTCGAATACGGAAAGTACTGTTCCATTGCAACCAATCAGACACCACAGTTAACAGGAATTGCACGCATGAACCATGAAGTGATCGTGACCTGCGCCGTCACGGGTGCAGGCGACACCGTCGGCAGGCATCCCGCCATTCCCGTCACGCCCAAACAGATCGCCGATGCCGCGATCGAAGCCGCAAAAGCAGGCGCAACCGTCGCGCACTGCCACGTCCGCGATCCGAAAACGGGACGCGGCAGCCGCGATCCGAATCTGTATCGCGAGGTCGTCGACCGTATTCGTTCCGCGGATACGGACGTCATCATCAATCTGACGGCGGGCATGGGCGGGGACCTGGAGATCGGTCCCGGCGAAGACCCGATGCGCTTCGGCGCGGGCACCGATCTGGTCGGCGGCCTGACGCGGCTTGCGCATGTCGAAGAGCTTTTGCCGGAAATCTGCACGCTCGATTGCGGCACGCTCAATTTCGGCGACGGCGACTATATCTACGTGTCGACGCCCGCTCAATTGCGGGCGGGCGCGAAGCGCATTCAGGAACTCGGCGTCAAGCCGGAACTGGAGATCTTCGATACGGGCCACCTGTGGTTCGCCAATCAATTGCTGAAAGAAGGTCTGCTCGATGCGCCGCCGATGTTTCAACTGTGCCTCGGTATTCCGTGGGGCGCGCCCGCCGATACGACGACGATGAAGGCGATGGTCGACAACCTGCCGCCGGGCGCGCAATGGGCGGGTTTCGGCATCGGCCGGATGCAGATGCCGATGGTCGCGCAGGCGATGCTGCTCGGCGGTCACGTGCGCGTGGGTCTCGAAGACAACATCTGGCTCGACAAGGGCGTGCCTGCGAGCAATGGCTCGCTGGTCACGCGCGCCGTTGAAATCATCGAACGGCTCGGCGGCCGCGCGCTGACACCGGCGGAAGGCCGCAAGAAACTCGGCTTGCCCGCACGTGGCGAACGGCTGCTCGAAAAGCGCGCCGCAGAACAGTTCGCCTAGCAGTTCGTATAACGCTTTGAATCAATCCAGAGGATCATCGGCAATGGCAGTGATTACGGATATCAAGACTTTTGCAGCAATCGGCGCAGGTGTGATCGGCAGCGGCTGGGTGGCGCGCGCGCTCGCGCATGGGCTCGACGTCATTGCATGGGACCCGGCGCCGGGCGCGGAGAAGCAGTTGCGCGACAACGTCGCGAATGCATGGCCTGCGCTCGAACGTGTCGGACTCGCGGCGGGGGCTTCGCAGGAGCGTCTGCGTTTCGTGAAGACGATTGAAGCGTGCGTCGCGGATGCCGACTTCATTCAGGAAAGCGCGCCTGAACGCGAGGAATTGAAGCTTGCGTTGCATGAACAGATCAGCCGCGCCGCGAAGCCCGATGCGATCATCGCATCGTCGACATCGGGCCTGCTGCCTAGCGATTTCTATGCACGCGCGTTGCACCCCGAGCGCTGTATCGTCGGGCATCCGTTCAACCCTGTGTATCTGTTGCCGCTTGTCGAAGTGCTGGGCGGTGAGCAAACCGCGCCTTCGACCATCGACGCCGCAATGAGCATCTATCGCGCGCTCGGCATGCGGCCGCTGCATGTGCGCAAGGAAGTGCCGGGCTTTATCGCCGACCGACTGCTCGAAGCGCTATGGCGCGAGGCGCTGCATCTCGTCGATGAAGGTGTCGCGACGACGGGGGAAATCGACGATGCGATCCGCTTCGGCGCGGGCATCCGCTGGTCGTTCATGGGGACGTTCCTTACCTATACGCTGGCTGGCGGCGACGCAGGCATGCGGCATTTCATGCAGCAATTCGGGCCCGCGCTGGAATTGCCGTGGACGAAACTCGTCGCGCCGAAGCTGACGGATCAGTTGATCGATCGCGTGGTGGACGGGACGGCGGAGCAGGTCGGTCCGCGTTCCATCAAGCAACTCGAACGCTATCGCGACGAATGCATCACGAACGTGCTGTCCGCGATTGCCGAAACGAAAGCGCGTCATGGCTTGAGGGCCGACGAATAAGGTCGGGTAATATCTGTGCGTGTGCGGGGCATCGAAACGAAACAGATGTCCCGCGCGTGCAGTACCTCATTCAAAGCAATGGAGACATTCGCCATGCCGCGACACGCGGAATTGCCTGCGTATCACGACGTCGTGCGCGCCGAGTGGGTCGACTACAACGGCCATCTGCGCGACGCGTTCTATATGCTGATTTTCAGCTTCGCCACCGATGCGCTGATCGAGCAGATCGGCCTCGACGACGCGGTGCGCAAAGCGCGTGGCCGCTCGATCTACACACTCGAAGCGCACATCCACTATCTGCACGAAATCAAGGAAGGCGCGCGAGTGCGGGTCGAGATGCGCGTACTCGCGCATGACGCCAAGCGCATGCACCTGTACCTCGAAATGTTCGCGGACGATGGCACTGAAGCCGTCGCGGCGGGCGAGCAGATGCTGTTGCACGTCGATACCAGCGGGCCGCGTTCAGCGGTGTTCGACAGCGATGTCGAAGCGCGCGTGCGCGCGCTCGTCGATGCGCAAGCGGCGCTGCCTGCGCCCCGATACGCGGGGCGCGTGATTGGCTTGCCAGGGCAAACGCGTAAATAGCGCCGCGCGCATTCGCGTGCATGATCAGAAAACATCAGCGGAGCACGCGACATGCTCGAACCTGAGATGGCTGAATTCGTCGAGTGCACGAAGGGTCTTTATCCGCGCGATCGATCGGCATCGACAATTGCCGAACAGCGAGCGGTGTACGAGCGGTACGCCGCCGCGTTCACGCCGCCATTGCCCGATGGCGTGACGACTCACGATGCGCCTTTCACATCGCCTGATGGACATACGTTCGACGTGCGCCTGTATGCGCCCGCTGAGCGCACGCGGTCGGCGGGCACGGTGCTGTATTTTCATGGCGGCGGCTTCGTCGTCGGGTCGCTCGACAGTCACGATCTGATCACGGCGCGCATCGCGGCGGATACAGGGTTGTGCGTGGTGGCCGTCGATTATCGGCTTGCGCCCGATCATCCCGCGCCTGCTGCTCACGACGATTGCGTCGCCGTCACGCGCGCCGCGCTCGATGGCCGCCTGCCGTTCGGTCCGCTACCGCGTTCGCTGCAACTGGCAGGCGACAGCGCGGGCGGCACGCTCGCGGCGAGTGTCGCGATGCGTCTGCGCGACGAAGGGAAAGCGGGCGTGCGCAGCGTCGCGCTGGTTTATCCGATGCTGGGCATCGAACCGCAATTGCCCGCGCGCGATTCGGAAGCCGATGCGCCGATGCTCACGCTCGCCGATGTGCGACGCTACGGCGCGCTGTATTGGGCGAGTCAGGCGCGCGATCACGCGTGGACCGTTCCGCTCGAAGCATCACGCTATGATGGATTGCCGCCGACGCTCGCGATCGGCGTCGAGCACGATCCATTGCGCGACGATGCCCGCGTCTTTGCCGAGCGCATCCGCGCGGCGGGAGGACAGGCGAGTACGCCCGTCGGCATCGGTCTCGTGCACGGATCGTGGCGCGCGCTGGCGACGAGTCCCGGCGTGCAGTGGATGCATCGCGAAGTGTGCCGCTTCCTCGTCGAACACGCGGCCGGTTGACGTCGGGAACCCCGACTGCCGATTGTTACCAGAAACGTGGGTTATGCAGCGAATGCGTGCTCAAGCACTTCGGCCGCGATCATGGCGGAGGCGTTCGCGGGAGCGGGGCGTTCGGCCGGTTTGAAGACGGCGTCGCCGCGCCGGATCTTTCTGCGCGAAACGGCGCAAGTGCCCGACGTATGCGCGGAGCGGCGGCGCCAGCGTTGCTCGCCATAATGGCAGCGGCCGGGTTCGATCCAGCGGATTACCAGCGTCGTGTCAGAGTGTTCGAGAATCTCGATGCGCAACCCGTTAGCGCCCATCAACGGTAAACACTCCAGGGTGGTCATGGTCGGCTCCGTATTTGTGGTGTGCCGAATTTAGACCCGCGCGCGCGTGAGAGCCATTGTGCTCGCGTAGAAACACTGTTCCCGATTTAGCAATAATCGGGTGTTGAGCATGCTTGCGGACGGTATAAAGCCGATTTGAGGCTTGTCATATCGATTACACGCAAATATGCAACGAACTGTTGTATGAAAGGCGGAAAAGGGCCGGACCGTTTGCCTGGTCTGCCGGCAATCGTTGCATCCTTTAAGATGAAGGGCTTGGCAGCGCCGCGGCGAGCGCGCAGGCACCGCGCATGCGCTTATCCGCTGACGGTGTTTGCCCGCCCCAATCATTGCGATGCACGTTCGTTGAACGCGCATCGAGTTTCATCACGAGGTCACATGAACCAGCGCCCGCCCGACGTTCCATCCAAGGCCGACATGCCGAACCGCCGCAAGATGCAGCGGCTGGCTTCGGCCGCGCTGTATGCCGTGATGGTGGCGCTGGCGATCTGGGTGATCCGCGATTTCGTGCCGGCCATTGCGTGGGCTTGCGTGATCGCGATTGCGCTGTGGCCGGCATTTCACCGGATCGAAGAGCACAGGCTGTTCAAGGGGCGTTCGACGCTGATCGCGACCGTTCTGACCATCGCTATCGGCTTGCTGTTTCTGCTGCCTGTCGGAATCGGGATTGCACAGGCGGCGGCCGAGGCGCATGACGTGATCGAATGGGCGCGTGACGCGCAGGAGAACGGTATTCCGTTGCCGGACTTCGTTCAGCATCTGCCGTTTGGCGCTTCACAGATCGGGGCCTGGTGGCAGGACAACCTGACGCAGCCGCTGCGCGATTCGCCCGCGATGAAGGGATTGCACGGCGGCGCTGTCGTCACGTTCGGCCGGCATTTCGGCGCGCGGGCCGCGCACGCGCTGATGCTGTTCGGCTTCATGCTCGTCACGCTGTTCGTGATCTTTCAGGCCGGGCCGAAGCTGTCGTGCGAATTGATGAAGGGCGTGCGGCGCGCGTTCGGCTATGACGGCATGCATCTCGCCGAACGGATGGCTGCGGCTGTGCGCGGGACGGTGTCGGGGCTGGTGGTCGTCGGGATTGGCGAGGGGGCGCTGCTGTTGCTTGCCTATATGCTGACGGGGGTCCCGCACGCGGCGCTGCTCGGGTTCGTCACGGCCGTCGCCGCGATGCTGCCGTTCTGCGCGCCGATCGTATTCTGCGGCGCGGCGCTGTGGCTCTTCATCGAGCAGGGCGCGCTCGTTCCTGCGATCGGCCTTGCCGTGTTCGGTTTCGTTGTCGCGTTTGTCGCCGAGCACTTCGTGCGACCGGTGCTGATCGGCAGTTCCGCGCGGCTGCCGTTTCTGCTCGTGCTGTTCGGGATTCTAGGCGGCGCGGAGACGTTCGGGCTGCTTGGGCTATTCGTCGGCCCGGCGCTGATGACGGTGCTGATGGTGCTATGGACCGAGTGGGTCGAGCGCTGATGCGACTTTTTTGATGCGGTGTCTGGTTTAGTCAGGCTCGCGTAAGTGCCTGATCGCGGATTTCAGGCGGGGCCCGAGCCGCGCAGGCGCAGCGTCAGCACGCGCGAGATCGGCACCGATACTTTGGCGACGGCGAACAGCGAGCCGATCGCGACGGCGTCGGCGACGAGGCCGAGCGGGACATTCAGATAGCCGTCGGTGGCCGTGTAGAGCAGCGAGTCGACCACAAGCGAGATCACCGTCCCCGCGACAAAGCACAACAGGCCCTTGCGCCCGACGAGTCCGACCCACGGCAGGCGCTGCGCGAGCGCTCGCACCCAGCCAATGCGCACCATATTCGCGACGAGCCATGCGATCGCGAGGAAATTCACCGCGCGCAGCCACGACAGATTCTGTTTCAGGCTGCTGTCCAGCGGCCCCGCTTCCACGAATAGCTTGAACCAGGCGGCAGCTGCGACGATGCCGCAGGCGAGCACGGTCAATAGCCACCCGTGGCGGTGCGCACTCGCGCGCTGATAAACGGGCTGCGTCTGCGCGATCACGCCAAGCACGAACATCAACTGCCACGCGAAGGGATTGAAGTCCCATTGCGCATCGTCCGCGACGGGCAGATGCGGCAGCAACGACGGCGCAGTCGACCACACGGCGAGGCTGACCGCCAGCAGCAGCCACGGCTTGCTGCGCGCGAGCGGCAGGATGGCGGGCACGGCAAACGCGAAGAATGCATACATGGGCAACACCGACGCCAGATACGGCTGGCGACGGAACAGCAGGATGTCGCGCAGGACGGCCGTGGGCGCGTCCATCATGTCGTCGAGATCGGTCGTGGCCATGTTGGGCGCGTCGATGCTGAACGCGCTCATCACGGCGCTTACGAGCAGCATCAGGACGGCCGTGATCAGAAACGCCCTATACAGCTCGAGTGAGCGCTTGAAGAAGCGGTTTCGTGCGTCGGCTTCCGTGTGGCGCTTCGCCAGCGACGCGTAGGCCGTGGCCGTCGCGAATCCACCGAGGAAGACGAAGACTTCGGCCGCGTCGCACAGCGCGTACGCGTGCAGCGTCGCGCGCGACAGGATGCTGCCGCCGATGTGGTCGACGACGATAAATACAAGAACCAGCCCTCGGAAGAAGTCCAGTTCGATCAGACGGTTTTTCGATGCCTGCATGCGTTTTTTCGGCGAAAACGCCTCCGCGAGACGGTGCGCGGGTGACGCGCAGCGCGGGCTCGGTGAGGCTGGAATTTTGGGGCGTTGCTTTGTGGCTGTTGCGCCGGTCGCGGTCCCTGCGGTGGGCCAGGGAGGGCTTGGCGCGGTAGCGCGGCGTTGGTTCGTGGCGGTTTCTATGAGGTTTTGCAGCATAGGGACCGAACTTGGAATCGCCGCACGACCCCATGTGGACCGACATTATCTCTCAGAGTTCCTCCGGATTGTGTTTTTGTTGGGAACGTGGTTGGCGCGGGTGATGTCTGGGTTGGAATATGAAATGAGGGTTGGCGAAAACGGTTCGGGTATTGGCGGGAAAGGTGGTGAGGGGATTCGTATGCTTGCGGGTCTTTGGGAGGGGGGCGAAGTCAGTCTACCTCGTTGTGCTTCGCACGGGCAACGGAGGCGAAGCACAGCTCAACTGGATTTGCGCGCGTCGAGGCGCGGCACTTTGGCGAGAGGCGTGCTTCTGCGCACCCCGTCGCATTGGACGCAAGGAATAGCTAGGCGCGTATGAAAATCACCATCATCGGCACGGGTTACGTAGGTCTCGTCACGGGCGCATGTCTTGCCGAAGTCGGCAACGACGTTTTCTGTCTGGACGTCGATCCGCGCAAGATCGACATTCTCAACAACGGCGGCATGCCGATCCATGAGCCGGGCCTGCGGGAGATCATCGCGCGCTCGCGCGCAGCGGGGCGCATCACGTTTTCGACCGATGTCGAGGCGAGTGTCGCGCACGGTGAGATCCAGTTCATCGCCGTGGGCACGCCACCCGACGAAGACGGCTCCGCCGACCTGCAATATGTGCTCGAAGCGGCCCGCGACATCGGCCGCACGATGAACGGCTTCAAGGTGATCGTCGACAAGTCGACGGTGCCCGTCGGCACTGCGCAGCGCGTGCGCGCGGTGATCGCGGAAGAACTGGAGAAGCGCGGTCTCGCGGACAGCGCGCAGCATCGGTTCTCGATCGTGTCGAATCCGGAGTTCCTGAAGGAAGGCGCAGCCGTCGACGACTTCATGCGTCCGGACCGTATCGTCGTCGGCGTCGACAATGACGAAGACGGCGACAAGGCGCGCGAGAAGATCCGCCGCCTGTACGCGCCGTTCAACCGCAATCACGAGCGCACGCTTTACATGGATGTGCGCTTGGCCGAATTCACGAAGTACGCGGCTAACGCGATGCTCGCCACGCGCATCTCGTTCATGAACGAGATGGCAAATCTGGCCGATACGGTCGGCGCGGACATCGAAGCCGTGCGCCGCGGCATCGGCTCGGACCCGCGCATCGGCTATCACTTCCTGTACGCGGGCGTCGGTTATGGCGGCTCGTGCTTTCCTAAGGACGTGCAGGCGCTGATCCGCACGGGCAGCGAGATGGGCCACAGCCTGCGCATTCTGGAAGCCGTCGAAGAAGTGAACCACGAGCAGAAGGAAGTGCTCGTGCGCAAGATCACGGACGCGCTCGGCGAAGATCTGAGCGACCGCACCTTCGCTGTGTGGGGTCTCTCGTTCAAGCCGAATACCGACGACATGCGCGAGGCGCCGAGCCGCCGCGTGATCGCGCAACTGCTCGCGCGCGGCGCGACGGTGCGCGGGTACGATCCCGTCGCGACGGCGGAGGCGAAGCGCGTGTTCGCGCTCGATCTCGCCAGCGCGCCCGACCACCAGGCGCGCCTGCACTTCACGAGCACGCAGGACGAAACGCTCGCGGGCGCCGATGCACTCGTCATCGTCACGGAATGGAAGGAGTTCAAGAGCCCGGACTTCACGCGTCTGAAGGCCGAGCTGAAAACGCCGCTGATTTTCGACGGCCGCAATCTGTACGAACCCGAAGCGATGTCCGAACTCGGCATCGACTATTACTCGGTTGGACGGCGAAGTATTGATCGTCGCTCTTCCCGTCTAATCGATCGACGAGCTAGTGCGATGACCTCCTTTCACTGCGATCAGATCGAGTTGAGAGAAGACTCCTGACCATGTTTTCCAACGTATTGATCGTGTGCTACGCAAATATTTGTCGTTCACCTGCGGCAGAAGTGGTCTTCAAGTCGTTGCATCCGGGAGTGTCCTGTAAGCCGGTGACCTATCACTCTGCGGGCGTTCGTGCGTTCGAGGGAATGGAAATGGATGCAGTTATGAAAGACCTGCTGGTGGCACAGGGGCTGTCGGTTGCACCACACCGTTCGAGACGCTTGAACATCGGTATGGTGCGCGAGGCGGATCTCATACTCGTTGCGGAACGAAATCAGATCGGCCAGGTGGAAGACCTCGATCGCGCTGCTCGGGGCAAGGTGTTTGCATTGGGCAATTGGGAAGGGATCGACGTTGTCGATCCTCATGGTAAGTCGGAGTCGTCATATCGCGCATCCTTGACTCTGATTGAGCGATTGGCGGCGGGTTGGATTGAACGTATATGTTGAAGCAATACTTTGCGAGTCTTGTCATTGTGCCGTTTCTTTCGGCGTGCATGACTGCACCGGGCAACTATCTCGATACGTCGCGGCTCAAAGAACAGTCGTCCGTCCAGACTGCGGAAGTGTACCCAGTAAAGGCGATCGATGGCGGGCTAATCGTGGAGCAGGCACGGTCCCGTGCAGAAGTCGAACGGGTGCAGCGGGCGACGGTCGATCAGCTCGCAAGCTCTGGGCGCTACGTGTATCACGTTCAGCCACAGGACATTCTCGGAGTCACGGTATGGGACCACCCCGAGTTGACCACGCCGACAATCACCTCCTTCTCATCCGGTGGTAACACGACTCAAACGCTTGCCGCAACCTTGCAGCAGCCGTACACCACGGCGTTACCTGGGCAGGCAGATCCCTACGGCCAGACGGTAGCGGCCGACGGCACCATTTTCATTCCTTTTTCAGGGCGCCTGCAGGTTGCCGGCAAGACGGTTGGTCAGATTCGCGATCAGGTAGCGACGAGTCTTGTTCGATTTGTCAGGAATCCACAAGTCGATGTTCGTGTGCTTTCGTTTCGCAGCCAAAAGGTGCAGGTAACGGGGCAGGTGAAGACTCCTGGGCCTTTGGCTGTCAGTGATGTGCCACTTACCCTGGTCGATGCAATCACGCGTTCGGGAGGGACGACTACCGATGCCGACTTGCAACGGATTCGTCTCGTTCGTAAGAAGCAGTTATACGTGCTTGACGCAAATCGGATGCTGGATCGAGGTGATATGTCGCAGGATGTCCTTTTACAGTCAGGCGATGTCATAAACGTACCGGACCGCGTTGACAGCCGAGTCTTCGTGATGGGGGAGGTAAAAACGCCAGCACCTCTCTCGATGTACCGGGGGAGCCTGACAATTGCAGACGCTCTAACGCAGGCGGGAGGAATTCTCGATTCCGACGCAAATCCGCGTCAGATATATGTGTTGCGAGGTATGAAGGAAAAGCCGACGACGCCTGATGTATTTCATCTTGACATGACTCAGCCGGACTCGATCATGTTGTCGACGCAGTTCGAGCTTCAGCCGATGGACGTTGTATATGTCGGAACAGCGGCTTCCACAACATTCAATCGCGTTTTGCAGCAAGTGTTGCCGACGTTGCAAACGCTCTTTTATCTGAAGCAGCTCACGCGCTAAGCGATCTTACGCGGATCTGGGTCACCTTAAGGTGACCCAGTGCGCTCTATTGAGTTGCTAAGCGGACTGGCCTTGTTTCCCCATCCTGTCGCAATACACGTTGAAGAAGCCGTGAGTATTGAAGTGAAAAATAATGGGATTATGAATCCCGGTACGCGACATGATCCGGAGGAGGAATTCGTCCTCGGTGATTTATTGCGCGTCATCGCGGAAGATGTCTGGTGGCTCGTGGGCGCGGCACTCGTGGTACTCACTTTGGGTGGCCTCTATTGCGCTTTCGCGAAACCGGTTTATGTTGCAAACGCATTGATAAAGATCGAACAGCCAAACGATGCCGCGCCGGCATTGATGCAGTTGAGCAGTGTCGCAAGTGCGATGACGCCTCTCCCGGCCGATGCGGAAATCGCGATTATTCAGAGTCGCGATGTGATGAAAGATGTTGTCAGGAAATTCAAGTTCGATATCACTGTTGAGCCGAAAAAATTTCCCGTTTTGGGGGGCTTGGCGTCGAAGCTGGCAACCCCGGGGCGGCCTGCGAATCCATGGCTCGGTTTAACTTCGTACGCATGGGGAGGCGAAGTTGCAGACGTGAGGAGCGTCGAGGTTCCGCCCACGCTCGAAGGGGAAAGACTAGTACTGACCAGCCGGCCCAATGGCCGCTACGATTTGCAGGATCCGGACGGAAATGTACTCGTCCGCGGGACTGTGGGTCAGGCATCGAGCGGGAATGGCGTCACGCTTTTCGTCAATCAGCTTATCGCTCGTCCTGAAACACAATTTTCGGTCGTGCGGATAAACGACGTTGATGCTGTCAACGGCCTTCAGAAATTTGTCGCAGTGCAGGAGCTGGGAAAGTTGACCGGGCTCGTCGACGTGTCTATGGAAAGCGATGATCCGGCGTTTGCGGCGGAAGCGACCAACGATTTGGCGCAAACGTATCTCCGACGCCATGTTCAGAGTAAGCAGGTTAACGCTCAAAACATGTTGTCTTTCCTGAAGAGCGAGGAACCACGCTTGAAGGCGGAGCTTGATCGGGCCGAGATTGCGCTTGCGCAGTATCAACGGAAATCGGGATCGATCACTGCAGGCGAGGAAGCTAAGGTTTATCTCGCGGGAAGTGTGGAGTACGAACAGCAGATGTCGGCAATGCGTCTGCAACTTGCAGCGCTTCAGGAACGATTTGGAGACGATCATCCGCTACTTAAAGCAACGCGTGAGCAGATCACCCAGCTAACAGCGCAGCGCGACCGCTATGAAGGTCGCTTCCGAGATTTACCAGAGGCCGAAGTACGTGCTGTGCAATTGCAGCGTGACGCCAAGGTTGCTGCGGAGATTTACGAGTTAGTGCTAACGCGCGAGCAAGAACTCTCGGTTCAGAAGGCGGGCACGGGAGGGAATGCACAAATAGTTGATATGGCGCTTCGACCTGGCACGCCAGTCAAACCAAAGAAACTGTTGATCATGTCCGCAGCGACAATGCTAGGTCTTATCCTTGGCGTGGTCGTGATCCTCGCCCGAAGGAGACTCTTCAAGGGGATCGAAGATCCGGAGGCCATTGAGCGCATGTTCCAACTGCCTATTTGCGGAATGGTGCCGTTGAGCGAGCAGCACGTGCAGACCGGTGGCCGCCCCGTGACCGGAAAGGTGTGGCTCCATTCAGTGTTGGCCCATGCAAATCCGGCGGACCCATGCGTGGAGAGTCTTCGAAGTTTGCGCACGTCGATGCAATTCACGATGCTCGATGCTCGTAATCGGATTGTCATGCTGACGGGGCCCGTTCCGGGCGTTGGTAAGAGTTTCCTTACGGTGAATCTGGCCGTTCTGCTCGCGAATTCGGGCAAGAAGGTTTTGATGATCGATGCGGATATGCGTAAGGGGGCGCTCGAGCGCTACGTGGGTGGTGCGGCTGGCGGCGGGCTTGCGGAACTTCTTGCAGGCAGCGTTTCAGTTGAGGAAACAATCAGGCAGACGCATTTTGACGGGCTTGATTTCATTTCGTGTGGTCGGCGGCCTTCGAACCCAGCAGAGCTGCTGATGTCATCGCGTTTCGCCAATTGCCTTCATGAACTGGAAATGCTGTATGACGTGATTCTTATCGATACACCACCTGTGCTAGCAGTAACAGATGCATCGCTCGTTGGTGAGCACGCCGGGGCGAGTTTCCTTGTTTTGCGATCTGGCATGCATCGTCCGATCGAGATTGCCGATGCCATCAAGCGGCTCAAGGTGGCTGGTGTTGATTTGAAGGGGGGGATTTTCAATGGTATGCCGTCCTCCGGGCGCTACGGCTACGGTGCCGTACATCGCTACCTGACAACGGAAACCTCTACTGTTTGACCCGAGATGAGAATGATGAAAATAACGGTGCTGGTTCCGACTTATCGTCGGGAGGAGGACCTCGTGCGGTGTCTTCTGGCATTGAGAATGCAGGAGCGCGGATGCGATGAGGTTGTGGTGGTAGCGCGGTCGGATGACGAGACAACTTTGGCGTGTTTGAAGAATCCAGAAGTCGCAGAGGGGCTTCCGCTTAAAGTCGCATTGAGCCAGGTGTCCGGTCAGGTCGCAGCACTCAATTGCGGCTTGGATGCTGCCACTGGTGATGTGATTGCGATCACTGATGACGATGCGGCGCCACGCCCGGATTGGGTGCGACGCATAGAAACCGCGTTTTGTGCGGATCCAAGGTTAGGTGGGCTTGGTGGACGCGACTGGATGCATCTTAAGGGCAGTGTGGTGTATGGCGAGCGTCCCATTGTCGGGAAGATAGCACTCTCCGGCAAAGTTACTGGTAATCATCATCTGGGTGCAGGCGAACCACGCGAAGTCGATGTGCTCAAAGGAGCCAACATGAGCTACCGTCGTGACGCGATTTGCAATATCCGTTTTGATACACGTTTGCGCGGCGCGGGCGCGCAGGTTCATAACGATATGGCATTCAGCATGAGCGTGAAGCGCGCCGGCTGGAAACTGACCTACGATCCACAGGTAGCGGTTGATCACTTTCCTGCTGAACGATTTGATGAAGATCGTCGAGACGCGCCGAGCTTGGTAGCTGTGTGCAATGCCGCATACAACTTGCATCTGACGCTGAGAGACCATTTGTCTCCGCTGCATCGCGGTATAGCGTGGTGGTGGTATGCGCTCATCGGCACGCGCGTCTATCCCGGTATGGCGCATGTACTGCTTGCATTGCTCTCTAGTCTCACTGTGTCACAAAATCTATTTGCAGTGAAGCGATACCTGGTAGTATTGAATAATACAGACTTCGGGCGATCGCGATGAGAGAAGATGTCGACGAATTTGACGCGTATCTGAATCATCTGGCGCTGGCGTTAGGGCACGCCGATCGCCATGCCGGCCTCAAGGGTTACTGTTCGGGCTTGGTAATGCCGTTGTCACGCAAGAGCGTCGAGCCGATGGCCGCGCATATTGACCCACTTCACGCGAGTGCGAAACACCAGTCACTTCACCATTTTGTGGCCAAGGCAGAATGGTCTGACCGGGCGGTCCTGCAGCGGGTACGCGAATGGGTGATGCCCGCGTTAGGCCTGCACGCTGCTGAAGAGGCTGGCTATTACTGGATTATTGACGATACGGGCTTCCCGAAGAAGGGCAAGCATTCGGTCGGCGTAGCGCGACAATACTGTGGGCAACTGGGCAAACAGGATAACTGCCAGATCGCCGTGAGCCTGTCGATCGCGACGCAACGGGGCAGTTTGCCGATTGCCTGGCAATTGTATATCCCCAAGGAATGGATTGACGACCGGGAACGTGCCCGTCGCGCTGGCATTCCCGACGAACTAGTTTTCCAGACCAAGCCACAGATTGCGCTGGCCCAGCTTCGCGAGGCCATAGCATCCGGCGTTGCGCCGGGCATCGTGCTGGCCGACGCTGGGTATGGCGACGAAACCGCATTCCGGGAGGGCATAACTGAACTGGGTTTGTTGTACGCGGTAGGGATCCGGCCGGTCACCTCTGTGTGGGCGCCAGGTACGGAGCCGCTTCCACCCAAGCCCTGGAGCGGGCGCGGTCAGCCACCGAAGTTGTTGCGCCGTGCGCCCGGCCATAAACCGCTCGCGGTGAAGGAACTGGCCATGCAATTACCCGTGAACGCCTGGCAAACCGTAACCTGGCGGGAAGGTAGCAACGCAGCACTTTCCTCACGCTTTGCCGCCGTACGGGTTCGTCCCGCACATCACGACTATTGGCGAAGTACGGTTCGCGACGAAGAATGGCTGCTTATTGAATGGCCTGATGGCGATACGGAGCCGCTCAAATACTTTCTCGCTACTGCCCCCGAGGAGGCGACACTTGAGCAGCTTGTGTTCGTGACCAAGATGCGCTGGCGCATCGAGCGCGACTATCAGGACCTGAAACAGGAGTTCGGGCTCGGTCATTATGAAGGGCGAGGCTGGCGTGGCTTTCACCACCACGCCACATTGAGTATCGCTGCGTATGGGTTTCTGATGGCTCAGCGACTGCGAATGCAATCAGGTGGACGCGATAAAAAAAACTTCCTTGAACGGGCGCTGCCTGCCCTTCCCTCGGATTACATCCCCCGGGGCAGTCCAGCGCGCTCAACGCCACGTTCCTGATTCCATTACCACGTTGCGCATCCTGCTTGGACTAAGGCTCATGCAACGATGGCTCGCTCCCTAGTACAGCAATCGAGCGCGCAATTATTTATATGACACAGTAGTACTAGCGAAAGGGAGGCGAAGGTGGCGCGTTGGCGGGCAGTACGTATCGGCGGACGTGAGGCACGCCGCGAGCAGTCACGGAGAAATGACGCCCCGACTACGAGTTTGCACGCATGACCACGAAGGTCCACGTACATCTGTTTTACGGCGCTGATCCGCGCTTCTACCGCCCGGGCGAGAACATCGGTTGCCTGTATGGCTATCACCATGCCGAGTCCGACGAATTCCAGTTGAGCTATTCGCAGGACGCGAAGGAAAGCAAGCCGGTACGTCTCATGCGCCGCGCACTGAAGAAGGTGCTCGGCTTCGACCTGATCCACACGCTGCGCAACCGCGACGAGATGCTGCGCTCGGATGTCATCTGGACGCACACCGAGCAGGAATGGCTGTCGGCCGCGCTGATGCTGTTGATGAACGGCAAGCGCGACGAGCAACCGCTATTGCTCGCGCAAAGCGTGTGGCTGATCGACAAGTGGCCGAACTATGGCGTTCTGCGCCGCTGGTTTTATCGCAAGCTGATTGGGCGTGCCGATCTTCTGACGACGCTTGCGCGCGATAACGCCGAGTTGTGCCGCGACTACTTCGGCCGCGATGCGACGCAGCTTTTCTACGGGCTGAACACGCGCGACTTTCCCGTGCAGCCGCCGAAGACATGGCAGCCGAATACGCCGCTGCGCATCGCGGCGATCGGCAACGATCGCGACCGCGACTGGGAAACGCTGATCAAGGCCGTCGGCAACGATCCGCGCTTCGCGGTGCGTCTCGCGACGCGGCGGCGCATTCCGCGCGCACTGCGTTCGCTGAACGTGCAGGTCGCGCCCGCTGCGGGCCTGAAGAAGCAGCGTGAACTGTACGACTGGGCCGACGTGGTCGTCGTGCCCCTGCGCCCTAACACGCACGCATCCGGAATCACCGTGATGCTGGAAGCAGCCGCCGTCGGCAAGCCGATGGTCGTGACGAACGTCGGCGGGCTGCAGGATTACTTTTCGGCGAGCGCGGCGGCGTATGTGCCGCCGTTCAACGCGGACGCGCTGCGCGAGGCGTTGCTCGGCCTCATCGCATCACCGGGCGAAGCGCTGCAACAGGCGCAGGCGGCGTCGATGGAACTCGTGTCGCGCGATCACACGACGCAGCACTATGCGCAGCAGCACGTGAGGCTCACGCGCGACCTGCTGCGCCGGCAAGCGCAACACGCGCATCCCGCGCAGAAGGCGAACGCGGGTGCAAACGCCCGCGTGCCGTCGCAGAGCCGGGGAGGGATGTAAGCGATGTCGTCGATTGCACGAGCCGGGATCGACAGCGCTGTACGCGCCGTCAAGAGCGACAAGAGCCATAAGAGCGTCTGGCTGCCGCCCGCGTTGCTGTGGCTCGTCACGGCGATGCTGATCGTCGCGCATCAGGGGACGGTGCTCACGCTCGCATTCCCGGTGCTGTCGATCGCCGTCGGTTTCTGGCTGTACTTCAAGGCGCCCGCGAAGTACGTCGGCTACATGTGGTGGCTGTGGTTCCTGAGTCCGGAAGTGCGGCGTCTCGCCGACTGGTTGAATGGCGTGTATACATCGAATAGTCTGGTCCAGATCGCCCCGCTCGCGGTCAGCATGATCAGCGGTCTATCGTTGATACGTTTTTTCTCGGTTCTTGCGCAACGACGAGGTCTGCCTGTTTTGCTAATGCTAACGGGAATAGCCTATGCATTTCTTGTCGGGGTCGTCTCCAATGGACTGATGGCTGCCTTATACGATCTCGCGAACTGGGTCTATCCGATACTGATCGGTTTTCACATCATGACGCACTGGCGTCTATACCGCGAGTGCAGAGCCGAGATCGTCAGCGCATTCATTTGGGGCATGTTGGTGACGGGTGCTTACGGCGCAGTGCAATTTTTTATCATGCCGCCTTGGGATGTCCTTTGGATGACGAACGCACAGATGAACTCTCAGGGCGACTCCGTACCGTTCGGTGTGCGTGTATTCAGCACGATGAACTCGTCTGGTCCGTTTGCATTTGTCATGTTGGGAGCAATGGTCTATGTAGCGGCCGCGGATCAACGCATACGCTGGATTGCGAGTGCATTTGGTTTTCTTTCTTTTAGTCTGAGTCTTGTTCGCTCTGCGTGGGGCGGTTGGATGATCGCGCTGCTTATTCAGGTCGCTAAATCGAGTGGCAAGGTGAGGTTGCACGTCGTAGCGAGTGGTACGGGTTTGGTCATCCTTGCGATACCTGTGCTTATGGTCGGCCCGATCGCCGAGCGGATGCAAACCAGATTGCAAACCATGGTCCACTTGGGCGATGACCAGAGTTACGTGGTTCGTAACCAATTCTACGCAAAGTTTGCAAGTATCGCGTTCACGAATATTGCTGGCGAGGGTATGGGGGCGACAGGCACATCGACGAAGCTGTCTAGCGTAGACGCGCGTCTTGGTCAATACGGGAATTTCGACAGCGGCGTGATGAACATCCCATTCGTGCTCGGATGGCCCGGAACGTTGCTTTATGTGTCTGGAATGATCTGGGTTTTGATGCGTGCGTTACTCATTTCCCCTCAGGTGCGAGGCGACAGTTTTGCGACTGCGAATTTTTCGATATCTTTTGCAACACTATCGATGCTCATGTTTACCAACTCGCTAGTACTACTGTGTCATATAAATAATTGCGCGCTCGATTGCTGTACTAGGGAGCGAGCCATCGTTGCATGAGCCTTAGTCCAAGCAGGATGCGCAACGTGGTAATGGAATCAGGAACGTGGCGTTGAGCGCGCTGGACTGCCCCGGGGGATGTAATCCGAGGGAAGGGCAGGCAGCGCCCGTTCAAGGAAGTTTTTTTTATCGCGTCCACCTGATTGCATTCGCAGTCGCTGAGCCATCAGAAACCCATACGCAGCGATACTCAATGTGGCGTGGTGGTGAAAGCCACGCCAGCCTCGCCCTTCATAATGACCGAGCCCGAACTCCTGTTTCAGGTCCTGATAGTCGCGCTCGATGCGCCAGCGCATCTTGGTCACGAACACAAGCTGCTCAAGTGTCGCCTCCTCGGGGGCAGTAGCGAGAAAGTATTTGAGCGGCTCCGTATCGCCATCAGGCCATTCAATAAGCAGCCATTCTTCGTCGCGAACCGTACTTCGCCAATAGTCGTGATGTGCGGGACGAACCCGTACGGCGGCAAAGCGTGAGGAAAGTGCTGCGTTGCTACCTTCCCGCCAGGTTACGGTTTGCCAGGCGTTCACGGGTAATTGCATGGCCAGTTCCTTCACCGCGAGCGGTTTATGGCCGGGCGCACGGCGCAACAACTTCGGTGGCTGACCGCGCCCGCTCCAGGGCTTGGGTGGAAGCGGCTCCGTACCTGGCGCCCACACAGAGGTGACCGGCCGGATCCCTACCGCGTACAACAAACCCAGTTCAGTTATGCCCTCCCGGAATGCGGTTTCGTCGCCATACCCAGCGTCGGCCAGCACGATGCCCGGCGCAACGCCGGATGCTATGGCCTCGCGAAGCTGGGCCAGCGCAATCTGTGGCTTGGTCTGGAAAACTAGTTCGTCGGGAATGCCAGCGCGACGGGCACGTTCCCGGTCGTCAATCCATTCCTTGGGGATATACAATTGCCAGGCAATCGGCAAACTGCCCCGTTGCGTCGCGATCGACAGGCTCACGGCGATCTGGCAGTTATCCTGTTTGCCCAGTTGCCCACAGTATTGTCGCGCTACGCCGACCGAATGCTTGCCCTTCTTCGGGAAGCCCGTATCGTCAATAATCCAGTAATAGCCAGCCTCTTCAGCAGCGTGCAGGCCTAACGCGGGCATCACCCATTCGCGTACCCGCTGCAGGACCGCCCGGTCAGACCATTCTGCCTTGGCCACAAAATGGTGAAGTGACTGGTGTTTCGCACTCGCGTGAAGTGGGTCAATATGCGCGGCCATCGGCTCGACGCTCTTGCGTGACAACGGCATTACCAAGCCCGAACAGTAACCCTTGAGGCCGGCATGGCGATCGGCGTGCCCTAACGCCAGCGCCAGATGATTCAGATACGCGTCAAATTCGTCGACATCTTCTCTCATCGCGATCGCCCGAAGTCTGTATTATTCAATACTACCAGGTATCGCTTCACTGCAAATAGATTTTGTGACACAGTGAGACTAGTGAGCACCGGCGGTCTGCTATTTTTTGGAAGCATGTTTGCCATTCTCTCTGCGGTACGGTGGAAACGAAGTTGCGATTGTCCAACTCCATGATCGACTTTTTGCACCGCGCCGAGCAAATTATTTATTTCGCCAACCAGACACCGTATTGCTAATTTAGTGCGCTCAGCCTGAGGTAGCTGTGTGTAGATATGAATTGATCAAAGAAAACTATGGATAATTGGTTATCCTATATATAAATATTAACATTTAATTAAAAACAAACATGCGCTCGATTTCGTTCTCATGTATCAAGTCGCTGCAAATCGGCATGCACTGGTTTCCCGAGCGCGCGGGCGGTCTCGACCGTATGTATTACTCGCTGATCGGCGCACTGCCCGGCGCACGCGTCGAAGTGCGCGGCGTCGTCGCGGGCTCCGGGCGCGTCGCGCAGGACACAAACGGCGCGATCCAGGGCTTCGGTTCCGCGGCGCAATCGCTGCCGCTTCGCCTGATGGCCGCACGCCGCGCGCTGCGCCGCGAAATTCGCGAGCAGCGTCCCGACGTGATCTCGTCGCACTTCGCGCTGTACACGTTTCCCGGCCTCGACGCGATGCGCGGCATCCCGCAGGTGTCGCATTTTCACGGGCCGTGGGCTGATGAGAGTCACGTCGAAGGCGCGGACTCGCTCGGTCAGCGTGCCAAGCGATATCTGGAGCAGACCGTGTACGCGCGTTCATCGAGGCTGATCGTGCTGTCCGATGCGTTCGGCCGCATTCTGACGTCGCGCTACGGCATTCCCGCCGACCGCGTGCGCGTCGTGCCGGGCTGCGTGAACGTCGACCAGTTCAATCTGCCGCTTACGCAAAACGAAGCGCGGCTGCGTCTGCAACTGCCGCTGGGCCGGCCGATCGTGCTGGCCGTGCGGCGTCTCGTGCGGCGCATGGGTCTCGAAGATCTGATCGACGCCGTGAAGATGGTCAAGCGCCGCAATCCGGACGTGCTGCTACTGATCGCAGGGAAAGGGCGCTTGCAACAGGAGTTGCAGCAACGCATCGACGATGCCGGTCTCGGCGACAACGTGAAGCTGCTCGGCTTCGTGCCGGACGAGCACCTGGCCGCGCTCTATCGCGCGGCCACGATCAGCGTGGTGCCGACCGTGGCGCTCGAAGGGTTCGGGCTGATCACCGTGGAATCGCTGGCGTCGGGAACGCCCGTGCTGGTGACGCCCGTGGGTGGTCTTCCGGAAGCGGTGGCGGGGCTGTCGCAGGATCTCGTGCTGCCTTCGACGGGCGCGGATGCGATCGCCGATGGTCTGGGTAAGGCGCTGGATGGAACGATCAGGCTGCCGGACTCGGATGCGTGCCGGACGTACGCGCGGGCCAATTTCGATAATCCCGTGATCGCGAAGCGGGTCGCCGCTGTTTATTACGAAGCTCTCGCAGACGCCTGACCGATATGAATCCTTCCACTCCAGAGTAGACGCACGCGCCATCTATTGGTGATCGCCTCGCGACACCGTGCATGGCCCATTGACTGCCGCATCAGGCGCATACACGGACGCTCATGACAGCCAGCACCCTGCCCGCCACGCCTTCTCATCACCGACGCATCGTCCAGCTCGACGGCCTGCGCGCGATCGCCGTGCTCGCGGTGTTCGCGCAGCACGCGCTGAAGGCGCCGCTGTGGATGGGTGTCGACCTGTTCTTCGTGCTGAGCGGCTTTCTGATCACGGGCATTCTGCTGGACCGCAAGGCGCGCCAGCAGTCGTATTTCAGCTATTTCTATGCACGCCGCGCGCGCCGCATCCTGCCGCCGTATCTGCTGCTGATGGTGGTGTCGTCGCTGCTGTTCGGCTTCGGCTGGGCGCAGCACTGGGAGTGGTACGCGTTCTTCGCGACGAATATCGGCGATGCGCTCAACCAGAGCGGCCATGACAGCCTGAACGTGCTGTGGTCGCTCGCCGTCGAAGAGCAGTTCTATATTGTCTGGCCGTTCGTGATCCTGCTCGTGCCCGAACGCGCGCTCGGCTATGTCGCGGCCGCGCTGATCGTGCTCGTTCCCGTGCTGCGCGCCGTCGCGACGCCCTGGTTCGATTCGTTCTGGCCGATCTATTACCTGACGCCGTTCCGCATGGATCTGCTCGCAGCGGGCGCGCTGCTCGCCGTCGCCGTGCGGCGCGATGCGAACGCGCTCGCGCCGTTCAGGCTGCTGGCCGTGCTCGGCGTGTGCGTCGCGCTCGCCGTGCTTGCGTGGCTGCATCTGCACTATCCGCGTTTTCGCGCGGCCAATACGCCGCTTTCGAATGCCGGGCTGTATAGCGTGTCGCTGTTGCTGTGCACGTCGGTTGTCGTGATCGCGCTGCAGAGCAAGGGCATCGTCAAGCGGGTGTTGTGCAATCCCGTGCTCGTCTATATCGGCACGATCAGCTACACGATCTACCTGATCCACCTGAGCGTTCTCTACGCGCTCTGGCCGCTGCATTACAACCGCTACGTGACGGCCGCGCTCGCGCTCGCGATCACGCTGGTTTATGCAAGCGCATCGTGGTTCGGCTTCGAGCGCCGCCTGATTCATGGCAGCGCGACGCGTGGCCAACGGGCCGACGCCGCGTTGCATGCGACACGCGAAGCATCGAGGACGAGCGCTTGAAACCGTTGCAGAAGGTCGTGACATGCGCGCTACTTTCCAACGCAGCTTTCGTGCATGCGTTCGCCGAACCCGCGCTGAACGTGCAGACGTCATGGATCGGCAATACCTTCGGCTACGGCGACGGCGCGTGGACGCAGATCAACATCACGGCGCTCGCCGTGTCGCCCGACGGCAAGGTCTATACGAACGCACCATGGGACGAGAGCGGCGCGGAAGCGAGCGTCTATCAGAACGGCAAGATGCTCGGCTTCGCGGGCGGCACGCACGGCTGGGGTAACAGCGGCGGCAACGCGATCGCGATCAACAAACGCTATGCGTACGTGGCTGTCGGCGTCGGCAACGAGAAGGGACATCTCGTCGGGCAGGGCGTGTGGCCGGACAAGGGTCGCCAGTGGTACGGCATCTCGCGGCGTGAGATCGGCGATACGAAGCGCGTCGCCGCGTTCCAGGCCGCTGTGAGCAGCATCGATCCGCATGCGAAGGCGGCCGCCGCGTTCGCGATGGTCAACGACGTGCCCACGGGTACGCGCGGCGACATCAACGGGCTCGCTGCGAGCGACACGACGCTCTACGCGTCGAACACGTCGCAGAACCGCATCGAGGTGTACGACGCCGAATCGATGCAGCGCAAGGCGCAATGGAGCGTGCCGGCACCGGGCCGCATCGCGCGCGCGGGCGACGACACGCTGTGGGTGCTGACCGACACGCTCGGCGACAAGCCGAAAGTCGCGCACCTGGATGCAAACGGCCAGCGTCTGAAAGACGAACTGCCGCTGCCCGCCGACACGGTCGCCGTCGATATCGCCGTCGATCCTCAGGGCCGCGTGCTGATCGCCGATAACGGCCCGCGCCAGCAGGTGCTGTTCTTAAGCAAGCGCGACGGCGGCTATGCGCTGACCTCGACGCTCGGCGAGCGCGGCGGCATCTTCTCGGGCGTCGCGGGCAAGCCGGGACCACAGCGCTTCAACGGACTCACGGGCGTAGGCGTGGATGCGCGCGGCAACATCTACGTCTCGACCAATGGCATCGGTCCGCGCTTCGAGCCGACGGGAGCGGGCCTCGGCGCGACGCTCGAAAGCTATGCGCCCGACGGCAGGCGCGTGTGGCAGGTGGAAGGGCTGCTGTTCGTCGATGGCGCGTGGATGGACCCGTCGCGGCCCGACAGCGTCTATACGGGCAACAAGCGCTTCACGCTCGATCTGTCGAAGCCGGCGGGCCAGCAATGGACCTACGCGGGCTTCCTGACGAACCGCTTCAGGTATCCCGACGATCCCGTCTTCAACACCGACCAGTGGCCGGGCCTGCCCATCGCCCGCAAGCTGAAAGGCCGCACGTTCCTGTTCCTCACGGACATGTACGCGGACCATCTGAAGATCTATCGCTTCGACGGCGGCCGCGACGGCGAGACGGCGACGCCATCGGGCTTTATCGCGGGCCGCGAGCGCGCCGTGCTGAAGGTGCCGAACGCGCCGAAGGGCGGCGACTGGATCTGGCGCGACAGCAATGGCAACGGCCGCTTCGACGCCGACGAGTTCACGCCGAACACGACGGGCACGCACCTCGCGGGCGGCTGGGGCTGGTGGGTCGACACCAACGGCGACATCTGGCGCGCGCGCGATTCGAAGGGCATCAACCGCTTCCGGTTCGGCGGTCTCGATGCGAAGGGCAACCCCGTCTACTCGTACGCGGACATGACTTCATACCCCGTGCCGCAACCGTTCAGCGAAATCAAACGGGCGATCTACGACCCGCAGACCGATTCGATGTATGTGACGGGCTACACGGCCGAAGCGCCTTTCGACCGTGGCTTCTGGAAGGAAGTGGGCCGCGTGATGGTGCGCTACGACAAGTGGTCGAGCGGCAACCCCGTCGCGCGCTACACGCTGCCGCTGCCGTGGGACACGAAAGCAAAACCCGTCTCGACGCTGATCGGCCTCACCGTCGAAGGCAGATACGTGTTCGCCGTCGAGCCCGTTGGCACCATGCACGTCTACGACAAGGACACGGGCACGCCCGTCGGCACGATGCAACCGGGGCCCGAGGTGGGCCACGCATCGGGCTGGGTCGACGTGCCCAACGGCATCAGCGCATATCGCCGCGACGATGGCGAGTACCTCGTGTTCGTCGAGGAAGACGCGCGCGGCAAGGTGGTGATGTACCGCTGGAAACCGGCATCGAAAACATAAGCACGACGCCTCTCCACCCACACGCTACCCAAACCTATGACTGACCAGAAAGGCATCCGATGGATAAAGGCATCCTCAGAAACGTAGTGATCAACCTGATCGGGCTGGTGTTGCCGACGTTTGTATCGCTCGTCACGGTGCCGTCGTACATCAAGCTGCTGGGCGTCGAACGCTACGGCGTGATCAGCCTCGTCTGGACGCTGATCGGCTACTTCAGCATTCTCGATCTCGGCATGAGCATGGCTGCGCAGAACCACATCTCGAAGGCGCGTGCATCGAACGACGAGCAGGCGTGCGAGCAGGTGTTCTGGAGCGCGACGTGGTTGAACCTGGCGACGGGCATCGTCGGCGGGCTCGTCATCTACTTCGGCGCGGCGCTCTATACCGCGTATTTCTCGAAGGTGTCGCCCGAACTGCAGCACGAGGTCTATATGGCGCTGCCGTGGCTCGCGGTGGCGATTCCGCTCGCGAACGTGTCGTGGGTGTTCGCGGGCGCGATCAACGGCGCGGAACGCTTCGGCATCTACAACACGAACCAGACGCTCGGCACGTTCCTGTTCCAGCTGCTGCCGCTCGCCGCCGCATGGATGATGGGGCCGACGCTGCAGAACGTGCTGGCGGCGGCTGTGGTCGCGCGCATCATCTTGGCTATTCTGCTTGGACGCTCAGCGTTGATCGTGCTCGGCATCGGGCGCGCTCAATTACCGCAATTGACCATTGCAAAGGAACTTTTCAATCTCGGCGGCTGGATGCTGATTGCGAGCATCTCGGGGATGGTCTCCGAATCGCTGGACCGCGTGATGCTCGGCACGAGTCTAGGCGCGCGTTTCGTTACGTACTACACCGTGCCGCAGAACGTTGTCACACGATTGAACATTTTGCCGAATGCAATGGCGCGCACGCTGTTTCCGCGCCTGTCGGCAGTGGGCCGGGACGACGCCGACGTCATCATGCGGCAGTCGCTCGAATTCCTGAACGGTGTGTTCACGCCCATTGCGCTCGTTGCGATCATCGTGCTGGAACCGTTCCTGCATGCGTGGGTGGGCAACGAAGTCGCCGATGCGGGCGGTCCCGTGGGCCGCATCCTGATCATCTCCGTGTGGCTCGTCGGTCAGGCGAACCTCGCGCGCATTCTCATCCAGTCGCAGGTGCATCCTGCGACAGCCGCGCGCCTCGGCCTGTTCGAGCTGCCTTTCTTCGCGGGCGCACTGTGGTTCGGCATTGCGCATTTCGGCCTGACGGGCGCGGCGGTCGTCGTGGCCGCGCGCGGCCTGTTCGACTACGTGGCGCTGCTGAAACTGTCGGCCATTCACGCGCGTCCGATCGTGCTCGACATGCTCGCGCATCTCGCTTTTCTGGTGGGCACGTTGTGGCTCGCCACCTTGCTCTCCAGCCTGCCGATGGCCATTGCCGCGGGCGCGCTCATCGTGAGCGCGAACGTCGCGTGGTCGCTCACGATGACCCCTGCATTGCGCGATCTTGCGCGTTCGCTGCTTGTGCGTCTGAAGTTGCGACTCAATCCGAGGAATAGCGCATGAACCACGATATCGTTGAAGAAGACCTGCTGCGTCCCACGCCCGTGACGCGCGATGCGGGCCGCGATCTCATCACGACCACGCCCGTTGGCAGGCCGCCCGCAAAACGGCGCGGCGCGCGCAGCGTCGGGCCCGTGCGGGTTGCCATCATTCACGACTGGCTCGTCACCTATGCGGGCGCCGAGCGTGTGCTCGAACAGATCGTCGCGTGTTTTCCGGAGGCGGACATCTTCAGTCTCGTCGACTTCCTCGACGACCGCACGTTCCTGCGCGGCAAGTCCGTGACGACCTCCTTCATCCAGAAGCTGCCGAAGGCGCGCACGAAATACCGCAGCTATCTGCCGCTGATGCCGCTCGCGATTGAACAGCTCGACGTGTCCGCGTACGACGTCGTGATCTCGAGCAGTCATGCCGTCGCGAAGGGCGTGCTGACGGGGCCGGACCAGGTGCATATCAGCTACGTGCATTCGCCTATCCGCTACGCGTGGGATCTCCAGCATCAGTATCTGCAGCAGTCGAAGCTGACGAGCGGCCCCAAGTCCGCGCTGGCGCGGATGATCCTGCATTACATGCGCAACTGGGATATCCGCACGTCGAATTCCGTCGATGCGTTCGTCGCGAACTCCGAGTTCATCTCGCGACGCATCCACAAGGTTTATCAGCGCGATTCCGAAGTGATCTTTCCGCCCGTCGACGTCGAGTCGTTCTCGCTATGCGAAGAGAAGGACGACTTCTATCTGACGGCCTCGCGCATGGTGCCGTACAAGAAGATCGACCTGATCGTCGAGGCATTCGCGCGGATGCCGGAGCGCAGGCTGGTCGTGATCGGCGACGGCCCCGACATGCAGAAGGTGCGCGCGAAGGCGACACCGAACGTGCAGATCATGGGTTATCAGCCGTTCAACGTGTTGCGCGATCACATGCGCCGCGCGAAGGCGTTCGTGTTCGCAGCGGAAGAGGACTTCGGCATTTCGGTGGTGGAAGCGCAGGCGTGCGGCACGCCCGTGATTGCGTACGGCAAGGGCGGGGCGCTCGAAACCGTGCGCGACCAGTACGAGTCGCATCCGACGGGGATTTTCTTCAACGAGCAGACGGCCGATTCGATCATCGGCGCGATCGAGGATTTCGCCGACGATCCCGCGCGAATGCCGAGCGTTTTTCGATCCGGCATTTCCGCGAGCGCTTCTTCGGCTTCGTGCGCGAAACGGTGCCTGCGCTGCAGGGGGCGACGCTGCCTGTGGATGAACCGCCCGCGAAGGTGAGCGAACCGAAACCGGCATCGGGCGCGTTGCGCGTGCTTGCGATCGATCAGAGCGGCGTGATGGGTGGCGCCGAACTGTCGCTGCTGGAAGTCGTGAAGGCGCTCAAGGCGCGTGTGCAGGTGGTGCTGTTCGACGACGGACCGTTTCGTATGGCGCTGCATCGCGAAGGCGTGGCCGTCGATGTACTCGATCCCGGCGCGACGCGCGACATCCGCAAGCAGGGCGGCACGCCGCCCATCGCGAAGGCGGTGAAGGGCGTGGCATCACTGGTTCGCGCGACGGTCGCGCGAGCCCGGCAGAGCGACGTGATCTATGCGAACACGCAGCGGGCGATGGTGATTGGCGCGATTGCGGGACGCTTTGCGCGGCGCCCTGTGGTCTGGCATCTGCGCGATATCGTTAGCCCCGAGCATTTCGGCAGCAAGCAGCTTGCGATCATCAAATGGTGCGCGAAACTGGGTCTGGCGCATGTGATCGCCAATTCGGCGGCTTCGGCGCGTGCGTTTGCCGAGCTGACCAGTTTTGGCGACAAGCGCATCGATGTGGTGTTCAACGGCATTTCCTCTGCACCGTTCAGTGCGTTGCGGGATACGCCGCAAAGCGTGCTGCGTGCGCGGCTGAAGCTGCCGCAGGATGCGTTTCTTGTCGGCTCGTTCAGTCGTCTTGCGCAGTGGAAGGGGCAGCATGTGTTGCTTGAGGCAATGGTGCTCAATCCGCAGATGCATGCGGTTCTGGTGGGCGCGCCGCTGTTTGGCGAAGATGCTTACGAGGCGCGGTTACGTGAGTTTGTTGCATCGAATGGGCTTGAAGGACGGGTGCATTTTCTTGGGTTTCAGGATGATGTGGCTGCGTGCATGTGTGCCGTCGATGTGGTTGCGCATACGTCGATTACGCCAGAGCCGTTTGGCCGTGTGATCGTTGAAGGGATGCTGGCGCGGCGGCCAGTCGTGGCGGCACGTGCCGGTGGTGTGGTTGAGATCATCGACGATGGTGTGAATGGGGTGATGTGTACGCCAGGCGATGCGCATGCGCTGGCCGATACGCTTGCTGAGTTGAGGTCGGATCAGGCGCTGCGCGACCGGCTTGTTGCGCGTGGGTATCAGACCGCGGTGCGGAAGTTTGGGACCCAGGCGTATGTCGAAGGCGTGGAGAGGATTCTTGCGAATGTGGCGGCTAAACGCTCAATGCTCGCTGACGACCAATGCACACAACAACGATCCGATAGGGCGTCATGCAAATGTTGTCGCTCAATAGATCATGATCTAACACGATACCTCGACAAAAATACTTGAACGTTTGCGTACAACAATACCCACACGCGATTTTTACATTTAGGGAGTATCTCATGGCTGAATCATTCGAATTGCAGATCGATCAGCAACCATTGGAGAAAAGCGGACTATCTGACACGTCGCTTCAAGTCCATTCTGTGATTCTTGCTGGTGGATCAGGCACTCGGCTATGGCCGGTGTCTCGCGAGCAATGCCCCAAGCAATTGATCGCCCTGATCGGAGACGATTCATTACTCCAGTCAACAACACGTCGATTGGACGGATTCGAATCCAGCTATCAGGTTGCTCCCCGACTGATTGTCGTGTGTAACGAAGAGCATCGTTTTACCACTGCGGAGCAACTAGGGGCGAGCGGAAGGCAATACAAACTGATGCTCGAACCGGTGGCACGAAATACCGCACCTGCGCTAACTGTTGCAGCACTCTCGATCATCGAATCTGACGGAGACGGCATCATGGTTGTGATGCCGGCGGATCACGCGTTTGGTGATATTGGAGGCTTCCAGGCTGCCGTCGATGTGGGCGTCATGCATGCAGCGAAGGGCCATCTTGTTGCGCTTGGCGTAGTGCCTACATCCCCGGAAACTGGCTATGGATATATCCGACTCGGTGATGCGCTGACGGGCGACGACGTGACGAGCGCTCGCTGGCTGGATGGGTTCGTGGAAAAGCCTGTTCTGGACGTTGCAAGGCAGTATGTTGAGTCGAACGAATACTTGTGGAACAGTGGGATCTTTATTGTGCGCGCATCGGTATGGGTCAAGGCTGTGAAACTGTGCCAACCAAAGATCTATACCGCGTGTAGTAAAGCATATGAGCAAGGTGTTTCTGACGGATCGTTTGTACGATTAGACTACGAAGCATTCAAATCGTCCCCGTCGGATTCGATCGACTACGCGATTATGGAAAAGTTGGGAAACAATAGTTCGGTCTGCAGCAGCGTTGTCGTTCCGGTATTAGCGGGATGGTCTGATCTGGGCTCATGGGATTCCCTTTGGAAAATCATGCCAAAGGATGAAAGCGGCAATGTAAGCCAGGGCGGAGCAGTCATGTTTGAAGGCGCATCGTCGACATTTGTACGCTCGGAACGACGGTTCGTCGCATGCGTGGGCACACGTGACCTTGTCGTCGTGGAAACGGACGACGCCGTGCTTGTGGCTGACAGATCCTCTGTACAGGATGTGAAGAAGGTTGTTGATCGAGTGCGAAGCGAGCGTCACACACTGGCCGTCAATCATCGAAAAGCGTATCGTCCTTGGGGGCACTACGATTCAATCGACAACGGCGATCGATTTCAGGTCAAGCGAATCGTTGTGAATCCTGGGGCCAAACTGTCACTGCAAATGCATCATCATCGCGCTGAACATTGGATAATCGTGCGCGGTACGGCGCTCGTAACTCGGGGCGAAGAAAGTTTCATGCTGTCAGAGAATGAATCGACCTACATCCCGCTTGGTGTTACTCATCGTCTTGAGAATCCAGGACGAATACCGCTTGAGATCATTGAGGTGCAGTCCGGAGCGTATCTGGGCGAAGACGATATTGTTCGCTTTGAAGATACGTACGGCCGCGGTTAGGTACGTCTCACTGCAGGTGAACGCCCAGGCACACGGGCTATGGCCGGTATGCCTGGGCCCTATAGATACTGGATGACAATCGTCAGTCGCTCTTCATGCTGAAGTGCTTTGTATCGTTTTTCCATGGCAACACCTTATGCGAGCCAGGGCGTTGTGCTTCGAACTTGAGAACTCGTCCCGGAAAAGAGAAGGCATTGGATTATGTTGAAAGTCATGGATTATTCGAAAATTTTAGTAAGCCGCTTTTCCTGAAAAACCTTTGATCATGGTTAGCGCGATGATCTTTATATCCATCCAGAATGACCTATTCTGAATATAATAGGCGTCCAGTTTCACCCGCCCTTCCATTTTTTCGAGTCGCGCGGTTTCGCCGCGAAAACCGTTGATCTGCGCCAGTCCAGTAATGCCGGGCTTTATACGATATCGAAACATATAATCTTGGACCAGGTCTTTGTAATATTCGTCGTGCTCGACCGCATGTGGACGAGGTCCGACCACCGACATGTCACCGCTCAAAACATTCAGAAATTGAGGTAGTTCGTCGAGACTGGTGCCGCGCAAGAATCGTCCAATTCTGGTGACACGAGCATCCCCCTTTTGCGCTTGAACGATAGTCCCTGGTATATCCGCTCCTTCATACATTGTTCGAAATTTATAGATTGAGAATACATGTCCATTCATTCCCTTTCTGTACTGTCGGAAAAGAACAGGCCCTGGGGAAGACACTTTCACGGCGACCGCAATGGCGACGAGTAGAGGCGAAAGGCACGATAGTGCACACAAGGCGAAGATGCGATCAAAGACCTCCTTTGCAACCGTGCTCCAGCCGCGTTCCGGAGATACCTTAAGGTTTAGAAGGGGAATGCCACGATAATCACCGACATAGGACTTTATGGGTCCACATTCATCCAATAGTGGAAGGACACGGATATTGACGAATTCGTGCTTGAATTCATGAAGTAGAGGTTCAATCGGAACGGGGCGGAACGGGGAGTTCAGGACCCAGATTTCCCGCAGTTTTTCGGTCCGAACAACATCAACTAGCGATTGAAACTTGTGGACAACCGGAATACGATCGATCAGCGTATCTCGCGTAAGTGATGGATCGAAGATCAACTCCGCTGTGAATGTGTCCCGCGTTTGAATGGCAATGCGTTCAATGAGTTTGCCATTGGCACCCGATGGTGCGACTATGGCGATCCGGGAGGGGGAGAACCACCAGGAATGGAAAAGGATTGGTAGTGCTTTAATCACACATCGACCCGCGATAAGTGCGCACGCGGCCATGACTGTCCACCAAAGAAGCCAAATGTTTCGGAGGGCGGCGCCGGGGTAAAGATTAGACAGAATAGCGAGAACGAGTTGAGCTGCGAGCCATGCAGCCAGTGTCCGCGTTGTGCTTACGATTGCAGAATCGTTTCGAAAAGGTTGATAGACCTTTGTCAATTGAAACGTGATAAACGGTAGTGTCAGACCTAGGATGCCTAATAAAGCATCGACGTGTGAAAAGTCAACTTTATCGTGAAACACGATGTTCTGTGAGACATATGCAGCGCTGGCAATGCAGATAAAATCGGTAGCTTTTGAAATGGGTGTAAGCATCGCGGGTATCACGAAAGAAGCAATGAAAGGACACACCTTTTAGCTAGTGCGGGACGGATGTCACGTCCTCAAACCAACCGGTTCCGATACTCCGTCGGCGAAATATCCCAAATCTGTCGAAAGAGTCTTGCAAGACATTCCCCACTCGTCAGTCCACAGCGCCGAGCAATCTTGTCGACCGGTAAGTCACTTGATGTAAGCATGGCCGCAGCCAGTTCAACACGTGACCGTCGCAGATGCTCGGACGGCTTCACGCCCATTTCCGCTCGAAAATGCCGCAAATACGAGCGGTCGCTCATCCCTGCCGTCTGCGCGGCGACGGTAATCGAAATCGGCCTATCGCAGTTGCGCGTGATCCACCGCGCGCTCTCGTGAATCTTCTCCTTGATTGACTTGGCGCCATTCGCTGCGATCGCATTGAATTCCGGCAATCCGGTATGAGGAAGATGTTCGAGCACTTGTCGCAACACGGACAAGCCAAAGTCCTGCCTGATCAATCCAAGCGCGTGCCGCACCGCAGGTCGCGATGCATGATCGGATGTGTTGTTGCCTGTCGGATCGACAGGTTGGAGGTCACCGGCAGAAGTGTGGACGGACTCGCTGATGCCACCCAGCGAAGCATCGCTGTTTCCAATAACAAAAACCTCATCAATCTGTGACATCGTCCCGCGAAGCCATTCACTGAACTTCACATCTCTTGTAACGTCCACAGCCATTTCTCCGCTCGCGACGAAGACCGCCCGAGCGGCGCAAAACTGCTCAGCCGGTTGTGTCAACACGTCGATGCGCGCTGAACTGGACACACAACCTCCGTGGCTCGAAACAAAAACGGTCCTGTAGCGAGGCATGTCATCACGCCCACCATCCAGGACCTGATTCGCCTTGTCGAATACGTCGGCGACTTCCACTGCCGGCAACATCGAAAACCCATCGAAAACGAAGATCCCGATAACGTGAGTACCAACGCTCGGCGTCTGGTAGGAAACAGATCGGTTCGGATTACGCGAAACCTCGTGGTAAGTCGTTTTCATCAATGCCTCCCGGTCGCGTATCGGTGAGCCTTGGCGCGAAGCGTAGTTGAGCATTGAGACGAATGATTCGGTTCGAACCTCCGTCACTTTCTTAAGCACGCGCCACATAGAGGCGCAGAGGATACGAAGACCTTTCGGCACCTCCTATCGGACAATTCCGATTTACGATGTAGAAGTTTCGTGAAGGAGAGCTTTAGCGAAAATACGCGAAGAGATCTCGAACCTCCCCGACAGACCCACTCAATCGCACGAATTGATGCACCATTCGTGGGCATTTCACAACGATTTTCAACACTGCCCTGACTTCAACTAGACGACGCGATTGCGCTCGGGCAGCATCACGTCCGTTGCACGCACCCCTGACCAGAAGTGCGTGCAAACAAAAACGTCGCAAAGCTGCATAAATAGTAAGCATGCCGAACAAAAAGCGTTAAATCCAGAGCACAAACCAACCACCATATCTACCAAAATCGGAGATCGTCCAATGAAGAAACAGGTCATCGCGCTGGCCGCTACAGCCGCCTTCACCGCTCCCGTTTTCGCGCAAAGCAGCGTCACGCTGTATGGCGTGATCGACGAAGGCGTCAACTATACGAATAGCGTCGGCGGCCATAGCGTCGTCGAATTGCAAAGCGGCTATGCACAAGGCAGCCGTTGGGGCCTGAAAGGCGCGGAAGATCTGGGCGGCGGCAACAAGGCGATCTTCCAGCTCGAAAACGGCTTCGACCTGAATAGCGGCCGTCTGGGGCAGGGCGGCCGCATGTTCGGCCGTCAGGCGTACGTCGGCGTGTCGAACGACCGCTTCGGTACGGTCACGTTGGGCCGCCAGTACGATTCCGTCGTCGACTACCTCGCACAAACGACGTCGAACGGCAACTGGTCCGGCTATCTGTTCTCGCACCCGTTCGATAACGACAACACGGACAATTCGTTCCGCGTCAACAACACGGTCAAGTACGCGAGCCCGGACATCGCCGGCTTCCAGTTCGGCGGCACGTATAGCTTCAGCAACGACGTGAATTTCGCCAACAACCGTCAGTACAGCTTCGGCGCGCAATACGCGACGGGCGGCCTGTTGCTCGCCGCGGCCTACCTGCAGGCGAACAACACGGGCGCAACGTCGAGCGGCGCGATCGCAACCAACGACGCCAGCTTCTTCGCCCAGCGCATGCGTGTATTCGGCGGTGGCATCAACTACACGTTCGGCTCGGCAACGGTGGGCTTCGCCTACACTAACTCGGACTATCACAACCCGACAGGCAATGGCTATCTCGGCACGCCGGGCGCGATCGTCTCGGCAGGCTCGACGCTCAATCGCCTGCGGTTCCAGAACTTCGAACTGAATGCGAAGTACCAGTTGACGCCCGCGTTCTATGTCGGCGGCGAGTACGTGTACACGCTGGAGAACTACGATTCATCGACGGGCAGCGTCAAGCCGAAGGTCCATACGGTCGGCCTGATGGCGGACTACAACATCTCCAAGCGCACGGACTTCTACGTGCAGGGCGTGTACCAGAAGGTCGCGGGCGACAAGACTAATTCGATCATGGACAACGCGTTCATTCTCGGCACGCAGGCTCCGTCGTCGACGTCGAACCAGCTCGCGTTCCGTGCAGCGATTCGCCACAAGTTCTGATTACGCGATGTAGCAAGCGACATTCGTGTCGTGAGATTTCCACGCATTCCCCGTCGCGCTTCATCTGAAGCCCGACGGGTTTTTTTATTCGCGCATTTCGTTCTCCGCTGCGCATTCATTCACAAACAGATGAAGCGCCGCGTATTGCAGCAACATAATGGTCTTGCCGTCCATGATCTCGCCGCACGCGACCATCGCTAGTGCATCGTCGAAGGGCAGTTCGAGTACTTCGATATCTTCGCCCTCGTCAGCGATTCCGCCCCCACGGCTGATGGGCGTATCGGCATCGTATTCGGCGACAAAGAAATAGAGCTTCTCGGTCACCGAACCCGGACTCATGAACGCCTCGAACACCTTGCGCACGCGCTCCACGCGATAGCCGGTTTCCTCTTCGACTTCAGCGCGAATCCTTTCTTCCGGCGATGCCTCTTCGAGCAGACCAGCAGGCGTTTCGATCAACATCCCTTCGTGTCCATTGACGAATGCAGGCAACCGAAACTGCCGCGTCAGCACGACGGTCCGTCGTCGCGGATCGTAGAGCAGCAACGTCGCGCCGTTGCCGCGATCATAGGTCTCGCGGCTCTGTCGCTGCCAGCTGCCGTCGCCACGCTGGAAATCAAAGGACGTCTTCTTCAATAGGTACCAGTCGTCGGACAGCACCTGCACATCGACGATACGCACACGCTCAGCCGTTTTAGCCATGAATCCTCCTTGTCTCGAACGAATTCATGGTATCGTGCAGATTCGTGCAATATCAAGAAATTTCGTGCAATTCCGAAAACACGGCGCGACCAGACAAATAGATGCTGACTTCCCAACGTAAGAATCTGATTCTCGACGCGCTTCAGCGCGACGGCCAGGTGCTCGCCAAACCGCTGAGCGAGGCATTCGGCGTCTCGGAAGACACGGTGCGCCGCGACCTGCGCGAGCTTGCCGCAGAGGGCAAACTGCAGCGCGTCCACGGCGGCGCATTGCCTTCATCGCCGGCTGTGGCGAATCTCGCGGGGCGCCAGGCGATCGGCTCGGAAGCGAAGGCGGCGATCGGCCGGGCCGCCGCGCGGATGATCGCGCCGGGCCAGATCGCCTTTATCGACGGCGGTACGACTGCCGTCCAGTTGGCGCGCCATCTCCCCGCCGACCTGCGGGCGACGATCGTGACGCACAGTCCGAGCGTCGCCGTCGAACTCGCGGCGCACGACGCGCTGGAGGTCGTGATCATCGGCGGGCGGCTGTTCCGTCATTCGATGGTGGCGGTAGGGGCGGCCGCGATCGAAGCGCTCGGCCACATCCGCGCCGATCTGTACTTCATGGGCGTGACGGGCGTTCATCCCGAGGCGGGATTGAGCACGGGCGATCTCGAAGAGGCGTACGTGAAACGCGCGCTGGTGGCGCGCGCGGCCGAGACGGTCGTGCTCGCATCGTCGGAAAAGTTGAATGCGGCTTCGGCATACATGATTGCGGGCATCGACGCGGCAAGCACGATCATCGTCGAGAAGGGCGCGCCCGCGTCGACCACCGCGCCATTCGAAGCGCTCGGCGTGACGATCGTGCGCGCGTGAATCGAGCGGACTTTATTGCTGCTCGAGAAAGCGCTTCAGTTCAGCGAGATCGCGTTCGACCCACTGTGCGTCTGCGGCGAATTGCGCGTCGCTCATGCCCGCTGTCCGAAACAGCGTAAACAGTACTTCGCTGCCTTCGCGGTTCGCGATCACGCGCATCGGTATATAGATCTCGTCTCCCTGTCCGGTGCTCACATAGTGATCAAGCACGCCATACGGATTGCGCGGCGTAAAGCGGACGTCGACGGGTTTGCCGTCCGCGCTTTCGAAAGTCCATTGCGTGCCTTCGCCGCGAAGCGGCTTGCCGAGTCCCGACGCCCACTGCGCGAAGGACAGCGGATGCTCCATGAACGCGTACACCTCGCGCGAGTCGCGCGCGATCGCCACGCTGATCGTTTTCGATTCGCTAATGTCGGCCATTGACGTCTCCATGTTGATGCAGCGGTGGGGTGCGTCTCAAGTTTCGCGCGCACCGTGCCGATATGAGATAGAGCGGCTTTATGACGCGTGGTTTAAAAGGCAATCGATAGGCTGCCGATCTACATCCCAACCACCGGAAATTACCGCGATTAAACATTTTGTATCAGAGTGTTCGCGCGCCGCGTTTTCCCGCGCCTGCACTTTACAATGCGGCTTTAATTTAGAAGGCTATTCCGACCCTTTAGCGGAAGATCGCATCAGATATGACGCGGCTCCGGGCGAGATGACGGATTGGCCCCGGCAACGCGCCGGACAGTTGAGGCCGCAACGAGGCGGCATGCTGCGCGCCTCCCCGTGGGTGTCTTTCGACATCCGCTGATTGGGCGAGCCGCACGCATCCGGTCTTTGAACGAATCATGCGGGAGAGCATATGTCGAAGAATGGATTCGACAGGACCTGGGCCAGTTTTGCGAGCTTCACGCTCGCCTTGATGTTGGGCGCCTGCGCGCATGTCGGCGAGCAGGATGCGAACAGGAACGACGCGGCACCGGCCGCGCAGACGGCAGCCGATCCGGCGCCCGCAGCGCCTGCGACCCAGATGGTCGCGCAGCCGGTTCCGCCCGTCGTCTATAAGGTGCGTCGCGGCGATTCGCTGGCGCGCATCGCGCGCAGCCACAACGTCACGGTCAAGCAAGTTGTCGCCTGGAATCATCTGAAGCCGTCCTCGCGCTTGCATATCGGGCAGGCGCTGAACGTCTCGGCGCCGGATGCGGTGAAGATGGTCGCCGTTCCGAACGGTCCAGCCGGTCCGGCTCCGGCGCAGGGCGCGACGCCGCCCAACGCAAATGGCGCCGCAGCGGCTTCGAGCGCATCGGGCAGCACGGCAAGCGGTGCTGCCAGCAACACGAGCGGCACTTCAAACACGGCGGCATCGGCACCCGCAACAGCTGCCCCGCGCCGAGCGCTGCCGACACCCGTGAAGTGAATGCCGAACTGGCGCGCCACGCGAAAGGCGTGTCGCTGATCTGGCCGGCGCAAGGCAATGTCGTCGAAGGCTTTCAGGCTGGCGAGACGCGCGGCATCGAAATCGGCGGCAAGCCGGGTGACCCGATCCGTGCGGCCGCCGACGGCAAGGTCATGTACGCCGGCACCGGGTTGAACGAGTACGGCAGTCTCATCATCGTCCAGCACAACAAGGATTTCCTGACGGCCTACGCGCACAACCGCAAGCTGCTCGTGAAGACGGGCGATATCGTGCGCAGGGTCAGCAGATCGCGGAGATGGGCAGCGAGAACAACTCGCGCGTGTCGGTGCTGTTCGAACTGCGCCGCGACGGCAAGCCGATCGATCCGATGCCGTTCCTGCCGCATCAGCGCGGATAAGGCCCGCGTCGGCCTAACCCGCTGACGCTCAGTCTATCCACCGCAACACGGCGGCGACGATCGCTTCTGGCGCGTCTTCCTGCATCAGATGTCCGGCGTTCTGCACGGGCTGAAAACGCGCGTCCGGGATCATGCGGGCCAGATGCCGCCCGCGTTCGATGGGAATCCACTGATCGTCTTCGCCCCACAGAATCTGCGTGCGGCAGCGTATCTGCGGATAGCGCGCTTCGACCTCGTCGGTGTAGCGCTGGTCCATCTGCGCGATCTGTCGGTAGAACGCCGGCTGTCCCACGTCGCCGAGCCACGGCGTGACGTAGGGCGCAAGCTCGTCGTCGGTGAGGGTCCTTGCGACCGCGCCGCGTATGTACGCGTTGACGACGGCTTCATGGATATACGCGGGCAGACCGGCAAAAGCCGCCGCATGCTCGCGCACATGCCGCACGAACGGCGAACCCCACGGCGCGACCGCGACGGGATCGATCAGCGTGAGGCTTCTATAGTCGCAACCGTCGATCAGATGCGCGCGCAATGCCGTCGCCCCGCCGAAGTCATGAGCGACGACATCGGGCGCATCGAGTCCCCAATGTTCCAGCAGTGCAGCAAGCAAGCCGTTCTGCACGCCGAGCGACACATCCCCGCCTTCGCGCTTCTCCGATTGTCCATAACCGAGCAGGTCGTACACATGAACCTTGCGGTCATGTGCGAGATACGGCGCGATCCGGTGCCATACCCATGATGAAAACGGCGTGCCATGTATCAGCACGATGGGCGGCCCATCGCCGAAGACCCGATAACGAACGGATTGATCACGATACGTGAACTGTTGATCGAGCGTCCAGTGTGTCATGCGTGTTCAACTCCGTTCGACATGCTTGCGAGTGTGGCTCGTTTTTGAGTCGATAAGGCCAGGCGTGCGCTGCAGCGTATTCTGTGCTCCCGCAGAATCTCACCTGGGCGACTCTGCAATATGCCGGAAGTCATCCAGGCGCACTGCATGTCGCATTTCATCGCACCTGAAGCCGACTATGCAAAGGTGAGGGAATGCAGGAGCCGATGCCGGTTTCCGTTTCTCATACATCGACTCAAATGCGAAACAAACGAGTCGATTAATCAACCCGCTTCAAGCGATTTCAATATCGGCGCGATTTGTCCGTGCGCATGCAAAATGTCGGGACTATTCTGCAAAATTTGCCGATAACGCGGCAGGAAAATATTGCCTGGTAAGTCTTCCGAGAAAAGACCGACAACAGATTCAACCGCGCCAATACGATCGGCACTGGTTGCTTCATCGTCATCGAGAATCTCGTCGACATTCGCGATCATCACCGACAACGGATTGAGCCAGCGAAAGCCCGATCCATTGATCAGTACCTGCAGGAACGCGGCAGGCGTGACAGTGCCAAACTCCTTCTCATACAAGGCGCGCTCGTGATCGAGGATCGTCTTATGCAGCACGAGTAGCGGCTTGCGAATCTCGCCAAGAAACTGAATGGCGCGCTCGTCGTTGATCTTCATCGTTTGACTCCGGAAGCAGTAATGCATTGAAAGATACGTGAAGCTGGCTTGCATGTATGAGATGGAAGAAAATGCGCATTTCGAATGAAACATTTCAATGAACTACCCAGAGCCGAAACGAAAGAGCAAGCGCAAAATAATCGTTTCGTCGTCTGCCTTCCACATCAGAAACCATGCCGGTTGCTTTTTTATAGGCAACTGAACGATGCTATGCTGGCGACGCCCATTATGACGATTCGCTGAACATAGCAATCTCTCTGCATGACGGTGTCCGATACTGGAAGCAGTGCCTTCCGGGCAAACCCTACGCACCTGTCATCAACCTCTCGGACATGCAAGACGAACACACGGCCACCTTGCTCGACTATTACACGCGACATCAGACTTCCGTGCAATGGCGCGGCTTTCTGACCGCACTCGCCGAAGAGTTCGAGACGCAGATTGATACATCACAGTTGCGCATGCTGATGTCCCGCATCGGCGCACGCTTTGCTGCAAAGCACCCGGCGGGCGAGTGCACGACGCTGGACGACCTCGCTGCGTTTCTCAACAGCATCTGGTCCGCACTCGACTGGGGTTTCGTTCGTCTTGCAGAGCGGGACGACTATCTGTCCATCGAACATTGCTGCGCGCCGCTTGCCGCATTCGGCGAACGGGCCGCACCGTGGGCTTCCGCTTTTCTCGAAGGCGCGTATCAGCACTGGCTGCACGAACTGGGCGCAGGCTCGCTGGCACTACAGGAATATCAAAGCGCCGAAGCGCACACATACGAATTCAGACTGTTGAAAGCGCCCTGACTAAACTTGACCCCAACGACGACGTTAACCAAATAGTGAAACAGTGGACGGACAGCTAGCGCTGTCGCAGTAAAGGAATGCGCAGGACAAGCAGAGGAAACATCATGAGCGTTTCAGACGACGTCGGTAATCTGTTCCGGCGCTTCGGTGGCGACGCCGGGCAATATCAGGAGGTGACGCGTGACGACGACGCGAAGCATGCCGCGCTGCGCTGGCCATTGCTGAACGCGCTCGACATCGCGCACACCCAGCCCTTGCCGGACGCGGGCCGTCCCGCGTCGCCGGCGGCACGCGTCGAGCCGGCGCCACAGGCGTCGCGCCCACTCGCGGCGCAACAGGCAGACACGGTCGCTACGCCCGCCGGCTCCGAATCCACTGGACCGGCGCGCCCGCCGCTGTTCGCGCGCGGCCATCGCCACGCGTCGATGCCGCCGCCCGTCGCGCCCGCGCAAGTGGGCGCAAATCGCTTCAGCCCGCCGCCCACCGTCGCGGCTGCTGCGGATCGCACGCATGCCGCAGCCAATGCGCCGAGCATGTCGGCCGCGCCTGCTGCTCAAACACCCGCGTCCATCCCGCCTGCATCGACGGTTGCCGCAGCGCCTGCAACGCCCCCGGCTTCGCCGGCGTCGCGCGATGCCGCGCCGCAGCGCGAAGCACAACCCGTTCAGGCCGCCCCTTTTTTTGCACACGGCCAAACGTTTGCTTGTTCCCCATTTGAGAATCCCGCCGTGGAAGCCGCGCGGGCCAGGCCGCCGGCGACCGTACAGCAGCAGGGCGGTTCGATCCTCTCGGGGCTGTTCGGCGGCACGAAATCTTCGCAGCCAGAGGCGTCCGCCAAAGCACCGTCGAAAGACCTGTCGTCGCTCTTCGCCCGGCTGTCGCATGGATCGGCGGCGCCTGGCCGTTCACTGCGCGACACCTTCAGATCGCGCTTCAAGGCGGATGGTGGCGCATGAGAGTCGTTTCGGTTGTTTCGGCTAAGGGCGGTGTCGGCAAGACGACGCTCGCCGCGAATCTCGCCTCGGTGCTGGGCTCGAACGGACGTCGTGTGATCGCCGTCGACTTCGATCCGCAAAACGCGCTGCGTCTGCACTTCGGCATTCCCATCGACAACTATGACGGCGTCTCCCGCGCGACCCTCGCGGGCGCATCGTGGCGCACGGTGATGTTCGACGGCATCGACGGCATTACGGCGCTGCCGCATGGCGCACTGAACGAAGACGACAGGCGCGTGTTCGAAGCGCAGATCGACGCCGATCCGTATCTGATCCGCGTATCGCTCGAAGCGCTCGCGCTCGATGCCGACGACATCGTGCTGATCGACACGCCACCGGGCGCGACCGCCTACACGCGTGCCGCGCTGGTCGCCGCGGACTTCGTGCTGAACGTCGTGATCGCGGATGCCGCTTCCTATGCGGCGATTCCGCAGATGGAGCGGCTGATCCAGACTTACGCGTTGCCGCGTCAGGACTTCATCGGCTATGGCTACGTGATCAACCAGGTCGACCAGAGCCGCAGTCTCACGAAAGACGTCGTCAAGGTGTTGCGCGATGCGCTCGACGATCATCTGTTCCCCGGCGTGATCCATCTCGACCAGGGCGTGAGCGAATCGCTTGCGTACGACACGACCGTGATCCACTACGATCCGCACAGCCAGGCGGCCGCCGATCTGCGCGCATGCAGCGACTGGCTGGGCACGCGCCTGAACGGCCAGGCCCGGCTGCCGAGGAACGTCGCATGAGCACCGCACCCGAAGACATTCTCGACGCCGCCGACAACGCGGCGCCGCGCCGCTCGCGTTTCGATCGCCTTGCCTCGCATCTGATCGACGGACGCATTCTGGGCAGCAAGCCCGTTACGATCCTGCTCGTACTGTTCGCGCTGGCGGCGCTGTTCTTCGTGTTCACGGTGCCGCTCGCGTTCGGCGAGCAACTCACCTTTGCGATCTGCTGCTTCGTCTGCGCGCTGCTGTTTCGCCGCGCGCAAGGACACTACGCGACGCTCGTGATGATCATGCTGTCGGTGATCGCGACTGGCCGCTATATGTACTGGCGTCTGACGGAGACGACATACTGGGAACGGCCGCTTGACGCCGTATGGGGTCTGCTGCTGGTGTCGGCGGAAGTGTATGCGGCGCTCGTGCTGATGCTCGGATACTTCCAGACCGCGTGGCCGCTCAGGCGCAAGCCGATGCCGCTGCCTGTGCATCGCAGCGCCTGGCCGACCGTCGATATTTTCATTCCCACTTATAACGAGCCGTTGTCGGTGGTGAAGCCGACCATCTACGCGGCGATCGCGCTCGACTATCCGAAAGACAAACTGTCCATTCACGTGCTCGACGACGGTCGCCGCCCCGAGTTCAAGGCGTTTTGTGAGGAAGTGGGCGTCGCGTGGACGATCCGCTCGCACAATCGCCACGCGAAGGCGGGCAACATCAATGAGGCATTGAAGATCACCGACGGCGAATACTTCGCGATCTTCGACTGCGATCACATCCCCACACGCTCGTTCCTGCAAGTGGGCTTAGGCTGGTTCCTGCGCGACAAGAAACTGTCGATGCTGCAGACGCCGCACCATTTCTTCTCCGCCGATCCGTTCGAGAAGAACCTCGGCACGTTCCGCAAGGTGCCGAACGAAGGCGAGCTGTTCTACGGTCTCGTGCAGGACGGCAACGACCTGTGGAACGCAACGTTCTTCTGCGGCTCGTGCGCGCTCTTGCGCCGCACGATGGTGGAGGAGATCGGCGGCATCGCTGTCGAGACCGTGACGGAAGATGCGCACACGGCGCTCAAGCTGCACCGCCGCGGCTACACGACCGCGTATCTGTCGATCCCGCAGGCAGCGGGTCTCGCGACGGAAAGTCTCGGCGGCCACATCGGCCAGCGTATCCGCTGGGCGCGCGGCATGACGCAGATTTTCCGCATCGACAATCCACTGACGGGACGTGGCCTGTCGTTCGGCCAGCGGCTGTGCTATCTGAACGCGATGATGCACTTCTTCTACGGCATCCCGCGTCTGGTGTTCCTCACCGCGCCGCTCTCGTTTTTGTTCTTCAACGCGCACATCATCCAGGCGGCGGCGGGCACGATCGCGATCTTCGCGCTGCCGCACATGTTCCACGCGAACATCACGAACTCGCGGATGCAGCAGAAGTTCCGCCACTCGTTCTGGTCCGAAGTCTATGAATCGGTGCTCGCGTCGTACATCACGGCGCCGACGCTGCTCGCGCTGATCAACCCGAAGCTCGGCAAGTTCAACGTGACGGCGAAGGGCGGCCGCATCGACGAGCAATACTTCGACTGGGGCATTTCGCGCCCATACCTGATTCTGCTGGCGCTGAACCTGCTCGGCTTTATCGCCGGCTGCGTGCATATCGCGCTCAATTCCAGTTCGCACAGTGAAGTGCAGACGACGGTGCTGAACCTCGCGTGGACGGGCTACAACATGCTGATCCTCGGCGCGAGCGTCGCGGCGGCGCGCGAGCAGCGCCAGGTGCGCTCGACGCATCGCGTGGCGATGCGCATTCCGGCATCGCTGCGCTTTTCGACGGGCCGCACGCTGGTGTGCGAAACCGTCGATTACGCGGAAGGCGGCGTCGCGCTGCAACTGCCTGCCGCGATCCAGGTGCCGTTGCACGAGAGCGTGGTCGTGTCGCTGTTTCGCGGCCACGAAGAGTTCGTGTTTCCCGCCGACGTCACGTATTCGGTACCGGGCCGCGTCGGCCTGAAGTTCGCGCCGATGACGCGCGAGCAGGAACTCGACTTCGTGCAGAGCACGTTCGCGCGCGCCGACGCCTGGACCGGCTGGGCGGAAGGACGCGAAGTCGACACGCCGCTCAGAAGCCTGTCGCACGTGATGCGGGTTGGCGTCGGCGGTATCGGCGGGCTGTTCGAACATCTGTACGCCGACCTGCGCACATGGAGCGGTAGACGCAAGACGGCAGTAAACGACACGAAGAATGGAAAATAACGCATGGGGATCTTGCGATACGACGCCGCTCGTTCAGCGGCGAAGCGGGCGGTTTTGCGTCAAACCGTGCGTTCGATGACGCGCAACGGCATGCGCTTGCCGCTGCGCGCGGCGCTGACGGCGCTACTGTTTGCCATGACGCTGCCGACCGCGCAGGCAGCATCTGATGCCGCGCCAGTCGCCTCACCGGGTGCGATTCCCGCCACGCGCGCCGAACTCGCGGCGAAGCCGGGAACGACGCCCAGCACCACGCCGCTCGTGCCGTCCGCGCCCGCCAGCAACAGCTTGCCGCCGCTGCCGTCCGCGAAGCCCGTCGATCCGCGCGCGGGGCAACAGCCCGCATTCGCCGAGCCGGCGCCGCAACCCTTCGCTGTCGTGCGCGGCGGCCGCGACACGATGCCGACCACGGCCGACAACGGCACGGCCGTATCGGGTGGACGCCGTCAGACCTTCACGTTCGCGCAGCTGGGCGCGCTCGATCCGCTGCAACTGCGCGGCGTCGACGGCCAGAACGGCGTGCCGTTCTCGGTACGCGCCGATGAAGTCGTGACGGGCGCGAACCTGCATCTGATCTATAGCTATTCGCCGTCGCTGCTGTCGAACCTGTCGCATCTGAAAGTGCTCGTGAACGGCGAAGTCGCCGCGACGCTGCCGTTGCCGCGCGAGCAGGCGGGCACGCTGCTCGCGCGTGACATTCCGCTCGAACCGCGCCTGATCACCGAGTTCAATCACCTGAACGTCCAGTTGATCGGCCATTACACGCAGGGCTGTGAAGATCCGGCGAGCAGCGCGCTATGGGCGACCGTCAGCAACGCGAGCACGCTCGATCTCACGTTCGCGTCGCTTGCAGCCAAGCCGGATCTCGGCGCACTGCCGCTGCCTTTCTTCGACCGGCGTGACATCCGCCGCCTGGAGTTGCCATTCGTATTCGCCGCGAAGCCGTCGCCGCAAGCGCTCGAAGCGGCGGGCGCGGTCGCGTCGTGGTTCGGCTCGCTGGCTGGCTATCGCGGCGCGCTGTTTCCCGCGCAACTCGACAACGCGCCGCTGTCGGGCAATGCCGTTGTGTTCGCGACCAACGACGAACGGCCCGTGGGCGTCACGCTGCCCACCATCGACGGCCCGATGCTTGCCGTCGTCGATCGCGAAGCGCCCGCGCACGGCAAGCTGCTGCTCGTGCTGGGCCGCGATGCGCGCGAGCTGAAGATCGCCGCGAACGCGCTGTCGCTCGGCGAGGCGGCGCTGTCGGGCACGGTGCAGACCATCACGCACGTCGACGCGCCGCGCGCGCGTCAGCCGTACGACGCGCCAGGCTGGCTGCCGACCGATCGCCCCGTGCGCTTCGGCGAACTGGCCGTGCCGAAGGATCTGTCCGTGCGCGGCTATAACGGCGACGTCGTGCGCGTGGATCTGCGCGTCGCGCCCGATCTGTTCACGTGGCGCACCAAGGGCGTGCCTATCGACCTGCGCTATCGCTTCACCGTGCGCCCCGCGCCGGACCGTTCGACGCTCAACATCAGCGTCAACAACAACTTCGTGCAGGCGTTGCGCATTCCCGCGCAGTCGTCGTCGATGCTCGATCTCGGCCGCTATCTGAACCGGATGCTGCCGGATCACACGGCGCCCGCGTCGAAAGAGATCTACATTCCGCCGCATCTGCTTGCGTCGCAGGCGCAGTTGCGCTTCCACTTCTACTACGACATGCCGAAGACGGGCGAATGCCAGGGGCAGGTGCTCGACAACGTGCGCGGCGAGATCGATCCCGATTCGACCATCGATCTGTCATCGTTCCCGCACTACATGGCGCTGCCCGATCTGGCCGCGTTCGCGAACAGCGGCTGGCCGTTCACGAAGCTCGCCGACCTGTCGCAGACGGCCGTGATCCTGCCCGTCAACGCGAACCCGAGCGACTACAGCCTGTATCTGACGGTGATGGGCCGTATGGGCGCGTCGACGGCGTATCCCGTCACAGCCGTGACCGTCGCGACGGCCGCCGACGTACAGCGTCTCGCCGACAAGGACCTGCTCATGATCGGCGCGCCCGGCCAGCAGCCTTTGCTGGCGACATGGGAAAAGGACATGCCGTTCTCCACCGCCGACGACTCGCGCCGCATGCAGTTCTCGAACGTGTCGTTCCGCATCGCCAACTGGTGGCACGGCGATCGGGGCGGCGTACGTACGGCGGGGCGCGCGGATCTGTCGCTGGTGAATTCGTCGGGCGACGCGATCATCACCGGCTTCCAGTCGCCGCTCGAAAAAGGCCGTAGCGTGGTCGCGCTGATCTCGGCGCCCGGGCAGTCGGAAACCGATCTCACCAACGCGATGCTCGACGCCGATCTCGTCCAGTCGATCCAGGGCGGTTTGACCGTGGTGCGCGGCAGAACGCTCGAAGTGGTGTCGAACGGCGACGTGTATTACGTCGGCCATCTGTCGCCCATCGAGTACATGCGCTGGGCGTTGTCCGTGCATCCGCTGCTGTTGCTGCTCTCCGGGCTGATCGCGGCGTTGATCATCGCTGCCGTGTTTTACCGGCTGTTGCGCGCGGTCGCTGCGCGCCGGCTGAAGGACTGACATGCGGGCGTCGTTTTTCTCACGCCCGTTGCACGCCGTGCTCGCGTGCGCGGGTGTCATGGTTGGCATCACGGGGCACGCGCACGCCGCGACGTGCGACGACTGGTCAGCGTATCGCGCGTTCGTGTCGCGCTTCGTGCAGCAGGACGGACGCGTCGTCGATTTTTCGACGCCCACGCAGCAGACCACGTCCGAAGGCCAGTCGTACGGCATGTTCTTCGCGCTCGTCGCGAACGACCGCGCGACCTTCGAGCGCGTGTTGCGCTGGACGCGCGCGAATTTATCGGCGGGACGTTTCGACGGGGACGACGTGAAGCTGCCTTCGTGGCAGTGGGGCAAGAAGCCGGATGGCGCGTATGGCGTGCTCGACCCGAACTCGGCGGCGGACTCGGACTTGTGGATCGCCTACGATCTGTTCGAGGCGGGGCGTCTGTGGCATGAGCCGGCGTACACGAAGCTCGCCTATGCGCTCGTCACGCAGATCGAGAAGCAGGAAGTCGCCGATCTGCGCGGCCTCGGACCGATGCTGCTGCCTGGTCCGCAGGGCTTCCGCAACGGCGGCACGACGCGGCTGAATCCGAGTTATCTGCCGTTGCCACTGCTGCGCGCGCTCGCCGCGCAATCGCCGAACGGACCGTGGGCGCGCGTCGCGGACAATGCGTTCAAGCTCATCAAGACGACTGCGCCGCTCGGCTTCGCGCCGGACTGGGCGGCTTATCGTGACGGCCAGCGTGACGGGCAGTTCATCGTCGATCCGCAAAAGGGCGACGTGGGCAGCTACGATGCGATCCGCGTCTATCTGTGGGCAGGGCTGACTGCACCCGCCGATCCCCTCGCGAAGCCGTGGCTCGCCGCATTGCACGGCATGCGCGACAGGATCGCGCAGACGGGCGTGCCGCCCGAGAAAGTCGCGACGACCACGGGCAACGCGAGCGGCGAAGGCCCGATCGGTTTCTGGGGCGCGCTGCTGCCGTATTTCCGCGCGCTCGGCGACACGCGCGCAGCGGGCCTCGCGCAAACGCATCTGGCGTCGCTGGCCACGCCTACACCTACACCCGCACTGGGCGCAGGCCAGGCCACTCAAAACCAGCCTGTCTATTACGACGAGGTGTTGATGCTCTTCGGTACAGGGTCCGCAGACGGCCGCTACCGCTTCGATGAAAACGGCCGTCTCGTGCCCCGTTGGGAGAACTCATGCCAATCCGCCAACGCGCGCTCGTAATCGGCGTCGCGCTCACGCTCGGCGCGGGCGCGGCGGCGTCGGCATTCGCGCAGGCGCAGCCGAACGATCCGATGAGCGTCCTGATTGATCAGGGCAAGTATTGGCAGTCGCACAAGCGCGGCGATCTCGCCGAGCAGGCGTGGCTGAAGGTCTTGCGCATCGATCCGAAGCAGCCCGACGCGCTGTACGGAATGGGCATCGTGATGTCCGACCGCAAGGACGGCGCGGGTGCGCAGCAGTATCTCGCGCGCTTGCGCCAGGCCGCGCCGAACTATCCGAACATCGACGAACTCGCGCGGCGTCTCGGTCAATCGAGCCCGACCGACCAGGCCGTCAACGACGCGCGGCGTCTCGCCCAGGCCGGGCAGCAGGCATCGGCGGCGCAGGCGTACCGTCAGGCGCTCGGCTCGAAGCCGGCCAATCCGCAGCTCGCATTGGAGTACTACCAGACGCTCGGTTCGTCGCCGCAAGGCTGGGAAGAGGCTCGTCGCGGGCTCGAGCAACTGGCGCGCGAGCATCCCGACGATCCGCGCTTCGCGCTCGCCTATGCGCAGCATCTGACCTATCGCGAAGCGAATCGGCGCGAGGGCATCGCGCAGCTTGCGCAGTTATCGAAGGATTCCGTGGTCGGCGCGCAGGCGAAGGCGGCCTGGCGCCAGGCGCTGTTGTGGCTCGGCGTGCGCGCATCCGACGCACCGCTCTTTCAGGCGTATCTGTCTGCCGTCCCCGACGATGCCGCCGTCAAGGCACGCGCCGATTCGATTGCGGAACAAGACCGGCGCGCCAGCGAGCGCGCGCAACAGAACGCGGGCGCCGACGCGCGCGGCCGCACGATCGCCGAAGGCTTCGCGGCGCTCGATCGCGGCGACCTCGTGACGGCGAAGGCGCGCTTCACGTCGGTGCTCGCCAGTGCGCCGAACGATGGCGACGCGCTCGGCGGCATGGGCGTTGCGCTGCTCAAGCAGGAGCAATTCGCGCAGGCGCGCGAGTACCTGCTGCGCGCATCGCAGGCAGGCGGCGCGGCGCGCTGGCGCGAGGCGCTCAATAGCGCGACCTACTGGATGTACACGAGCGAAGGTCTCGGCGAGCAGAGCAACGGCAATCTCGCGCAAGCGAAGGCGTCGTTCGAGAAAGCGATTGCCGTGAGTCCCGGCGACGTCACGGCACAAAGCGCGCTCGGCGATCTGCTGATGCAAAGCGGCGACCCGCGCGGCGCGGAAGCGGCGTTCCGCATGGCGTTGCGCCGCCAGGCCGACAATCCCGATGCGATCCGTGGCCTCGTCGGCGCGCTCGCCGCGCAGGGACGCGGCGACGAGGCGCTCAGCTTCGCGAACCAGTTGACGGACGAGCAGCGCAAGAAAGTGGGCGGCGCGGACCGTCTGCGCGGCGAGGCGCAAGCGGCGCAGGCGCGTGCCGCCGAAGCGCGCGGCGATCTCGGCAATGCGCGCAGCCTGTTCGAAGACGCGCTGCTGAGCAATCCCGACGATCCATGGCTGAGGCTCGACCTCGCGCGCATCTACGCGAAGCAGGGCGCGTATGCGAATGCGAAAAGCATCATGGATGGCCTGATCGCGCTGCATCCGGACATGCCCGACGCGTTCTATGCGAGCGCGCTGCTCGCGGCGGATATGCAGGACTGGCGTTACGGTCTGTCGCAACTCGAACGCATTCCGCTCAACAAACGCACCGATGCGATGGCGGTGTTGCAGCATCGGCTGTGGGTTCATCAGCAGTGCGACGAAGCCGTGGCGCTCGCGAAGAGCGGGCGCGTCGCGCAGGCGCGCGGATTGCTGCAGAACGCGGAACCCGTGGCAGGCACGAACGCCGAACTGATCGGCGCGATCGCGTCGGCCTACGTGAATACGGGCGACACGCCGCGCGCGCTGATGATGGTGCGCCGCGCCGTCGCGCGTGCGCCGAACGATCCGGGGCTGCTGCTCTCCGACGCGGGCATTCTGCTGAACGCGGGCCAGGACATCGAGCTGGGCGAGGTGATGCGGCGGCTCGCATCGATGCAGCTGACGGGCCAGCAGCGCAGCGACTTCGAGAAGATCAACGTGGCGATCGTCGTGCGCCGCACGGATGCGCTGCGTCAGGCGAACGACCTGGCGAGCGCGTACGACGTGCTGTCGCCGTGGCTTGCCGCGCGGCCGAATGATCCCGACATTCTGGCGGCGCTCGCGCGTCTGTACACCGCGAACAACGACAACGCGAATGCGCTCGCGACGTATCGCCTAGCGCTCGCACAGAATCCGACCGACATGGGCTTGTTGCTCAACGCGGCGGGTGCGGCGACGCAGATCCGCAAGTTCGACTTCGCCGAATCGACGTTGACGCAGGCGTTGCGCATCGCGCCGAACAACCCGGATGCGCTCGCCGCGATGGGGCGCATGTATCGTGCGCAGGGCAGGAACAGTCTGGCCGCGCAGTATTTCCAGCGTGCGCTGATTGCGCAGAACGCACCGCTTGCGCGTCCCGGCGCGACGGCGGAGGGCGCCAATGGTCAGCCTGTGCCGCGCGGCTGGGATGTGCCGTTGCGCCCGAGAGGGCCGATTCCGTTGCCTGGCACGAATCCTTTTGCGAACCGGGCGTCGGCGGATGCGTCGAACAGTGTGCCGTTCCCGGCGCAGAATACCGGTCTCACGACCCAACCGTCTCCGATGCCAGCCATGCCTGCCTATATTCCGCCGACGCAGCCGGTAACCGCGCCGTATGCGCCGTACGTCGCGCCGCAGCCGCAGCCGGCCTCGCAGATCAACTCGCTGGAAATGCTCGCGCCGCAAGCCGCGGTGATGGGCAGCGGAACGCCGGACGCGGACGGCTACGGCCCCGATCAATATGGCTCGTCGCAGTCGGGCGGCGGGCTCGCGCCGGGACAGGCGTATCCGGCGCAGGGCTATGCGCAGCAGGACACGTATGCGCTGCCGGCGCAAACGTACCAGCAGCCTTATCCGCAGCAATATCAGCAACCGGTGTACGCGCAACCGGCTGACATCAGCACACCGTGGCCGATGTCGCCTCAGTCGCAGGCCGCCGCGCAGGCGGCGACACAGGGAATGAACACGCAGCCGGCTTCGAAGAAGCGGACGACGAAGAACGCGCGTACGTCGAACAACAATGCGGCGTATGCGCAGCAGAACGGCGGTTATCAGCAGGGCGGCTATTCGCAGGGCGGCGCTCCGCAACAGGGTTACGCGCAACCTTATCCGCAGCAACAGGCTTATCCGCAGCAACCGTATCCACAACAGCCGTATTCGCAGCAGCGCACTTACGCGCAGCAGCCGTACCCGCAGCAGGCGTATCAGCAGCCTTACCAGCCGCAACCGCCGCAGCAGCCGTATGCGCAGCAGGGCTATACGAATCAGGGCTACGGACTCGTGCCCTACGTCCCGCAACCGCCCGCGCCTTATCCGACGCGCACCACGCAGATGCAGGACCAGCAGAACCGGCAATATCCGCAGCCGGCGCAGCCGCAGCCGCTGACCGTCGAGGAAGAACTCGCGCAGATCAACCGCGAACAGACCAGCACGGTGAGCGGCGGCATCCAGTTCCGCAATCGCGACGGCGAAAACGGCCTGTCGAACCTGACCGATATCGAAGCGCCAGTGCAAGGCCGCATCCGCGCGGGCGACGGTCACGTGACCATCGAGGTCACGCCCGTCACGCTCGATGCGGGCACGCCGAGCAACAGCGTGAGTACGCTGTCGCGTTTCGGTTCGGCCCAGGCTTTCGGCACCAGCACGGTGCTGCCCGGCTCGCAGACGGCGAGCGGCGTCGGCGCGGATGTCGGCTATGAGTGGCGCGGACTGAAGGCCGATATCGGGGCGACGCCGTGGGGCTTCCGCGAGCAGAACATCGTGGGTGGACTGCAGTATCGCGGCAGCATCACCGACAAGGTGTCGTACAAGCTGACGGGCGCGCGCCGCGCGGTCACCGACAGTCTCGTGTCCTACGCGGGCGCGCACGATACGGCGACGGGCCTCGACTGGGGTGGCGTGACGTCGAATGGGTTGCGTGGCGACGTCGGCTGGGACGATGGTACGAATGGCCTTTATGCGAATGCGTCATGGGACTATCTGACGGGCCGTAACGTCGCGTCGAACAATGCCGTGAAAGGCGGTGGCGGCGTCTATACGCGGCTCGTGAAAGACGCGGACCAGACGCTGACCGTCGGCGTCAATGCGACGCTGATGCACTATGACAAGAACCTCTCGTACTTCACGTTCGGCCAGGGCGGATATTTCAGCCCGCAGCAATATGCGATTCTGAATCTGCCGATCGAGTACACGGGTCGCAACGGTCCATTCACCTACGATCTGAAAGCGTCGATCGGCGTACAGCATTATCGTCAGGATGCGTCCGACTACTTCCCGACGAACAGTACCTATCAAAGCGCGGCAGCCAACGCCGCCAAGGTGGCGAACGCGGCAGCGGGCTCGACGGTCGTCGATCCGGACGCCGTCTATCCTGGCCAAAGCAAGACAGGCGTGTCCTACTCGATCGATGCCGTCGGCGAATACCAGCTCGCGCCGCAACTCGCCGTGGGCGCGGCGGCGTCGTTCGGCAACGCGTATCAGTACCGCGAGTTCGTCGCGGCCGTCTACGTGCGATATGCATTCACGAAGCAGACGGGCCCGAGCATGTTCCCGCCGTCACCCGTCCGCTCGTCTTACCTTCCTTTGAACGATTGAGCGCGTTCTCTGAAGAAGCAACGCGGTGACCCGCGTTGCTTCTTTCCCCTCCTTGCAGCCAGCACGCGTGCGCCGTCCGCGATCGTCCCGGACGGCCGCCGGCACTTCGTACGCACGTTTTTTTACGTCCCACTACAATCAGTCGACCCGATCCCTGAATGTGCATGCGCAACAGATCGACGCAGTGCGTATGCACTCGTCGGCCTCGTGCGATTAGCGCGTCACGTCTAACAAAGCGCGGTTGTCGACCGGATTTTGTTGGCCGTCGGCGGATAAACAAAAACTCCCACTTACGGATACGCTCATGGCAACGCTGAACATCAACGGCCAGTCTCATACCATCGACGCGCCGCCCGACATGCCCGTGCTCTGGGTGCTGCGCGATATCGTCGGTCTCACCGGAACGAAATTCGGCTGCGGCATCGCGCAATGCGGCGCGTGCACCGTGCATCTGGATGGCGTTGCCGTGCGCTCGTGCGTGCTGCCCATTGCGGCCGTCGGCGACAAGAAGATCACGACGATCGAAGCCGTCGGCGACACGCCCGCGGGCAAGAAAGTGCAGGCGGCGTGGCGGCACCTGGACGTCGTGCAATGCGGCTACTGTCAGTCCGGACAGGTGATGCAGGCGGCTTCGCTGCTCGCGCAGAACCCGAACCCGAGCGATGCCGATATCGACGCGGCGATGGCGGGCAATATCTGCCGCTGCGGCACGTACAACCGCATCCGCGCTGCTGTGAAGCAGGCAGCGAAGGAGGCATGACATGTCGCAAGGATTGCTCGATGCACAAAACGGCAAGCCGCGCGACGACGATGCCACGCGAGTCACACGCCGTGCGTTTCTGAAATTCAGTGCGAGTGTCGCCGCGATGGCGGGCGGCGGCCTGATGCTCGGCTTCAGCATGCCTGCGCAAAGCCAGGGCGATGTGCGCAAGTCCGTGATCGGCGGCGATGGTGTCGAGACACCGCAAAGCGGCGTGCTCGCGCCGAACGCTTTCGTGCAGATCGACACGGCGGGCAAGGTCACGCTGATCATCCCGAAGGTCGAGATGGGGCAAGGCGTGTACACGTCGATCCCGATGCTGATTGCGGAAGAACTCGAAGTGCCGCTCGACAGCGTGACGATCGACCATGCGCCGCCCGACGAAACGCGCTTCACGGACCCGCTGCTCGGCGGCCAGCTGACGGGCGGCTCGACGTCGATCCGCTATGCATGGGAACCGATGCGACGCGCGGGCGCGACCACGCGCGTGCTGCTGATCAACGCGGCCGCGCAGCAGTGGCAGGTCGATCCTGCGTCGTGCCACGCGGAAAACGGTCAAGTCATTCATGCAGACACGAAGCGCAGCGTCGCCTACGGCCAACTCGTCGATGCCGCCGCGAAGCTGCCCGTGCCGCAGAACGTGCCGCTGAAGAATCCGAAAGATTTCAAGCTGATCGGCACGCAGGCGAAGCGTCTCGATTCGCCGGAGAAAGTGGACGGCAGCGCGGTGTTCGGCCTCGATGTGCGCTTGCCCGACATGGTCTACGCGGTCATCGTCAATTGCCCGGTGTTCGGCGGGACGCTCGCGAGCGTCGACGATACGGTTGCGAAGAAGATGCCCGGCGTGCGGCAGATCGTGAAGATCGACAACGGCGTTGCCGTGATCGGCGATCACACGTGGGCGGCGAAACGCGGCGCGTCGGCGTTGAAGATCACATGGAACGAAGGTGCGGGCGCAACCGTGTCGATGAAGACGATCGTCGACGACATGGAGAAGGCGTCGCAGAACAACGGTGCGGTCGCGCGCAAGGACGGCGACGTGAACAACGCGTTCTCGCAGGCGAAGACACGCATCGATGCGGTGTATCAGCAGCCGTTTCTCGCGCACGCAACGATGGAGCCGGTCAACTGTACGGTTCACGTGAAGCCCGATAGCTGCGAAATCTGGGTCGGCACGCAGGTGCCGACGCGGGCGCGCGATGCGGGCGCGAAGGTGACGGGGCTGTCGCCGGACAAGATCGTCGTTCACAACTTCCTGCTCGGCGGCGGCTTCGGACGCAGGCTCGAATTCGACATGGTCACGCAGGCAGTGAAAGTGGCAAAGCAGCTGAACGTGCCCGTGAAGGTGACGTGGACGCGCGAGGAAGACATCCAGCACGACATGTACCGCCCGTACTACTACGACAAGATTTCGGCGGGGCTCGACGCGAACGGCAAGCCGATTGCGTGGCAGCATCGCATTGTCGGCTCGTCGATTCTGGCGCGTTTCGCGCCGCCGGCCGTGAAGAACGGCGTCGATCCCGATGCCGTCGAAGTGGCTGCCGATCTGCCGTACGACCTGCCCAATCAGCTTATCGATTATGTGCGTCAGGAGCCGCATGCGATACCGACTGCGTTCTGGCGCGGCGTAGGTCCGACGCGCGGCACGTTCGTCGTCGAGAGTTTCATCGACGAACTCGCGGCGCAGACGAAGAACGATCCCGTCAAGTATCGGCGCGACCTGCTCGGCAAATCGCCGCGCGCGCTGAATGTGCTGAACGTCGCGACGCAGGCGGCCGGCTGGGGCAACGGCACGTTGCCGAAGGGCCAGGGGCGCGGGGTGTCGGTGATGCATGCGTTCGGCAGCTTCTTTTCGATGGTGGCCGACGTCACTGTCGATCAGGGCGAGGTGAGGGTGAATCGCGTGGTGTGCGCCGTCGATTGCGGGATGGTCGTCAACCCGAACACAGTGGAAGCGCAGATCCAGGGCGGCATTATCTTCGCGATCACGGCGGCGCTGTACAGCGAGATCACGATCGATCGCGGCCGCGTGCAGCAGAACAACTTCACTGATTACCGGATTCTGCGCATCAACGAAGCGCCGACCATTGAGGTGCATATCGTGAAGAGCAGCGAGGCGCCGGGCGGCATCGGCGAGCCGGGAACGGCAGCCGCGCAGCCCGCGATCGCCAACGCGATCTATGCGGCGACGGGCAAGCGGTTGCGGCAGTTGCCTGTTGGTAACCAGTTGATCAACGCGTAAGGGGCCGACGATGAAAACGACATTGAAGGCATTGGCGCTCGCTGCTGGATTTACCGCTTCATTCGCGCTCCCCACGTTGTCTCACGCGGCCGACGATGCGCTCGTCACACGTGGAGAATACCTGGCGAAGGCGGGCGACTGTATCGCGTGTCACTCTACGCCGCACGGCAAGCCATTCACTGGCGGGCTGAAAATGATGACGCCGATGGGCGCGATCTACTCGACTAACATTACGCCCGATCCGGAGACGGGCATTGGCCAGTACAGCGAGGACGACTTCAAGCGCGCGATGCGCGAGGGCGTCGCGAAGGATGGCCACAACCTGTATCCGGCGATGCCGTATCCGTCGTACGCGAAAGTCAATGACGACGACATGCATGCGCTTTACGCGTATTTCATGCATGGCGTGGCGCCCATCAAGCAGGCGAACCGCGAGCCGGACATCAAGTGGCCGCTGAACATGCGCTGGCCGCTGAAGTTCTGGAACATGGTCTTTCTGGAGAAGGGCGTGTACCGGGACAAGACGGGCAAGGATGTCGCGTGGAATCGCGGTGCGTATCTGATTCAGGGGCTTGGGCATTGTGGCTCGTGCCATACGCCGCGCGGCATTGCGTTTCAGGAGAAGGCACTCGATGAAAGCGGTGCTCTGTATCTGTCGGGCAGCCCGATCGACAACTGGTTTGCGTCGAATCTGACGGGTGAGCATAACGTTGGTCTGGGGCGGTGGTCCGAGGCGGATGTCGCGCAGTTTTTGAAGACGGGTGCGAATCAGCATGCGTCGGCGTTTGGTTCGATGACGGATGTCATCAACAACAGTACGCAGGCGCTGACGGATGTCGATGTTGCTGCGATGTCGCGGTATCTGAAGTCGCTGCCTGCGACAGGCGGCTCAGGCGGGCCGGTTTATGCGTATGACGCGAAGGCGACTAAGGTTTCGCTGACGCGGCCTGCTAATGATGCCGGTGCGCGGGTTTATACGGCGTTCTGCATGCATTGTCATGGGGTGGATGGGCGTGGGTTCGCGCCTATGCTGGCGCCGCTGGCCGGGAATCCTAATGTGCTCGAGAAGGACGCTTCTTCGTTGATCAATGTCACGCTTAATGGCACTGGCGATCTTGTGATTGGTGGGGTGCCTGCTGCTTATCCTATGCCCAGGTATGGGCCTGTGCTGAATGATCAGCAGATCGCTGATGTGCTTACTTTTGTTCGGGCTGGATGGAATAATGGCGCGCCTGCTGTCGGCGCGGGGGATGTGGCTAAGGTTCGGAAAGCTACGCAGTAAAGGGTTTTTTGTCTGCGACGCTGTTGTGGTTTGCGCTGTGTTTGCGCTGGCATCCGCGATTCGTTAGCGTGCTTCAAGCGTCGCCCCTGTGCGGGGCGGCACCTACTTTTCTTTGCCGCCTCAAAGAAAAGTAGGCAAAAGAAAGCGGCTCACACCGCCAGCTTTTGTTTTTGCCTGAGGGCCCCCAAAGGGTCTTACGCTTCACACGGCAACGGTTCTGTTGGCGCGTGTTGCCGACGCTTCGAATGAGCGCCTCACCCGCTTCAAACACTCGTACACGTGCGAGCGGCAGCGAATGGTTTGCGCCGCCCAGGTGGCAAACTGTATGTAGGTTGTCGTGTCGTATGCGTTAGCGCTCTTACAGGGTGGAACGCCTGCGCTATCGGTCCCGTGTGAGGCGTGTGGAGCACAAGAAACCGACACACGTTTTGCCACCTGGGCGGCGGTGGACTATCTGGCACGGCGTGCTGTAGTGAGGGTGTGTGAAGCGGGTGAGGCGCGTCGCATGAGCGTTGGCAACGAACGTCGGTCACGTGATTGCCGTGTGAAGCGTAAGAACCTTTGGGGCCCTCAGGCAGGAAGAAATGTTGGCGGTGTGAGCCGCTTTCTTTTGCCTACTTTTCTTTGCGGCGGCAAAGAAAAGTAGGTGCCGCCCCGCACAGGGGCGACGCGTGAAGCAAGCTAACAAATCGCGGATGCCAGCGAAAGCCCCAAAAACTACCGACCAGCAGTCGCAGACCAACAAACCCCTACCGTTGCTGCGCGATCTTCTGCCTACGCTCCAAAACCCGGGCATACCACGTAAGTGGAAAACACATAGCAAAGTACAGCAACGCGACCATGCCATAAATAGGAAACGGCCGGAAGGCTGCATTAGTAATCATGTTCCCCGTCTTGGTGAGTTCGGTGAACCCAATAATAGAAGTGAGAGCAGTGCTCTTAACAACTTGAACCAGAAACCCAACAGTAGGCGCAACAGCAATCTTCAGGGCCTGCGGCCAGACAATAAACCGCAACTGCTGAGAAAACGTCATCCCAAGACTGGCACCCGCGGCCCACTGCCCACGCGGCACGGCCTCAACACACCCACGCCAGATATCCGCAAGATACGCACTCGTATAAAGCGTCAAAGTAACAGTAGCCGCGACCCAGGGCGACACATCAACCCCCATCAACGGCAACCCAAAAAACGCGAGGAAAAGCTGCATCAGCAGCGGCGTGCCCTGAAACAACTCCACATACAAAACGACAACACGCCTAAGCCAGGGCAAAGGCGACACGCGCATGGCAAGCAACACCAACCCAACAACCCCGCCCCCACAAACGCAATCAACGACAACAACACCGTCCACCGCGCCGCGAGCAGCAGATTGCGCGCAATATCCCAAAGCGTAAATTCAATCATGACGAGCGCTCCGTCGTCGGTGCGGTGCGTGCGCCGCGAATGGCAAAGAGCGTGCGCAACAACCCACGCGGAGCATCGGACGACCGCGCTGCACGTCCCGCGAAAAGACCCTTGCCGAGCCGGTTCAGCATTTGCCGCAATACGACCGACAGCACCAGATACGTCGCGGTGATAATCAGGTAAGCCTCGAACGAACGGAAGTTGCGCGACTGGATATAGTTCGCCGCGTAGGTCAGATCCGGCACCGAGATCTGCGACACGACCGCCGAGCCAAGCATCACGATCAACACCTGGCTCAACAACGCAGGAAACACATTGGCCACCGCCTGCGGCAACACGACATGTCGAAACACCTGGCGTTGCTGAAGCCCAAGCGCCTGTGCCGCCTGGATCTGTCCACGCGGAATCGAGTCGATACCGGCACGCACGATTTCGATGGCGTACGCACCGAGGTTGACCGTCATCGCGAGTATAGCGGCCTGGATTTCGTCGATGTGAATGCCGAGGCTAGGCAGCCCGAAGAACACGAAGAACAGTTGCACCAGAAACGGTGTATTGCGGATCAACTCGACGTAAGTCGCGATCAGCCCGCGTGCCCATTTCGGTCCGGACGCGGCCACCACCGCGCCACCGATCCCGACCAGACCGCCCAGCACGGTCGATACGGCCGTCAGCCCGAGCGTCACGCCGACGCCACGCACGAGCATCCCCGCATACATGTCGAAACTGCTGAAATCGAACGTATAACTCATCGCATGCGGCTCATCGTGACATCGGCTGATAGAAAGAAAAGGCTTAGAGGTTGTCCGGCAGCGGCGCGCGCAGCCACTTCTGCGAAATCGCGTTCATCGTGCCGTCCTTGCGGGAACGCGCGATGGTCTCGTCGACTTTCTTCAGGAGGCGCGGCTCGTTCTTGTTCAGGCCGACGTGATCGGGCGAGCTGAACAGCGAGAACTTCTGCTCCGGGTCATTGGCGGGATGGCGCGCGAGGATCGTCGCGCCCACATCGTTACCGACGACCATCAACTGTACCTGACCAGAAAGAAATGCAGAAATAGCGCCGTTCGGATCGTCGAAACGTTTGATGTTCGCCGACGGCGGCGCGATCTTCGTCACGCTCAGGTCCTCCAGCGTGCCGCGCGCGACCGAAATGCTCTTGCCCGCGAGATCGTTCGCGTCCTTCACCTTCAGCGACTTCGGGCCGAACACGGCAAGGTAGTAGGGCGCGTAAGGCTGCGAGAAATCGATCACCTTCTCGCGCTCGGGCGTCTGGCCGACGGAGAGCAGCATGTCCGCCTTGTGGTCGGCAAGATAGGCCATGCGGTTGTCGCCCGTCACGGCCACCAGTTCCACCTTGACGCCGAGCGACTTGCCGATCAGGTTCGCGACGTCGATGTCATAGCCTTGCGGTTTCATGTCCGGGCCAATCGAGCCGAACGGCGGATAGTCCATGAACACGCCGACGCGCACGACGCCCGCCTTCGTGATCGTGTTGAGCGCGTCCGCATGCGCGGGCGGCGCGAACGCCGACAGCGCGGCGCCCGCGAAGGCGAGCGAGGCGAACGCATGGCTGAAGCGGCGGCGAAGGAGAGCGGCGGTGGTCATGGTGCGTCCTTTTTTGAATGTTGAGACAGTGGTGAAAGCCACTCTAGGTATGCAAAAAACCTGGAACAACCGAAATCTGCGCATGGAAGCCATGCGTTCCGCTCATGCCGTAAGGGTTCTCCCGGCAATGATCGCGCATGAGCCTGACGCATGGCGGCAGGGTCCGGGGAATTTTGGATCGCGTATGCTTTGGGATTATCACGCGTGTGACCGCGCAACCAGGCGGCACGCGCGATGAATTTTCCTGATGTGAACGACCCTCATGCGACGACTTCCGCCCCTGAACGCTTTGCAGATCTTCGAGACCGTGGCGCGCCATCGCAGCTTCACGCGCGCGGCCGAGCATCTGTGCCTGACACAAGGCGCTGTGAGCCGGCAGATTCTCGCGCTCGAGGACTACTATCAGTTCCCGCTCTTCAAGCGTCACGCGAAAGGCCTCACGCTGACGGCGGAGGGCGAGCTGCTACTGCCCGCCGTCAAGGAGAGCTTTGCGCGCATCGAAGAGATTTCGCTGCGCCTCACGCGCCAGCGCACCGATCTCGCGCTCAAGGTGCCGACCTGCGTGATGCGCTGGATACTGCCCAAAATCATGCAGTTCCAGGCTGAATATCCTGACTTGCACGTGCAGATCACGACGACCTGGCAGCACGACGTCGACTTCCAGGTCGAGCCGTTCGATGCCGCGATCGTCTACGGCACGTCAGCGGGCGCGGACGTGCAGGCGGTGCCGCTGTTCGAGGAGCGCCTCACGCCCGTCTGCGCGCCCCAGTTGCTGCACGACAAGCCGCTTGGCAAGGCCGCTGATCTCTCGCGCCATACGTTGCTGCACCCGACACGCGATCATCGCGACTGGAAAATGTGGCTCGAATACGTGGAAGCGCGCGATGTCGACGCGAACCACGGTCCGAGCTTCGATACGCTCGATCTCGCCACCAACGCGGCGCTGCAAGGCTTCGGCGTGGCGATCAGCGATCTCGCGCTGATCGACGAGGACGTGGCCGCGCAACGGCTCGTGAGGCCGTTCGAGGCCGTGCTCACGACGGGCGCGCGCTACTACTTCGTGTACCCGGACAGCGTCGCGCATCAGCAGAAGGTCAATCTGTTTCGCGACTGGATCGACCGGCACTGGGCGCAGTAAGCGGCGCTCAGGGCGCGAACGAGAGAAACAGATACGCGGCGAACAGCGACAGGTGCACGGCGCCTTGCAGGATCGTCGTGCGCCCGGTGCCGAGCGTCAGCGTGCTGATCAGCAGCGTCAGTATGAGCAGCACCGTGTCCTTGCCGTCGATGCCAAGCACGAGCGGGCGGCCCGTCCAGATGAAGACCAGCGCGACGGTCGGAATCGTCAGGCCGATGCTCGCGAGCGCTGAGCCGAGCGCGAGGTTGAGACTGGTCTGCAGACGGTCGGCGCGCGCCGCGCGCACGGCGGCGAGTCCTTCGGGCAGCAGCACAAGCGCCGCGATCACGATGCCGACCACGGCAGCGGGCGCGCCTGCTTCGAGCACCGCGCGCTCGACGACGGGCGACAGCACCTTCGCGAGCAGCACGACGGCGACGAGACTCACCACCAGCAACACGCCGCTCGTCATTGCGACACGCGAGCTGGGCGGGGCGGCGTGCGCGTCTTCGTTGGCGGTATGGGCGTCGGTGAGAAAATAATCGCGGTGACGCACGGTCTGCACGAATACGAACACGCCATACAGCACCAGCGACGACACCCCTGCGAATGCCAGCTGCGAGTCGCTGAGCGCGGGGCCGAGGTTGACGCTCGTGTAGTTGGGCATCACCAGCGACAGCACGGACAGCGACGCGAGCACGGCCAGCGCCGCGCTCGCGCCGCGAATCTGGAAGTCCTGCTCGCGATGGCGCAATCCGCCCACCAGCAGGCAGATCCCGACGATCCCGTTGCACACGATCATGACGGCGGCGAACACGGTGTCGCGCGCCAGCCCCGCCTTTTCCGCCCCCGCCGACAGCATCACCGATACGATCAGCGCCACTTCGATCACCGTCACGGCCACGGCCAGCACCAGCGTGCCGAACGGCTCGCCGACGCGATGCGCGACCACTTCCGCGTGATGGACGCCCGCGAACACCGAGCCCGCCAGCGCGAGCGCGGCGAGGGCAGTCAGCAGGCCGTTGCCGGCAGCGCGTAGGCGGCGCCCAGCACGATCCACGCAATGAAGGGCGCTGCGATCGTCCAGCGGGGCAATACGGGCGATGTGGATGCCATGTGTTCAGTCCGGTCTGTTGTTGGTGTGTTGTTCGCGACAGAACGCCGCTACATCGGCTGACGGGCGGCTCGCATAGCCGTGAGATTAAACCAGCCGGTCATGCGGGCGGTGTGACGGAGCGACAAAAATGCGCGCCACAAAGAAAAACACCGCTCTTCACGACGAAGAGCGGTGCGTTGTCCAACCGGGCGCCCCTATGCGGGCGCCAGCAGGCGATGCGAGGTTTACTGGCCGACCGGGCGGATCGTCAGCGCGTTCTTCACCGAAGTCACGCCTGCCACGCCTTGTGCGACTTCCGTCGCCTTGTCGACTTGTGGCTGCTCCGGCACCGAGCCCTGCAGCGTCACAGCGCCGCTACGTGCGCGAACCGTGATGTTGGCAACGCTGAGGTCCTTTGCCTTCGCGAGTGCGCCACGAACCTTGCGCGCCAGCGCGCGGTCAGCCGACTTGGCTGCCTTCGCGGTCTGCTTGGCGCTCGGCTGAGCGGTCATGTCGGCATCGCTTGCCTGAGCGTATGCGTTGATCGATGCGAGCACCACGAATGCGCCAGCTGCCATCTTGATTGCCTGAATCGCCTTCATTCACTTTCTCCTGTTGTCATGATTTGCGACGGTGTCGCGCCTGAAACGCGCCCGGCAAGCGGGCGCTTCACGCGTGATACCACTGCACTACCACTTCTTTTGCTTCGGGATGAAAACGGTTGCGGGTCGTCCATACACCGCGCGGCTGGCCGACCGGACGGGCCTGCCCAAGTCGCCGATGCGGCTAGCCGGACAGTAACGATACCTCAATTGGTTCCATAGTGAAGATAAGGGTCGTCCGGATGCGGCATTGCTACAACGGATCGATGCCGCTCGTGCCATTCGTCTTGCGCCGTGCATCGAACCGCGCCGCGCGTCATCATGCTGCAAACTGCGTGGCTCACGTGGACGTCCTCCTATCTTCCCGGCGCATCATCGCATGACCAAGACGACGGTTTCCTTCGTTCCTCTACACCGCAACGATCTGCCCATCGATACGGTTGACCTCGCGCGCTTCCTGTTGGGTAAATACCTGGTCCGCGACCTGGCCGAAGGGCGGGCTGCGGGGCGGATCGTCGAGACGGAGGCGTATCCCGTCGGTGATTCGACCAATCATGCGTATTCGGGGCGGCGGGCGTACAACGGCTCGATGTTCCTTGAACACGGCCATGCTTATGTGCGCCTCACGTACGGCACCTACAACGTGATCAACGTGGTCAGCGAGCCGGAAGGCACGGGCGCGGCCGTATTGATTCGCGCGCTGGAGCCGGTGGCGGGCATCGAATGGATGCAGGCGCGCCGAACGGACGCGAAGCTGCGCGATCTCGCGCGCGGCCCGGGGCGGCTGGCGCTCGCGCTCGGCATCGATCTCAGCTTCGACGGTGCCGACCTTTGCACCGGGCGCGGACTATGGCTAGGCGAGGCGGGCAAGGCGCGCACGCCGGTCGCGGTGACGACGCGCATCGGGATCGCGCGGGAGATGCATCGGCTGCTGCGCTTCTATGTGCCCGGCAGTCCGTTTGTCAGCGGGCCGCGTAAGTTGCTGTCGGCTGAGGCTCTGCCGCCCGATCAGGGGCCGCCGTCCGCGTGACGTGGCATGGGCAACGCGTCGAACCCGTCCATACGTGTGGCATTCATTGCGTTTGCCACATAGTGAGATACGCCGATCCCTCCCGACATTATTACGTCTTGCCCCGTTCCAATTGACATCCCGCTTGCAAAGCGCCTCGACTCTTTCATTCAGCGCAATTAAGTATCTCCGGAATAGGGGTTTTCCCTTGGTGTGCCGATGGCTACACTGCTCTCACTGGCTTCACACACGATTGTGTGAAGCGGCTGACAAAACAACTCTCGGAGGTCGTTACCATGAAATCGCCGATCAAGGCTGTCGCCATCGCTGCTGTTCTCGCTATCCCCGCCGTCTCGTTCGCCCAGTCGAACCAGCCCGTGACCCGCGCGCAAGTCCGCGCCGAACTGGTCCAGCTGGAGAAGGCAGGCTACAACCCGGCAACGGCTGTCGATTCGACCTATCCGGCCGACATCCAGGCTGCCGAATCCCGCGTTCAGGCGCAAAACGTCGCAGTAGCGCGAGCACCTGTCGCCGATACCGGCTACGGTGCATCGACGAACGGTTCGTCGCAATCGGGCGCAGCGAAGACGCTGAACCCGGCGCAAGACGTCTACTTCGGTCATTGATTCCGGAGTAGCAGCCGGGCCGCAGTGTTCACGGTCCGGCGCGCGCGCCTTCGATGCAGATATGAAGCGCGCAACCAGAATACCGGCGGCGGCGCGGCGTAGACCGGACAAGGTCGCCGCACCGCCATCAAAGAAAGCATGAACCTCCGCCGCCGAAAGGTGGCTTCGCCCAACCTCGCGGATTGGGCTTTTTTTGCTGGCTTGCGCGGCAGGCGTAGCAGGGCGCGCCGCAGTCGAAGCGGCGGAAACGACATCGCAGCGGCACGACGCTCAGCTGCTATGGATGTAGTGTTCGAGCTGCTGGATGGTGAACTGCTGCTCGGCGATGATGGTTTTCACGAGGTCGCCGATCGACACCATGCCGATCAACTGGTCGTTGTCCAGGACGGGCAGGTGACGCATGCGGCGCTCAGTCATCAACGCCATGCATTCGTCCGTGGTCTGGTCCGGGCGCACGAAGCGCACGGCGCTGCTCATGATGTCGCGCACGGGCGTCGTCTTCGACGAGCGGTCCATCAGCACAATCTTGCGCGCATAGTCGCGTTCGGTGACGATCCCCGCGATCCCCCCGTTTTCCTTGACGATCAATGCACCGATCTGCTTGTCGGCCATCAGCTTGATGGCGTTGTAGACGGAATCGGATGCCTCGATCGTGTAGACCTCTTGAGTCGGCTTCGATTTGAGGACTTGTGCAACGCTAGTCATGGAGCGGCTCCGTTTGCAGTGCAGCACGCCTGGCCACGGCGCGCTGGGGTGAAGGAGAGGCACGTCAAGCGCAGAACAGGCGCAAGTCAAGTATAGGCGTCGACAACGCGCGCGGCGACGCTCGCTTCGCCTGGTTTCGTGGGAACCATCACGCATGTCATGCGATTTGCGGAAATGAGCATGCTGCGTTTCTCGTCATGCATACGCGAGTGATGCACCGCGATGGTCCGCCGCTATGGTCCGGATTGCCGCCCGCGCACCATCGCAGAGCGGCTGCCAGGTACAATTCGGCGTTTAGCGGTAAACTCCGCTTCTATACTTTATCCCCGGTAGTTCACGGGTTCATGTCCGCAATTCCGCTAACGCCATGCCCATGTCTCACGATCCGTCGCTCGCTGACGGCGCAATCACCGGCGAATGCGTCACGCTCGACGCTTGCGCCACGCTTCCCACCCGCTATGGCACCTTCGAATCCTATGTGTTCCGCGTGAACGACTCGGGCGCCGAGCATTTCGCGCTCGTGATGGGCGATGTCGAGAATAAACAGTCGGTGCTCACGCGCCTGCATTCGGAGTGTCTGACGGGCGACGTGCTCGGTTCATACCGTTGCGACTGCGGCGAGCAACTGGACCTCGCGCTGCGCTATATCGCGGCGGAGGGCTGTGGCGTGCTGCTGTATCTGCGTGGCCACGAAGGGCGCGGAATCGGCCTGTCGAACAAGATCCGCGCGTATGCGCTGCAGCAGCAGGGCCGCGACACCGTCGAGGCGAATCTCGATCTCGGTCTGCCCGACGATTCACGCGAGTACGATTCGGCGGCCGCCATTCTGCGCCTGCTGAAGGTGACGTCGGTGCGTCTGATGAGCAACAACCCGAAGAAATTCGACTCGCTGTCGAAGCACGGCATTCCCGTTTGCGAACGTGTCGCACTCGCCATTCCGATGCGCGAAGAGAACGAGCGCTATATCCGCACCAAGCAGGTGAAGTTCGGGCATTACTTCGAAGAGAACGAGTGACGTCTGTCGCCCGGACATCGCTGAGCGATGTAAGCAATGTGCAATGGCCTCGCGAAAACGCGAGGCCATTTGCTTTACGGCGTCAGAAGATCGTGAAGTCGTCGTTGCTGTCGGGGATCGCGCTCAGCAGTTGCTCCAGTCGATGCCAGCCGAGTCGCGCGGCGAGTGTTGTCGCTAGCCTGTAAAGCGTCTTGGTCGGGTCTGGATGGTGCGCGTGACGGTGCTCCAAAGTGCGTATCAAAGGGCAGCACTGCATGCGATGCTCCCGTCACGCGTTGATCGTCGACACGAGCGCTGCAATGACGTCGCGTAATTCGGTCGTGCCGAAGCGCCGCTCAGTACCCGCTTCGACATCGATTCGCCCCGTGTTCTGCGCGTCGTACAGGTCGACGATCAGCTTCGCGTGATTCGCGTTGAGGCCGGCGCGTAGCATTGTCGCCGTCCATTCGTCGCGCGGCAGCGCATGCGCGACGATATCGCGTCCGCTTGCGTCGCCGAGCGCGCGTGCCACATCGTTTGCGTCGTAGCGGCGCGGACCTTCCACGCTCACGATTCGTACTCCCTTGTCATCCAACCCCTCACTCAGCAAGCGCGCGGCAACGTTGCCAACGTCATGCGCGGACACCGTCGGAAACGACCTGTCGAGAGGATGATGCAGACTCGGCAGCCGGCCCGTTGCGAGCGCGACAGGCACCACGCGCGCCCAGTTCTGCACGTGTTCCGCCGAGCGTAGCAGCGTGAGACGCGGCGCAACCTCTCTGAACGCCGCTTCGAGGTGATGAAACAGCATCGTGATGCCCGTGTCGGCATCCAGTTCTGCGCCATAGTCGGACAGCGCGACGACATGCAGATGCGGATGCGCGCGCAGCGCACGCGCGGCCGTATCGATCATGCGACGCATCGCGCTTGCGGGGTCGGGGTCGCGATGCGGCAACGGGCACAGCATCTGCACGGCCTGCGCGCCGTCGAGCGCGCGGTGAATCGATGCTTCGTCGTCGAGATCGCCGGTGACGATTTCGCAGCCGATGCGCGCCAGCATTTCGCCTTGCGCCGGGCTTCGCACGACGGCGCGCACGGCGTGCCCGTCATGTCTGAGCGCCGCCGCTGCCGAACGTCCTACCTTGCCCGTTGAGCCAAAAATCACATACATCGTCTATCTCCACTGGTTTCATGGGAGACAAGCGTACGCGGCGGCGCGTCCGGAATCGCGCATGGAAGGATGTCGGGCAGCAGATCCGGATGACGATCTGCGCGGGCAGCCGTGCCCGGTACAACGGCCAGCACGCAAGCGCAAAACGCAGCACAATGCGGCAATCAGAGGACGGAACGAGGTGCAAGCGATGAATGCAGTCCACCCTGCGTTGGTGCCGCACTCGGGCGGGCGCGAGAGCCTGCTGTCGAGCGCGTCGCTCGGCTGGTCGGGTTTTGGCGCGGAAATGCTCGGCGTCCCGGCGGGCGCGCATCGCATTCCGGCGATCGCGCAACATCGTGTCGGCGTGCATGTCGGCGCGCCCGTGCGAGCGGTCTGCCGATGTAACGGGCAGCGTGCGTCGCGCATCCAGGCGCACGGCGACGCCGACGTGATTCCGGCGGGCCTTGACGGCGAATGGTCCGACGATGACAACTGCACGATCCTGCGCATCTGGTTCGCCGAAGATTTCGTGCGCAATACCTTCGATCAGCTCGGCCTGCGCGCCACCGATGCGCAGATCCGCCCGCAGTTCCAGTTGCGCGACGCGCGCTTCCAGCATCTGGCGTGGGCGATGCGCGCGGAACTCGAAGCCGAGGACGCATCCGATCCGCTCTACGCCGAAAGCCTGTGCACCGCGATGATCGTACGGCTCGCGGGTGCGTCGATTTCATACGACGACAAGAAACGCACGCTGTCGCCGCGCGCGGCGGCGCGCGTGATCGACTATATCGAGGCGCATCTCGACGAACGCCTGACACTGAGCGAACTGGCCGCGCTCGTCGAGTTGAGCGTGCCGCATTTCAAGGTGCTGTTTCGCGAGACGATGGGCGTGCCCGTGCATCGGCATGTGGTGCAGCGGCGTGTCGAGCGTGCAAAGGTGCTGTTGCTGCAGGGGCAGTTGAGCGCGAGCCAGGTCGCGCTCGAAGTCGGCTTCGCTCATCAGAGCCACATGGCGCACTGGATGAAGCGGCTGCTCGGCGTGACACCGCGCGATATCGCGCGCAACGATGCGCTGCGGTTGATCGTTACGCGCTAGCGTGCGCGTCAGCTTTTGATCCTGGCGGAAGCGGGATCGTAGGGCGCTTTCAGATGCAGCGTCGCGGGCAGCAGATCGCCGGCGACGTCGATCTGATAGCGGCCACCCGTGAGCCAGGCCTGGTCGAGCGGGGTGCCGTCGTCGCGTTTCACATAGCCCATCGCGACGGGACAGCCGAGCGTATGCCCGAACGCCGCCGAGCTCACGAAGCCGACTGCCTTGCCATCGCGCAGGATTGCTTCGCCGCCCCATAGCATGCGATCGCTCGCGCCATCGGCGGTGAAGACGACGAGGCGTCGTTGCAGCGGCTCATCGCGTAGCCTCACGAGCGAATCGCGGCCGATGAACGGCATGTCCTTGTCGAGCTTGCAGGCGAACGCGAGGCCCGCTTCGAACGGATGGGTATCCGGCGACAACTCGCGTCCCCACGCGCGATAGCCTTTCTCGATCCGCAGCGATTCGAGCGCGTAATACCCCGCGTTTTTAAGGCCGAAACGCTTCCCTGCTGCATGCAACGTTTCGTAGACGCCGACCGCGAACTCGACGGGCACATACAGTTCCCAGCCCAGTTCGCCGACATACGAGATGCGCGTCGCGCGCACGGTTGCATAGCCGATATCCACTTCGCGGCTCTGTGCGAACGCAAAGCCTTCGTTGCTCCAGTCGGCCTTCGACACGCTCATGAGCAGATCGCGCGCACGCGGCCCCATCACCGCGAGCACCGCGTACTGGCTCGTCACGTCGACGAGCATGCAACGGCTATCGTGTGGAATGCGCTTGTCGAGCGTGTCGAAATCGCGCGTGGTCTGCGCGGACCCCGTGACGAGCAGGTATTGATCGTCGGCGAGACGCGTGAGCGTGAAGTCCGACTCGTAGCCGCCGCGCTCGTTGAGCATGCCGGTATAGACGGCCGTGCCAACGGGCACCGCGACATCGTTCGCGACGATCCGTTGCAACACGGCTTCCGAGTCGCGTCCCTTGATGAGAAATTTGGAGAACGACGTCATATCGAACAGCGCGACGCCTTCGCGGCACGCGCGATGTTCTTCGCCGCTCCACGGCAGCCAGTTCTGCTGGCCGAACGCATAGTCGATGCGTGCCTCTTCTAACGAAGGCGCGAAGAAGTTCGGACGCTCCCAACCCATCTTGCTGCCGAAACACGCGCCTTCGTCGCGCAGCAGCGCATAGAGCGGCGAGCGGCGAAACGGCCGCGCGCTATCGAGTTCGCGGTTCGGCCAGGGCATCGCGTAGTGCAGGCCGAGCGTTTCCTTCACGCGGTCGTGCAGCCAGGTGTCGTTGCCGTTGAAGCGCGCGAAGCGGCGAATGTCCACAGGCCACAGGTCCATCGTCGGCTCGCCCGCGACGATCCACTCGGCGAGCGCCATGCCCGCGCCACCCGCCGACGCAATGCCCATCGAGTTGAAGCCCGCGCCGACATAGAAGTTGCGCAACTCGGGCGCTTCGCCCAGCATGAAGTTGTTGTCGGGCGTGAACGATTCGGGCCGTTGTAGAACTGGCGCACCTGTGCCGTTTCTAGCGCAGGCACGCGTTGCAGCGCGTTCTCCATCAGGATCTGGAATTGATCCCAGTCGTCGGGCAGTAGCTGGAACTCGAAGTTCTCGGGGATGCCGTTCATGCCCCACGGTTTCGCGTCCGGTTCGAAGCCACCCATCACGAGCCCACCCACTTCTTCCTTGAAATAGATGTAGCCGTCAGGGTCGCGCATCACGGGCAGATCGGGATGCACGCCTGCAATGCGCTCCGTGACGATGTAGTAGTGCTCGGCCGAATGCAGCGGCACCGTGACGCCACATAGACGGCCGACGCTCTTTGCCCATTGCCCCGCGCAATTGACGACGATTTCCGCCGTGATCGTGCCTTCGTTGCCTTCCTTGTCGCGCCATGCGATGCCGCTCGCTTCGCGGCCCTTCGATGCAGGCCGCGTATGGATCGCAGTAACACGCGTGTTCTCGGCGATGCGCGCGCCACGCTGACGGGCGCCTCGCGCGAGCGCCTGCGTCAGATCGGTCGGGTTCGCCTTGCCGTCGCCGGGCAGCCAGACTGCGCCGTGCAGGTCGTCGGTGCGCATGGGCGGCCATAGTTCGCCGGCTTCCTTCGGGCCGATCACCTCGCAGATCACGCCATAGGCGCGCGCGACGGCCGCCGTGCGTTTGAGTTGGGTCATGCGTTCGGCCGTGCGCGCGACGGACAGCGAGCCGCATTGCTTCCAGCCCGTCGCGAGACCCGTGTCGGTTTCGAGTTCGGCGTAGAGCGCTGTCGAGTAGCGGATCAGCTTCGTCATGCTCTCCTGCGCGCGCAACTGGCCGACGAGACCGGCCGCGTGCCATGTCGTGCCGCACGACAACTGGCCCTGTTCGAGCAGCACGACATCCGTCCATCCGAGCTTCGTGAGGTGATACGCGACCGAGCATCCAATGATGCCGCCGCCGATGATGACGACGCGCGCCTGCGTCGGAAGATGGGTTGACATGAGGGGAGGCTCGCGCAAGAGTGTGGAAATGAGTGGAAATCTGTGGGAATGCATTGCTGCGTACTTTGCCGCAAAAATCCTCGAAATGCAACGTTGCCCGACAACTACGCGGTGGCGGGCGGTGAGGATGAATGTGGAATTGCATGGATTCGTATTGGAGCCGGGCGGGCAGGTTTGCTAGACTGGCGCCAATTTCCAGACCCCGCCAACGATGTTCGCCACTCACCGACAGAACGAGATCCTGCGGCTCGTCCGCGCGCAGCAGACCTGCACGATCACCGATCTGGCCAACACCTTCGCGGTATCCGACGAAACGATCCGCCGCGATCTCAAGCCGCTCGTGGCCGAAGGACTGCTCGTCAAGGTGCATGGCGGCATCATGCTGCCTGCGCAACGGGACGAGCCGCCGTTCAGGCGCCGCATGGTCGAACAGCGCGACGCCAAGCGCGCGATCGCAGCGCGCGTTGTGCAACTGATCCGCGACGGCGATTCGCTGATGCTCGACGGTGGCACGACTTGCGTCCACATCGCGCAGGCGCTCGAGTCGCACGCACGCCTCACGGTCGTGACCAATTCGGCCGAGGTCGCGCGGCTGCTTGCACCGCGCAACGACAACCGCGTGCTGATGGCGGGCGGCGAGTTGCGCGCGGACGATGCGTCCGCAGTCGGCGAAAGCGCCCTCGCGTTCTTCAGGCAATTCCATGTGCGACACGCGATCGTGTCGGTGACGGCCATCGACGCGAAAGGGCGCTTCATGGACGCCCAGCCCACCGACGCCGCGCTTGCACGCGCGGCGTTCTCGCAAGCTGAGCGCCGCATCGTCGCCGCCGATCACACGAAGTTCGGCCATAGCGCGCTGGTGCATGTATTCGGCGCGGATGGCCTCGACACGCTGGTCACGGATGCGGCGCCCGCAGCGGGACTGTCCAGGGTGCTGGCGGGCGCTGGCGTCGACGTGATCTGCGCGTCGCCCGCTTCGGACGATACAAATGAGGAAGTCGTCTAATCGCGCATGAACGACTTGCGTCCCCCGCCATTGATGGATGCGGGACGATGCAAGGCCGCTTCGTCTGAAGTGTGGCCCTCGCAAGCCTGCTCGCAACCCTAAAGTGCAGTGCGGCAAAGGCCGCTAACCGAATTGAGTGCAGTGCCTTTGACGACGGATAGCGCATATGGCACCGATAAGTCCGTTATCGGTATCATCGGACCGATTTAACGAAATGACTGCGTTGCCACATAAAAATGGCAAGATTAATTGACTGATTCAATTCGTTCTAATAATCTTCACCCCGATTTAAATCGAATGCGTCAGCGGCGACGCTCGAATTGTTAAATCGCACGAATACTGGCACGAACTTTTATTCCAATGTGTGGAATAAGACACACAAAACGGGTGTTTGTGATGTAGCGTCAGCGTGTCCCGGCAGCATCATCTGTCGATCAGCTTTCAGTCGTACGCCAGTCATTTCCAGCCGCAAAAAGAAGTGCCGGGCACGTCCCGCAGGCGCATCGCGTCATGCTCTTGCAGCGTGGCGCGCTATCCCGCCCGGCGGGCGATGCGGGCAGCAAAACGCAAGAAAAAATTCCGCTTGTACTGCGCGGTCAAAAGAAGTGGATTGTGCGCCTGTTTAATTGTGGCTGTTCCATTGTCGCAATGAGGCGCGCAGGCATTAAAGCAATATCGGGCTATCGAGGCGTTGTCTGGCAATCTGAAGCAATTTGCTGGCATTCGGTGTAAGGCTTGAAGAACAAGGCGTATGTGGATTTGAAATTTCATATTCGCGAGTCGTCATCCCTTCATCGAGGATTACCCGGTCGGACGGAAACAACGAATTAGCGTTGCGGGGTTTTATGAGAATTGCAGTTCTGGAGGAGACTCAGGCGCAGGCCGACTTCGTGTGCAGGACCTTGTCGGCGGCGGGACACACATGTCATGCATTCGATGACGGCCGGGCACTCGTCGGACAGTTGCGCAGTCAGCCATTCGATCTGCTCGTGCTGGATCGCCATACGCCGGGGTTGTCGGGTGATGAAGTGCTGCACTGGATCCGTCAGAATCTCACGGAGCGTTTGCCCGTGCTGTTCATGACCCGCGCCAGCGATGCCGCGCATCGCGAGATCGACGCTGACGATCATCTCGTCAAGCCGGTGAGCGCAGCGGCGCTGCTGGCGCGGGTCGGCGGTCTGTTGCGTGGCGCGTTTCATCGCGAGCCTGTCGCAGAGAAGGAAGTGTTCGGCGAATATGAATTCGAGCCGGGCGCGAAGCGCGTGCATGTGCGCGGCAATGCCGTCACGCTGACGCACAAGGAGTTCGAACTCGCGCTGTTGTTGTTCAAGCATCTGAGCCGGCCGCTGTCGCGCTCGCATATCCTCGATGCGATCTGGAAACAGGCTGCCGCGATTCCGTCGCGCACGATGGACACGCACGTGTCGATGCTGCGCTCGAAGCTCGGTCTGCGGCCCGAGAACGGTTATCGTCTGATGCCAATTTACGGCTATGGCTACCGGCTGGAACGGATCGAGAAGGGCGAGGCCTGAGAGGCCTCGAAACTGCCGTTTAAAACGGCTTTGAACGCGCGCTAGACCGTCTGACTTGCGCCGCCTTCCGGTTGCGCTTCCTTGCACGCGGACAGTTCGTCGGGCCACGTGTTTTCAAACACGCATGCGCTGAGCGGTTTGCGCGTCGCCCAGCCTTCGGACTCAAGCATCGGCTCGGAATAGAAACGCTCCACATGCCCAAGGCACAGCAGCGCGACGGGCCGGGCGCCCGGCGGCATGCCGAGCATCGCGCGCACTTCGTCGGCGTCGAACAGCGACACCCAGCCCATGCCGAGACCTTCCGCGCGCGCGGCGAGCCACATGTTCTGGATCGCGCATGCAACCGACGCGAGGTCCATCTCCGGCAGCGTGCGCCGTCCGAAGACGTGTTTCTCGCGGCCGTCCATCAGCGCCATCACCAGCAGCTCGCCGCATTCGAGCATGCCTTCCACCTTGAGCTTCATGAATTCGTCGCGCCGCTTGCCGAGCGCGTCCGCCGTCAGCAGCCTTTCGCGGTCGACGGCGGCATGCAGTTGCGCGCGCAGCGCGGGATCGGTGATGCGCCCGATTCGCCACGGCTGCATATAGCCGACGCTCGGCGCGTGATGCGCGGCGTCGATGAGACGCGCGAGCACGGCGGGATCGACGGGCGCGGGCACGAAGTGGCGCATGTCGCGCCGTTCGTAGATCGCGCGGTAGACGGCGGCGCGCTCGGCGTCGTCAAAAGGCTCGGCCATGGAAGAGTGCAGCCGCGAAGGCTGGGTTGGACGGCCAGTAGCCGTGCATGTAAGTGGCGACGATCGAACCCCGGCGATAGATCGCTTCGCCGGGTGCGTCGGACTGGGCGCGCGTCGCATGACCGACAGGGGCGAGCGGCGTGCTCACGCGCGAATAGTGGAACGTGTGGCCCGTCAGCATGCCGTGCACGCCGTCGTCCATCTGCTGCATGCCGAGCGCGGTGAAGCGCGTCTGCATGGCCGCGCTGCCTGGCAGCAGGCCGAGCATCGGCGTAGTGATGCCTTGCGTGTCGGTGACGCTGTCGAGCAGGTAAAGCATGCCGCCGCATTCCGCGACGATGGTTTTGCCCGCTTGCGCATGCGCGCGGATCGATGCCGCCGCGCGCGCATTGGCCGCAAGCGCGCTCGCGTGCAGCTCGGGATAGCCGCCCGGCAGATAGAGCGCGTTTGCATCGTCGGGCACGGGGTCATCCGCGAGCGGCGAGAAATACGTGAGACGCGCGCCGAGCGCTTCGAGCAGGTGCACGTTCGCCGGATAGATGAACGAGAACGCGGCGTCGCGCGCAATCGCGATGTGCATGCCGTCGAGCAGGCGCGGCAAGGGCGCTGTGTCGGCGTCGTCTTCGAACGTGACGGCAGGCGGCAACTGCGCGAGCGCAGTCGACGCAAGCGCATCCGCCGCGCGATCGAGCCGCGCATCGAGATCGTCGATTTCCGCGGCTTGCAACAGACCGAGATGACGATCGGGCAATTCGATTGCATCGGTGCTCGACAGATGGCCGAGCATGCGCAGATCGGGCGGCAACGCTTCTTCGAGCATCTGCGCGTGACGCGCCGAGCCCACGCGGTTTGCGAACACGCCATGAAACGGCACGTCGTCGCGAAAGCGCGCGAGGCCGAAGGCGATCGCGCCGAAGGTCTGCGCCATCGCCTTCGCAGAAATCACGGCGGCAACGGGCACGTTGAACTTCGCGGCGAGGTCGGCGCTGCTCGGCGTGCCGTCGAACAGGCCCATCACGCCTTCGATCAGAATCAGATCCGCTTCGCGCGCGGCCTGCGCGAGCAACGCACGGCACGCGCGTTCGCCGACCATCCACAGGTCGAGCGACAAAACGGGCGCGCCGCTCGCGCGCGCGAGGATCATTGGGTCCAGAAAATCCGGGCCCGTCTTGAACACGCGCACCTCACGCCCCATCCGCCGATGATGCCGCGCGAGCGCAGCCGTCACCGTCGTCTTGCCCTGGCCCGACGCCGGCGCGCTGATGAAGAGAGCGGGGCACGCGGGCATCGTTCAGAACTCCACGCCGCGCTGCGCTTTCACATGCTGCTCGCGGTACGGATGCTTGACGAGGCGCATCTCGGTGACGAGATCGGCGGCGTCGATCAGCGCGTCGGGCGCGTGGCGGCCCGTGATGACCACATGCAGCATTTCCGGCCGCGCGTTCACGACTTCGAGCACTTCTTCGAGCGGAAGATATTCGTACTTCAGCACGGTATTCAACTCGTCGAGAATCACCATCTGGTATTCGCCGCTTTCGATCATGCGGCGTGCCTCGTTCCAGCCCTTGCGCGCCGTCGCCATGTCGGCCTCGCGGTCCTGCGTGTTCCAGGTGTAGCCGTCGCCCATCGTGACGAAATCGCAATTCGCCTGCGCGCCGAGAAAATCGCGCTCGGACGTATGCAGCGCGCCCTTGATGAACTGCACGACGCCGAGCTTCATGCCGTGGCCGAGCACGCGCACGGCCATGCCGAACGCCGCCGTCGACTTGCCCTTGCCCGTGCCCGTATTGACGATCAGCAGCCCTTTCTCGACGTTGGCCTGCGCCTGCTTTTTCTCGTGGCCTTCGCGGCGGCGCTGCGTCATGCGTGCATGCGATTCGGGATCGGTCTTCATCGATGTTCCTTGATTCTGGTTGTGTCGGTGGAATGAGGGTGTGCGGCAGCGCACGCGATGGCGACGGTCACGCCGTCTCGCGCCTGTTTGCGCACGAGCAGTTCGCCGCCTGGCGCGGCGAGCAGTGCGCACGGTTCGCATACGCCGTCGATGCCAAGATGTGCGCGCACGTGCGGCGAGGCGTCGACGGGTGTATCGAGTGCGGCGATCGCTGCGCGCGTGAAGGTTCGCAGCGGCAGCGCGTGCCGTGCGCAGAATGCGACGAGTCCCGGCTCATCGGCTTTCATATCGATCGATGCAACCGCGATCAGTGCCGAAAACGGCAGTGTGCCGCCGAGCGCGTTGCGCACGGCGGCGTCGATCTGTTCGGCCGATACGCCGCGCCGGCAACCGATGCCCGCGATCAGCGCCGTCATGGCCCGAGCATTGCATCGACGGGCGCTGCCAGCGACGCGACGCCGCCGATCACGACGATCGACGGCGAACCGAGCTTCTCTTCCGCGACGCGCTGCACGAACTCGCTCAACGTCGCGCGGACATGGCGTTGCTCGGGGCGCGTCGCCGATTCGATCGCGGCGCAAGGGGTGTCGGGTGGCATGTCGGCGCGCAGCAGCGCGTCGACGATGTCGCTGAGCCGCCGCATGCCCATGTAGATGACGAGCGTCATGTGCGTCGCGGCGAGCGCGCGCCAGTCCGCTTCGTGCTCGCCCGCGCCGTGGCCGGTGACGAAGATGACGCCCTGAGCATGATCGCGATGCGTGACGGGAATGCCGATCGCAGCGGGCGCGGCGATGCCCGCCGTGATTCCGCTGATGATTTCGACGTGAATGCCCGCGGCCTGCAGCGCCTGTTGCTCTTCGCCGCCGCGGCCGAACACGAACGGGTCGCCGCCTTTGAGCCGAGCGACGCTGCGGCCCGCGCGCAGATGATCGAGCATCATCGCGACGATTTCGGGTTGCGGCGTGGATTGCTGGCCGCCCCGTTTGCCGACGTGGACGATCTGCGCGTCGTCGCGGGCGAATTGCAGGACCTCGGGATTGACGAGATCGTCGACCAGCACGACGTCGGCCAGCGCGAGCGTGCGCGTGGCTTTGAGCGTCAGCAGTTCGACGTCGCCGGGGCCGGCGCCGATCAGCCAGGCGCGGCTCATGGCAAGGAGAGCGCCGCTGCACGGGCGGGCGCTTGTGTGTGACAGGTCATGCGATGTTGCGTGTGACGCGCGACGGCTGCTCGAGCCGGTGCCGCGCGTGGGCGCTGGTATCCGTTTCCCGCGGTTCCAGCGAATGGCGATCAGGTTCTCGCCCCCTTGCATCTGGCCGGTATCCGGGCTGACGGCTCATCGCGTTCGCCTTCCCACCTGCGGATTGCAGGCAGTGGCCTTGAACGCACTGCGCGAAACATGCTTCATTCCGCTCGCCGCGTGACCGTTGCGGGGACAGCACAGGCCTGGCGCTTTCATGATTCGCGTGGTCCGCGCGTGTTGCGGCCGCGATGTGAAGGCGCTTCCCTGTTTCCCGTTTAACCCCGCCAGCCGTCGAGCCGGCGGGGCACCAGATGCGCCAATACGATAGCACACCGGCTCCTGCGGGCGGGCGGCGCGGGCTTTCCGGCGTGCCCGCCCGATCGCGGTTCCCGCCGTGTTTCGACAAACTCGAAAACTGTTTTCAAGCAGTATTGGTGGTAAAGCCCAAGGGTGGTCATTTATAGTGGCCGGGCGTGAGACGTCGGTTTTTTCCGGTGTTAAATATCGGATAACTAACAAAATTTCACCTCAATTTGAATGGGTGGTGCGGGTCACCGCCTTTTCGACTGCGTCTGCTCATGAACTGGCAGATTAACCTTTAGGGAGAACATTAAAATGAAATTGGCAACGATCGTGTCGGTCATGCTGGCAGCCGCGCTGGCGGCGACCTCGGTGCAGGCAGCGGACTCGCTCGTAAAGTCTGCGGATAACCTCGTGGAAGCTGCGCCGCCCATCCACCTGAAAGCGCGCATCATCGCGATCGACGCCGGTGCTCGCACGGTCACGCTGAAGGGCGAAGACGGCCTCGAAGTCACGATGCAGGTGGACGGAAAGATGGCCGGGTTCGACAAGCTGCGCGTGGGCGACAAGGTCGATGTGCTGTATAAGAACGCACTGCTCGTCCAGGCAGAAAAGGTGGACCCCGCCGGCAAGGGCATCCGTGAGCGTGTCGATGCTCAGGTGACCCTGAAAGGTCCGGACGGCCGGGATTCGGTGCATCAGGTCGAAACGCTGTCCACCGTGCAGAAGATCGATCCCGCCAAACGCCTGCTCACGTTGCGCGGCGTCTACGAGACGCAGATCATCAGGGTCACGCCGGATTTCGACCTGAAGGACCTGCACGTCGGCGACACGATCCACGCGGTTTTCGTCTCGGCGACGGCTATCGAAGTCACGCCGCAAGGCACTGCGCACTGACGCTCTGCACTGAGTTGCGCATGTCCACCGGCTGACGCAGGGCGGCAGCCGGTGGATTTCTCCTTTTGCGAACCCCACGCAACCGAACGGCGGCCTGAGGCACGCCTCATGCCGCCGTCTCTCCTTGACGCTACCTGCTGGCGGGCCTAAACTCGCACGCACTCTGGTGCTCGCGCGCGCTCTCTGCGTGCGCAGTTAAACGGGAAATAGCAGGCTGCGCGCACAGGCGCCGGCCAAACTATGCTGCTCCCCGCAACGGTAGGTGAAGGCATCGCGCAGACGATGCAGAGCCGGCCTCGCTGCATGTGCGTCCAATAGCGGCCCATGCAGACAATCCACTGCGCGAAAACGCTCGCGCGGGAAGGAGAGGCGGCGCTTTCATCAGCCCGGATACCGGCCCGAGAAAACGACGCCATGCAGCGGGGATGCGGCACTGCGTTCACGATTCCTCATGCGTCGCAGCGCGGTTTCGCGCCCGGATCGATCGGGCTGCGACGCCCATGCGGCGCCGTTTTCGTCCCCGTGTATCACTTATGACCTTGCATCGCTTGCCGTACGGACGGCGCGCGACTTCGAGGTCACTCGAACGCATTTCGAGCTACGGAGCCACCATGCAGACACAGATGCGCAAGATTCCGGTGACGATCGTCACGGGTTTTCTCGGCAGCGGCAAAACGACGTTGATGCGTCACATTCTTCAGCACGCGGGCGGTTTGCGCATCGCGGTGATCGTCAATGAGTTCGGCGAGCTTGGCATCGACGGCGAGATTCTCAAGGGCTGCGGCATCGGTTGCGATGAAAACGGCAACGAGACGGAAGGTCAGCTTTACGAGCTTGCCAACGGCTGTCTGTGCTGCACCGTGCAGGAAGAGTTCTTCCCCGTGATGGAGCAACTCGTGGAGCGGCGCGCGCAGATCGATCACGTACTGATCGAAACATCGGGTCTTGCGCTGCCGAAGCCGCTCGTGCAGGCGTTCAACTGGCCGTCGATCAAGAACAGCTTCACCGTCGATGCCGTCGTGACGGTGGTCGACGGCCCAGCCGTCGCGAGCGGTCAGTTCGCCGAAGACCCCGTTGCCGTCGATCAGTTGCGCAAGGCCGATCCGAATCTCGATCACGAATCGCCGCTGCATGAACTGTTCGAAGACCAGTTGTCGGCCGCCGATCTCGTGATCCTCAACAAGACCGATCTGCTCGACGAAGCGCAGCAGACGAGCGTCGAAGCCGTCATTCGCGAAGAGATTCCGCCGCAGGTCAAGATGGTGCGCGCGCACATGGGGCAGCTTGATCTGCATGCGCTGCTCGGGCTCGAATCCGCTTCGGAAGAAACGATTCATCTGCGTCACGACCATCACGGCTCGGCGGATGATCCCGAACATGCCGATCATCATCACGATGAATTCGACTCGGTCGTCGTCTCGGCGCGCGCCCCGTCGCGCGAGGCGATGATCGCGGCGTTGCAGCGGGTCGTCGAAGGCCACACCATCTACCGTGTGAAAGGCTTTGCCGCGTTGCAGGGCGCGCCGATGCGTCTGGTGATTCAAGGCGTGGGCAGGCGCTTCGACAGCTATTTCGACCGGCGCTGGCAGGCGGGCGAACTCGATGCATCGTCGCTGAGCCGCTTCGTGCTGATCGGCGAAGACCTCGATCAGCCCGTGCTGCAACGCGCGCTCGACGAAGCGCTGAGCGCTCAGGAACAACAGGTCTAAGGCTCCGCGATGCATCTGCTGCGCACCGTCCCCGGCGGCTTCGTCGACGATACGAAGGGCGTGATCCGTATCGACCAGAAGCCCGCCGATATCGTGATCCTCAGTTCCGCCGACACGACGCTGTCGCTGCTCGCGAGCGTCGTGCCGCGTCTGGGCGACGGTTTTCCGAGCGTGCGGCTCGCGAATGTCACGTATCTGCGGCAGCCGGCTTCCGTGGACTTCTATCTCGACGATGTGTTGCAGCATGCGCGCGTGGTCGTCGTCGATCATCTGGGCGGCGAGGCGTACTGGCCGTACGGGATCGAACAGGTCGTGGCGCTGGCGCAGCGCAAGCAGCAGACGCTGGCGATGTTTTCCGGCGACTTGCAGGAAGACCCGAATCTGCTCGCGCGGAGCACGGCCGACGCAGACCTGTGCCATCAGTTGTGGCGTTATCTGCGCGAGGGCGGCGCGCACAACGCCGAGTCGTTCATGCGCTGCATTGCGTGGCGCGGGTTCGGCTGGGGCAAGGAGCCGGCGCCGCCGAGCCCGCTGCCTGCCGCTGCGCTGTATCACCCCGCGCGCGACATGGCGACCATCGACGACTGGCAGGCGCGCTGGAAGCCCGATGCGTCCGTCGTCGCGATCCTGTTCTACAAGGCCCATTTGCAGGCGGCCAACACGGCCGTATTCGATGCGTTGATCGACGCGCTCGAAGCGCGCGGAATGAATCCGCTGCCCGTTGCGATCACGTCGTTGAAAGACGCGATTAGCCGCGATGTCGTGCAGCAACTCGCCGCACAGCATCGCATCGCGCTCGTGCTGAACACGACGGCATTCGCGGCTTCCGCCATCGATGATCCCGAACCGCTCGCGCTAGCGGGCGACGCGCCCGTGATGCAGGTGATCCTGAGCGGCGGCAATCGCGAAGACTGGGTGAACGACAACCACGGCCTCAATTCGCGCGACATCGCGATGCACGTCGCGCTGCCCGAAGTGGATGGCCGCATCATCACGCGCGCGATCAGTTTCAAGGGGCTTGCGTATCGCTGCCCGCATACGGAAGTGGACGTGGTCCGCTATCAGCCGGATCAGGAACGCGTTGGGTTTATCGCGGAGTTGAGCGAGCGCTGGTGCAGGTTGCGGATCAAAGAGAATGCGGACAAGAAGCTCGCGCTGATCCTCGCGAACTATCCGATGAGCGAAGGGCGCATCGGCAACGGCGTGGGACTCGATACGCCTGCGTCCGTGGTGAACATTCTGACGATGCTGCGCGACGAAGGCTATCGCATCGACGACGTGCCTTCGAACGGCGATGCGTTGATGGATGCCTTGACGCAAGGCGTGACCAACGATCCCGTCGTTCGTGATCTGCGGCCCGCTTTGCAAAGCCTTGCGTTGAGTGATTACATGACGCACTTCGCGCGTCTGCCGCAGTCGATGCGCGACGCTTTGAATGCGAAGTGGGGCCCGCCCGAGCAAGATCCTACTTTGCGGCGCGGGCGCTTCATGATCGCGGGCTGGCGATGCGGACATGCGTTCATCGGTATTCAGCCGCCGCGTTCGCGCGAACAGAACGATTATGCGAGCTATCACGATGCCGAACTCGTGCCGCCGCATGCATATCTCGCGTTCTATTTCTGGCTGCGTCATCAGTTCAATATCGATGCCGTCGTGCATGTCGGCAAGCACGGCAATCTCGAATGGCTGCCGGGCAAGAGCGTCGCGTTGAGCGATGCCTGCTGGCCCGATGCGATACTCGGGCCGCTGCCACATCTGTACCCGTTCATCGTCAACGATCCGGGCGAGGGGAGTCAGGCGAAGCGGCGCGCGCAGGCTGTGATCATCGATCATCTGATGCCACCGCTCACGCGCGCGGAAAACTACGGACCTTTGCAGGACCTCGAACGCCAGGTCGACGAATACTACGACGCGTTGATGGTCGATCCGCGCCGCGCGAAGCTGTTGCGCCGGACCATTCTCGATACGATCGTCAAGCATCGGCTGCATGAAGAGCTGAGTCTCGAAGCACCTGTTGATAGCGATGCGGAAGACTCGTTACTGACGAGCGTCGATGCATGGCTGTGCGAGCTGAAGGAAGCGCAGATTCGTGACGGCTTGCATACGTTCGGGCAATCGCCTGACGGCATACAACGGCGCGACACGTTGCTCGCGCTTGGGCGCTTTCCAGTAGGCGATGGACGGGACGCAAAGGCGGGCATTATCGATGCGCTGGCGCGCGATCTCGGTGTGGATCATCTGTTCGATCCGTTGTCGGCGGATTGGTCGGCGGAGTGGAACGGCCCGCGTCCTGCTCTGTTGCAACACGTCAGCGACGCGCCGTGGCGTCATAACGGCGATACGCGCGAAAGGCTCGAACTGCTCGCGGCGTCCTTGCTCGATGATATGTGCGGGATGTCGCCAGGCGCGTTCTCAACCATAGATGAACTGCCGCAAGCGGCGCGCGTGCTCGAACGATTGCGCGACGATATTCTGCCGCGTCTTGACGCATGCGGCCCGCACGAACTGATGCACCTGAAGCGCGGACTCGAAGGACGCTTCGTGCCGCCCGGCCCGAGCGGCTCGCCGTCGCGCGGACGTCCCGACGTGCTGCCTACGGGCCGCAACTTCTATTCCGTCGATACCCGCGCCATTCCGACGCAAGCGGCGTGGTCGCTGGGGCTCAAGTCCGCACAGACACTGATCGAGCGGCACTTGCAGGAGCACGGCGACTATCCGCGCGCGATTGGCCTCTCCGTGTGGGGCACGGCGACGATGCGCACCGGCGGCGACGATATCGCGCAGGCGCTTGCGTTGATCGGTGTACGGCCGAAGTGGGCGCCGGGCAGTCATCGCGTGACGGACTTTGAAATCATGCCGATTGCGGCGTTCGATCGACCGCGTATCGATGTCACGTTGCGCGTGTCGGGTTTCTTCCGCGATGCGTTTGCGAACGTGATGCATCTGTTCGATGCAGCCGTGCAGGCCGTTGCCGAACTCGACGAGCCCGAAGATGTGAATCCCATCCGCGCGCGCGTGCTGCGCGAGCGCGACGCGTGGATCGCGCGCGGCGTCGCGCCCGAAGAAGCGCGCAGGCGTGCGGGCTTTCGGGTGTTCAGCGCGCGTCCGGGTGCCTATGGCGCAGGTTTGCAGCAGATGATCGACACGCAGCAATGGCAAACGGATGCCGATCTCGCGGACGCGTATCTGTCGTGGGGCGGCTATGCGTACACGCAGAAAAGCGCCGGCGAAGAAGCGCGGCACGCATTCGGCACGCGGCTCGCTGCGATGGATGTGGTGTTGCAGAACCAGGACAATCGCGAGCACGACGTGCTCGATTCGAACGATTACTACCAGTTTCAAGGCGGCATGACGGCGGCCGTGCGGCATCTCGCGGGCAGTCAGCCGCATGTGTATCACGCCGATCACAGCAACCCTGACACGCCGCGCATTCGCACGCTGCACGAAGAGATCGCGCGCGTGATCCGTTCGCGCGTGGTGAATCCGAAGTGGCTGGATGGCGTGAAGCGTCACGGCTACAAAGGCGCGGCGGAAATCGCGGCGACTGTCGATTATCTGTACGGCTACGACGCGACGGCGCGCGTGGTCGCCGATCATCAATACGCGCTCGTCGCCGATGCGTATCTGAACGACGCGGATACGCGCGAGTTCATGCGCAAGCACAATCCGCATGCGCTGCATGGCGTCTGCGAGCGGCTGCTCGAAGCGATGCAGCGCGGGCTATGGCAACAACCGGGCGAGTATCGCGCGCAGGTCGAACAGCATCTGCTGGACAGCGAACAGCACATTGAAGGATCACGATCATGAGCGAAGCCAGCGCGCGGCGCGCGGCCTTTCCGTTTTCTGCGTTGATCGGCCAGGCGCCGTTGCAACAGGCACTGTTGCTGGCCGCCGTCGATCCCGGCATCGGCGGCGTGCTGGTCAGCGGACCACGCGGGACGGCGAAATCGACGGCTGCGCGCGCGTTGGCCGAGTTGTTGCCCGAAGGCCATTTCGTGACGTTGCCGCTCGGCGCGAGCGAAGACCGGCTGATCGGCACGCTCGATATCGAATCGGCGTTGCGCGATGCGTCGGTGCGCTTTTCGCCGGGATTGTTGGCGAAGGCGCATCGCGGCGTGCTGTATGTCGATGAAGTGAACCTGTTGCCCGATGGGCTCGTCGATGCGCTGCTCGACGCGGCGGCGAGCGGCGTGAACACCATCGAGCGCGACGGCGTGTCGCACACGCACGATGCGAGTTTCGTGCTGATCGGCACGATGAACCCGGAAGAGGGCGAGTTGCGTCCGCAACTGACGGACCGGTTCGGGTTGATGGTCGAACTGGAAAACTGCTACGAGCCGCAGATACGTCAGGCAATCGTCAAGGCGCGGCTTGCGTTCGATCTCGATCCTGTTGCATTTCGTGTGTCTCATGCGGCGGACCAGGATGCGTATGTCGCGCGGCTTCGCGATGCGCGCGCAGCGTTGCTGCGTTTGTCGTTCGACGATGAAGTGCATGCGCACGTCAGTGCGTTGTGCATTGCGGCTGGCGTCGACGGATTGCGCGCCGATCTCGTGATGCTGCGCGCGGCGCGTGCGCTGGCCGCGCTCGAACAGGCCGATGCCGTGACGGTCGCGCATGTCGACAGTGTGGCTGAATCAGTGCTGCTGCATCGGCGCCGGCACGATGAGCGTGCCGCGCAGCAGCAGGACGGTTCGTCTGCACTGTCGTCTTCCTCTGCGCAGCATGCTTCAACCGATACCACGAGTGCTTCCGCAGAAGCCGACTACGGTTATCTTCCCCCAGAACCGACAGGCATGACGCGCGTGAAGGGCGTCATTCCACTCAACGCAAAAAAACGCTGAGCCATCGAAAGAGCGCGGCCGCGCGCGCAATGCGCAGCGGTTTTCGATGGCGGCAAGGCGCGGGCGATGCAACGCGAGGCGGTTCGTCCGGCGCGAGACGCATTGCGTGGCCGCGCACGCTCGCGGCAAAGCGCAATGCGCGATTGCGCAGCGAACATCTGCGTTTCGTGCATGAAGAGGCACGCGGCGGCGTGTTGCATTGCTTCGTGCTCGATTGTTCCCATTCGATGCTATCCGGCCAACGGCTGGCGCTTGCCAAAGGGCTGCTCGTCGCGCTGTTCGATCAGGCGCGCGCGACGCGGTCGGAGGTTGCGCTGGTGTGTTTTGGCGGGGTTGGGGCGGATGTGCGTTTCGGCCCGGCTGTGCCGCGCTGGTGGAACGAGCGGTGGCTCGCGCCGGTCGGCGGCGGTGGCGGGACGCCTTTCGTGCTGGGTATCGAAACGGCGTCTGCGTTGCTCGAACGGGCGGCGCGCAAGCATCCGACACAGCAACGCTGTCTATGGATTTTCTCTGATGGCCGCAGCAGCGGCTCGCCCATGCGGCCAGCGGCGGCCGACCGTGTCCAGTTCGTCGACTTCGAGCGTGACAGCGGGCTGCGAACAGGGCGTTGCGCGCGGCTTGCCGACGCGTGGGGCAGCGAGTGCGTCAGGCCGCACGAGTTGCTCAGCTAGACATGCGGCGGGGCCGCGCGTCGACATTCCTGATTTTCTTGATCCCAATCCGAAGCTTGCCTGCGTGCGGTCCAATTGACCGCCGAGACAACGCGATCGTCTTTTAGTAGTCGTTTTTCCTTTGCTATTTCATTGTTGAACGGCCTCGAACTGATTTGATTAGGAATGCAGATTCTAAAGATGAATTTGTAAGAGTTGCGAAGGATAACGCCTACTTTGCATAGAAATTTGCAGGATCGTCTGTGGGCGTTCTTCGAAATTTTCCTTTGAACTTTCCTATTGGGATTGTTCCTATGTCCGGGTATTAACCGTCTCCCATACCGTTCATGACCTGAGAATCGATCGCCCTCAATTGATTGGAAATTCAATCAGTCGGATCGCGCTGTTCTCACTTGTTGCGCGATGAACGCGAACGCGAACGCGAACGCGGCGCGGGTTCGTACTCTTTCGTAGTCGAAAGATGGCGCCGGGCGGATTTTCCGTCGATGTAACAAGGTCCGGCTTCGAATCTCACATGGTTGCCGGGGAGACTCAGGAAATATCTTTAATACAATAAGGAATGCGAATGAATAAGACGTACCGGTCAGTATGGAACGAATCGACGGGAACGTGGGTTGCGGCGCAGGAGAATGCGACGGGTAAAAAGAAAAAGGCGCGATCGATCCTGGCAGGGAGCGCCGGCTTTGTCGTGGCGACCAGCGGGATCATAGGCGTTGGGGTTCTGGGCGCGGCGTCCGCTCAAGCGAGCCAGGTGTGTGTGACGAGCTCGGACGGCAAGGCCAAAGCCAGTTTCTCCTACGCTACGGGAAGCCTGGTGGCAACCGGGTGCGGGGCCAACGCGAACAACATCCTGGCAAGCGGCCATGACTTGGGCATCGTAGAAGCGCAAAGCTCCGCAATGTGGGTCGACGGCACCAGCCAAACGATCAACTTCCGCTCCGGCGGGGCAAACGGCAAGCTCGTTCAACTAACGACGGACGCCCGCCTCACAGGCCTTTCCGCTGGCATCAACGATTCGGACGCAGTGACTGTGTCCCAGTTGAATTCCGCGATTGGAAGTGGCAGCACCAAGTATTTCCACGCCAATTCGACGCAAACCGATTCTCTGGCGTCGGGCTCGGAGAGTATTGCAGTGGGCGTGGCGGCGGTCTCCTCGGGTGCCTCGTCGATTGCACAGGGCGTCATGGCGAGCGCTTCCGGCGATAGTTCGGTCGCGCTCGGCGCGGGTGCGAACGCGACGGGTCCGAAGGCGGTCGCGCTGGGATCGGGCTCCGTCGCGAACTCGTCCACGCTGGGATCCGCTGGCTTCAACCCAGGCAGCACTGCTTTGTCCGCGGGAACGGCGAGCGGCGAACTGTCGATCGGCGGCGTCGGATCGGAGCGCCGGATCACCAACGTGGCGGCCGGCTATAGCGCAACGGACGCGGTGAACGTGAGCCAGTTGATGTCGGAAGATGCGAAGGTGAACAGCGTTTCGAACAACGTGTCGATCCTGAGCAACACCGTCAATAACATTGGCGGCAGCATTAGCAACATCAACAACCAGGTGACGAACATCACCAATGGTGGTGGCATCAAGTATTTCCACGCGAACTCGACGTTGGCGGATTCGGTGGCATCGGGCGTGGACTCGGTTGCAATCGGTGGTGGCGCGCTGGCAAACAAAGCCGGCAGCATGGCAATTGGCGCTAACGCGAAAGCCGGAAATGGCTGGGCGACGGGCGATATCGCCATCGGTAGTGGCGCGCAGGCATTCCTGACTAGCAATACAACGGGTGCCATGCCGAGTGTCGCGCTTGGCTATCAGGCTAACGCAAATGGTGACGGCATCTGGGGGGCGAATACGGTCGTCGGCGGGTACGCAACCGCGTCGAGCTTTGATGCCACGGCGATCGGCTATTCGACCAACGCCAGTTCGAACGCGGTAGCCGTCGGCTATAACTCGACTGCATCGGCGAATTCTGTAGCGATTGGTTACGTCGCGAAAACGACAGGGACCTCGGCGATTGCGCTGGGGCAATCGGCGCTGGCCGCCGGGAATAACGGAATCGCGCTGGGCACGTCGGCGAGCGCGACGACGGCGAACTCTGTTGCGCTGGGCTCGAACTCGGTGGCGAACTCGACGACGCTGGGCTCGGCAGGCTTTGCGCCGGGTGGTGCAACACTTTCCGCTGCAACGGCCTTCGGCGAAGTGTCGGTGGGCGCGTCGGCCAAGGAGCGCCGCATCACGAACGTGGCGGCAGGCTACGCGGCAACGGACGCTGTCAACGTTAGCCAGTTGATGGCTGAAGACGCACGGGTAAATCTCGTCAACAACAACCTGAGCAACCTGACCAACGTCGTCAACAACATCCCGACTAGCGCCAGTCTGAAGTACTTCCATGCGAACTCGACGCTGGCGGATTCGACGGTGACGGGAGTCAACAGCGTCGCTGCGGGTCCGGCGGCGGTGGCGAGCGCAAACAACGCGGTAGCGCTTGGCGCGAACTCGGTGGCGGATCGTGCGAATACTGTGTCGGTGGGTTCGTCGACAGCGCAACGTCAGATTGCGAACCTGGCGGCGGGTACGGCTAATACCGATGCGGTCAATGTGTCGCAGCTTTCGGGCGTGACGCAGGCATTAGGCGGCGGCGCATCGATGAAGGCCGACGGTTCGATTGCGCCACCAACGTATAACGTCTACGGCAATACGTATTCGAACGTAGGTGATGCGCTCGGGAATATTTCGAGTGCCACCAGCAATATTGTTCAGAGTCTGAAGTACATCAAGTTCGGCGATTTCGGCACTGCGGCGGCAGCGCAGGCGTCCGGGATCGATACGATCGCACTCGGCGGGAATGCGAACGCCAGCCAGAACGGCGCTATAGCCATCGGCCGTTCGGCCGTCGCTTCGGCTGTGAATTCAGTGGCACTCGGTTACGGCTCTCTGGCAACCCAGGCCAACACGTTCTCGGTGGGTAATGCGGTCAGCCAGCGCCGTATTACCAACGTCGCGGACGGTATCGATAGCCACGATGCAGCGACCGTTGGTCAGGTGACGACGGACATTCAGGCAGCAATCGCAAATCTGAATACGACGACCAATTCCGGCTTGCTCAAGTCGGCGGTTCGTTCGAGTTCATTGCTGGGTGCTACCCCGACTTCGAGCTTGACTCCGGATCAATTGATCGCGTCGGGCCCATTGACCTCGACCAGCAAAATTGAGGCGTCGGGTACGAACTCGGTCGCAATCGGCCTGAACACATTTGCGACGGCTGACAGTTCCGTCGCGATCGGCAACAACGTGCAGGCATTGAGTCCTGGAGCGGTTGCTATCGGTCAGCAGGCCCATACTGACGGCGTGAACACCGTTGCCATCGGTTCGGACGCATCGGCCCTTGCAGACAACGCAATCGCCATCGGCAACAACTCCACGGCCGTTGTGGCGGGGGCCACGAACGGCGTTGCGATCGGTAACAATGTGACGATTGGCGGTGTCAACTCGATGGGGATCGGCGCAAATATCGTCGCGTCGGGTTCGAACAGCGTCACGCTCGGCTACGGGAGTGCTGACGGTGGTCGCTCTAACGTCCTTTCGGTGGGCAACACCAAATCCGGTGGCCAACGCCAGATCATCAACGTCGCAGCGGGCACGCAAAAGACTGACGCCGTGAACGTGTCGCAGCTCACGGGTGTGACGGCTGCCTTGGGCGGCGGTGCAACGGTGAACACGGACGGCTCGATCAAGGCGCCGACGTATAGCGTGCAAGGCACGACGGCAACTGACGTCGGCACGGCGATTTCGAAGCTCGACGGCGCGGTGTCGAACGTCAGCAACAACGTCACGAACCTCACGCAGAACTTCAACAACGTCGTGAACGGCGGAGGCATCAAGTACTTCCACGCGAATTCGGCGCAGGGAGATTCGTCTGCGTCTGGCGCCGAGTCGGTGGCGATCGGTGGTGGCGCCATCGCGTCGACGTCGAACTCGGTAGCGTTGGGCTCCGGTTCGGTGGCAAGCTCGGGCGCGCTGGGCGTGAAGGGTTTCGCACCGGATAACGCAGCGCTGACGGCTGGAACGGCCTTCGGTGAACTGTCGGTTGGCACATCGGGCAAGGAACGCCGCATCACGAATGTCGCGGCAGGCTACAGCGCAACCGACGCGGTGAACGTCAGCCAGTTGATGGCCGAAGATGCAAAGGTCAACAACGTCAGCAGCAACCTCAGCAACCTGTCCAACGTCGTCAACAATATCGGCACCAACGTGTCGATGAAGTACTTCCACGCGAACTCGTCGCTGAACGACTCGACTGCATCGGGTATCAATGCAATCGCTGTGGGCCCGCAAGCGACGGCAGCAGGCACCAATGCGATCGCGGTTGGCTACAACGCGAGTGCGACGGCAGCGGAATCGGTTGCGCTGGGTTCGAACTCGACGACGACCGCCAACCTGTCGGCGACGGCATATAACCCGGGTAGCGGCGCGCTGCCAGGCACGACGGCATCGGGCGAAGTGTCGGTGGGCAATGGAAGCTTCAATCGCCGCATCACTAACGTGGCAGCCGGCTCGGCGGCAACGGATGCGGTGAACGTGAGCCAGTTGATGGCGGAAAACGCGAAGGTCAACGCCGAAGGCACGGCGACTGCAGCGGCGCTGGGCGGTGGCTCGAGCTACGACTCGACGACGGGCAACATCAGTGCGCCGACGTACACCGCGGGTAACATCGCGTATAACAACGTGGCCGGTGCGATCACGAACATCGACGCGCGTCTCTCGAATATCACGGGCGGTACCGGCGACGGCATCAAGTATTTCCACGCCAACTCGACGCTGGGCGACTCGTCGGCATCGGGCAAGGACAGCGTGGCGATCGGCGGCGCGGCGACGGCATCGACGGCGAATTCGGTGGCATTGGGTTCGAACTCGCTGGCGAACTCGTCGACGCTGGGCTCGGCTGGCTTTGCACCGGGCGGCGCGACGCTGTCGGGCGCAACGGCGTTCGGCGAAGTGTCGGTGGGCGCACAGGGCAAGGAGCGCCGCATCACGAACGTTGCAGCAGGCTATGCAGCAACGGACGCGGTGAACGTGAGCCAGTTGATGGCGGAGGACGTGAAGGTTAACAACCTGAGCAACACCGTCAACAACATCGCGAACGGCGGCGCGAACATGAAGTACTTCAACGTGAGCTCTTCACTCGCAGCCGCATCGGCAAATGGCGCTGACAGCGTCGCGGCGGGTCCGGGCGCGGTGGTGTTGTCGACTGCGAGCGGATCCGTGGCGCTGGGTGCGAATTCGGTGGCGGATCGCGCGAATACGGTGTCGGTGGGCTCAGCGGGCTCGCGACGCCAGATCGTGAACGTGGCGGCGGGTATCCAGACCACCGATGCGGTCAACGTGTCGCAGCTCTCGGGTGTGACGCAGGCATTAGGCGGCGGTGCATCGGTGAAGGCCGACGGCTCGATTGCGCAGCCAATGTACAACGTTTATGGCAATACGTATTCGAACGTGGGTGATGCGCTCGGGAATATTTCGAGTGCCACGGGCAATATTGTCCAGAGTCTGAAGTACATCAAGTTCGGCGATTTTGGCAATGCAGCTGCTGCGCAAGCGAGCATGGCCGATACGATTGCATTCGGCGGGAATGCGAACGCCAGCCAGAACGGCGCTATAGCCATCGGCCGTTCGGCCGTCGCCTCGGCTGTGAATTCGGTGGCACTCGGTTACGGCTCTGTGGCAAACCAGGCCTACACGTTCTCGGTGGGTAATGCGATCAGCCAGCGCCGTATTACCAACGTCGCGGACGGTGTCGACGACCACGATGCAGTGACCGTCGGTCAGATGACGATGGACATTCAGGCAGCAATCGCAAATCTGAATACGACGACCCATTCTGGCTTGCTCAAGTCGGCGGTTGGTCCGAGTTCATTGCTGGGTGCTCCCCCAGTTTCGAGCTTGACGCCGGATCAATTGATCGCGTCGGGCCCACTGACTTCGGCCAGTGTAGTTGAAGCGTCGGGTACGAACTCGGTCGCGATCGGCCTGAACACATTTGCGACGGCTGACAGTTCCGTCGCGATCGGCAACAACGTGCAGGCGTTGAGTTCTGGAGCAGTCGCTATCGGTCAGCAGGCCCATACTGACGGCGTGAACACCGTTGCCATCGGTTCGGACGCATCGGCGCTGGCAGACAGCGCAATCGCCATCGGCAACCACTCCACGGCGGTCGTGGCGGGGGCGACGAATGGCATTGCGATCGGTAACAATGTGACGATTGGCGGCGTCAACTCGATGGGGATCGGCGCGAACATCGTCGCGCAGGGTTCGAACAGCGTTACGCTCGGCTACGGCAGTGCTGACGGTGGCCGTGCCAATGTCCTCTCGGTGGGTAACACCAAATCCGGCGGTCAACGCCAGATCATCAACGTCGCCGCCGGTACGCAGAACAACGACGCCGTGAACGTTTCGCAGCTCGCAGGCGTCGCAAGCGCCCTCGGCGGCGGTGCTTCCGTCAACCCGACGACAGGCGCAATCGTGGCACCCGCATACGCACTGGCGGGCAACACATACGTCAACGTGGCCGCCGCGCTGACGTCGCTGGATACGCGCATCGCTTCGGGTGGCGACCCGCTCGCCGTCGATTACGACAGTTCAACGAAGGACGTCATCTCGCTGAAGGGCGCGACCGGCACGAAGATCACTGGCCTGACGGCAGGTGCATTGAACGCGTCAAGCACGGAGGCCATTAACGGTTCGCAGTTGTACGCGCAGGGCACGTCGATGGCGAAGGCGCTCGGCGGTGGCGCGTCGGTCAATACGGCGACGGGCGAGATCACGGCACCGGCGTACACGTTCGGCGGCGGAACGTACACCAACGTTGCCGACGCCTTGACGGCGCTGAACAACGCTGCGGGTTCGGGTAATGCACTGGGTGTCGTCTACGACGACCAGGACAAGACTCAGATCACGCTGGCTGGCTCAACCGGCACGAAGATCACCAAGGTGGCAGCGGGCGACGTGAACGCGTCGAGCACCGACGCGATGAACGGCACGCAGCTGTACAACGTGGCGGCATCGACGGCTGATGCGATCGGCGGCGGTTCGTCGTTCGATCCTTCGACGGGCAAGATCACGAACCCGACGTTCAACATCGGTGGCAAGACGATCACGAACATCGCCGGTGCGATCACGAACCTCGACGACCGCGTCTATGCGAACGCGACCGACATCACGAACCTGCAAACACAGATCAACGAAGGCGGTATTGGTCTCGTGACGCAGGATGCAACGAGCAGGAACATTCTCGTGGCATCGCAGACGGACGGTTCCATCGTCGACTTCGCGGGCACGAAGGGCGCACGCAGGCTGACGGGTGTGGCGGCTGGCATCGTGAACGCATCGAGCTTCGACGCGGTGAACGGCACGCAGCTGTACAACGTGGCGGTATCGACGGCTAGCGTGATCGGCGGCGGTTCGACGGTGAAGACCGACGGCACGATCAGCAACCCGACGTACATCGTGGGCGGCTCGACGGTCACGACGATCGGCGGTGCGATCACGAACCTCGACGCCCGCGTGTACGCGAACAGTACCGACATCACGAACCTGCAAACGCAGATCAACGAAGGCGGTATTGGTCTCGTGACGCAGGATGCAACGAGCAAGAACATTCTCGTCGCATCGAAGACGGATGGTTCGATCGTCGACTTCACGGGCAAGGATGGCGCGCGTGTTCTCACGGGCGTCGCAGCAGGCACGGGCGACTCCGACGCTGTCAATGTCGCGCAGTTGAAGGCGGCTGGCATCATCAACCCCGATGGCGTGACCAAAACGGCCGTGACGTACGACACGACGACCGACAACACCGGCAAGACGGTGACCGACTACACCAGCGTCACGCTGGGTGACGGTACGTCGACGTCCAAGCCGGTGGCGATCCACAACGTTGCAGACGGCTCGGCCCCGAACGACGCGGTGAACTACTCGCAGTACGCGGATCTGGTGTCGAAGGTCAACAGCATCAGCAACGCGGGTACGGGTGTCGATACGCTGTTCGTCGGCGATGGCGACCGCAACACGGAACAGGCGCAGGCAGGCGGCACGCATGCTACGGCAATGGGTGCGCTGTCGGTTGCGAACGGTCTGCAATCGGTCGCGACGGGTTATGCATCGAGTGCAACGGGCAGTAACGCCGTCGCAATCGGCGCGAACTCGACAGCCAGCGGCAACAATTCGGTCGCGCTCGGCGCAAACTCTGTGGCGTCGGAAGACAACACCGTGTCCGTCGGTTCCGCGAGCCAGCAACGTCGCGTCACGAACGTCGCAGCGGGTACGGCAACCACCGACGCAGTCAACGTCGGCCAGTTGAACGACGCGATCACGAACGCCAGCAACAACACGGTGAACCAGGCGGTTCAGCAGTCGAACTCGTACACCGACAGCCAGTTCAACAAGATGAACGACAAGATGAACTCGCTGGGTGCAGCGGCGATGGCAGCGACCTCGTTGATCCCGAATGCGCGTGCGGAAGGCAACTTCCAGATGTCGGCGGCAGCGGGCACGTATGGCGGGGCGGCAGCCGTCGCCGTCGGCGCGAACTACTGGGTCAACGATCGCGTCCTCGTGAACGCACACGTGACGCGCGCCACGGGCAATGGTGCCAACACGGGCGCGTCGGCAGGCGTGACGATCGGCTTCTGATGGCCTGATGCGTCCGCCGCGCGATGAGCGCGGCGGACGTGGAGAAATCTATGACAAAACCAACATTACGCGGGACCGCGCGCTTCACGTTTGCTGCGACGCTCGCCGTTGCGCTTGCAGCGGCATTCGCCGCGCCTGCCGCGTTTGCTTTCCCGGCCAGCATCAAGAGCCAGGCCGAGGCGCTCATGCCTGCCGCGCAGAAGATCGCGGACCCCTATCGTCGCGGCGTGGCGGAAGGCTTCCTCGAAATCGCTGAGCGTCAGGACAGTCAAGTGCTCGTTTCGCGCGTTTATAACAATGCCGCGCAACGGGCATTGGGTAACGCGCGCTACCTGATCGACCAGAGCGTGCCGTGGGAGCCGCTGTACACGGCAAAGAACTGGCCCACGCGCGACAAGTGGGTGCAGGCAATCCGCGCCATCGAAGCAACCAACGCGCGGGCCTCGGCATCGACGTGCAAGGGCGAGTCGGCGGGCCGCTTGCTTGCCCTCACCGACGAAGTCTGGAAGGAGCAGGACGAAACGCATGGCACGCGCTGGGTGCACGGCTGGGAAGCGATCGAGCGCGCGCAGAAGCTGAGCGTGCAGGTGAATCAGGAGCTCGATCACTGTGCGCCACCGCCGCCGCCACCGCCGCCTGTCGTCGAATCCGCCAGGCCGATCTCCTTGTCGGCCGACGCGCTGTTCGATTTCGACAGCGCGAAGCTCAAGCCGGACGGCATTACCGCCGTCGATGCGCTCGCAACGGATCTGAAGCGCGCGCAATCGATCGACGTCGTCACGGTGATCGGCTACACGGACCGCTTCGGCTCGGCCGCGCGCAACCGCGACCTGTCGCGGCGTCGTGCGCAGGCTGTAGCGGACGCGCTTAAGGAACGCGGGCTGAACCCCGCGCGCTTCGACGTGCGCGGCGCGGGATCGACTGCACCGATCGCGACCTGCCCGGGACGGAAATCCGCTGCTGTGATCGCTTGTCTGGCGCCGAATCGCCGCGTCGAGATTCGCGTGAGCGGGCAGTCTGTTTCGGCAGTGCCGGCTGCGCCCGCCGCGCCGCAGTCACCACGGCCGCAGCAGATGAAACAGGAGCAACAGCAGCAATCGCTACAGCAGTCGCAATCGCAACAGCTCCAGTTGCAGCAGCTTCAACAGCCGCCGCAGCGACAACAGTGGCAGATGCCGCAATCGCTGCAAAAAGCACCAACGCAGTAATAGCGCTCACGCGGGCCGCCGACGTCGAGGCGGCCCACAAGCCAAACGGCCCGGTCACGCAAATGACCAGGCCGTTTTTTTATGCGCGAGTGCAACGGCAAGCGTTACTTCGGTCCGCTCGTCCAGAAGATCACATCGTCGATCCGGTCGAACACATAGACTTTCAGCGCCATCTGCTCGACCTGGTTGATCTGGTCGAACTCGATGCCGTGCGTGGCGGGATCGCCGGCTTTCGAGCCGGGCTGCACGTTGCGGATGGTTGCCGTGGTTTCGATCGGCGTCTCCATATCCTTCGAGCGCAGCGTGAATGCGACGCGGATGCGCTTACCCACGTCACCGACCGTCCACGGAGCGGAAAACGACATGCCCATCGCGCTCACGCTCTGCACGAGGCCGAGGCTTTCATAGCCCGAGCCTTGCGCTTCGACGCTGAAGCGCAGCGGCAGGCTCGCGCGCACGCGCACCGACTTGCGCTCGCGCAGCCGGCGGACCACGCCCGGCTTGGACAGTACGAGATAGTGGAACGGCACCTGGCAGACGGAATCGACGGTGCAGACGAAGCGGAACACCGCCTGGCTCGCAATCGCGACGATCTCGACGTTCTCGCCGACGGAAAGCGCCATCGGCTTGCCGTCGACGAGCGGCGGCGTGACGAACAGCGACTCGTTGGGCGCAAAGCCGATGATGCGCGACGGATGCATCGGCGCGCCCATGCCGACCTGCGAGCGCACGCCGATCAGCGCGCCGATCGTCAGATGCATGTCTTTTAGCGCGAGCGCTTCGGCGTCGCCTGGCTTGGCTGCCGACTGCGCGGCGGGCGTGCCGTCGTCGTTCGCGGTGTCCAGATCGCCGCGCTGCGGCTTGAAATGCTGGAACAGGAAGCGGTGCTCGTCCGCGCCGATTACGATCGCGCCGCGATCGAACAGCAGCGCGCCATCGCTGTCGATAATCGGAAATTCGAGCGGCATGCCGACGGGCACGGCATCGGGCGAAAGCTGACGCGCAGCGGTGACAGGGGCGCTCGCGTCTGTGTCGACGGCGTCTTCACTGGTTTGCATGATGGGTGATAAAGCGGTGACCGGACATAACTGTTGTATACGTCGCGCCTTGAAAAAACTTTAGTTAATTTTCTTACGCGGCGTTAATACACGTTGCGCCCGGTTTATTCAATATCAGTAAATGGTGCGCGTAACTCAATGCACACGTTTAAATCGCCGCCTATTTGTACCAGCGCGGCGTATAAACCCATTCCCGGCCACGCCCGGCGGGGCGGAACGCGCGGGTCGTCGAGGAGCCGATTATTACCATCGTTCGCATATCGACATCGGCGGATTTCAGTTTGGCGAGCGTCGTCGTTTTCAAAGTCGCGCCGGGACGGCCAATATCGCGGCCGAGCACGACGGTTGTCGCGGGCGCGCGACATTCGCGCACGATATCGAGCGCCTTGTCGAGTTGCCACGGACGGGCGCGCGAAATCGGGTTGTAGAACGCCATCACCAGATCGGCTTCGGCCGCGTGCCGCAGCCGCGTTTCGATGATCGACCACGGTTTCAGATTGTCCGACAGCGACAGCATGCAGAAATCGTGGCCGAGCGGCGCGCCCGCCTGGGCGGCTGTCGCCAGCGCGGCGGATACGCCCGGCACGATTTCCAGTTCGACACCCGCCCATGCCGCGTATTGCCCGTCGTCGCGCACTTCGTCGAGCGCTTCGAGCACGGCAGCCGCCATCGCGAACACGCCGGGGTCGCCCGACGACACCATCGCCACGTGCCGTCCCGTGCTTGCCAGTTCGAATGCGTGGCGGGCGCGCTGCATTTCCTCGCGATTGTCGGTGCCGTGCACGCGCTGGTCCGCGCGGAACGGGCCTGCCATCTTCACGTAGGTTTCGTAGCCGAGGATATCGGTGGCCTGCGTCAGCGCCGTGCGCGCGGCGGGCACCATCAACGACGCATCGCCGGGTCCGAGGCCGATCACGCTCAGCTTGCCGCGCGCGCGGCCGACTGTCGCGGGATCGAGTGGCGCGTGCGCGACGGCGAAGGCGACGGGCGCGTCGGCGTTTGCATCGAGCGCTTTGTGGGGCACGTGTAGGGTTTGGCTGAGCATCTGGGCCGCGTCGTTGTCTTCACCGCTACCGACGGCGAAGCGCAATGCGACCTGCAGCGCATCCGCAGCCTGCTGAAGCGCGGGATCGCCCGTCAGCGAGGCGGGCGCGAGCAGCACCGCCAGCGATTGCGTCGCCAGCCCATGCGTCTGCGCCGCTTCGAGTATCCGTTGATGCAACGAGCCGTCGCCCGATCCCATTGCACGGACGGCGACGACGACACTGCGCGGATGAATCACCAGTTCGTCCGTTTCGCCGTTCCACGCCAGCGGCGTGACGCGGATCGCGCGTCGGGCGTCGTCGGCGCGCGGCAGTTGCACGCTGTCGAGCCACGGCGCGTCGCCTTCGATGCGCGTCGCTTCGCCCGCGAGCAGATCGGACACGAAGCGCTTGCCCTGGTCGATGCTGGCGAGCGTATAGCCGTCGGGCGGATTCAGCACGCACGCGCCGAAGCGCAGTTCGCCGCTCGTCGTGATTGCGGGCGGCACGTCGAGTGCAGCGGCGATTTCGCGCGCCATCACGTTGACGCCCGACAGCCCGCCGAGCAGCGGCACGACTGCGCTGCCGTCCTCGGCGACGGCCAGCACGGGCGGCTCGACGCCCTTGTCCGCGAGCAGCGGCGCGACGCAGCGGATCACGATGCCCGCCGCGCACAACGCGATGATCGGCGTGCCGCTCGCGTACAGTTCGCGCAGATGCGCGCTGAGTTCCGTGTAGGCGATGTCGGCGTCGGCGACGCGGCCTTGCAGGCCATGCACCTGCGCGCCGTCGTAGAGGGATTGCACGCGCCGCGCCGTTTCCAGCGCGCCGACGCCCAGTATCACGATGGCGGGCGGTGCCGTCAGCCTTGCCATTTTTCCCCCGGCACGACGAGCAGCGAGAAGTACGGCGACGCCATCGGATCGACTTCGGCAAGCGGCACGATGCGCTGGTTCGCCATCGTCGCGCGTTCGACGTACAGCGCGCGCTCCGCGAGCCCGAGTTCGTCGAGCACGCGGCGCACCTTGTCGAAATTGCGGCCGAGCTTCATCACGACGGCGGCATCGGCGGCGGCGAGACGGCGCTTGAGCTCGTCTTCGGGCAACACGCCTGAGAGCACCGACAGTGTCTGGTTGCGATACACGAGTGGCTGGCCGAGCACGGCGACGCCGCCGAGCATCGAGCACACGCCGGGCACCACTTCGCCTTCGAAGCGCGGCGCGAGGCGGTTGGCGAGCCGGTCGTGCAGGTACATGTACGAGCCGTAGAAGAACGGATCGCCTTCGCAGATCACGGCCACGTCGCGCCCCGCGTCGAGATGTTTCGCGACCACTTCGGCGGCCGTGTCGTAGAAGTCGGCGATGATCGCTTCGTAGGAGAACGGCGGTTCGAGCGCTTCCGTCGTCACGGGATAGACGAGCGGCAGCTGTTCCTGCTCGCTCGACAGATGCGACTCGATGATCGAAAACGCGTTGCCTTTCTTGCCCTTCGCGACGAAATACGCGACCACGTGTGCCGACTTCAGCAGCCGCAGCGCCTTTACCGTGATCAGTTCCGGGTCGCCGGGGCCGACGCCGAGACCATAGAGACGCCCGCGCGTGCTGTTCGCCTGATCGGCCATTATTCGTCCTCCGATGCGAGCGCGTTCACAGCGGCCGCCGCCATTGCGCTGCCGCCGCGCCGGCCTTGCACGGCGACGAAGGGCACGCCGCGGCTATCGGCGGCGAGCATCGCCTTCGACTCCGCCGCGCCGATGAAGCCGACCGGGAAGCCGAGAATCAGCGCGGGGCGCGGCGCGCCGCTATCGAGCATGTCGAGCAGATGAAAGAGCGAAGTCGGCGCGTTGCCGATCACGACGACGCTGCCTTGCAGATGTGGCCGCCACAGTTCGAGCGCCGCCGCCGAGCGGGTGTTGTTCATCTCGCGCGCGAGCGCGGGCACGGATGGATCGGCCAGCGTGCAGATCACCTCGTTGTGCGCGGGCAGCCGCACGCGCGTGATGCCTTCGGCGACCATGCGTGCGTCGCAGAGGATCGGCGCGCCGTTGGCGAGCGCCTGGCGCCCCGCGCGGCCCGCGCCGTCCGAAAAGCGCAGATCACCGACGATATCGACCATCCCGCACGCGTGGATCACGCGCACGGCGAGCTTTTCGAGGTCAGCGGGAATGCGCGAGAGGTCGGCTTCCGCGCGTATCGTCGCGAACGACTGGCGATAAATTTCCTGTCCGTCGCGGATGTAGTCAAGCATCGAATGGCTCATCAGTTGGGGGAAGGGCGGACGCTTGCAGCACGTCAGCGGCTTCGTCGATCGTCAGACCGCGCGCGATGCATCGGCCAAAGCCGTTGAGTTCGCGCGGGTCGTGTGTGTGGTACAGGTCGTAATGGCCGTCGGCCACTGCGAGCAGCGTATAGGGCGCGCGGTGCGCAGCCGCGCATGAACGCGGGCAGCCGCTGAGATGCGCTTGCGTATGTTCGGGCACGTGTGCAGCGAGTTTTAGCGCGTCGGCTTTGGTGTCCGCGTGGCTCTTCGCGCAGCCTGTGGAGCCGGTGCATGCGATCACGCGGGTTAGCGCATTTTCCGAAGTGGTGGCGAGGCCGAGTGCTTCGAGCTTTCGTAACGTTCCGTCGAGGTTCGCTGTGTCGATGTCGGTAAGCAGCACGCTTTGCCACGGTGTCATGCGCAACGTCGCGCGCTCATTGGCGCGTGCGAGTTCGGCGAGGCCGCGCAATGTCGCGCTGTTTATACGACCCAACGCGGGCTGTGTGCCGACATGCCAGCGTTGTCCGTCGTTCTGTCGATGTGCGCCGAGCCTTCGCGATGCATCAGCCGGTTCGCGGCGCCAGTGTTCGAGCGACGCGTCGCGCAGCAGGCGCACACCGCTCTTGCGTTCGGCGTGCTCGATGATGCTTTCGATGGAATGCGCGGCGAGCAGATCACGCATGCGGGTATCGTCCGGCGCGGCGAGATCGAGGAACGTGTGCACGAGCGCTCGCGTGAACGTTGCAAGATCCGAAGCCGTCACGGCAGCTAATGCGCCCTCATGTTCCGCAGCAACGGGCGGACAGCCAGCCAGGCCGAACGCGAACAACGCGTCTGAACGCTCGGGATGCGGCATCGCTGAAAACCAGATGTCGTGCGGATGGTCGAGCATCATCAGACGCTCGCCGCCATCGAGCATCACCGAGAATTTCGGCGACAGCGCGGCGAAACGCGTGTCGCTTTGCAGCAGCGTGAGTAGATCGCCAGCGAGCGGGGTTGTGTCGAATAAGGCGTTCGCATCGCGGCCCGCAATCGGGCTCGTCATCAAGTTGCGCACGTCGTCGGCGAATGCGTGCTCAGTGTTCTGCGGGCCGAGACCGGCGTCGAGCAGCGCCGCAATGAGTACGTCTTCATGACCGCGCTTCACGCCGCGCAATTGCAGGTTTGCGCGATTCGTGATGTCGACGATACCCGACGCGTGTTCGTCGATTGCCCCGGCGATGGCGAGCGCCTGCATGGCGCTCAATTCACCGCCCGCCAGCTTCACGCGGCAGATGCCGCCGTCGAGCGCGGGCACGATGCGCAACAGCCCCGGACAAGCCGAGGGGCGCAAGGCGGAAGCGTCGGACGAATGGAAAGCGTGGCTCAAGACATCACCGGGTTAGCGTCGCGCGACGGCCCGGGCGTCTCGAAGGAGAGCGGCTCGGCATCGGTACACCCCGCCCGATGTTGGCTTGCACGAACTGTTGGCCGGCAGGTCTTCTGACTCACAGGTCGCTGCACACGCCGGGCCTTCCCGGTATCACCAGTGGCGCAAATTGGCGTGGACTCGCTGCATACAGTTGCGGGGGCAGTCACGGTCATCGCAGTGATGTGTGTTCCCTCTTAGGCCCCGAAAGGCACCGGCGAACGGGTATTATGCCTTTTTTCGAACAGCACAACGATGCCGCAGCCTTGAAACACGGCCCGCAGCAGCGTTTTCAGTACAGCAAGCAGATGAGGACGGACGCATGTCGGCGTGGCTGACCGTGGTGGGAATGGGCGATGACGGTTTTGCCGGCCTGGGGAAAACGGCGCGGCGCGCGCTGATCGACGCGTCGGTGATCTATGGCGGCGAGCGGCATCTGGCGATGCTGCCCGTGTGCCTGAACGCCGCGCGCGAGCCGTGGCCGCATCCGTTCGACATCGCGCCCGTGCTCGCGCGGCGCGACACGCCCGTGTGCGTGCTGGCGAGCGGCGATCCAATGTTCTACGGCGTCGGCGCGACGCTCGCGCGCCACGTTCCCGCCGATGAATTGCGCGTGCTGCCGGCGCCGTCGTCGGTGTCGCTTGCGGCGGCGCGTCTCGGGTGGGCGTTGCAGGATGTGGCGACGGTGTCGCTGGTCGGGCGGCCGCTTGCGGCGTTGCAGAGGCATCTGCATGACGGCGCACGCGTGTTCGTGCTGAGCGCGGACGGCGCGACGCCTGCCGCCGTGGCCGCGTGGTTGTGCGAACGCGGCTTCGGCGCGACGCGCATGATCGTGATGGAGCATCTGGGCAGCGCGTCCGAACGCCTGATCGACGCTCGCGCGCACGACTGGTCGATCGGTGAGACGGCGCAGCTGAACGTGCTCGCGCTCGATTGCCGACACGATGCGTCGTCCGATGCGCCACGGCTTGCCTTAACCCCGGGACTGCCCGATGACGCCTATCGCCACGACGGCCAGCTGACAAAGCGCGACGTGCGCGCGCTGACGCTCGGCCGCCTCGCGCCCGCGCCCGGCGAACTGCTGTGGGACGTCGGCGCGGGCTGTGGCTCGATCGGCATCGAATGGATGCGCGCGCACGCCAGTTGCCGCGCGATAGCGATCGAAGCGAACGGCGAGCGTCAGCGTTTCATCGAACACAATCGCGACGCGCTCGGCGTGCCGGGACTGCAACTGATCGCAGGCAAGGCGCCCGATGCATTGCAAGGCTTGCCCGCGCCCGACGCGATTTTCATCGGCGGCGGCGTGACCGCGCATGGTGTGCTCGACGCCTGCTGGCGCGCGTTGAAACAAGGCGGGCGGCTGATTGCGAACGCCGTCACGCTCGAAGGCGAGGCGGCGCTCGTCGCGTGGCGGGCGCAGTTCGGCGGCACGCTGACGCGCATCGCGCTTGCCGAAGCACAGGCACTTGGTGGCTTCGAGACGTGGCGCTCCGCGTTGCCGATCACACTGCTCGACACCCCCAAACCGTGATGCGTGACGAGACGCCCGAACAACCCGCGCCACTGCGCAGCGGCTACACGACGGGAAGCTGCGCGACGGCGACGTCGCTGGCGGCGGCGCGTCTGCTGCTGTCGGGCGTCGCGAGCGATGTCGCGGAAATCGTGCTGCCGAAAGGCCAGCATGTGCCGATGCAACTCGTGTTCTGCCGCCTGATCGACGGCGGCCGGGACGGCGCCGAAGCGGGCACGGTCAAGGACGCGGGCGACGACCCCGACGTCACGCACGGCGCCGTGGTGTTCGCGCGCGTGCGTCTCGCCGATGAACCCGGCGTGCGTTTTCATGCGGGGCCGGGCGTCGGCACGGTGACGCGCGCGGGCCTCACGCTGCGAGTCGGCGAGCCGGCCATCAATCCCGTGCCGCGTCAGATGATGACCGCGCATCTGACCGATCTGGCCGCCGAGCATGGTTATGAGGGCGGCTTCGAAGTGACGGTCGGTGTCGAGAATGGCGAGGCGCTGGCGCAGAAGACGATGAACCCGCGCCTGGGCATTGTCGGCGGTCTGTCGATACTCGGCACGACGGGCATCGTGCGCCCGTTCTCGTGCTCGGCGTATATCGCGTCGATCCGTCAGGGCATCGACGTGGCACGCGCGAACGGCTATCGGCATATCGCCGCATGTACGGGCAATGCGAGCGAAGACGCGATGCGCGCTTACTACCAGTTGCCCGATATCGCGCTGATCGAGATGGGCGACTTCGCGGGCGCGGTGCTCAAGCATCTGAAGCGCGCGCCCGTCGACAAGCTCAGCATGTGCGGCGGCTTCGGCAAGCTGAGCAAGCTCGCGGCGGGGCATCTCGATCTGCACAGCCGCCATTCGAGCATCGACTTGCCGCAGCTTGCCGCGTGGTCGGCGCAACATGCCGCAAGCGACGCCGCGTTGCAGGCCGCTATCGTCGGCGCGAACACGAGCCAGGAAGCGCTCGCGATGGCGCGGAACAAAGGCGTGCCGCTCGGCGATATCGTCTGCGCACGCGCGCGCGACGTGGCGCGCGAGATCGTGCCTGCGTCGGTCGAAGTCGAGATGTTCGCGATCGACCGGCAGGGCAACATCATTGGAGTGGCGCGATGAAGCGCGTGTTATTGCTCGGCGGCACGGGCGACGCATTGCAGATCGCGCGGCAACTTGGGACGCAGCATGTCTATAGCCTGGCGGGGCTCGGACGCGTGCCGGAAGGGCTGGCGTGTGGCGTGCGCGTCGGCGGGTTTGGCGGCAGCGACGGGCTTGCGCGTTTTATCGAAAGCGAAGGCATTGCGCTCGTGATCGACGCGACGCATCCGTATGCCGCGCAAATGAGCGCGAACGCGGCCGCGGCGTGCCGCGAGGCCAAGGTGCCGTGCTGGGCGCTACGCCGCGCGGGCTGGACGCCGCAAGCGGGCGACGACTGGCGTAGGGTCGACGATTGGGATGCGTTGGTCGATGCGATCCGTCCGTTTCGTCGCGTGCTGTTCACGTCGGGCCGCGAACCGCTTTCGCATCTCGACGAGATACCTGCGCATCAATACTGGATCGTGCGCTGTCTCGACGCGCATCGGGGCAACGAGCGTGCACGCATCATCGACGCGCGCGGCCCGTTCGATATCGACGGCGAGCGGGCGCTGTTTGCGCTGAATCACGTCGATGTGCTGGTGACGAAGAACAGCGGCGGAGCGGCGACGCAGCCGAAGCTCGAGGTCGCGCGCGAACTGAAGGTGCCCGTGGTGATGATGCGGCGTCCTTCGCTGCCTGAGGTCGATTGCGAGTTCGACAGCCCGGCGCAACTGCTGCGCGCATTGAACGAAGAAGATTGGAGTGCTGTGAAATGACGGTGTTTTTTATCGGTGCTGGACCGGGTGATCCTGAACTGATCACGGTGAAGGGGCAGCGCCTGGTGCGTACGTGTCCGGTGATTCTGTATGCCGGTTCGCTTGTGCCCGAAGCCGTGTTGAGCGGCAATGTTGCTGAAACGGTGGTGAATACGGCGGAGCTCGATCTGGATGCGATCGTTGGTCTGCTTGCCGACGCGCATGCGAAGGGGCAGGACGTCGCGCGTGTGCATTCGGGTGACCCGTCGTTGTATGGCGCGATTGGGGAGCAGATTCGCCGCTTGCGGGCGCTTGAGATTCCGTATGAGATCGTGCCGGGTGTGACGGCTACGGCGGCCTGCGCGGCCGCGCTTGGGGTCGAGTTGACGTTGCCTGATGTGTCGCAGACGTTGATTCTCACGCGATATGCAAGGAAGACGTCGATGCCTGACGGCGAGCAGCTTGCGGATCTGGCGCGGCATCGTGCTTCGATGGCGATTCATCTTGGGGTTAGGCATCTTGCTTCTATTGTCGATGAGCTGATGCCTCACTATGGTGGCGACTGTCCCGTCGCGGTGGTTTATCGGGCTAGTTGGCCCGATGAGGAGAAGGTTGTTGGTACGCTTGCTGATATTGTTGAGAAGGTGCAAGCGGCGGATATTGAGCGTACCGCGTTGATACTGGTTGGGCGGGTGCTCGACGCAGAGCATTTTGCGGATTCGACTTTGTATTCGAAGTGAATGGGGCTTTATCGCGGCGCGGGGCGGGTGGGTTTCTACTTGCGGTTTTTGCTCGCATTCGCGGTGTGCCTTCGGACTTCACGCGTCGCCGTTCGGTGTTTTGGTTTTTGCGCTGGCATCCGCGATTTATTATCTAGCTTCACGCGTCGCCCCGCACAGGGGCGACGCATGAAGCACGCTAACGCATCGCGGATGCCAGCGCAAACCCAAGCAAACCAAACCGCCCGCGCCGCGAAGGCACAACGCGGATGCCAGCGCCGCACCATGCAGACCACAACAAAAAGCGCCGCCAGCAACCAGCACAAAAAAACCTAATGCGTCTGCACGCGAGACTGATCCCCTTGCGCCTGCGGCTGTGTAACCGCACTAACAACCACAAACACGACAAGGTTCACCGCCAGGGCAACAAACCCGATATTGACGTCCTTCAGTGCATCCGGCAAAAACGGCATCAACTGCCCGACGCTCAACTTGAAGATAGTCGTCACAGCAACGACAGTGACCCCAGCGAGAATCCCACAAAACGCCCCTTGCCTTGTAGCCCGATTCCGCGGCGCGAGACTGCAAATAACAGCAGGAAACAGCTGAGTAACAAAGCTATACCCCATCAAAAGCAGCGCAACAATGGTCTCGCCGCCATGCAGCGTAAACAGAACAGCAACAACCGCGACCACCGGCACGCAAACCCGCGCAAGCTTCGCAATAACCTCATCAGAAGCATTCCTCTGCACGAGCCCGCGATAAATATCATTGGCGAGCAGCGTCGAGGCCGTCGTGAGAATCATCGAGCCAGGCACGAGCGCCGTCAGCACGCCTGCTGCACCAATCACCCCAACGAACCACGGATCAAAAGTCTGCAACGACAGCTTGAACAGCGAAAGATCGATATCGCCGCCCTTGAGCCCCGGCACCTTCAGCGCCGCAGCAAACCCGACGAAAAACACAAACAGCAGGATCAACTGATAAAGCGGCAACACAATCGCATTACGCCGAAAGATGCGTTCATCCTTCGCGGTAAAAACAGACCCGAACGTATGCGGCCACATGAAAAACCCGAGCGCCGTAAGCAGCACAGTCGACTGAAACCACGTAACGCTCGAACCCTTCTCAGGGAACGTGAGAAAACCAGGCCGCGCTACATCGATCGCATGGAACATCTGCCCGAGCCCACCGTAGTAATGCATCGGCAGATAGATACCGAGAAACAGCACGATGCCCAGTATCAGCATGTCCTTGACGACCGAATTCCACGCCGAGCCGCGCACGCCCGACACGATCACATAAATCGTCACCACCCCCGCGCCGATCCAGATCGCCGCCGACGACGAAATCGCGCCATACGAAGCCGTCGACACGATAATGCCCAACCCCTTGAGTTGCAGCACGAGATACGGAATCAGCGCGGCAACGTCAACGATGGCAACCAGCACCCCAAGCGACGCGCTATCGTACTTGCGCGTAAAAAAATGCGGCTGCGACACCACGCGATGCGTCTTCGCAAAGCGCCAGACAGGCGGCAGCATCCAGTACGACAGCACATACGCCAGCGTCCCATACGCGAGGATGTAGTAGACGGGCGCACCTTTGCCATATGCAAAGCCGCTGCCGCCAAGGAAGGTGAACGTCGTGTAGATCTCACCCGCCATCAACAGGAACACAAACGCGGTGCCAAAGCTGCGGCCGCCCACTGTCCATTGCTCGAGGCTCATGTCATGCCCATGCCGGGCACGCACGCCGAGATAGAGTGCGAACAGCGTGACGGCGACGATGATTGCGAGGGCGCTGCTCATGAACGCACCTCCTCGCCGGAAGGCGCTTGCCGGTTCACAGGATCAAGCCGGTAGATGATGGCCATGATGACGGAACTGAGCACCACCCACATGACGATCCACGCAAGCACGAACGGCATGCCGAGCACGAGCGGCTCGACGCGGTTGACGAACGGAACGCCGAGCAGAATGCCGATGAACGGCAGCACGGCGAGCAGACGAAATGACATGGGACAACTCCTCGAATGAGAATGAGCCGGTCTCGATGAACGTCAATTCCTGAAGCAACGACTGGGATGCCGCGCACCGACTGTATGCCTCTTGCCATATTCCGGTAAAGGTCGCCAAAAATATGCAGGTATATTGAAAGGAACGTGCGCAAACGCAGTGCCCGTGGGCGTCGGCATGCATGGCAGGCGTGCTGCATTGCATGAAGAAGGTGCCGCTCGCATGGCGTGCGGAATTCGTTGCATTTACACTGGTCGGCCCTCATGCTCCGTTGCGCGGCGCAAAAATCAAAACCATCAAAGAGCAAATTCATCGATGATTTCGAGCCTGATTTCGGAGATTCTGTTTGGCTTCACCGGGTTGATCAGCATCATCAATCCGATCGCGATCGCCTTCGTGTTTCTCGACCGGACGGATTCGCTGACCGACACGGAGCGCGCCGCGCTCGCCAAGCGCGTGTCCATCAATGCGTTCTTCGTGCTGCTGGTCGTATTCTTTGTCGGCACGCCGATCCTGCATTTCTTCGGCATTTCAATGGAAGCGCTGCGCATCGGCGGCGGCCTGGCCGTCGCCGTCAGCGCGTGGAACATGCTCAATGCGCCGGAACGCCAGCCGAACGAAGCAGCCGTCAAGCCCGTCGATCCCGACAACGCGATGTCGAAGGCATTCTTTCCGCTGACGGTGCCGCTCACCACGGGCCCCGGCACGATGGCGACAGCCATCGCGCTGAACGCGAACCGCAGCCACAAGCTGTCGGAGTTCCTGATGTCGTCGATCGCGTCCGTGACGATTTCGTTTCTCGTCATGCTCGCAGTCTGGTTCACGTATAACCACGCCGCCACGCTCGGCCGCTATCTGGGCAAGGAAGGCACCAAGGTGGCGCTGCGCGTGTCCGCATTTTTGTTGCTGTGCATCGGCGTGCAGATCATATTGACGGGGCTGTCCGAGTTTCTTGCGCCGATCGCCAGTGGCCGGGCGGGCGGCTGAACGAATGAGCACCGGATGCGAAGCGGACTTGAACCGGATGTGACCCGGATGTGACCCGTTTGAAACCGGCGCAGGCGTAGGCGTTTTTCATCGAGGAGAGCGATCATGTGCCGCTGGCTGGCTTACACAGGAAACCCGATTCAGCTCGAAGCCGTGCTGTTCCGGGCCAAGCATTCGCTGATCGACCAGAGCCTGCATTCGCGGCTCGGGCAGACCACCACCAACGGCGACGGCTTCGGCGTCGGCTGGTATGGCCATCCAACCGATATCCCGTTCCGCTACCGCTGCGCGCACCCCGCGTGGAGCGACCGCAATCTGCGCGACGCCGCGCGGGCCGTGCGCGCGTCGCTGTTCGTCGCGCATATCCGCGCGGCGACGGATACCCCTTCGCAGGAAACCAACTGCCATCCGTTTCGCTACGGCCGCTGGCTCTTCATGCACAACGGTCTCGTGCGCGACTATCCTAAAGTGCGGCGCGACCTGATGCTCGGCATCGACCCGGACCTGTTCGCATCGATCGAAGGCTCGACGGACTCCGAAGTCATGTTCTTTCTCGCGCTCACGTTCGGGCTCGAGATCGACCCCGTGCTCGCGCTGGAGCGCATGGCGGGTTTCGTCGAGGAGACGGGGCGGCGGCACGGCATCGAGGCGCCGCTGAACATGACCGTCTGCGTGACGGACGGCGAACAGATCGTGTCGGCGCGCTATTCGAGCGAGCGGCAGTCGCGCTCGCTCTACCACAGCACGTCGATCCGTCATCTGATGGAGTTGTATCCGGATGATCCGCGTCTGGCCGCCGTCGGCGCAGACGCGTTCCTCGTGCTGTCGGAGCCGCTCGTCGACCTGGAAGGCTGGTGGGAGGAAATACCGGAATCGACAGCGATCGTCGCGAAGCGCGGCGGGATCGAGGCGCGGCCATTCGATCCGCATGGAAAGTAGCAGCGTTGCACGTCCACGGCTACGCGCTCCGTATAAACCCTGATACGCGGCGCGCGTCCGTCTGCCGTTGTCGCATGAAGGGAGTGCAACCATGAGTCGTCCAGTGACTGCCGACATCGCGACTGACAAGCCATCCGAAAGCACTCGCCCCCGGTCCGATCTGGCCGCCGAGGTGCTGGCGTCGGAACAGAGCGTATTGCGCCTGCTCACGCGCAGTACGCCGTTGCCCGAGCTGCTGGCGGAAGTGTGCCGTCGCGCCGAAACGCTACTGGGCGAGGGCTCACGCTGCTCGATCCTCGTGCTCGATACGGATGGCGTCACCGTGCGCGTCGGCGCGTCGCCGTCGCTGCCGACGCATTACAGCGCGGCCATCAACGGCATGTCGATCGGCCCGTGCGCCGGTTCCTGCGGCACGGCGATGCACGACCGGCGGCTCGTGATCGTCGAGGACATCGAAAGCGATCCGCTGTGGGCAGACTACCGGCATCTCGCGCTGCCGATCGGGCTGCGCGCCTGCTGGTCGGTGCCGTTCGAGGACGACGCGGGTCAGGTGCTGGGCGCGTTCGGCGTCTACTACGACAGGCGCCGGCGTCCGGACGAAGACGAACACGCACTGCTGCGCGAGATCGGCCAGAGCGTCGGTCTTGCCATTCATCAGGATCTGATGCGCAAGCGGCTCGCGGAAAGCGAGGAGCATCATCGGCTCGTCGTCGATCACCTGAACGAAGGCATCGTCGTGCAGACGCGCGAAGGCATCGTGCTCGCCTGCAATCCGAGCGCGCGGCACATGCTGCGCGCGACGGGCGAAGTGATCGGCCAGGATATCGACAAGGTAATTCGCGCTGCCTACTGGGAAGACGGTTCGCCCGTCGAGCCAGGCGAGCAGCCGACGCAGCGCGTGCTGGGCACGGGCAAACCCGTGGTCGGCATGACGCTGCGGCTCGAACTGACGTGCGGCGAATCGATCTGGATCACCGAGAACGTCGTGCCCATCGTCAGGCCGGGCGAGACCGAGCCGAACGCCGTGCTCATCTCGTTCAACGACATCAGCGCGGTACGCTCGGCGCGTGCGCAACTGCAGCACCTCGCGACGCGCGATTCGCTGACAGGGCTCTACAACCGGGCGTTTCTCGCCGACCGGATGAGCGCGCTGCTCGCGCCGCATGCGGGCGTCGATGGGCAGGAAGCTGAAGCGTCTCAACCTGCCGTGACGCGACTGGCCGTGCTGTTCGTCGATCTCGACGGCTTCAAGAAAGTCAACGACATCGCCGGCCACGAAGCGGGCGATGCGCTGTTATGCAGCGTCGCCGCGCGGCTCGCGGCCTGCGTGCGCAGCGAGGACACGCTCGCGCGCGTCGGCGGAGACGAGTTCGTGATCGCGACGGGCGACTACGGCGACGAAGCATTTCTGACTTCGCTCGCGCAGCGCGTGCTCGATACGATCGCGATGCCGTTCGCGGTCGGCGGCAACGAGTATTACCTTGGCGCGTCGATTGGCATCAGCCTCTTTCCCGATGACGGACGTGACGCGCAAACGCTGATGCGCAACGCCGACTCCGCGATGTACCACGCGAAGCAGCGCGGCCGCAATAACTTCCAGTTCTTCACGGCTGAGTTGAGCGAGCGTTTGCAACGGCGCTTCGCGATCGAACAGTCGCTGCGGCGCGCGCTCGTCGCCGACGAACTGAGCCTCGCGTATCAACCCATCGTCGAAGGCGCGACGGGGCGCATCGTCGGCGCGGAAGCGCTGTTGCGCTGGCATAACGGCGAGCTGGGCCATGTGTCGCCCGCCGAATTCATTCCCGTCGCCGAAGACACCGGGCTCATCATCGACATCGGCCGCTGGGTGCTGGAGAACGCGTGCCTGCAGGCCGTCGAATGGCGCAGAACGATCACGCCGCATCTGATGATGGCCGTCAACCTGTCGCCGCGTCAGATCAACGGCGAGCTGATCGAGCACGTGGCGCTGAGTCTGGAGCACGCGGGGCTGGAAGCGTCGGCGCTCGAACTGGAGATCACGGAAGGCGTGCTGATGAGCGACAGCGATGCCGTCATGCCGCTCCTGACGACGCTCGCGCGCATGGGCGTGCGCATTTCCGTCGACGATTTCGGCACCGGCTATTCGTCGCTGTCGTATCTGAAGCGCTTTCCGCTGCATAGCCTGAAGGTCGACCGGTCGTTCGTCGCGGGCTTGCCGGAGCATCGCGATGCCGTGGCCATCACGCATGCCGTCGTCGCGATGGCGCACTCGCTCGGGATGAACGTGACGGCCGAAGGCGTCGAAACGAGCGAGCAGGCGGCGTTTCTGCGCTCGATCGGCTGCGAGCGGCAGCAGGGCTATCTGTTTGGCCGGCCCGTCGTGCCGGGCGAGTTCGCGCGCGAGGCGCGGCGGCTGCAGGCGGGCATCTGACCGATGCTGCTTCAGGTTCGCTCACGCGGGGCGGTTACACTGGCGCTCGTTTTTTCCCTTGCGAGCGATGCGTGGACGAACAGTTGAAGTGCGCGATTGATGGCGCACGGCGGTTTTGTGCCGTGCTGGTTGCGGCGTTGACGCTGGCGTTGTCGCTGGCTGGTGCAAGCGTCGCTGCGCCGCCATCGCAGTCTGCGGATCAACCCACTGACCTCGTGCAGACCCGCGCGTTCGACGCGTCGCCATGGATGTCGTACTACGGCGACGCAACCACACTCGGCAGCGTGACACGCGCGGCGTCGACCTTTCGTGTCATCGACGTCGATCTCGATCCCGACGCGGACAACTTCACGCCCGCCGAAGTCGCCGCGCTCAAGAACGACGGCCGCAACGTCGTGCTGAGCTACCTGAACCTCGGATCGTGCGAGACATATCGCTCGTACTGGCGCGACGTCCCGGAAGGCTTCGTGTCATGCGAGGCGAACAAGGCGGCGCATACGGGCACGTATCGCGGCTACCGGCAGGAGACGTGGATGAATCTCTCGAATGCCGATTACCAGCGGCTCATTGTCGATTACGTCGCGCCGCGTCTCGTCGCGCAGGGCGCGGACGGCTTCTATCTCGACAACCTCGAAATCGTCGAACACGGTACGTCGACGCGCAACGGTCCTTGCGATGCTGCGTGCGCGCAAGGCGGCCTCGATCTCGTGCGCAAGCTGCGCGAGAAATACCCGGCACTCGTCTTCGTGATGCAGAACGCGACGGGACGCACGACGCGCGACGGCATGACGGGCGGCATCGCGTTCGCATCGCTGCTCGATGGCGTCGCGCATGAGGAGGTGTATGCGCCGAAGTACGACGCTGCGGCGGAAGCGGACCTGAGCGCGTGGAAAGCGTTGGCGCTCAGGCCGAACGGACACGCGTTCTGGATTGCGACGCTCGATTACGTCGGCGGTTGCGATGCGGCGGCGAAAGCGCGCCGTGTGTTCGCGCGCAGCCGTGACAAGGGCTTCGTGCCGTATGCGTCGGACAGCAGCGCGAAGCAGGGCGTGGTGTGTTACTGGGAGAAGTAAAGGACACGGACGCGGTTTGATGCGTTACGCGCGCGAGGTCAACAGCTTCAAACCGGCCAGGCCGAAGACGATCGCGAGGCCGCCGTCGAGCCAGCGGCGAATCGACAGGTACACGCGGCGCGCGAGCGGGGTCGAGAACAGCGCCGCATAGCTGCCGAACACCAGCATGCCGATTGCGAGGCATCCCGCGACGATGGTCAGCATATGCGGCGCGCCGCCGTTCGCAGGCGACGCGAGCGCCACCACCGAAATCCACACGAGAATCGCCTTCGGGTTCGTCAGGTGCAGCAGCAGGCCGCGCGCGTAGATGCGGCGCAACGGCAGATGCGTCCCCGCTGATTGCGTCCGGGCAGCACGCGGCTGCAAGGCCGAGCGCCCCGACTTGAACGCGAGCCACAGCAGATAGCAGCCGCCGAAAATCTTCAGCCCGACCATCGCTCCCGAGAACGCCAGCAGCGCCGCCGACAGCCCGAGCGCTGCCAGCATCGCCCAGAAGCACGAGCCGCACACGACGCCCGCGGCGAACGCGAACGCGGCCTTGCGCCCGTCCGTGGACGCGATCGACATGATGGCCAGATTGCTCGGCCCAGGACTCGCCGTGCCGACGAAATACGCGGAGTAGGCGAACAGGACGTTCGCGGAAAGTATCGGAAGGCTGGTCATGGGATGCGCGCGGAAGAATGAGGTTAGCGGAGATTGTCGTTGGTGCACGCGTGGCGCGGAATAGACACTTCGCGGTTCGCAAGGCAGGCCAGCGCCACTGACGATTCATGACAGCGCATGCGGGAATTCAGCGTCGCGCCGCTCGCGTCAGGTCCGGCCAGCAGCGCTCGGCGATCCGCTCGTGATACGCCATCAACGCAGCATGTTGCGAGACGAAGTCGCGTACCGGACTTTCGAATGGATGCGCGACCGTCGTATGGACCCACGAGAAGCCGGTGGCGTCGATCGTCGTCGGCTCGTCGCCGAGCAGGAACGGCTGGTCGCCGAGCAGATCGGCGACGGCCTGCCAGCCTTCGATGCCCATCTGCGCGATTTCGTCGTAGCTATGCCGTCCCGTGCCTTGCTCCCACGTCTGGCGCAGCACCTTGCGGCGGATCACGGGCATCAGCAGCGCCGCGAGCGCGCCCACCAGCGGCCGGACCGGTGGCGGCGCGGTGAGCCGCGCGTAGTCGCTCAGAATCGGTTTGTAGATTTCCATGTTGCTTTCGACGGCCCAACGAAAATACACGGTCACGAAATACAGGTGCGTTTCGAAGAGCGCCTTGATCGCGGCGGATTGCGCGCGTCGCTGGGGATCGAGCCGCGCGTCGTCGAGCGCATTCGGATAACGGCGTTGCAGATAGCTGATGATCGCGGACGAATCGCAGATCGTCACGCCGTCGATCTCCGCGACAGGCAGCTTCTTTTTCGGCATCGCGTTGAGGTTGCCGATGCGTCCTTCGTACGGAATGCCCGAGAGTCTCAGCCACGTTTCGAGCTTGACGACGAATGGACTGAGATCGGGCGGCATCGTGCCGGAACCGTCGCCGAACTTGTAAACGATCATGACGTCCTCTCATACGCCGTTGTCCTGCTGCGTGCGCCGCGCGTGGCTGGCAACCGAGATCCTACAGGCACGCGGGCGTGCGGTGAATCTGGCCACTTCAGCGTGCATCGACTTTCGTGCCAGCACGACGTGTGGATTGTTGTCGCCACGCAAACATAGATTCCCCGCGGATACGATTGATGCTTGACGAGGGATTCCTAGAATAGATACCAAGGCGCGCGGGTTTTTGAGGGCGCCAGGCGATTCAAGAGTTCGGACGGATAGCGGAGATTGAAATGGACATCCTGGACGTAGCGCGACAAGCAGGCATGACCGTCGTGCTCGAAGCACGGATCGGTCGACAGGAATATCACAGCGTGCACGGATCGCTGGCGGCGCTGCAAAGCTTCGCCGAGCGGGTGAGGGCGTCGACGATGGAAGAAGCCCAGGCCGTCGAGCATGAGTGAAAAAAAGAGCCGTCGGTTTGCGACGGCTCTTTGGTGTGATGTGGTCTCCAGCGCTGATCTGGCGATTAGCCGCTGAATAGTTCGACGAGACAGACGACCGTCGCGAACAGTCCGATGCAGCCGCCCAATGCGACTGCACCTTGCATGAAACCTCCTAAATTCCCCATATAGCGCTCCATAGTGTTCTGGGTGGTGGCGCTAGTCTAAATCGAAAGAAATAAGAAAGGTAAAAGAAAGTATTGGCGAATTTTCTGCCGATACTCGTTTGTCCCGACTTGTACGACGACGTATCTCAAAGAATTTTCCTGTCACGCAGCGGTTTCTTCGGTCTTGTTTCCCATTTCACGAGACGCTGCCGAAAATCAGACTCCTTTCGGCCTGTGTGTGGACAGCCTCTTCGCCATTCCAATCTTCCTTTTGGCGCGTAAGAGAACAATCTGATGTTCGAATGAACATCATGCGCGCTCCATCCACGTTTTTGTCCTTTCGCAACACAGCCGCCCGCAAATCGCGCAGAACGGCCATCTGACAGGCTTGTCGCGTGGTCTGTCGCGCGTACTACATGGTTTTCCCTGGTATCCTACAGACGTTTGAGTGATACGATGACCGATGATAAACGCTAAATGAATGTTCGAATTCGCGCATTCATCAGCGACACCACCGGGCAACCTCGGGCCCGGTCTGCACAAAGGAAATGGAGACAGACTTGAGAACAATCATTGGCCTGCGCTGGTGGATCATCGCGCTCGTGTGCCTCGGGACCATCGTCAACTATCTGTCGCGCAACGCGCTCGGCGTCATGGCGCCAGAGCTGAAGACGTTGCTGCACATGAACACGCAGCAGTACTCGTACGTCGTCGGCGCGTTCCAGATCGGCTACACGATCATGCAGCCGGTCTGCGGGCTGATCATCGATCTGATCGGGCTGCGTCTGGGCTTCGCGCTGTTCGCCTGCCTTTGGTCGGCAACCGGCATGCTGCACGGTCTCGCGAGCGGCTGGCTGTCGCTCGCTGCACTGCGCGGTCTGATGGGTTTGTCGGAAGCCGTCGCGATTCCTGCGGGCATGAAGGTGGTTGCCGAGTGGTTTCCGAATCGCGAGAAGTCAGTGGCTGTCGGCTATTTCAACGCGGGCACGTCGCTGGGCTCGCTGTTCGCGCCGCCGCTGGTCGTGTTTCTGTCGCTGCGCTACGGCTGGCAGAGCGCGTTTGCCGTGACGGGCGCGCTGGGATTCGTGTGGGCGGCGCTCTGGTACGTGTTCTATCGCGCGCCCGCCGACCACAAGCGGATCAGCGAGAAAGAGCGCACGGCCATTGTCGAAGGGCAGACGCCGCCTGCTGCGGACGGCCAGGACAAGCGCCGCATCCGCGAAGTGCTCGGCACGCGCCGTTTTTGGGCGATCGCGCAGGCGCGCTTCTTCGCCGAGCCGGCGTGGCAAACCTTCAGCTTCTGGATTCCCCTTTATCTCGCCACTGAGCGCCACATGGACCTGAAACAGATCGCGCTGTTCGCGTGGCTGCCGTTCCTCGCACCTCGGCGGTCTGTTCGGCGGTTATCTGTCGCCGTTCCTGATGAAGCGGCTGCGCGTGCCGCTCATCTGGTCGCGCATCGTGGGCGTCGTGCTGGGCGCATTCATGATGATCGGTCCGGCGTGCATCGGGCTGGTCGCTTCGCCGTACGAGGCCATTGCGCTGTTCTGCGTCGGCGGCTTCGCGCACCAGATGATCTCCGCGCTCGTCAACACCCTGGCCGCCGACGTGTTCGAACCCGGCGAAGTCGGCACCGCCGCGGGCTTTGCGGGCATGGCGGCGTGGATCGGCGGGCTGGGTTTTTCGCTGATGGTGGGCGCGCTGGCCGACAAGATCGGCTACACGCCGCTGTTTGGCGCGCTCGGCGCGTTCGACCTGATCGGCGCGACGCTGCTGGTGATCCTGATGCGCGGCGTGTCGCGCGACGCCCGTCTGCAACGCGTCGAAAACGGCGCGGGCAGCGCGGCCTGAACTGACTGACCTGGAAATACATCATGGCTACGTTGAAGAATCGACCGCGGTTTTCCGTCTCCGAACCGCTCGCCGAAACCCCGACCGGGGAAGCCGGCAATCCGATCGTGTTGTCCGCTGCGGATGGCGCGCGGATCGAACTGTTCGTTCTCGCCGAGGACATCATCCGCGTGCTCGTGCTGCCGACGGGCGAGCTTCGCGGACCGCGCACCTGGTCGATTGCGCCCGGTCTGGAAGACGTGCCGCTCGATGGCCGCGACCGGCGCGACACGAGCGGCTTCGGCAAAACGGTATTCAGCGCGACGAGCGACGCGGAACGGCTGGTCGTCGAAACCGCGCAGGTCCGTCTGACGGTCGCGCTGGACGGCGGCTTCTGTTCGTGGGCCATCGCGCGCGACGGCGCATGGCATGACGTGATGAACGACCGTAAGACACAGGCGTACAACTTCGGCTGGTGGGACGAGCGCGTCTATCACTATGTCGAGCGGCAGCGCGGTGAGATGTATGTGGGCCTCGGCGAGCGCGCCGGCACGCTGGACCGCGCGAACCAGCGCTACGAGATGCGCAACATCGACGCGATGGGCTATAGCGCACGCAGCACGGACCCGCTCTACAAGCACATCCCGTTCTACGTGACGTGGCAGCCGCAAACGTCGATGGGCTTTGGCCTGTTCTACGACACGCTCGCCGACTGCCGCTTCGACATGGGGCGCGAACTGGACAACTATCACGGCCACTACCGCCATTTCGTCGCCGAGCACGGCGATCTGGACTACTACTTCATTGCGTCGGCGGATACGCCGTTGCACGCGGTGCGGCGCTTCACCTGGCTCACGGGCCGGCCCGCGCTGATGCCGAAGTGGGGCCTGGGCTATTCCGGCTCGACGATGAGCTACACCGACGCGCCCGACGCGCAACACAAGATGGGCGAGTTCATCGAGCGCTGCCGCGAGCATGACGTGCTGTGCGATTCGTTCCATTTGTCGTCGGGCTACACGTCGATTGGCGCGAAGCGTTACGTGTTCAACTGGAATCACGAGAAATTTCCGGACATCGAAGGTTTCGTGCACGGCTATCTGCGCGAGGGTGTGAAGCTGTGCGCGAACATCAAGCCGTGCCTGTTGCAGGATCACCCGGCATTCGACGAAGCCGCGAAGGCGGGTCTGCTGATCGAATCCCGCGACGGCGAGCCCGCATGGGTGCAGTTCTGGGACGAAGTGGGCGCGTATCTCGACTTCACCAATCCCGCCACGATCGACTGGTGGAAAGCGCGCGTGAAAGACAGTCTGCTGCGCTACGGCATTGCATCGACGTGGAACGACAACAACGAGTTTGAAATCTGGACGCCCGACGCGATCGCGCAAGGCTTCGGCGAGCCGTTCCCCGCGCACCAGGCCAAGGTCCTGCAGACGCAGTTGATGATGCGCGCATCACGCGACGCGCAGCGCGAGCACGCGCCCCGCACGCGGCCATTTCTCGTGTCGCGTTCGGGCGGCGTCGGCATGCATCGTTATGTGCAGACGTGGTCCGGCGACAACTACACGTCGTGGGAAACGCTGCGCTACAACCTGAAAATGGGCCTCGGCCTCGCGATGTCGGGCGTGTCGAACAGCGGTCATGACATCGGCGGATTTTCCGGTCCGGCGCCCGAGCCGGAACTGCTGCTGCGCTGGGTCGGGTTCGGCATCTTCCTGCCGCGTTTCAGCATCCATTCGTGGAACGACGACGGCACCGTCAACGAACCCTGGATGTATCCCGAAGCGACCGAGCAGATCGCCGGCCTCATCAAGTTGCGGTATCGGCTGATTCCGTACTTGTACGAACTGCTGTGGCAGTCGCATCGCTCGTACGAGCCGGTTCTGCGGCCGCTGTTCGCGGAGTTCCCCAACGATCCGCGCTGCCTCGCCGATGGCGACGACATGATGCTCGGTTCGTCGCTGCTCGTTGCGCCTGTCGTGGAGCAAGGGCAGAGCGAGCGCGAAGTGTATCTGCCTGTTGGCGCGCGCTGGGCGTCTTACTGGAGTGGCGAGGTGTTCGGGGGCGGGCAGGGCGTGACGCTGCCGGCGCCGTTCGAGCAACCCGTGATGCTGCTGCGCGAAGGCAGTGTCATTCCGTTGAACGTCGCGGATCAGCATTTCGCGCAACCTGCTGACGAGCGTGCGTTCATTGCGCTGCCATTCGAAGGAACCGGCACGGCGCAAGGCGGGTGCGTCGAGGACGATGGCGAAACGGAAGCATGGCGCGATGGCGTGCAAGGGCGCTGGAATGTCGCAATCGCAAGCGACGCCACCACGCTGCGTATCGCTATCGACCGTGAAGGGCAGATGCCGTTCGAGCAACACGACGTGCAAGTCAGCCTGCCTTCATCCGAGATCCGCGCCGCCATGTGCACGAACGGCGAAGTGACCAGTGATTCAATCGTGAACGGCTGGCGCCGACTGACGCTGCGACTCGCGCACTCATAAATTCAACACACGACACCGCCAACAGTTCGCATTTTCAATCCACCACCATGTTGCATGGGACGAGAGCAGGGCGTTGAAGCGCCTGCTCCGTCGCAAGGAGACTACAAGCAATGAAGACTTTGAAATGCACGCGCACGCGTGCAATGGCCCTCTCATGCCTGCCGCTCGCGGGCGCCGTATTTTCGACAGGTGTTTTCGCGCAAAGCAGCGTCACGTTGTACGGCGTCGTCGATAACGCATTCAGCTACGTCAGCAATCAGCGCGGCCATTCGAACTTCTACATGAGCCAGGGCAACCTGCAGGCGAGCAAGTTCGGCTTGCTAGGTGCAGAGGAACTCGGCGGCGGCACGAAAGCGATCTTCCGCCTGGAAAGCGGCTTCAATTCACTGACGGGCGCGCAAAGCAGCGCGGGCAACCTCTTCAACCGGCAGGCGTACGTCGGTTTGAGCAACGACAAGTACGGCACGGTGACGCTCGGCCGCCAGTACACGCCTTACTTCAACATGGTCGGCGCGCTCGGCCCGACAGGCGTGCTGACGGGCGCCACGGGCGCGCACCCGGGCGATCTCGACGCGCTCGATACGACGCTCCGTTTCAACAACTCGATCACCTACGCATCGCCGAATATCGCCGGTCTCACGTTCGCCGCGCAATACGGGCTCGGCGGCGTGCCTGGCAGCGTGACGAACGGCAGCAATCTGAGCGCGGCGTTGCGTTACGACTACCAGTCGTTCTCGGCCGCGGCGGGCTACGTGAAACTGAAGGACATCACGACGAGCCAGTCGCTCGGCAGCTTCGCGATCAATTCGCCCGTCAACAACGGCTACGCGAGCGCGAGCAGCACGCAGATGATTGCTGCCGCCGCCCGCTACAACATCAGCGACCTGATGGTCGGCGTGAACTACTCGAACGTGCAATACGCGCCGGGTTCGCACTCGCTGTTCGCGAGCGAGGCGGTGTTCAACACGTACGGTGCAATCGCGACTTACCGCTTCACGCCGTCGGTGATCGCGGGGATCGGCTATAGCTACACGCGCGCAAGCAAGGCGAACGGTATCGATGATCCGGCGCAGTATCACCAGATTTCGCTGGAGCAGACCTACAGCCTGTCGAAGCGCACCACGTTCTACGCGCTGGAGGCGTATCAACTGGCGCGTGGCAAGTCGCTGATCGCGTCGGGTTCGGGCGTGGCGATCGCGGATGCGGTGGCGGTTGTTGGCGATTCGCAGAACACGACGCCGTCGTCGGGACCGTCGCAGTTCGTTGGCATGGTGGGCATTCGTCACTCGTTCTGACCACGTCGTCATTGAACACGGCAAGCGATTCGCGGCGATTCGATTCATCACGACTTGACGCCGGGCGTCGCGACATTGCGACGGCCCGGCGTTTCTTTGTCCGCTGTGCGGACATGCGCGAAGGAATGTGCATGTTCGACAGCGTGAAGGGCGTCCACGTTTGCCGGGCGTCGGGCGGCAGCATTTCATCATCGGCGAGTCTCACGCGACCTGCCCAGTTCCCGGCAATTCCCTGTCTTAACGATTCACGCAACACCCCTTCATATCAATTGCGCAAAAGCCTGTATGAATATACAGTATCGGCGTGCGATTCAAGAGGAGCGTGCGTCATGGAAATGCGTGTGCATCAACCCGCCGGTCATCCGATGCCGGAGATCGCGGCATTTGTTGCGGACCTGAAGCCGGCGTTCGGCGAGTGGGAAATCGACGAGGCGATCCGTCGCGGCAAGGCGGGCGAGCCGACGTTCTATGCATGCGAGAATGGCCGGTCGGTCGGCACGGCGCGCCCGGCAGTGACAGACGCTTTCGCGCACGATCCTGCGCACGTCCAGGCAAGCGAAGCCCGTCAGGAAATTCCAGGCAAGGAGAGTGAGCGATGAAGGCAGGTCGTCTGTGCGTCGGGCTGATTGCGCTGGTTTTGACTTCTGCGGCGCACGCGGAAAAGTACGTCGAAATCTGGAATCCGCCGGAAGCGCGTGGTCATTCTGCCGCCCCGGCCGTGCAAAAGCCGCTGCGTCCGCATGCGCAAAAGCCGGCGGCGCCACGGCTTGCGAGGAAGGTCACCGAGCCGGGCAACGTACAGGCGGATCACGGCGCTTCGCCGGTGGTGGCGACAAAGCGCCCCGGCAACCGGAGCATTCCGCGCAAGATCGGTCCGGATGGCAACGTGTTTCGTGTCTAACCGATGTGGGAAGGTGGCGGGTGCGTCAATCCTTGCGGCGCGGGCGACTTGCTAAACTGCTTGTCCTTGTCCGCTGCGGCTTAAGTGGGCGACGCCGGCAGAATAATTTGGCGTCGCGCACCCCAACCCCAGTCCTTCCTCGCAAACCGCATCACGCAACATGAGTGTCATCGTCCGCCGTATCGCGCATCTCGACATGGACGCGTTCTACGCATCCGTCGAATTGCTGCGCTATCCGGAGTTGCGTGGGAAACCGGTGGTGATCGGCGGCGGGCGCAACGCGATACCGGAGACCTTGCCTGACGGCACGCGCCGTTTTGCGAAGCTGAAGGACTACGCGGGCCGCGGGGTCGTCACGACGTCGACCTACGAGGCGCGCGCATTCGGCGTGTTCTCGGCAATGGGCATGATGAAGGCCGCGCAACTCGCGCCGGACGCGATCCTGCTGCCGACCGACTTCGATTCCTACCGCCACTACTCGCGTCTCTTCAAGGCGGAAGTGGCGAAGTTCACGACGCGTATCGAAGATCGTGGAATCGACGAAATCTATATCGACCTCACGGACATACCGGGCGATGCCGCCGACATCGGCTCGCGCATCAAGCAAGCCGTGCATAGCGCAACGGGCCTGACGTGTTCGATCTGCGTCGCGCCGAACAAACTGCTCGCGAAGATCGGCTCCGAGCTGGACAAGCCGAACGGTCTCACCATCCTGACGCCCGAAGACATTCCCACGCGCATCTGGCCGCTCGCTGCGCGGAAGATCAACGGCATCGGACCGAAGGCGAGCGACCGGCTGGCTGCGCTCGGTATCAACACGGTCGGCGATCTGGCGCATGCGGCGCCGGATCTGCTGCAGGCCAACTTCGGCCTCAAGTACGCCACGTGGCTCACGCACGTCGCGCAGGGCAGCGATGAGCGTCCTGTCGTCGTCGAATCCGAGCCGAAGTCGATGAGCCGCGAGACGACGTTCGAACGCGACCTGCATCCGCGCCATGACCGGCCCGCGCTGTCGGAATCGTTCACGCGCCTGTGCGTGCGCGTCGCGGAAGACCTGCAGCGCAAGGGCTACGTCGGACACACGATCGGCATCAAGCTGCGCTTCGACGACTTCTCCACCGTCACGCGCGATCTGACCATTCCCGCCGCGACGTCGGACGCAGCGGCGATCCGGCGTGCCGCGACCGAGTGCCTGAAACGCGTCGCACTGACACGCAAGCTGCGGCTGCTCGGCGTGCGTGTGAGCGGGCTCTCGCTGGCGAGCGAGCAGGCGCCGCCGCTGCCCATACAAGCCGAACTGCCATTCACGGCTTGAGCGACGACACCCGCGCGCGCATCCCCCACGCCACAGCTTCAGCTTCGCCGAAACCGCGCGCCGTTCAAGCGGCCAACCGAAACGAGCCAGCGCCCGATCGTCGCGACCATCGACCGTCCGCGCGGACCCGCGTCGATCTGCGCAATCGCGGCACGCTGCCCGGTTGCGAGGACTTCCACGAACGCTTCATACGGCAGCACATGGCGCTCGCCTTCGCAAAGGACGACCGACACCTTGGGCGCGTCGCCAAGCAGCCAATCCAGCGATGCATCGCGGTAGCTCACCCGCAGCGTGCCTTCCAGCGCGACGATCGCGCTGCCGCATTTGAACCAGCCGGCGTGAATCTGACCAGGGGCGTATCGGTATTCGAAGGGTTTCATCGAGAACTCGGTCCGAAAGCAGTCAACAGATCGACCCGGCGATATCCGAATCGACGGGTCACATGTCGAAAGCGTAAAGACAGCCATCGGACCGCAACAGACTCACACGTTTAGAATCTGTACCGATACAGGAACTTTTTTGTTGCTCTGTTTCCGTCTGAATTTCCACGGTCTGTATCTGGCGATCTATCCACGTAGCAGGCACGATCCGAAGGATGATCTTGCTGAACGACGAACCGCTTCTCGCGCCGCCCGACACGGGCGCGCCGTTGTACGAACGCCTCGCCGAGCACTATCGCCGGGTGATTGCATCGGGCACACTCGCGCCCGGCGACCGGATGCCGTCGGTGCGCGCGTTGATGAGCCAGCACCACGTGAGTCTGTCGACGGCGATTCAGGTCTTTCGTCGTCTCGAAGATGGCGGCTGGCTGCAGGCGCGGCCGCGTGCGGGTTACTTCGTGCGGCGCGCGCCTGCCTCGAAACTGGCGACCGTCGCCGAGCCGGACATTCCAGCGCTTGCCGAGCCGGCGCGCTACGTCGGCTTGCACGAGCGCATCTCGCGCGTGATCGAGCGGGCTCAGGCGTTTCCGGATGCGCTCAATCTCGGCGGCGCGACGGCCGATGCCGCGCTTTATCCGACCGAGCGGTTGCAGGCGCTCGCCTCGCGCATCCTGCGTCATCGGCCGACGCTGCTGACGGAGGTCGGCGAAGACGGCGGCGCGGCGGAACTGAGACAGGCCGTGGCGAAGCGTGCGTTGTCGACGGGCGTCACGGCCTCGCCCGACGAGGTGCTCGTGACGAGCGGCGGCGTCGAAGCCGTGAACCTGGCGTTGCGCGCGGTCGCGCAACCGGGCGATACGATTGCCGTCGAATCGCCGGCGTTTTTCGGGCTGTTGCAGATACTCGAAAGTCTCGGATTGCGCGCGCTCGAAATACCGACCAGCCCGACGACGGGCCTGTCGCTCGAAGCGCTCGATATTGCGTTGACCGCATGCCCGGACATCAAGGCGCTCGTCGTCGTGCCGAACTTGCAGAATCCGCTCGGCTGCGTGATGCCGGACACGCGCAAGGCCGAACTCGTGCGGCTGTGCGCGCGCCGTGGCATCGCGCTGATCGAGGACGAGCCGTATCGCGAGCTGATCGAATCGACGGAACCCGCGCGGCCGCTGAAGGCCTGGGACCGCGACGGCGGCGTGATCTACTGCGCGTCGCTGAACAAGGTGCTTGCGCCGGGCATGCGGCTCGGCTGGATGTCGTCGGGGCGCTGGCATGCACGCGTGCGGCTGTTGAAATTCGCGCAAACGCGGAATAACGAGTCGCTGGCGCAGTTCGTCGCGGCCGATTTCATCGGCTCGGGCGCGTATGACCGGCATCTGCACCGATTGCGCGAGAAGCTGCGCGTGCAGCGTGAGGCGAGCGCCGACGCGATTGGCCGATATTTTCCCACGGGCACGCGGCTGAGCTTGCCGCCTGGCGGGCTGCTGCTCTGGGTCGAGTTGCCCGATGGCAAGTCGTCGGATGCACTTTTTGAAGCTGCGTTGCCGCACGGTATACGGATTGCGCCGGGTTCGATCTTTTCGAACTCGGAGCGCTTCCGTTCTTTTATTCGCCTCAGTTGTCCGGGGCCGTTCGATGAGCGGATGGACGCGGCGCTTCGACAACTCGGCCGTCTCGCGGGGGAAGTCGCCTGACGGCCGGGAAGCGTTGCGAACGCGCGTCGGCCGTACGCGGATTTGTCTGTGCAATCTGCTCTTCTGAAGACTGCTGCATCCGTCACCGCTTTGTCATGAAGCGCGACTAACTTCGAAACGCACCCCATACAAAGCTTTCAGCAAGTCACTTGTGTGGGTTCGAGTCGGGTGTCATGGCGCTAACTCTGGTCGACTGCATTTTCGTGCATGGGACGGGCGTAAGCGCTAAAGCGCCAACGCCCGTCGACTCGCCGTGGGGCCGGTGTAGGCGCTAAAGCGCCAACTCCCGTCGACATTGAGGAAAACCATGAAAATCGCTCTGATTGCAGCCGCCAGCCTCATCGGCGCGCTGTCCTGTTCCTTCGCGCACGCAGCCGACGTCACAGGCGCAGGCAGTACCTTCGCAGCCCCGATCTACACCAAATGGGCCGACGCGTACCAAAAGACGGGCGGCGGCCGTATCAACTATCAGGGCATCGGCTCGTCGGGTGGCATCAAACAGGTGCTTGCCAAGACGGTCGACTTCGCCGGCTCCGACGCGCCGCTCAAGGACGATGAACTCGCGAAAGACGGCCTGTTCCAGTTTCCAACTGTGGTCGGCGGCGTGGTGCCCGTCGTCAACATGCCGGGGGTCAAGCCGGGTGCGCTGGTGCTCTCCGGCCCGGTGCTCGGCGACATTTTCCTAGGCAAGATCAAGAAGTGGAACGAGCCGGCCATCGCCGCGCTCAATCCCGGCGTGAAGCTGCCCGATACCGACATCGCCGTCGTGCGTCGTGCGGACGGCTCGGGTACCAGCTTCATCTGGACGCACTATCTGGCGCAGGTGAACCCGGAGTGGAAGAGCAAGGTCGGTGAAGGCACGACGGTCAACTGGCCGACAGGCACGGGCGGCAAGGGCAACGACGGCGTCGCGGCGTTCGTGCAGCGGCTGCCGGGCGCGATCGGCTATGTCGAATGGGCGTACGCGAAGCAGAACAAGATGACGTACACGTCGCTGAAGAACGCGGCAGGTGCCGTCGTCGAGCCGAAGACGGACAGCTTCAAGGCGGCGGCAGCGGGTGCCGACTGGTCGAAGTCGTTCTATCAGATCCTCACCAACGAGCCGGGCAAGGATGCATGGCCCGTCGTCGGCGCGACGTTCGTGCTCGTGCATGCGTCGCAGGATAAGCCGGATCGCGGCAAGGAAACGCTCAAGTTCTTCGACTGGGCCTTCAAGAACGGCACCCAGACCGCGCAGGAACTCGACTACATTCCGCTGCCGGATGGCGTCGTGTCGCAAATCCGCACGCAATGGAAGGCGAAGGTCAAGGACGCATCCGGCAAGCCGATCGCCGATTGATCAGATTAAAAGGATAAAAGCGGGCCGGTGCGCGAAAACGCCGGCCGTCATTGAACAGTAACGGGGCATCGTGATAATGCGAATCCTGGCCTGAGAGCGATCGGGACGGGCATGAAGCACGGCGTCGGCCGGGCCTAGCGCCAGCTATTCCGGTTGAAAGCCAGAGACGCACCCATGACCATTCCCATGCTGACCACACACCGTGGCTATCGCCTGCAAGCCAGCGCCGCAATTCGCGACGATGGCCTGCATGCGGCCGATCTGATCATCGAAAAGCCGGGCCTGCCGGCTCGCATCTTCAACGCGCTCGACTTCTTCTACGACGGCGAGCAGGCGCTCAGGTACGCGACCGCCTGGGGCCGCATCTGGGTCGATATGAAAGGTTGATCCCCCAACTCGCTTTGGGATGCCGCCTGCGCTCGACGCGCAGGCGTGCCGAGCGAACCGCCACGAGCCTACCCATCCGTTTCAGCCATCCCCATCCCGCAGCCCGATAAGTTCATACGATTAGCAGCGCGAACTGCTGAGTGTATGACTGCGCACACTGTCTATTTTGCGACGCTCGACCATCGCGTTCGTGCCCGATAATATGGCGCGTGACGCTACACGTCTATTTGCTGGCTGATTTTGCATCGGGCAAGCGGCCCGAAAGCCAAGACGAACGAGGCGCGGCAGGACCTGCCTGCAGGATGGACGCCTCGCTCCCGTCGCGCACCGCGCCGCAATGTGCCTGATTTCTTCGAACACAGACGGCTTGCCGGGAAGGGCTGCCCGGCGCATGAGAGGGACGTGGCATGTTGAACAAGTTGATTGACATCGCGAGACACATCCGACGTAGCGAACGCTTCAAACATTCGATCAGCACGCCGGGTCGCATCACGTTGCACGCGCAACAACGTCTGAACCGCGGCTACTTTGCGATCGAGATTCGCGCGCACTCCGGCTTCTTTTCTGTCATGCAGATGGTGCTGTTCATCCTGATGTATTGCGAAGAAAAGCGCCTCACGCCGCTCATTTCCGCGCGCGGCGGAATTTATGGCGACGCCGAAGGCAAGGTCGACTGGTTCTCCGAATACTTCGACACCATTGGCGCGGCGCCGCTGCCATCGTCGAGCGTGCGGGTGCGTACGTCGGTCGTGAGAGATCTGGGCGGGCTCGGGTTTCGTCGCCGGTATGAGCCGAGGCTCGATCTGCGGCACGCCAGCGCGCTGTTCCGTTCGCACTACCAGCCCGCCGCGCCGATCCGCGACGAAGTGGACGCGATCCGCAAGCGGCTCGGCATCGGCACGTCGACGCTCGGCGTGCATTTTCGCGGCACCGACAAGAAGGCCGAGGCGCATACGATTGCGTGGGAAGCGTTCTGCCGTCTCGTCGAGAGGACGCTTGCCGAAGAGCGGCAACTGACAAACATTTTCGTGTCGAGCGACGAGCAGGCGTTCCTCGATTACTTCGTCCAATGGGACTTTCCCGTGCCCGTCAGCGTCGCGCCCGCAACGCTGCTTGCAACGGGCAGCACGCCCGTGCACTTCAGCGGTCATCCGGGACTGGCGATCGGACGCGAGGCGCTGGTCGCGAGTCTTCTGCTCGCAAGTTGCGGGTATCTGGTGAAGACGCCGTCGTATCTGTCCGCCTGGTCGAAAATGTTCAATTTGTCACTACCGGTTAAACTCGCCGTGCCGCCGCGCGAAGGCGCGTTCTGGTTCCCGGACAGCCAGATCTGGAACGAGCAGCAAGAGCGCCGCGAAACCACGGCAGCAGCAGACGTCCGGTTGCAGGACCAGAAAACGGCCTGAACGGCGCGGCGCATGCCGCAACGCAATACGGCCGGGCGCTGCGCGAAATGCGGCCTGGCCCACAACGGCGATCGAAAAGCCGGTGGCCGGCCGCGTTCGCGAGCGGCCGGCGCGTCGGCGCTCGCGTAGAATCATCACAAAATACCAGCACGGCAATCGGGGAAGGGCGTGAAAATTCACAGCCACTACGACAATCTGAAAGTCTCGCGGGACGCGCCTCAAGAGGTGATCCGCGCGGCCTATAAGACTTTGAGTCAGAAATATCATCCTGACCGGCGGATCGACGATCCCGATGCCGAGCGGGTGATGAAGATCATCAACGCGTCTTACGCGGTTCTGAGCGACCCTGTGCAACGCAAGGAGCACGACGAATGGCTCGCGCGTAAAGAACGCGAAGCGGCTGCTGCGGCTGCGCCGCAAGCGCCGCCGCGTCAGTCGGCGCCGGCCTCCCAGCGGACGAACTGGCAGGCGGCAGCCGCGCAGACCCGGCGCGAGGTCCCGCCGCGTTCGAGCACATGGTCATCGCATGCCCATATCGATCCGCGCGCTGCAAAGAGAAAGCCGCGCGCGGCGTCCGGATTTTCGCTGCGCAAGATTTCGCTGCGAAGCTGGACGGTGATCGGCGTCTGCGCATTCTTCGGTTACGTCGCGATTTCGGAATCGACGACGCCGTGGCCGTTCACGCGCAACACGTCTTCGCATAGCTCGTACTATGGCTCGCCATACGGTACGCGCAGTCACGCCGACGCCGATGACGCGACGCCCCCGGATGGCAAACGGCGCGGTCTTGCGGCGATGTCGTCGGCGCAGGCAGCAACCTCGCCGTGGACCAGCGACGGGTCCGTCACTGGCGGCGCTTCAGCCTCGCATGCGCTGTTCGTGAGGCCCACGCTCGCGCCGAACGGCCTGCCTTGGCCGTCGACGGCGTCCTATCTCGACGGCATGCCTGTGGGCGCACCGGGCGGGCATTCCTCGGTGACGATCGACAACTCCGTCAACCGCTTCGACGTGTTCGGCAAACTCGTCTACAACGCGTCCGTGTTCGACCAGCCGGTGCGCCATTTCTTCGTGCCGGCCGGGCAGACTTTCACGCTGATCGGCGTCGCACCGGGCGCGTACGACGTCCGCTATCAGAATCTCGACGACGGCGGCCTGTACAAGTCGCAAGGTTTCGAACTCAACGAACAGGCCGCCGGCAACAGCGTCGACGCGACCAACGTGAGCATCACGCTATACGCGTTGCCGGGCAGCACCGTGCAGCCGACGACCATCGGCCGCGGCGACTTCTAGTCATCGAAGGTTGCCGGCAAGCGCGCCGCTCACTGCAGCGTCGCGCCCGCACCCCGCAGCACCACGCTCTGCCGCCCGTCGATGCTCACGGGCACATCGCCGTGCACCGTCGCGCGCCGCACGACGCGATGCGCGTCGCCATAATCATTGATCGCGTAGTGCTGCGTCGCGCGGTTGTCCCAGATCGCGACGTCGCCTTGCGTCCAGTTCCAGCGCACCGTGTTCTCGAGCCGCGTGACGTGATCGTGGAAAGTCTGCAGCAGATGCGTCGAGTCGCCCGCCGACAGTCCCTTCAGGCGCTGCACGAAATGACCTAGCACGAGCGAGCGTTCGCCCGTCTCCGGGTGCACGCGCACGACGGGATGCTCGGTCGCGTAAACCGTCGACGTGAACACTTCGCGGTAGCGCTTGAGTTGCTCGGTGTCGGCGTTCACGTGCGACGACGCGTAGTCGTAGGCATTCGTATGCAGCGCCCAGAGCGTGTCGGCAAGACGGCGCAACGGTTCGGGCAGATTCTCGTAAGCGGCCGCCGTGTTGGCCCAGACGGTGTCGCCGCCATACGGCGGAATCACGACTGCGCGCAGGATCGATATCTTCGGATACGCGTCGACGAACGTGACGTCCGTATGCCATGAGTTCGCGCGCGCGCCATGCTGCGAATCGAGTTCGAGCAGATGGCGGCTGCCGTCGACGGACGGCACGGTCGGATGCGCGACGGTCTCGCCGAAGCGCCGCGCGAACGCCTCCTGCTCGGTGTCGTCGAGATGCTGCTGGCCGCGAAAGAACAGCACCTTGTGCTTCAGCAGCGCGGCGTGGATCGCATCGAAGGTCTGCGCATCGATCGAGCCGGACAGCCTGACACCTCGAATCTCCGCGCCGATGCGGCCGGCGACGCGGCGCAGATCGAGCGTTTCGGGCGCAGCATGCGCGGCTTGCGTGACGATCGTGCTTGCGTTCGATGGGGCGAAACCCGCTTGCGTATTCGACATCTGACGTCTCCGTGTAAGTGGGAACGTCCATTCAAGCAGCGCGCTCGCGCAAAGAGAACTGACATTTCGTGCGAAGGTGTCCAGGCGGCTTACGCTATCGATAGGCGGATTCGTGCTATGCGAGCGGCACGCAGGCTCGAAGGAACAGGGAAGCGTTGCTTTCCCACCTCGGCACATGATGCGTCGGCGGGAAAGCGCGGTGGATCGAGAGAAAGTGATGGACCCTCAGCCCGGCTGAATCGGTACCAACTTCAGTTTGCGCCGCAGACTCCGCGTGTCGTGCATGTCGTACGCTTCGGGCATCTGCCACGCCGCACGCAACAATTGAATGAACGCCGCTTCGCCTTCGGACAGATGTCCGTCTGCGTGCGCGCCTTCGTTGCACAGCGCGATGACTTCGCGGCGCAGCCGCCAGTCCTTGACGTCCTGCGCAAGACAAAAAATCACGGCAGGGTCGAGGCGGCAGGTATCGCCCCAGTTCAGATAGGCCGTCGACGTCAGGTCCTCGCACATCTGCTGCATGACGGCGAGCAGTTGTCCGCGGTTCATCTTCAGGCGCGCTTCCATCCCGTAACGATCCAGTGCTTCGAGTTCGTCGACGCCGACGTGTCCGTCCGACAGCAGGCAGGCGGCCACGATGCGGGCGGCTGCCTCGGGACTGTCGCTTCGATAGTGACGCATTTCAGATCTCCTTTGCTTCGATTCGATTGACTGCGCGGTGCATTACGCGATCCAGTCGCGCGGCGCGAGGTTCGAATTCACGTGAAACGGATAGCTGCTGTCGTCGAGCATGCGCTGGCGGCGTTCGAGATCGGCGAGGTCCGTCGACGATGCGAGCCATGCTTCGCGTTCGCTGTCGCGCGAGGACGTGAACAGCGTGCCGAGACGGTGTGCGAGCTTGTTGAACATGATGTGCTCCTTCAGTAGTGCGATAAGGAAACGCGCTGGCGAATGGGATTCGCACGGCTGCGTGACTGCGATGCGCGGGCTTTGTGCTGCTTGCCGTTTCGTCGCTTTCGACCATGACGCTGCATCGACGGGATGAATCGTAGGCGCGGTGAATTAGCGGGAAATGAGTGCGTCAGGCGTGTGATCAATCGTTATGTCACGGTGTGCCATAACGATTTTTTGGCCTGATTCAGGGGCTAATTCTTTGCTCACTCTCGGCGCACAGAATGCGAACCAACCGATGCATCACTGACAGGGCATCGAATGTCGAGGAGAACAACATGAAAGGGATTCGCCACATTGCAGTCGCCGCATTGCTCGGCTTGGGACTGGTGAGCGCCGCGCAGGCACACGTGTTCGTCGGCGTCGGGATTGGACCCGTTGCGCCTGTCGTGCCCGTCATGCCCGTCGTCTCCGTCGCGCCGTTGCCCGTGTATGCGCCGCCTGTGTATTACGCGCCGCCTCCGCCTGTGTACGCGCCGCCCGTCGTGGTCGGCTACTGGGGGCATCCGCACTATGCCTATCGCGGCTATTACGGCTATGGCTACTGGCGCTAGGCAGACGGGGAGCGTGCCATAACGTGCGCTCATTTGTTTCTAATTTTCGATCTCTACGATGAACTTCATCGCAAGGCTCATCGAGCCAATAACCCGGAGGGAAACATCATGAAAACGCTGATTCAGACGGCTGCAGTCGCTGTGTTGCTCGCACTGCCCATCGCCTCGTTTGCGCAAACCACGGCACCCGTCTCGCGTGCCGAAGTCGAAGCGCAACTCACACAACTGGAAAGCGCGGGCTACAACCCGATTGGCGACAAGGCGCACTATCCAGCGAACCTCGAAGCTGCGCAGGCGCGTCTCGACGCGCAGCACGCGGACGGATATGGCGGCGTCGCGGACGGCACGTCGCAAGACGGAGTGGCCTTCCATCCTCAATACGATGTCGGGATGAAGTCGATTTACGTCGGACATTGAAGGGCCACTGAGGGCCACTGAAGGGCCACCGACCCCGGCGACCAACCCGATATGAAACCGCGGGCGCGCAGAGAATTCTGCGCGCCCGCATCATTGTCTCTACAACCAGAAGAGCGTGTAGTGCGGTGTAGAATCGGCTCGCCGAAAGGCTCGCCAATAAGGAAGCACCGCTGACCGCCAATGCAGTGTGGCACGTCAGCCCTGGCGTTCAATACCGTTAGCACAACTCTCACCGGACGGCACGCATCAGACCATGTCCATGCCCAAGATCCGCTCCCTCAGAAATCAACTCGTGCTCGCCCTCTGTGTGCTGGTGAGCGTCGTCGGCGTGGTGCAGGGCATCAGCTCGTGGCAGCTTGCCAAAGCCGGCATGAGCGCGCTGCTCGATCTGCGTCTCGAACAGGTGGCCACGCGCCTGTATCACAGCGGCCTCGCCGATGCGCTGCCCACCACGCCCGCACGCGGCTCGCAGCCGGAGCGGGATGTCTATCTCACGGTCTGGAAGGACGGCATCGATTCGCCTTACCGTTCGACCGACCCCTCACTCGCGTTGCCGCGCGAGGCCGAGCCGGGCTTCACGAATGCGATGGTGAACGGCGAAAACTGGCGTATCTACACGCTGCGCGAGCCGTCGATGGTGGTCCAGGTCGCACAGCGTTCGCGCGTGCGCCAGGACCTCGCGGAAGCGCGCTCACTGAATACGCTGTGGCCGATGATCGTGCTCGTGCCGCTGGTGTGGATCGCCGTGCTGCTCGTCGTGCGGCGCGCGCTGAGGCGCCTGACGCGGCTCGGCAGACAGGTACAGGCCATCGACATGGCGCATTTCGAGCAACTGTCGACCTCGGGCGTGCCGACGGAGATACGCCCGTTCATCCTGTCGATCAACACGATGATCGAACGGCTCGAACGGTCCATCGAGAGCGAGCGGAAGTTCATCGCCGACGCCGCGCATGAGCTGCGCACCCCGCTTACCGCGCTGCAGTTGCAGGCGGACAACCTGGCGCCGCATATCGCGCCCGGCAACCAGGAGCGCTTCCGCGAACTGCAAAGCGGCATCCGGCGCAGCGGCCGGATGATCGCGCAACTGCTGCGGCTCGCGCGCGCCGATGCGCCCATGAAGGCGGATACGCTGACGCGCGTCGACGTGTCGGAGGTGGTCGTCGATGCCGTGGCCGAAGTCCTGCCGATCGCGATGCAGCGCGGCATCGACATCGGCGCCGACGAGATGACGAGTGCGTTCGTGCGCGCGAACGACGCCGATATCGGCATTGCGCTGCGCAACCTGGTCAGCAACGCGATCCGCTACACGCCCGACGGCGGCAAGGTCGATCTGAGCATCCAGGTGCGCGACGGGAAGGTGTGGATCGAAGTGGTCGATAACGGGCCGGGCATCGACGAGGCGCTGCTGCCGCGCGTGTTCGACCGGTTTTTCCGGGCCAATGTGCAGATCGAGGGCAGCGGGCTCGGCTTGTCGATCGTGCAGGCCATCGTGAACCGGTATGGCGGGGAGGCGAGCCTGCGCAATCGTGCGGATGGGCAATCGGGGATCGTCGCGTCGATCGGTTTTCCGTCGGTGCCGTAAGCAGTGCCATAAGCGATGCCATAAGCGCGGTGTCGCTCATTCTTTGCTAATTCGCCGTGCCTAAGATGGGAACTGTTGGAGCAGACCCCTCTGGTTCTGGCACGGCGATCGGTGCACGCCAGAATCCTTCGGCCGACTGCGTAGGCAGTCGGCCTTTTTTTGTCGTCGATACCGAACGGTTTAGCCTGTGCGGGCTCGGTTATCATGCGATCTGGCTGGTGCGCGGGAGTGGGGCGCGCCGGCGGCCACGGCCCGGAATCGCAAACCGCCGCCCGCGTGCAGAGCGCCCCGCGGCTGATTGGTCCTTGCGCTGCGGCCAACGACAACGCTTCGTTTGCTGTGGACACGACATCATGCGAGTGCTACTGGTTGAAGACGATCTGCAGATTGGCCAAAGTCTGATGCGCGCGCTGCAGGACGCTGACTACAGCGTCGACTGGGTGCGCGACGGCAATGCGGGCAGCGCGGCCATCGCTGCCGCCGAATACACCGTCGTCCTGCTCGATCTCGGCTTGCCGGGCATGGGCGGCATCGAATTGCTGAGGTCGGCCCGCGCGGCGGGCAACACCGTGCCCGTGCTGATCCTCACCGCGCGCGACGACCTTGAAGCGCGCGTGCAGGGCCTCGACGTCGGCGCCGACGACTACGTGCTCAAACCCTTCGACGTGCCCGAGCTGATGGCGCGCATGCGCGCCGTGTTGCGGCGCAAGGCGGGCTACGCATCGTCGCGTCTCGGCGACGACGCGCTGAACCTCGATCTCGACAAGCGCACGCTGTGCTGCAATGGGGTGTCGTCGGTATTGTCGGCGCGCGAGTTCGCGCTGATGCTCGCGTTTCTCGAACGGCCCGGCACGATCCTGTCGCGCGACCAGCTGGAGGACAAGCTGTATGGCTGGGGCAAGGAAGTCGAGAGCAATGCCGTCGACGTGCTCATTCACTCGGTGCGCAAGAAGTTCGGACAGTCGGTGATTCGCAATGTACGCGGGCTCGGCTGGACCGTCATGCTCGGCGAAGCGCCGAAAACCTGAGCGCCGCGCGTCCTCATTCTTCCCTCACTCTGCATCGACACAATCTCCTCGACCGCACAGCAATCACGCTGAAACGCGCGGCGAGGAGAGAGCGATGAAAGGTATTCCCGAAGTCAACGTAGTTGTCGAGCGCAACGATGTGTTCAACGACACGCCGGCCGCATTCGATAGGTACGATCCCAGCACCCGTACGCGGATCGCCGTGCATATCGACTGCACGCCGCAAAACGCCGCGTGTGCGAACCTGCGCGCGCCCGTCTATGCCGCGCGCGCTTACCGCATGCAGCCCTCGCGGTGCCGCATCGGCGCGCGTGTGCGCTATCCGCGTTGCGCCGGCTGGGGCGACGGTTTTGGTTCGACGCAACGCTGAGGCGCGGCCATGTCGAAGCATCCGGCTATCGAAGGCCTCGCGGATCGCATGACCGCAAGCTGGCAGGCGCGTGTCGTTCTCTGTGCGATGCCGCTGCTGGTCGGGCGGCGCGCTCCCGCACGTTGCGCACCGCCCGATGTCACGCAGGTGCGCACGCGCTCGCGCCTGCTGTCGTTGCTGGGCGCGTGGCTCGCGGCGCTTCTCAATCCCCGTTCACGCAGGGTGCGCGATGGCGGTCTCGACGGGCTGTGGACTTTGCCGTCGACCCGACCCGGACCGATCGCGAACGCGATTCTGTACCTGCACGGCGGCGGCTATTACTTTGGATCGCCTGCGACCCATCGCGCGGTGACGACGGCGCTCGCCGCGCATAGCGGCGCGCCCGTGTTCGCGCCCGACTACCGGCTCGCGCCCGAGCATCCGTTTCCCGCCGCGCTCGAAGATGCGTTGCACGCCTACCGCACGCTGATCGCGCGCGGCATCGCGGCGAACTCGATCGTCGTCGCGGGCGACTCGGCGGGCGGCGGGCTCGCGCTCGCGTTGCTGGCCGCGCTGCGCGACGCGGGCGACGCCTTGCCGGCGGGTGCCGTGCTGTTCTCGCCATGGTCCGATCTGACGACGACATGGCGCGCCGCGCGCGGCACAGGGCCAACGACACGGGTCGCGATGCAGCACGCCGCGCAGTTGTACATCGGCGACGCTAGCGCGTGGGACCCGTATGTGTCGCCGGCGCGCGGTGAACTACACGATCTGCCGCCCATCCATCTGCAGATCAGCGACAGCGAAGCGATGTACGAGGATGCGCTCTCGCTGGCGGCGCGCCTCAATCGCGCGGGCGTGACGGTGCAGGTTGCGCAATGGCATGCGATGCCGCACGCGCTGCCGTGTTTCGCGCCGTTTCTGCCGGAAGCGAATCAGGCATTGCGGCAGGCGGCGATATTCGTCAGGCGCTGCTACGCGACGCGCAAACGCGAGGCTGCGGCTGCCGTCGTCGCGTGCGAGGGGGACGGCACATGACAAAAAAACGGACGACCTGAGCCGTCCGCGTCAATGGCCAATACTGAACACTGGCCTCTGGAAAGCCTCTGCGAAACTCAGGCGCGCGCCGGTTCGACGGGTGCGTGGACCGTATCGTCGATCGGGAAATGCAGCAGCGCGGCGAACAGTCCCGCCAGTGCCGTCGCGGCCCAGATCAGCGTGTACGAGCCCGTCGCGTCGAACACGTAGCCGCCGAGCCACGCGCCGAGGAACGAACCTAACTGGTGGCTGAGAAACACGACGCCGAACAGCGTGCCGAGATGCCGCGTGCCGAACACCTTGGCGATCAGGCCGCTCGTGAGCGGCACGGTGCCGAGCCACGTCAGGCCCATCACGGCGGCGAACAGCACGACGGAAGCCGTCGACTTCGGCAGCAGGAAGAACACGGCAATCGTCGCCCCGCGAATCAGATACAGCCAGCCGAGCACATGCTGCTGACGGAAGCGCCCGCCAAGCCAGCCGCACGCCCAACTGCCCGCCATGTTGAACAGGCCGATCAGCGCGAGGGCGGTGGCACCGAGTCCCATCGGCATGTGGCACAAGCTCAGATAGCCGGGCAGGTGCGTGGCGATGAACGCAAGCTGGAAGCCGCAGGTGAAGAAGCCGAGCGTCAGCAGCCGGTAGCCGCGATGACGCATGGCGTGCGCGAGCGTCTCGCGCAGCGGCGGGACAGTGGTTGCTGCGGGTGATGCAGCCACATGCGGCGCGCCGACTTCCCTGCGGCGGTCGAGCAGCATGCCGAAGGGCGCGGCGACCAGCATCAGGAAGGCGAGCGCGTAGAGCGAAGTCGATATGCCCGACGTTTCGCGCACCAGTTGCGCGAACGGCACCATCAGCACCTGTCCCAGCGAGCCGCCCGCGCTCGCGATGCCCATCGCCATGCTGCGCTGTTCGGGCGTCGCGGCGCGCCCGACGGCCGTTAGCACGACGCCGAACGTCGTGCAGCTCACACCGATGCCGACCAGCAGCCCAAGCCCCGCAATCAACGCGATACCGGACGGCGAACCGGCCGCGAGCGCGAGACCCGCAGCGAAGGTGGTGGCGCCGAACGCGACGACGGGCGCGGCGCCGTAGCGGTCGGCGGCGGCGCCTGCGAACGGCTGCGCGAAGCCCCACACGAGATTGTGCAGTGCGATCGCGAAGGCCACGAGCGTGACGGGCAGGCCGCGATCGTACGAAAATGGCCCGATGAAGAGACCGAAGGTCTGCCGGATGCCCATGGCCGCGCTGATGATCAGCGCGGCGGCGACGATCACGTAAAACGTCGGGTTTTTAAGGGGCGCTGCGTAAGCGGGTTTGACCGTTGACATGTTTCGTTTCCTCCTGGCGGCATCCTCGCAGCAGCCAGCAGGCGCGACAAACGAAAAGTTTTCGGCGACAGATGAAGAAAATTCACTCGCAGGGGGAGCGGGGCGCTGGTGGGTTTCTAGCGGGTGGCCGCCGTGAAGTGCGCGGCTTCGCCCGTTGAAGCAGCGTCATCGAACGCATGCGCTTCGTGAAGCAGCCAGCGCTTGAATGCCTGCAGATCAGGCCGCTCGTCCGTGCCTTCCGCGCTGACCAGCCAGTACGCCGTCTTCGCATCGACGGTCGGCGTGCTGGCTTCGACGAGCGTGCCCGCGTCCAGCTCGCGGTTCACCAGCGGCCGTCTGCCGATCGCGACGCCCATGCCCGTCGTGGCCGCTTCGAGCGCCAGCTGGATCGTGTCGAAACGCACGCCGCCCGACGCGTCGATATCGTGGACACTCGCACCGTCCAGCCACGCCTGCCAGTCTTCGCTCGCGGTGTCGACATGGATCAGCGTCGCGCGGCGCAAGTCGACGTTGCCATGTGTATCGCACAATGTGTCGCGATACGCGGGGCTGCAAACGGGCACGAGCCGCTCGCCGAACAGCCGGCTCCAGTCGCTGCCTGGCACGGGACCACGGCTCAGGCGGATGCCGAAGTCGAAGCCGTCGACGGGAAAGCCTACCTGGCGGCGCGAGGTATCGACGGAAACGTCGATGTTCGGCCACTGCGCGCGAAACTCGAACAGGCGCGGCACGAGCCAGCGCATCGCGAGCGTCGGCGCGCAGCTCACCGTCACCGTGCGATGCGTGCGGTTGTCGGGCAGCCGCTGCGTGCCAAGCGCGATCAGCGAAAACGCTTCGGCAATGTAGGGGAAATACTGCTCGCCGGCTGGCGTCAGCGACAGCTTGCGCGGCTCGCGCACGAACAGCGCGATCCCAAGCGATTCTTCGAGCGCGACGATGCCGTGGCTGATGGCGCTTGGCGTCACGTTCAGTTCGGCGGCGGCGAGCTTGAAGCTGCCGTGCCGCGCCGCTGCCTCGAAGAAGCGCAGCGAGTTCAGCGGGGGCAGGCGAAGCGGCATGGCGCAACCTTTGGGCGTCGTGGGTGAAGGGAAGTGGTTTCGCGCGAGGAACTCGGCACAGCCCGCATGGCGCGGCTAGAGACTAGCGGCGCACCGTGCGTGCCGCAAGCCGCGAACGTTGCGCCAGGACATGCCGCGCCGTTCGCGCGCGCTCAAGGGCAGCACGAGCAGCCGCGATGCCGCATGCCATATCCGCCTTCGCCTTCGGACGCGCCGCCCGACGAACCGCCCGACGCGCTGCCGAGCAACGCCGGCGCGCCGACCCGCACGCGTTCCGCGGACGTGCCGCAGCGAGGACAACTGGCCGGTTCGTCGCGTTCGGCGATGCGCCGCGCTGCTTCAAACGTGCCGCATTCGGCACACTCGTAGTCGTATACAGGCATGACTTGTTCCGTTGTTGTCGACACGACGGGCACCACGCGCCCGATGCGCGCGACACGTTTCAGCGCTTGCGCCGGCTGCTGCGCGTACGCTCGTGAAACCCATCGGGCTTCGTGCGTACCCAGTTCACGAAAGCTCTGACTTGTTCGTTTTCGAGCAGGCGATCGACGGATGCGTAGCTTGTCGCCAGTTCGCGCTCCGAAAAGAGCGCATGCAACTGCCGATGGCAGATCCGGTGCAGCGCGACCGTTTCGCGGCCGCCTTCGGCCTTCGGAACCAGATGATGCTCGTCGCGCTGATCGGCTGGAATCGCGCGGCCGCACAACGGACACGCTTCTTCCGCCGGCGGACGATACCAGGACTCCACTTCGCGCTTTACCATCGATGCCCCTGCGTATCCCGTCATCCTACCAACTTTCGCGGCGCTCACTCGTCGCCGCGTGCCGCCGCGTGCGCAAGCCGCGATGCTATGCTGGCCTCTCTTCGTCAAAGGAAGGCAAGGGCATGACGATGGTCGATACGCATGCGGAACCGGGCGCCGGTGTGGGCTCGCGCCCCGATCCCGCTTTGAGCGGGCGCGCCGAATACCGGCCGCCCGTCAACGAGGACGAGTTGCTGTTGAAGTGGATTCGCCGCGCGCGCGAGTCGCAGAAGAGCCACTACGACATGGCCGATCTGCTTGCCGCGCGCAACCGGATGTTCGGCATCGGCGTGACGGTCGTGTCGGCCGTGGTGGGCACGACGGTGTTTCTGTCGCTGGTGGCGTCGGCGGATTCGCGATGGGTGCGGCTCGTCGTCGGGCTGGTGAGCATTGCGGCGGCCGTGTCGGCGGCGTTGCAGACGTTTCTGCGCTATGCGGAGCGTGCCGAGCAGCATCGCTCGGCGGGCGCGCGCTATGGCGCGGTGCGGCGCAGGCTGGAAGCGATTTACGCAGGCGACCCCGGCGCGCGTGACGGCCGCTACGTGAGTGAAGTGCGCGACATCCTCGACCGGCTCGCGGAAGACTCGCCAAGCGTGCCGCCGCGCGTGTTCCGGCGCACGCAGGAAACCTTGCGCGTCGCGGCGTTGCAAGGCCGCGACGAAGTCCGCTGGGAATGAACGGGCAAGGTGACCGACGCGGGCGTCAAGCCCGCAGCCGCGCGCTGGACGCGTCGCCACGCGCAGCGGGATGAGGCATCAGGGAAGGGATGTCTGCAGGCTCGGCGGCGCTGCTGAACAGCCGGCACACTTCGCTTGCACTGTCGCACGCGTGCAGGCGGTCGCGAAAATGCTGGTCGCAAAAGCGCTGCGCGACATCCGCGAGCAGATTCAGATGCATCGTGTTCGCGCCTTCGGGCACCAGCAGCGCAATCACGTCGCGCACAGGCTTCGCGTCCGGCGCGTCGAAGTCGAGCGGCACGCGCGGGCGCACGTACAGTACGACAGCCGTCAGCAAGCCCGCGATCTGGCTATGTGGTACGGCGACGCCTTGTCCGAGCCCCGTCGAGCCGAGCGCTTCGCGCGTGTTCAATCCGTCGATCACCTGGCCGGCGGGCACGCCATAGTGTGTTTCGCAAAACACGCCGAGTTGCGCGAACAGCGCCGCGCGATCGGCGACGGCCGTGTCGAGCAGCACGTTGCCGGGGCTCAGCAGACGGTCGAGCGTGTCGGCGTCGTCGTCGCTGGTTTTGACGGGTGGCTTCGCGGGGCGCAGCGCGCTCGCCGCCTGCGCCCACGAGGTTGCGCGCAGCAGATCGCGCCAGCCGTCCGTCGGCGTGTCGGGAATCTCGAACAGATGACCGAACTGCGCGGCAGGCGCGATACGCGTCACCTGCTGGATCGCGCTGTTCACCGCGTCTTTCGGCAGATACAAGGAAAGCTGCACGCGCTCGGTATGCGGCAGCGTTGCGATGCGGATGGTCCACGGCTGGCCCGCGCAATCGCGGGTCAGCGCACGGCGCAGCGGTGTAACGTGTTGCGCGTCGAGCGTTACGCGCATCATCACGCTGCGGCCGGACGCGCGGCGCCGCGCAGTATCGTCGTGATGGTGGTGAACGCCGAAAATGGCGCGCAGAATGGCTCGGGTCTTCGTCATGCCCTTTTCTCCAGACTGACAACGAAGCTAGCGTAGCGCGATTCGCATTAAAACCGAATAAAAAAACGGGGCGCCCGAATGTGGGGTGACGCACGCATTGCAGCGCGCAATGGTGTTAAAGACGTGCCTGTGGCGCCGCGCTTTGCCCATGAAGAATGCCCGCAGAATCGATACTCACGAACCACGGAGACTTCATTCATGTTGACGCTGTATTCGTACCCCGATCTGTTCGGCGTCGCCGACAACAACGCGTTCGGCCTGAAGGTCTACGCGTTCATGCGGCTGTGCGGGCTCGATTTCGAGCACCGGCATATTCTCGATACGTCGCACGCGCCGCGCGGCCAGTTGCCGTATCTGTCCGACGATGGCGAGACGATCGGCGACAGCGACGCGATCATCGCGTATCTGAAGGACAAGTACGATCTGCGGATCGACAGCGCGCTATCGCAGGGTCAGGCGAATCTCGACTTCCTTGTGCGCCGCACACTCGACGATCTCTATTGGCCGATGAGCTATTCGCGCTGGCGCGACGATCGTTATTGGCCGGCGTTTCGCGATGCCGTGCTGCGCGAGCATGCCGACGTCACCGCGAACGATCTCGAAGCGGCGCGCGAGTACAACAGACAGCGCTATCACTATCAGGGCATCGGCCGTTACGAGCCGGATCAGGTGTACGCGCGGGGTATCGGCGATTTGCGGGTGGTGGCCGATCTGCTTGGCGACGACGGCTTCGTGTTCGGCCCCGATCCGGCGACCATCGACGCCGCGATCTACGGCTTTGTCGCGAACATTTATTTCTATGAAATCGACACGCCGCTGAAGGCGTATGTGATGTCGCGTCCCGAACTGGTACGCCATTGCCGCGCAATGCATGAGCGTATCGCGAGGGCTTGAAACGCGGGCGGTAAGGAACTCGAACGCGGCATCGGCTGTCATCGGATAGGATTGACCTTCGTCAAAAGATCGAAGCGGAACGATCGACATACACCCGCTACGGGATCAACCACGGGTATCCACCATGGCATCAAGCAAGGGAGCAACAATGACAATGCAACGCCGCCGATTCATCGCCATGACCACGACCGCGCTCGCTACGGGCGGACTGGCGCTTGCGGGCTGCACGACCACAGGGCCGTCGTCGGATGCGTCGCCTGAAGCGAACACGGGTAAGCGCAGGTCGATCGACGCGGACGTCGACGGAACACTCACGCGTCTGTTCAACACGATCGGCGGCTCGCGTGAGCTTGCCGACAAGTCGCGCGGCATCCTCGTCTTCCCTTCGGTGATCTCGGCGGGCTTCTGGTTCGGCGGGCAGTACGGACAGGGCGCACTGCGCGTCGGCGGGCAGACGTCGGGCTATTACAGCATCGCGGCGGCGTCGTTCGGCCTGCAGATCGGCGCGCAGTCGAAGGCGATCATCATGCTGTTCATGACGGACGACGCGCTTAACGAGTTCACGCGCAGCCAGGGGTGGTCGGCGGGCGTCGATGCGTCGGTTGCGCTCGTGAACGTCGGCGCGAACGGCAATGTCGATACGTCGACCGCGATGAGTCCCGTCGAAGCGTTCGTGCTCACGAACGCCGGGCTGATGGCGGGTGTATCGCTGGAAGGCTCGAAGATTTCCCGCCTGATCATCTGACCGCATTCGTCCGATTGCATGTCACGGATGGCGCGCCCGGCGCCATCCAGTTTCCCTCGAATCCTCAGTTCAATCGCGCTGCGCATCTGCCGCAGCGGGCCGTGCCTCGCTCATTTATCGCTAAGTCTCGCGTCGCATCATGCATGACACGGAACAACGCAACGACGGAGGCACACGAAATGATCAGGCACATTCTGGTAGCGGTCGGCACGAACCCGGACAACAGCGTATTGAAGACCGCCATCGACAAGGCCCGCCACACAGGCGCACGGCTGACGGCCGTGTATGTCGTCGACACGATGCCCTGGTGGGCGATGGCGGGTGTCGAGTACGGCTGCTTCGACTCGATACAGATGGTCGAAGAACTGGAGCGCACGGTCGAGCGCCGCTGCAAGGAAGTGTTCGAACTCGACGCATGGGACATTCATACGCAGGCCGTCACGGTACCGCTCGAAGGCGGCAGCGTGGGCCGCAGAATCGCGCGGTTCGCCGATGAACTCGACGCGGACATGATCGTCGTCGGCGCGGGGCAGGGTTCGAGATGGCGTTTCTGGGAAGAGCGGATGAGCGACGTGGTCGCGCGCTGCACGCGTCGCGCGGTGCTGGTCGCAGCAACCGTCGATGCGCGCCGCGACGCGCCCGCAAGCCAGGACGATCATCGCCACCAGCAGCCACGGGCGAGCGCACCCGCTCGCGCTCAAACGCTTTGAGCTACGCGCCGCCGATCAGCTTCAGGCCCGCCGGCAACGATTCGCCGAATACGCGGCCGGTGTCGGCTTCATCGAGCGCGACGGTCTCGCGGACCATCTGGACCCATGCGGGCGCCGCGCCGAGCGTTTCGAGCCGCTTTATCACCGTTTCGCGCGCTGCGTCGGGCAGGTCGCGCGAACGGTCGCCCGTCATGCGCGACAGTTGCACGGCGGCGAACGCGGCGGGCTCGACCTTTTTCCAGTCCAGCGCGAGCACGGCTTCGAGCCAGGGCAGCGCGACCTCGGGCGGCACGACACCATGGGCGCTGCCGTAGAACGGCAGCCGCGCGCCGATGCGCCCGATGGCCCACCACGTTTGATGATTCTCCGAAGGCTTGCGCAGCCGTTCGAGCAATTGCTGTGCGAGCGCGATCTTGCGCTCCACCGAAATGCGCTCCAGCGAAGCCTGCACGCGAATCATGTCCGCATAGCCGACCTTGGCGGGATCGAACGGCAGCTTCTGCTTTTTGATGCTCGCGGCTTGCAGGAACTCCATCGCGTCGAGCAACTGCAACTGCGCGTCCTCGCTCAGCCCGCCTGCCGCGCGACGCCATAGCGTCCACCATTCGGACCACACCCGGCTTTCGTGGATGTACTGGATGCCGTCGTCGAAGATCGACCACAGCTGTTCGACGCGCCATTCGTCGAGCGGATAGCCAAAGCCCGGCCGCAGACAATAGCCCACGAGATTGAGCCACAGCCGCTCATGATCCGCCGAGCGGCGCCGGCGCTTTGCGCGGTCCCACAATGCGCCGAACAGTTCGCGCAAGAGCGCTACGTCCCAGTTCTCGCGCGGTCCGAGCGTGTGTTCGAGTTGCGCGCGCAGCCGCTTCACTTCGCTGGGCCCGACATTCGATGCACGCGCGCCAAACGCGCGCTCGATCAGTTCGATCGCATTGTCGAGCGATGGGTGGCGCGCGCTTTCGCCGTTCTCATGAGTCGTCGCCGAAGCCTCGTCGCGCCGCAGTTCGAATTGCAGCAGCCAGCGTTGCGAAGGGTCGTCCGTGGCGATGCAGTTCACTTCGAGCGTGCCGACTTCGGTGATCGACGTGGTGAGCTTCACGGGTCGCTCGTCGGCATCGGATGCCTGCTGGCGTTGCACGACGGTTGCGATGGGCGGCAGACGGATGAAATCGCCTTGCGAAAGATCGGTGAGTTCGCCGGGCTTGAAGCGCGTATCGGCGACCGTCGACATCAAATGAAAACGCACCGGCTGACCGAGCCGCAGCGCGAACACGCGGTCGTCGAGATGCACCTCGTGCGCTTCTTCCGTGCCGCGCGGCAACAGGCAGATGCCCTGATCGCCTTCAAGCACGAGGAAATAGCTGCGCGCCGAACCGCCGCCGATGCGCGGCGCGTTGCCCGCGCGCGCGAGCCCATAGGCGACGGCGCCGCGCGCGACGGCGACATCAGGATGATCGTTCTGCAGCACGTGCAGCGGCTGGTTGCGCCATCCGCCGAGCGTGTCGGCGAGTCGTTGCGTCAGCGCGTGTGCGCGGAACACGCCGCCGTTGAGCAGCAGTGTGTCGGGGACGGGCAGCGTGTCGTCTGCGCTGTTCCCGTCTGCCTCGCCGAGCGCCTCGCGCGATTGCGCGGCGAGCCGCTTCAGAAACGCCGCGACGTGTCGCGTAACGGCGGCGTCACTGGCATACGGCAGGCCGAACTCGACGATCGCGGCGCGCGAGCGGCGCGGCATGTCGTCGGCGGAGACTTGCGGGAAGAATCCATCGACAACGATGCGGCCGATTTCATCGGGCGTCAGGTGCGTGGTGCGCGCGCCGCCAATCAGGCGCGAGCCCGAGCCTAGCAGCGTGATCGGGACCGACCCGGGCGCGTTCGCATCGAGCAACTGCTCTTTCGCGACGCGGCAGCGCTCGACCAGTTGCGACAGACTCGCCGCCGATAGCCGCGCCTGACTGTCCTGCGACTGTGTAAGACGCGTTTCGGCGAGCCGCGCGAGCGCGAGGTCCATGTTGTCGCCGCCGAGCATCAAATGATTGCCGACGCCGATACGCGTCAATTGCGGCTCGCCGCTCGCGTCGATGTGAACCTTGATCAGCGTGAGATCGGTCGTGCCGCCGCCGACGTCGCAGATCAGCACGAGCTTCGTGTCGCTTAACTCTTCTCGAAGATTGACCCGATGACGAAACAGCCAGTCGTAGAACGCGGCCTGCGGCTCTTCGAGCAGCCGCAGCGCGGGCAGCTTCGCGAGACGCGCGGCTTCGAGCGTCAACGCGCGGGCGCCTTCGTCGAACGATGCGGGCACGGTCAGCACGACGTTCTGCTGTTCGAGCGGCGCATCGGGAAAGCGCGTGTTCCAGGCGGCGCGCACGTGCGCGAGGTAGCTCGCGCTCGCGGCGACGGGCGAGACTTTCGCGACGTCGTCGGGCGCGCCCCACGGCAGGATCGGCGCGAGCCGGTCCACCGACGCATGCGACAGCCAGCTTTTCGCGCTCGTGACGAGGCGTCCCGGCACCTGCGCGCCGAGCGCGCGCGCAAGCTGGCCGATGACGGGCAGCGGCGCGTCGCCCGCCGGTTGAGCGGCTTGCGGCCAAGGCAGTTGCAGATCGCCCGGATTCAGCTCGCCCGCAGCCGGGTGGTAGCGCACGGACGGCAACAGCGGCCGCGCGGCCACTTCACCGGGCGCGACGAGCTGATCGACCTCGAACACGCGGATATCGTCGGAACCTGCTTCGACGTACGCGACGACGGTGTTGCTCGTGCCGAGGTCGATGCCGACCGTGAAGCGCGCGGCCGTCTGCTTCTGCTTTTGCTTCATCGAAGCCTTGACGGTCAGCCTTGCGCGCCGCCGCGCACGTCGAACTCGACTTTCCAGCGCTCGTTCGTGCCGCGTGGAATCGCTTCGAGTTCGAGCGTGCCCGCTTCCGTCACGCGCGCGTGCAGCTTGACGGGCACGACTTCGCCGACGGTGCGGCCTTCGGCGGGCAGCGACGCCTCGATCTCTTCGAGTTCCTGCAACTCGTCCGGCGACCAGTAGTCGAGCATCGTGCCGACCTGATCGAGACGCCGTACCGACGAGCCGAAGAAACGGAAATGCACCGGCTCGCCGACCACCAGCCCGAACTCCTGTTCCGGCAGCGGCGCGTCGGTGCCTTCTTCCATGCCGAAGGGCGCGACGCATAGCGCGGAAATGGGCGGCTCCATGCCGGGCACGGCGGGCATCGCCGATTCGATTGCGACGTAGTACGCGCGCGCCGTGCCGCCGCGAATGCGTACGCCACGACCGCGCTTCACGTAGCCGTAGTACGCCGCGCCGCGCGCAACGGCGAGATCGAGGTCCGCGCCTTCGAGCAGACGCGCGGGCGCGGCGCCGTCGGCTGTTAGCCAGCCGTTGAGCGTCGACATGATCCGCTCGACCAGCAGCGGCGACTTGAACACGCCGCCGTTGAACAGCACAGCGGTCGGATGCAGGAACGTCGCATTGGCTTCGAGCGGCAACTGGCCGTTGCTCTGCGTGCCTTGCAGTTCTGCGAGCGCCGCGACCTGGCGGCCGAGAAACGCCGCGAGATGACGCGTGATGCCCGCGTCCTGCGCGTACGGCAAACCGAGTTGCGTGAGGCCGGCGCGCGTACGGGTCATCGGCCGGGCCGACGACTCGACTTGCGGGAAGAAGCCTTCGAGGATCGTCTGCGTGAGTTCGTCGCGCGTGAGCTCGGTGCGGATCGAGCCGCCGATCAGCTTCGAGCCGCGGCTTGGCACGACGAGCGGCACGGCATCCGTCGACGGATCGGACAGCAGCGTTTCCTTCGCGCCGCGGCATGCATAGGTGAGGGCGCGCAGTTGCCACGGATCGGCCTGCGTGCCTTGCGACGCGAGCTTGCGCGCGACCACGTGCGCGAGCGCGAGGTCCATGTTGTCGCCGCCGAGCAGGATGTGATCGCCGACCGCGACGCGATGCAGTTCGAGATTGCCTTCGCGCTCGATCACGGCGATCAGCGACAGGTCGGTCGTGCCGCCGCCGACGTCGACGACGAGGATGATGTCGCCGACTTTGACCTGCTTGCGCCATCCACCCGTGCTCTTCTGGATCCAGCTATAGAGCGCGGCCTGCGGCTCTTCGAGCAGCGTCATCTGGCCGTAGCCGGCGGCGCCGGCGGCTTCCGCCGTCAGTTCGCGCGCGGCGGGATCGAACGACGCGGGAATCGTCACCGTGATTTCCTGCTGGTCGAACGGCGCATCGGGATGGGCGTGGTTCCACGCCTCACGCAGATGCGTCAGATAACGCACCGAGCTTTCGAGCGGCGACACGCGCGTGACTTCAGGCGGCGCGTCGCTCGGCAGAATGGCAGCGCGGCGGTCGACACCCGGATGGCACAGCCAGCTTTTCGCGCTCGACACAAGGCGGATCGGCGTGCCTGCTCCCCGGTTGCGCGCCATTTCGCCGACGGCGAAGGTGCGCTCGCCCGTCCACGGCAACGCGAGATCGCCGGGCGTCAGTTCGCTTTCGTGCGGCAGATAGAGAAACGACGGCAGCAGATCGAGGTCTTCGATCGCGCCGGGTGCCGTCAACTGGGTGACGGGCATCACCTGCTGTTCGGTCTTTTCGCCGTCGCTTGCAGCGAGATCGACATACGACAGCGCGCAGTGTGTGGTGCCCAGATCGATACCGATCGAATAGCGCGGATCGCTCATAGTTCCACCTCGGCGGGGGCGAGCACGGTGGCGTCGTGGCTTTGCGTGAGCTTCGGCAGACGCACGTCGGCGACGCGCCAGCCGCGATGGCTGATGCTGCCCGAGAACGGCGCCTTTCCGACGACATTGCCCGTCAGGCGGATGGCCGTCGCGTCGAAGCCTTCGTTGATCGTCACGCGGCTGCCTTCGGCTTCGTCGCGCACCGGTTGAATCGTGAAGTGCTCGCGCAGCGTCGCGCGGCAGCCGTCGTGGACGAGGCGGGCGGCCGCGCCGATGTCGGCGTCCGAATACTTCGCGATGTCTTCTTCGACGAAATCGATGAAGCGTGCATCGCGCTGGAGCAGGCCGAGCAACTGGAGCGCGGCCTCGGGCGTGGCTTCCTTGATGACGACGGGCGCAGGCGCCGGGGCGGGTTTCGCTACGGGCGCTGCGGCCGGTGCCGGTGCCGGCGTGGGCGCAGCGCCGCTGCGCGCGCGCAGCACGCTGGCGGCGAAGTCGCGATCACCCAGAATGCTGAAAAATGTTCCGAAGGCAAGCGATAGCCTGCCCAGCAACGAAACGTTCGGTTCGGTCATGAAAGATCGCTCCTGATTCTTGGGGATTCGGTCGCGCCGCGCGGCTGTCGCGCGGCGGCGTGGAATTCGGGGCGGACGGCGGCGGCCGCCGCACACGGGCGGACGCGCTCGATATGTCCGCGTCAAAACCCGTATTTTGCCTTGTTGTGAGCCGTCGCCGGTTCTAAGTCTGATTCCTGCGCAAGTTTGGCGGCCGGATTTTACGTCCTCGCGTAACAATAAGCGGCATCGTCCTGTCATTTTTTGCAGCGAGGATAGGGGGCGTCCAGGTACGTGCAATGCGGCCCGGACGTGCGTTCGTTGGCTATGTCGCCAGCGGTTCGCGTGTTGCCAGGATGCGGCGGGTCTTCGCGGCCACATGGCCCGTGCGCGCTATTGCGTTCAACCGTTTTTCGGAGGCAAGCCATGAGCATTTTCAGCACCATCCTCAGCAAGATCTTCCCGTCGAGCCATCCGGCCGTGCAGGCTGCAGCGGCGCCGGACGCGGCGCCAGCGGCAGATGCCGCGCCTGCCGCAGATGCCGCACCCGCCGCCGCGCCGGCGGAACCCGTCGATGTCGAAGCGGTTCTCACCGCGCTCGCCGAGCAGAATTCGGAGCAGTTGAACTGGCGCACGTCGATCGTCGATCTAATGAAGCTGCTCGGGTTGGACAGCAGCCTCGGCGCGCGCAAGCAGCTCGCAGAGGAACTGGATTACAGCGGCGATACGAACGATTCGGCATCGATGAATATCTGGCTGCACAAGCAGGTGATGACGAAGCTCGCCGAAAACGGCGGCAAGGTGCCGGACGATCTGAAGAACTGAGGGGCGCGGGCGGGCGAAACGCGTGAGCGTTCTGTCATGGGTATGCGACTTGCGACGGCGCGTGGATCATGAAGCTCGCCACGTTCAACATCAACGGCATTCGCTCGCGTTTGCCCGCATTACTGGCCTGGCTGGAACGGGAAACGCCTGATGTCGTGTGCCTTCAGGAGTTGAAGGCGCCCGATGCGGGCTTCCCCGAGGCTGAGATCAATCGCGCCGGCTATGGTGCGATCTGGCATGGACAGATGTCGTGGAACGGCGTCGCGATTCTTGCGAGGGACGCCCAGCCTGTCGAAACCCGTCGCGGTCTGCCCGGCGATCCCGACGATACGCATAGCCGTTATATCGAAGCCGCTGTCGATGGCTTGCTGATTGGCTGTCTGTATCTGCCGAACGGCAATCCGCAGCCGGGGCCGAAGTTCGACTACAAGCTCGCGTGGTTCGAGCGGCTGATCGTCTACGCGAACAAACTGCTCGATTCCGGCCATCCCGTCGTGCTGGCGGGCGACTACAACGTCGTGCCGACCGATTTCGATATCTACAACCCGCGCTCGTGGCTCAAGGACGCGCTGCTGCAACCGGAAACCCGCGAATGTTATGCGCGGCTGCTGAAGCAGGGATGGACGGACGCGTTGCGCACGCGTTTTCCCGATGAACAGGTCTTCACGTTCTGGGATTACTTCCGGCAACACTGGCAACGCAATTCAGGCTTGCGCATCGATCATCTGCTGTTGAACAAGCCAGTCGCCGCGATGATGCGCGATGCGGGCGTCGACCGCTGGGTGAGAGGCGAGCCGCATGCGAGCGATCATGCGCCGACGTGGGTTGTCCTCGATCTCGACGGGCGCGCGGTCAATGTGAAGAAAACTGCAGTGAAGAAAACTGCAGTGAAGAAAACTGCAGTGAAGAAAACTGCAGTGAAGAAAACTGCAGTGAAGAAAACTGCTGCCAGACGAAGCGCTGCCGGAACGACACCAGCAGCCGCGTCAAAGAAAACCGGAAAATAACTTCACGCTGCCCGAATCGACAAACGCGTCACCCGTGAAACTTCGGCAAAACGTCCGCAGCCACTTCCTCCATCACGTCGCGCACAGGCCGGTCTGAACTCAGATTCAGCGTCACATGATGCGTGCCGTTCTCGCGCATCTCGTCCAGCACAGCCAGCAGCGCATGCCGTCCCGCGCGATACCCCAGCGATAGCGGCGTCGCCGGCTCGTGCGGGTTATCGCTCAGATCGAGCCGCATCGCGACACCAAACGCGCGAAACGCAGGCGCCGGCAGACGATCGACGGCCGCACGCCACATGCTGTGCCGTGCGCGCTGCTTCTCGGGCTCGCGGTGATAGGTCATCCATCCGATCGAATGCCGTGCGATCCAGTCGACGCTCTGTCCGCCCGCGCCCACCGCGAGCATCGGCACAGCCAACGGCGGCTGCGGCAGCAGCATGAATTCGGGTGCATTTTCCGGCCGCAAATCGGGTATCACGCGCTGCGTTTCGCCGAGTGCAGCCGCGACCGTGTCCCAGTGCGTCCGATACAGTTCACGCCGAGCTTCGGCATCGCGCCCGAACGCGGCGTACTCGGGTGGCCTGTCGCCTGAGCCGAGGCCGAGTACGAAGCGGCCATCCGACAGCGTCTGCACGGAGCCCGCGCCCTTCGCGATATGCAGCGGATGCCGCAATGTGAGCACGATCGCGCCGCTCGCGAGCGCGACGTGCGTTGTACGCGAGGCGAGCGCGCCGAGCAGTACCCACGGATCGAGATGCCCGACGGGATCGGGATAGTCGGCGCTGTTCAACGGCACGTCGCGCACCCAGAGCGCGCGAAAACCGAGCGTGTCGGCCAGCGCCGCAAGCTCGATCTGCTCGCGAAAGTCCGCGACGATCTGGCCCGCGCGCAACAAGGGCAGCGTCAGCCCGATCGACAGATGGCCTTCTGAAAATACCCGGTGATCGATTGTGGATCTGGCTGTGCTCATCGGTAGTCGCCTGCTATTCCGCCTTCATCGGACGCCCCGCGATGGCGGCGATTCAACGGAAGCCGATCCTAGCATCGCGCCGCAAATCCCACCGGGCAATGGACAGCGACGGGACAACCCCGGACACAACAACCCTGAACACCGCATGGGCAAAGGCTTCCGCACGACCGTACGTGCCATCCATTGTTCAGAATTTGGGAACTGTGATTTCAATCTATGAGCATAGAAATTCGATAGAGCTCGACTAAACTCACTCTCTATCGACGCCGCGCCAAATACATCCGGTTGCGACGCCTCCCTGATTCAACATTCTCTGGAGTTACGTCATGAAAACCCGCCTTATCGCAGCCTTGCTGGTCACCGTCTCCGCCGCTGTCGCCGCTCCCGCTTTTGCGTCGGGCTATGGTCCGGCGCCGTTTTATCGTCCGTCCGTTGGCGCACCCGCTTCGCAACGCGGCGTCAGCGCTCAGACTTTCGCCGCCGAACGCAACCAGGCGACGGCCGCAAACGACGCAGTTGGCGGTGTGACGGGCGCATCGTCGGAATCGGGCAGCCGTCAGCCGGCGCAAGCCGCTAACGACGTCAACGTGTTCAAGGGTCAGTGATTGCTGCGCGCGGCGGGCAGAAGCTTGCCGCGCAGAAGAGAAGCAGGAGGTGATTCCATGAGAGCATTCTTCGAAGGACTGGTGTTGCTGGCGGCAGTCGTCGTATATTTTCTGCCTGCCATCGTCGCCGATGCGCGCGAACGTGAAGATGCATTCGCGCTAACGATCTTCAACGTGCTGTTTGGCTGGACCGTGGTTGGCTGGATTGCGGCGTTCGTGTGGGCGCGTCATCGCGTGAGCGACAAGCGGCTCGCGAATCTCGCATCGAACACGCGTCGGTCGTTGGGCCGCGTGACGATCGCGAAGATCGTGGCGCGCTCACGCCGGGCGCGCGCGACGCGGCGTCAGTCGACGCTATCCGCGTAAGAGGTTGAATCGATGAAGCCGCCGGTCTATGTCAGACCGGCGGTTTTGTTTTGATATGCCCGTGCGTATTTAATACGGAGGCCGAAATAAATTACAAAAGGCGCATTCAAGGCGGACTTACCACAGCGCCGGCGTCCATCCTCGCAGTCGCACATCGTGCAGGGCCTCGCGCAGATTCTGCACGAACGCATCGGTGCGCTGATAGCGGCTTTGCACGCGTGGATCGTAAGTGCGGTTCAACGCTAGCACATCGACGATGCCGCGCGTCGAGACGCTCGTATCCAGATCGGAAATATCGGTGACCTTGGCCCATGTGCAGCGCATGATCTCGTTGCTGGGCACGGGGGTTTGACGTTCGTCGACGTGCGCGGCGAACACGTGATGACAGGTGCGCGCGCCCGCGAACTCGAACAGATATTGCATGCCCTTCGCCTGAAGGCACGTTTCTTCCATCAGTTCGCGCACGGCGGCGGCTTCGAACGTCTCGCCGGCGTCGGGTTTGCCGCCTGGCAGCGACCAGCGCGAGTTGGCCTTGCCGACCAGCAAAATGCGCGTGCCCGTCAGGCACACGACAGTCGCACGTTGCTTCACAGTGTCTCTTCCATGTAGGGACGCGAAAGCAGGGCTAGCACGCCCCATGCCGCGCGATGCGATGGCGCTCTCAGTCGCCATTCGGCCATATTGTCCGCCGATCTTGAGTACGGGACGTGACATCTTGATGACAGCGCTCACCAAAAATGACCCAACGCTGTCATATGCATCGGAGAACCTTGAACGTGACCACGCGCCGCCGCCGCCGCATGTCATGCACGCAGCATGCGTTGCACCGTGCGACACGGCGGCGTGCCTGCAACGGCCGGTCGATACGACCGGCGAGCGTCGAGGTGAATCGATGAATCCACTGTCCACGCAGCACAATTTTCAGAGCCTGTCGTTGAAGGATCTGCTCGAAGCGCGAGATCTGTATCACTGGCATCTGTCGAACAAGCCCAATGTCGTCGGTACGGCCGTTGGCTTGTATCTGATTCGAAACGACGAACCGTGGCCGGATCAGCAGCACGGCACGAACGGGGACGCGGAATCACGCGTGAAAGCGAAGGGCATACGCACGTTTGGCAACTCCGAAGTGCGTCCGTATTCGTGGCCTGCCGTGATCGTGCTGGTGCGCGATTGGGTCGACGCGACCGAGTTCGGTCATGGCAAGGTCGACCCCGATCATATGGTGCCGCGCACGCTGTATATGCCCGACGGCCGCGCGGTGCCCGTCTGCGTGGTCGCCGTCGAGCCGACGGTGCCCGCCACCAGCGCGCCGGCAGATGCACGCTGGCCGTCGACGTATATCGGCGGCGGCTGTCCGTTGATCGCGGATGCGCAGGGCATCGAGCGCACGGCGAGCGTCGGTTGCCTCGTGACGGACGGCCATACGACCTACGCACTCACTAATCGTCATGTATGCGGCGAGCCCGGCTCGCCCGTGAAGGCGCTGTTGCGCGGCGCGGTAACGGAAGTCGGCATTGCGTCGGACCGGCAGCTCACACGTGAACCGTTCACCACGGTATTTCCCGAGTTTGCGGGCAGCCGCAGCTTCCTCACGCTCGATATCGGGCTCGTCGAAGTGCACGACGCGAATGACTGGTCGAGTCAACCGTTCGGCATCGAAGGTAGCATCGGCGATGTCGCGGATATCAACGAGCTGAGTCTGAGCCTGCAACTGATCGATCAGCCGGTGACGGCATTCGGCAGCGCATCGGGCGCGCTCGACGGCACGATCAAGGCGCTGTTCTACCGGCACAAGTCGCTGGCGGGCTACGACTATGTCTCGCAGTTTCTGATCGCGCCCGCGAACGGCAGTCCGCAGACGCAGCCCGGCGACTCGGGGACGTTGTGGTATTTGACGTCGCCTGCGAGCCCAACCGGCGACGGCGAGCGCCGTCTCACTCCGCTCGCGATCGAATGGGGCGGACAGTCGCTTGCAAGCGACGACGGCGAACGTCTGAACTATGCGCTCGCGACAGGTCTCAGCACAGCGTGCCAGCTGCTCGACGTGGACCTCGTGCGCGCGCACAACGTCGGCGCGAATCCGTACTGGGGACAAACGGGCCATTACAGCATCGCGACAGCTGCAATCGAGTCGGTGAAGCCGGGCCCGCTGCACGATTTTCTCGACGCGAATGTCGAGCGGATCAGCTTTCGTCCGGACGAACTCACGCCGGAGCAGATTCGCGACAAGCTCGCGCGCGGCGATTTCGTCGAACTCGCCGATGTGCCCGACCTCGTGTGGAAGAAGACGCCCAGCCGCGTGCCGGGCGGACGCGACTACGCGCAGAACGCAGGCCCCGAGCATCCGAATCACTACGCGGACATCGATCAGCCCGACGGCGACGGCAAGACGCTGCGCGACGTGACACTCGGCAATATCGCCAACATGAGCGTCACGGTGTGGTCGAAGTGGTATGCGGATGAAGGCGAAACCGATACGCGCCACGAAGGTCTGCTGCCGTTTCGCGTGTGGCAGATTTTCGACGAGATGGTCATGCAGTTGAAGGCGCGTAACGACACGAAATTCCTTTGCGCGGCGGGCGTGCTTGCGCATTACGTCGGCGATGCGTGCCAGCCTTTGCATGGCTCATATCACTCGGACGGCTACAGCGACGCGCCCGGTGCGACACCGAAGAAGTGGCCGGGCAAGGGCGTGCACGCGACCTTCGAAGACAAGATGGTCGACCGTCATTCGGGCGAACTGTTGCCTAAGATCGGGCCTCAGGCGAAGGCGTTCGAGGGCGAGATTCCGAAGATCGACAATGGCCGCGACGCCGCGTTCGCAACGGTCACGCTGATGGCCGAGGCGGCGACGATTCTTCCGCCATCCACGCTGATCGACGAGTACATCCGGCTGGGCGGCGGCAGTTCGGCGCGTGTCGTCGATGGTCTGTGGGATGCGTTCGGCGACGACACGGCGAAACTGATGGGCGCAGGCGCGCGCTATCTCGCCGCGATGTGGGAAGCCGCGTATGCCGCTGCCGATACGTCGCTGCCGGCCGGGGCGCGGGATATCAGCGAGCCAGCGCTTGCGAAGGTGTATCAGGACAAGGCGTTCCTGCCTTCGTTGACGCTCGACAAGATCGGGCCGGTGATCGGCTGACGGATTGGGCTCGGGCGGCGCGCGTTGATGTGGATGCGCGCGCCGCTTCCGGATCAGGCGGCCGCGAGCTTTTTGCTCTGCTTCAACATGCCCTCGAAGATCGCCGACGCCAGATCTTCCGGAAAACCCTCCGGAAGTTGCCCGGCGACCGTATCGATCACGTGCTGCGTGGCGTGCGTGACGGAGGTGATCATTTCGTCGACGGCGCCTGGCGGCAAGCCGACCTGCTGAGCTTGCGCGATCCAGTGCCGACGTAGTATCTGACCAATCAGATAATGATTGCTCGTGCCGCGCACGGCCATCGCCAGCTTCGCCTTCTGCATCGGAATGCGGTTCGCGCCGCGCCCGATGATGGGATGCGCGGATAGCACGTCGTAGAGCGGCGTCGCACGATAACGGTTGCCCGGCAGGTGCGCGATGCTGAAGTTCTTCGCGTGGCCGTCGGTGGCAGCGAGCAGCCAGAAGATCAGCTGCGTCGTGAAGAAGCGCGCGCCGTCTTCCGCGGCATCGTCCGAACCGGCGAGGATGTGCATCACGGCGTCGATGCCCGGTCCGCCGTCGGCCTGATACTTGGCAATGGGCGGCGTGCCCGTCGCCTGACACATGTCCTCCTGCGGCAGACGCACGATCCACGTCGCGTCGCTCGACAACCTGCGGTCGAAGCGCTCAACGGCGAGCGCTTTCTGATCGCCGAACCGCGCGATCTCGCACGCGGCGATAGGCAGGCCGTAGGCGGCGACGATCTTCGAGCACAGCCATTCGTTCTCTACCGACGTGCGCATGTCGGCCTGCATATTGCCGACCAATCCCAACGGCAGCTTCAGGATATGCGTGGTCGGCGTGCTGCCCTTGGGCAGCACCCAGCGGCCTTTGTGCCATAGCAGAGCCGTCTTTTCCTGCGCGCCGGCGATGGAGAGGCGCAAGTCGGCTGCCTCGTCGCGCTGGCCGAGCGGCGCCGCCGCGGTCGTGTCGCGCAGCAGCCGCGCGATGTCGTCGCCCGTCAGCGTGTCGCCGCCGATGCGGTAGAGGTCGGTGGGCGTCTCATCCGGCGGCAGCATCTGGATCGCGCCGACGCAATCGCGACCGAGCGCGGCGAGCAGATCGAACGGCGCCGTGCTGCCCGTCCTGTAGCGCTGCGCCATTCTGCGCCGGATGGGTTCGCTGTCGGGCAGCAGGTTGTCGAAGAACGCCGACACGACAGCGCCGCGATACGGCTGATTGCCTGGCGTGAACGGCAGGGACAGCGACAGCGGTCGGCCCTGTTCATCGGCGATCCAGTCGTCGAAGTAGACGAGACGCTCCCCGCCGCTGGACTTCTCCCAGTAGCCGACGGCGAGCCCGTTCATCCACAGGTCGAGGCGTTGAGTCTGTGAACGGCGCCCCATGCTTACCACTGCTCCCGTTTCTTCGACGCGCTTGCCGTGCGCGGGGCTCCTGCCGCAGCACGCGTATCCGGCCTGGCAGCGGGCTTGCGTGGTGTTGTTCGGGCGCCTTGCGCGGCCACGCCTGACGGTGCGCGTTTTCCTGCTTTGACAGCGGGCGCGGTGCGCCCGGTTGCGGGCTTCGCTGCGGGCTTGCGCGGCGCTGTTTTCGGCGCTGTTTTCGGCGCGGTTCGGCGCGGTGCGGTCACATGGCTCGACGACGCCATCTTGGCGACGGGCGCCGCGTTTGCGGGCGACGGCGCGTCCTGACTGAGCGTGATTCCGGCGTTCAGCAGCCGCAAGACCTTGAAGAGCCGCTCGACCCCCGCGGCGGCAGGGTCTGCCTCGAACTGCGCATAGCTTTGCTGCGTGATGCCGAGCCGCTCGGCGAGCATGGCCTGCGTGAGTCCTGCGGCTTTGCGAAAGCCGCGCAGAACGGGGCGCAACTGGCTGAGCGTCTTGACGGAATAGTCCACGGCTGGCCTCGAGAGACGGGTTGATGCGGGTGGAACTTCGACACGGCGCAGGCGCCGCACGCGCCGGCCGGTCGAGACAGAATACAGATCAAAGCCTGTATTGACAAGATACAGTCTAAAAACTGTAAATTAAAAATACAGTCTAAAACCTGTATATAGATAGGCCGACAGGCACCCCGGTCGAGGATGGTTCGCAAGCTGGCCGCGCATCGCATCGGGTCGTCGCGTGACAGCGCCCAGGGATGGACGATAAGCGCTTACCCCGGTATGCAATGCGCGCTGCGCCGCAGCGCAAGCATTCCGTTACGCGCGGGTACGTGAAGTGCTGACAGAGGCTGATCTCGCCGCGCGATCAGGCAACGGCGACCCGAACAATATTCACAACACCGGAGGTGAGGCCATGAGCAGCGATTCACATACTTCGAATTCGCCCGATCCCACGCGCCGCAAGATCCTGGCGGCGCTCGCGGGCAGTGTCGCGTTGTCGGCTTGTGGCGGGGGAGGTGGCGGCGGATCGTCGGGCAGCACGGGTTCGACCAATGGCATTCCGCCCGATCGCGCGAGCCTTCCACGGCCTGCGCTGCCGGCGCCCGCCACGTCGGGCATCGATCACATCGTGCTCGTCACGATGGAGAACCGTTCGTTCGACCATTTATTGGGCTGGGTGCCGAACGCGGAGCATCAGCAGGCCCGCCAGTTCACCGACGCATTCGGTCAAACGCAATCGTCGTTCGCGCTGACGTCGAATGCCGCGTACGGGTTCCAGGCGTGCAGTTTCTCCGATCCGAATCATATGTACAGCGCAGGGCGCACCCATCTTGCCAACGGCGCGATGAACGGCTTTCTGCTCACGCCGGGCACGAGCCTGTTGCGCGGCGACCTGCTGCCCATCGGCTATTTTGGTGCGGCTGATCTCGACTTCTACCGCGGCGCCGTCACGCAGTACACGGTTTGCGACTACTACATGAGCGGTATTCTGTCGGCCACGTTTCCGAACCGCCTCTATCTGCATAGCGGCGAGACCGACCGACTCGATGACAGCGTCGATACGTCGTCGCTGCCGACCATCTGGGACCGGCTCGACGCAAAGAGCGTCTCATCGACGTATTACTACCACGACGTCCCGTTCACCGCGCTGTATGGCACACGCTATGTCGGCCGCTCGAAGCTGTTCGCGGAATTTCTCGCGGATGCGGCCACGGGCAATCTGCCGTCGTTCAGCATGGTCGATCCGAGTTTCGCGGGCGAGGCGCAAGGCACGTCGAACGACGATCACCCGCACGCCGACGTGCGCAACGGTCAGGTTCTGCTCGGCCAGATCTACGACGCGCTGCGCACCAGTCCGAACTGGAGCACGACGCTGATGATTCTCGTGTATGACGAATGGGGTGGCTTCATGGAGCACGCGGTGCCGCCCATGAAGCCCGTATCAACGGCGGAGCAGGGTGTCGGCAACGATGGCCGGCTCGGATTCCGCGTGCCGTGCATGCTGTTCGGGCCGCGCGTGCGCGCGAACATGGTGTCGCGCTATCCGTTCGATCCCAGCTCGATTCATCAACTGATTGCGTGGCGCTTCGGTCTCGATCCGCTAGGCGTGCGTGCGAGCGATGCGAGCACCTTCAACATGGCGTACGCGCTCGACTTCACCGACGCCGCGCGAACCGACGCGCCCGCGATTGCGGTGACACAAGGCACGTTCGGCGTCGCGTGCTCGATAGCGGGAATCATTCCAGGGCTTGGCGGCGTCGATCACAGCCAGCAGGTGCCGTCGACCTCGGCATCTCAGCCCGCCGTAGCCAACGCGCCCGGCGGACGCTTTGCCGACTTGCGTGCCAAAGCGACCGCGCTAGGATTCCCTGGTGGCATGTAAATTCTGCGCGGCGTTTGCACGGCTCGATGGCATTGCGGCTCTGCGATAGGTGTCGCAGAGCCGCAAATCATGACACGCGCCGGGGCGCAGCGCTCAAGCTGCTGCCTTGCGTCGCTTGCCGAGTTCGGCTTCGACAGGCTGCTTGTCGGACTCGGGCACGGACCCAGCGGGGCGGTGCACGTCGTGCGTGACGAAACCCAGTTCGCGGCTCGGCACGTCGAACCACTCGCGATGCGAGAACGAGTCGCGGATATCGTCTAGGCCGCTTTGCCAGTGCTCGAGCATGGTGTCCACGCTGAACTCGTAGTCCTTGTAGTGGCCTTCGTACGGCTTGTTCTTGTAGATCAGATGCACGACGTTGATCGCGCTGCCGTCCGCTGCCTGCTGGGCGAGACAGAACAGCGGGTCGGCCTTCACCACCGACGTCGGTACATGTTCGAGCAGTTCCTTGATGAAGCGCGCGTGCTTTTGCCGCTCGGCGAGCATGTTGGTGATCGCGCGCGTGCGGCTCGAATACTGGATGTCCTTGGCTCGCTCGGAAATGTCGGGGAAGTCGCCCGGCGCATTGCCGCGCGCGCTCCACAAGTCGACCTGAAAGACCAGCGTGTCCTTGTGATCCGAATCGCGCAGCACTTCTGTGAGCGGCGTATTCGAAACGAGACCGCCGTCCCAATAGTATTCGCCGTCGATCTCGACAGCCGGGAAGCCCGGCGGCAATGCACCCGACGCCATGAAATGCTCCGGCTCAAGGCGCATCTTGCGGTTGTCGAAGTACGTGAGATTACCCGTGCTCACATTCACCGCGCCCACGGACACGCGAATGGCGCCATCGTTGATGCGGTCGAAATCCGCGTATTGCAGCAACGTTGCGCGCAGCGCCGCCGTGTCGTAATAGCTGACGCGGCTCGGGTCCAGCTTGCCGAGGCCCGCCATCGGCAACGGAAAGCGCGGCGCGAAAAAGCCGGGTTGGCCTTCCGTCAGCGCACGGCCTGCTGCCCACATGCTGGCCCACTTGCGCGACAGGTCATGCAAGCCCAGGCCAGGCAGCGTCCACGCGCTCACGCTGCCCACCCAGTCGAGCGGATGACAGATCGCATTCCAGAAACCGCGCAAGGCTTCCACGCGATTTTCCGGCGCATTGCCCGCGATGATCGCCGTATTGAGCGCGCCGATCGACACGCCTGCGATCCAGTTCGGCTCGACCTTCGCCTCGGCGAGTCCTTCGATGACACCCGCCTGATAGGAGCCGAGCGCACCGCCGCCTTGCAGCACGAGCGCGATTTCGTCGTAGCGCGGCAACACAAACGGTTCCGGCTGCGGGATGATGTTCTTTGTGTTGCTGCGCATACGTTCTCCTTATTTCATCGACCAGCCGTGGCTGACGATCACCGATTGCCCCGTCAGTGCCGACGATTCGAAGCCCGCGAGGAAGGCGACAGTATTGGCGACGTCTTCAACCGTCGTGAATTCGCCGTCGACCGTTTCCTTCAGCATCACGTTCTTCACGACTTCCTCTTCGCTGATGCCGAGCGCCTTGGCCTGCTCGGGAATCTGCTTGTCGACGAGCGGCGTGCGCACGAAGCCCGGGCACACCACGTTGGCACGCACGCCGCGCGGACCGCCTTCCTTCGCGACGACGCGCGCGAGGCCGAGCAGACCGTGCTTCGCGGTGACATAAGCCGACTTCAGCTTCGAGGCTTCATGCGAGTGCACCGAGCCCATATAGACGATCGAACCGCCGCGCTTGCTGTCGTACATGTGCTTGATGGCGGCTTTGGTCGTGAGGAACGCGCCGTCCAGATGAATGGCGAGCATCTTCTTCCAGTCAGAGAATGCGTATTCCTCGATCGGCGCAACGATCTGAATGCCCGCGTTCGACACGAGCACATCGATGCTGCCGAGTTCCTTCACCGCGCGCTCGATACCCGCGTTGACGGCTTCTTCATTCGTCACGTCCATCGATACGGCGATCGCCTTGCCGCCGCCTTCGACGATGCTCGACGCGACCTTTTGCGCATTCTCCAGATTCAGATCCGCAATCACGACGGCGGCGCCGAGGCTGGCGAGCTTGCGAGCGCATTGTTCGCCGATACCGCTTGCTGCACCCGTCACGAGCGCGACTTTGTTTTGCAGTGACATTGTGTGTTCCCTTGAAAAATGTGGAGAGCGTTAAACCGCGAGTTCGAGCGCGTCGTCATTCGACTTCTTTGCGGTCTGCGTTTGAGCTTGCGCAGGCGCGAGATAGTCGAATGCGACTTCGCCGATATCGAGCGTGAGATTGGCGATCACATGCCGGGCGCCGACCACGCGCTTCACGGGCAGATCGGCAATCGGCGCGAGCGCATGCGGATGCAGTTCGAGCGCGGCCGGACCGCTCCATGCGCCGAGCACCGTGACGTCGCGCAGATAGAAGCGCACGAGTTCGCAGATGCGCGCCGTGCCGTCGACATGCGGAATCACCTTCAGCAGATAGTTGGGCGTGTCGGCGAGCTTGGCGCGCTCGGCTTCGATATCGATCATGCGATGCTTGTAGCCCATCGTGCCCGTCGCGATGCGTTGCGTGCCGTAATCGAGCGTGCCGAGCAGCGTGTCGTTACCGTCGACGCCCAATTTGGGGCGCGCGAGCTTCTTCGGGAAGCCCCAGATTTCGCGGCCGCCGGCAATCGGGCCTTCGTCGTCGAGGTACATCGAGTGCGTGTAGTTCGCAAGACGACCTTCCATGTCGCGCACCGAAATCACCTGGCCGCTTTCCGTGTAGTCGCCGAAGCCCGACGAATCAGGCATGCGAATGAACTCGTAATGGACCAGCGCGTTTTCAGGCTTCAGCGGTTCCGGCACCACGGCGCGCAGCGCATCCATATCGGTTTCGTACGAAATGATGAAGTACTCACGATTGAGAAAGCGGAACGGCGGGCGAGGGTAGGCGGGATTGTGAACGGGCATCGCAAATGCGGATTGCCGGATCGATTTGATGTCCATGAACTTCCTCTTAAGCATTGGGCGTTGTTGGAGCACCGCGAATCTTAGAGCAAAAGTTTTTTCAGGATCACATTAATTTCTCCAATACACCGTTGGTCTGCACGCAACAGTGACGCGGCCTGGCAGGCACGGACGATAAACCGTCAATCATTGTGAAAATCGGCATAAGCTATTTTCGCGAGCGACATGTCGACGACGCGAAAATGAAATGCGGATGTCATGCATTTGATTGCTGCAAAGTCAGATATGTCGGTAATCTGATGATTTGTGTTGTAGATAATCTGACGAGATTGATTAGTGAGCTAATCAACTGACTCGTACGAAAGGGAGTTGGCGACCGCAACGCAACGTCTCAGAAAAGCTTTTGATTTTGTTGCAGCGCGACATTCGCAGGGATATACTAGGGTTATTACCTAGGGTGTTACCCGCAAAAGGAGTCCGCCATGCAACAAGCTACGACCGCCGCTGTCCCGTCCACGAGCTGGCTTTCGCGTCTGCGCGAACTCGCTATCCGCGCCGTCGATCTGCACCTGCAGCACTGCGCGGTTCTCGCTGAAGCGTATCGCCGCTAAGCATTTCGCATGAAAAAGGGGAGTTCGATCTGAACTCCCCTTTGTTCATCAGCGGTTCGCCGCGTCATCGAGCGTAGCGGCGTTGGTGACGTTGTCGCCAGTCAGATACCGGCTTTCCGGGCCGCGAAGATCAGCCGCAGTCCAAGCGCCGCGATGGCGCCTGCGGCGATCCGGTCAATCCACGTTTTCGCGCGCAGATAAATCTCGCGCGGGCCCCGGCTCGAAAAGCACAGCGCGACGACCGTGTACCAGCCGAACTCCACCGCGAACACCAGCGGCGGCAGCACCACATAGCACCAGACGGGCGGATGCTGAGGCAACAGCGCGGCAAAGATACTGCCGTACCAGATCGCCGTCTTCGGATTGCTGAGCTGCGTCGTCAATCCAATCCAGAACGACTTCTTCGCGCTACGGCCGTGCGCTGCGCCGGCGTTGTCCATCGCAATCGGGCGGGCTGCGCCGCGCCAGATTTTCGACGCGATGTAGATCAGATACAAACCGCCCGCCACTTTCAATCCGATATACAGCCATTCGACGGCGACCAGCAGCGTATAGAGACCGGCGAGCGCAAGGCCGCCAAAGAAAATCCCGCCGATGCCCATGCCCAGCGCGGTCGACAATCCATCGCCGCGAGACAGGCTGATCGAATTTCGCGCGACGAGAACGAAACTCGGGCCGGGAATCATCGCGCCCAGCAGCAACGCGACGAGAATGGCGAATACAGCGGCGGATGCGGACATCGAGGGGTCTCCTTGAGCGGGGGCGTTCGGCGCGAATAGCAGGTCATGAAAGTGTGCGTGCCGAAAGAATAGAGGCAACACGCAACCTCTGCAACGCGCCTGCCAGACGCGCGCGCCGTTCAGTTCGGCCCGAGCGACTGGGACAGCGCGTGAGCGTCGCGGCACGCACGATGTTGAAGTCGTCGCGGATGTCGTCGGCGAGCTTGCGCGACACGGCGGCCGGCAAAACGGAAGGGAACGGCTAACACGTGGGTGCATGAACGCGCCATCGCGACGCTACTGTCTGATAGTGCCGCATCGCTCACAAGACGATCGTCGGGCGAATTGCTAGAGTGGTGCGATGGACGAGAACGAACGAATCAGGCGCGCCGTGTCGTGGCTGCGCGAGGCCGATGGCATGCTGGTGACGGCCGGGGCGGGAATGGGCGTCGATTCAGGGCTGCCCGATTATCGCGGCGCAGAGGGTTTCTGGCGCGCGTATCCCGCGTTGAAGCGGCATCGGCTGACCTTTCAGGACATGGCCAATCCGCGCGTGATGGCGCTGCATCCGCGGCTTTGCTGGGGCTTCTATGGACACCGGCTCGATCTGTATCGGCGCACGGTGCCGCATCGTGGTTTCGATATTCTGCTTCGTTGGGCAGAAGCGCTGCCGCGCGGACTTGCCGTGTTCACCAGCAATGTCGACGGTCAATTTCAGGCGGCGGGTTTCGATGCTGCGGCCATTGCCGAGTGTCACGGTTCCATTCACGTACTGCAATGCTCGGAAGTCTGCCACGACGGGCTGTGGCCGGCCGCCGACGTGCAGCCCGTGGTCGACGTATCAGCTTGCGAACTCGTGAGCGACCTGCCGCGCTGTCCGAAGTGCGGCGCGGTGGCGCGGCCCAACATTCTGATGTTCGGCGACTACGACTGGATCGCATTGCGCACCGAGCAGCAGGAGGCGCGGCTACAGGCGTGGTTGTCGAAGGTCGAGCGTCCCGTCGTGATCGAAATCGGTGCGGGCAAGGCGATACCCACCGTGCGTGACTTCAGCGAGCAAAACGGACCGCGCGTGATCCGTATCAATCCGCGCGATTTCGGCATCGCGCCGCATCACGGGATTGGGCTTGCGCGAGGCGCAATCGACGGCCTCGAATTGCTCGACCGGTCAATGAAGGCATAGCGGACGGCGTCGTCCGCTATAGCCGCCACATACAGCTACATACCGCATGGCTTACACGGCATCAGGTTGTGCGGCGACCCACGCGGGTTCGCGCCGACTGATGCGCCGCGTCGCGATGCGCGCCTGCTGCCTGCGGATGATCGAACGCGCCGCGCGGGCCAGCGCGAGATCGAGCGCGCCGCGCCAGTCTCTTGCGATCGACGTCACGACGACGGGCGTCGCATCGGGCGTCTGCACCTGCACCTGGCAACGCTTGTCGAGTCCGCCGCGCGGGCCGTTGATGTCGGACATGCTGACGGTCGCCTTCGAAATCAGCCAGTCCATGCGGCGAAACACGAACCGGATGCGTTGGCGCGCGAAGCTGCGCAGACGGACGGCTTCAAGGTCGCGGGACTTGAACAGGACTTGCATGAGACACCTCCTTCGTGGGTACGGCTCAAGAGTACGGTGAAGAGGCGTCGCGGAAAAAGCAGAAATAACGGAACGACAGTTTCGGAAAAACCGAACCTTCGTTTTCGTAATCACGAACGCGCTCACGCACGCGCCGCGCTCAACACCTTTTGCGTCAAAGGATGATGCCGCCCGCGCCGCGACACGATTGCGTGTATTTCCTCCTTCACTTCCGGCGAGCGGCCGAGCCAGCGCAAGCCGCGATGCATGGGATCGTTGCGCTCGGCGCCGAAGGCCGCGAGCGGAAACACGCCCATGCCGCGCGACGCGAACAGCGCCATCAACGCGCTGTCCTCGAACTCGCCCGCGATGCGTGGCCGGATGCCTTGCGCTTCGAACCAGCGGTCGAGGCGCGAACGCAGCGACGAGTGCCCCGTCGGCAGCAGCACTGGCAGCGACGCGAGACATTGCGGAAAATGATCGACATGCGTTTTTCGCACCACGGCGGCCGGCCCGTACCAGTCGATCGGCGAAGCGATCAGGCGCTCGCTGGATAGACGGAGGTTCGAGTTGTGCGGCGCGGGCTGGCTGGACAGCACGAGATCCAGATGGTGATGCGCCAGTTCCGCCAGCAGATCCTCCGCTTCGCCTTCGTGGCTGAGCAGCCGCAGCGAAGGCGTGTCCAGCACGCCCGCAAGAATGGCATGGACGGCCAGCTTCGAAATCCCATCCGTCAAGCCGACCGCAAAGCGCGCGACCGTCCCGCTCGCCGCTTCGCGCACTTCGTCGTGCAACGCGCGCCCGATCTGAAAGATTTCTTCTGCGCGCGCGTAGGCCGCCTGTCCCGCTTCCGTCATCGCGACGCCGCGCCCTGCGGGCTTCAACAGTTGATGTCCGAGCGATTTTTCCAGCTCGCGCACCTGCGCGCTGATGGTTTGCACCGCCATGTCGAGCCGTTCGGCGGCACGCGCGAACCCGCCTTCCTTCACGACGACCCAGAAATAGTGCAAATGCCGGTAATTGAGCATGCGTGGCCTCACTTCGGAAAAACCGAACCAATCATCAGCTTATCACTGGTTTTTTCGATTGCGGGGCCAGGCGATCATGCGTTCCACAGGCTGTGACCCAGTAATCAGCCGTTTTCTTCCCAACCGGACAACGACGCTCGCAAATGGAATCCTTACTGACCCTGGCCGCCGATCCCGCTGCATGGGCTGCACTCGTGACGCTCGTCGTGATGGAGATCGTGCTTGGCATCGACAACCTGATCTTCATTTCGATTCTGAGCAACAAGCTCCCCGAAGCGCAACGCGCGCGCACGCAGCGTATCGGCATCATGCTGGCGCTGGTGATGCGGCTTGGCCTGCTGGGTACCGTCGCGTGGATCGCGCGTCTCACCGAGCCGGTGTTTTCCGTGTTCGATCACGCGTTTTCGTGGCGCGACCTGATCCTGCTCGCGGGCGGTCTGTTCCTGGTGTGGAAGGCCACGCGTGAAATGCACCATCACGTGAGCCGCGACGCCGAGGCACACAGCAATCCTGCGATGGGCGTCGCCGGCGTGACGGTGACGGCTGCCATCGGCCAGATCCTGCTGCTCGACCTGGTGTTTTCCATCGACAGCATCATCACCGCGGTCGGCATGACGGATCACCTGCCCATCATGTTCATCGCCGTAATCGCTGCTGTCACGGCGATGCTGTTCGCGGCACGCCCGCTGTCGAAGTTCATCGAGCGTAATCCGACCATCGTCACGCTTGCGCTGAGCTTCCTGCTGGTGATCGCGATGACGCTGATTGCAGAAGGTTTTGGTTCGCACGTGCCGAAGGGCTACATCTACACGGCCATGGCGTTCGCAGGCTTCGTCGAAGGCATGAACATGCTGGCGCGCCGCAGGAAGGACAAGCGTGAACACAAGGCGGCAGTCGCAGAAGCGGAGCGTGCAGCCAGCTCCGAAACAGGGACGCAGACGAAAGGTTCGGCTTTCTCGAACTGAACGACGCGGACCGAAGCGGACTGACAGAAGTATCGGGGCGGTTGAACGCCGCCCCGAACGGCAGCACACAAAGGTTGAACGTTACGAAAGGAGCAACGCAATGAAGTGCCCCGTTTGCAAGACCCCCGATCTGCTGATGACCGAGCGTCAGAACATCGAGATCGACTATTGCCCGACGTGCCGTGGCGTATGGCTCGATCGCGGCGAGCTGGACAAGCTGGTGGCAAACCAGATGCAGGACACGCCCGAACCGGAAGGCAGAAGCAATCAGGTCGAGCGCGACGGTCACCATGACCAGCAGTGGGGACGGCGCAACGATTCTTACCACGGCGATCAGCGCAAGCACTACGATCCGCGCCGCAAGAAGAAGTCACTGTTCGATATGTTCGACTTCGATTGACCTGCCTGCATCCTGAACGCGCGCCGCGCGGGCTAGGACTGACGACACGATGCCCGAGCGGCTGCGCCGCGATTCAGACGTCGATGGACGCTTTATAGTATTACTATAATAGAAAGCGATCCGATCGATACCCATCATCGCACCGCGTAAGCAAGCGGCTCGCGACACCCCGGTCCGTTTTTTCATATCTGCCTAAAACGTGGGACAGCATGGGATCGGCGCGATGATTCCGTCGCCGGCAGCCTTGCATTTATCGGCACGATGGTCGGGAAAACGCTAATCGAAAGCGCGCGGCGTCAAACATATAGTTTGGCTATAAGTAAAAGTCAGACGCGCGAAATGCGACCCCGCCGATGCTCCGGGGCATGCGCGGCGCGCAGGATGTTCGCCACGAGCGCGCATCCGTGCCGGAAGCCGTCCGGACTGTGATTTCCAGATTGACTGTCAGTTGCAGGTTTGCAGCAAGAGTTGGCGCTAAGCGTTCGTCGTCGCGTCATGGCTGTCGTCGCGCACACGAAAAAGCAGCGTCTGGAAAACAACCACATCGGAGACAACACATGAAAGTCGCCACGCGTCTGATCGCCGGCATGCTTGTTGGAGCGGCGCTCACCGTTGCAGCGAGCGTCAACAGCTTCGCCGGGGACAAGCAGATCACCTTGGGCTTTTCGCAGGTCGGCGCCGAAAGCGCCTGGCGCACTGCGAATACCGTGTCCGTGAAATCGTCCGCCAAGGACGCCGGCATCAACCTGAAGTTTTCCGATGCGCAGCAAAAGCAGGAGAACCAGATCAAGGCGATCCGCTCGTTCATCGCGCAGAAAGTGGACGTGATCGCGTTCTCGCCCGTAGTCGAGTCCGGCTGGGAACCCGTACTAACGGAAGCGAAGAACGCCAAGATTCCCGTGATTCTCACCGACCGTTCGATCGACGTGAAAGACACGTCGCTGTACGTGACGATGATCGGATCGGACTTCCTCGAAGAAGGCCGCCGCGCGGGTAAATGGCTCGAAGAGCGTTACAAGAACGATGCCGGCCCGATCAACATCGCCGAACTGCAAGGCACGGTCGGCTCCGCGCCCGCGAACGACCGGCACGCGGGCCTGATCGAAGTGATCAAGAACGATCCGAAGTTCAAGATCATCGCGTCGCAAAGCGGCGACTTCACGCTCGCGGGCGGCAAGCAGGTGATGGAAGCGTTCGCCAAGACCTACGGCAAGCAGATCAACGTGGTCTACGCGCATAACGACGACATGGCGCTCGGCGCGATCCAGGCCATGGAAGAAGCAGGCATCAAGCCCGGCAAGGACGTAAGCGTGGTGTCGTTCGACGCGACCAAGGGCGGCTTCGAAGCGATGATCGCGGGCAAGATCAATGTCGACGTCGAATGCAGCCCGCTGCTCGGACCGCAACTGATGACGGCCGTGAAGGACGTGGTCGCTGGCAAGCCGTTGCCCAAGCGCATCGTGACCAACGAGACCGTGTTCCCGATGAACGTCGCCGCGCAGATTCTGCCGCAGCGCAAGTATTGAGCGGCTGAGTCGCTGCATACGTCCGGCGCGCTTTGCATCCAGGCGCGCCGGATTTTCATGAAACGTCACCGCCTCACGCTGCTTGTGTCACTCATATGGCCGCACAACCGCTATTCGAAACCATCGGCATCAGCAAGACGTTTCCCGGCGTGAAGGCGTTGTCGGGCGTCGACTTTCGGCTTTTCCCCGGCGAAATCCATTCGTTGATGGGCCAGAACGGCGCGGGCAAATCCACGCTCATCAATGTGCTTACGGGCGTGCACGAGCAGGACGCGGGTGAAATCCGCCTCGCGGGCGAAACCGTGCGTTTCGCGACGCCGCTCGAAGCCGAAGCCGCGGGCATCCAGACGCTGTATCAGGAAATCAATCTCTGCCCGAATCTCTCCGTGGCGGAGAACATCTTCGCGGGGCGGCAACCGAAGCGGCGCGGCGCGATCGACTGGAAAGCGATCCACCTGCGCGCCGAGGAGGCGCTTGCCGAACTGAACGTATCGCTCGATGTCACCAAGTCGCTCGATGCGTATCCGATCGCCGTGCAGCAGATGGTTGCGATTGCGCGCGCGATGTCGGTCAAGGCGCGCGTGCTGATTCTCGACGAACCGACTTCGAGTCTCGATGACGGCGAAGTCGCGCGGCTCTTCGACGTACTACGCAACATCCGGCAGGCGGGCATCGCGATCCTGTTCGTCACGCACTTTCTCGAACAGACGTACGCGATTTCCGACCGCATTACCGTGATGCGCAACGGCGAACGCGAGGGCGAATATCTCGCGAAAGATCTGCCCGTCGAACAGCTCGTCGCGAAGATGGTCGGCCATAACCGGATGACGGAGCGCCTCAAAGGCGGCGCGCCCGATACGCAGCAGCAGCGCACGGGTGCGGCGCCGTTTCTGTCGATGCAGGGTGTCGCGCGGCGTGGCGTGATGAATCCCATCGATCTCGACGTGCAGCCTGGGCAAATACTCGGTCTCGCGGGATTGCTCGGGTCGGGCCGCACTGAAACCGCGCGGTTGGTGTTCGGCGTCGACAAGGCGGACGCGGGCACGATCAACGTCGACGGCAAAAACGTGAAGCTCAGCTCGCCGCACGATGCAGTGCGGCACGGCATCGGCTATTGCCCGGAAGACCGCAAGAAGGAGGGCATCGTCGCCGCGCTGTCGATCCGCGAGAACATCATCCTCGCGCTACAGGCACGGCGTGGCTGGCTGCGCATGATTAGCCGCAAGAAGCAGCGCGAGATCGCCGACACGTATATCGAACGCCTCGGCATCAAGGCGCACGACGCCGAGCAGCCTATCGGCCTGCTATCGGGCGGCAATCAGCAAAAGGTCGTGCTCGCGCGCTGGCTCGCCACCGAACCGAAGATGCTGATTCTCGACGAACCCACACGCGGCATCGACGTCGCCGCGAAGTTCGAAATCATGGACCGCGTGCTCGCGCTGTGCGCAAGAGGTCTCGCGATCCTGTTCATTTCGTCCGAAGTGGGCGAGGTGGTACGCGTGAGCCATCGCATCGCGGTGTTGCGCGACCGGCGCAAGATCGCCGACGTGACGGGCAGCGCGGTATCGGAAGATCAGGTCTACCGGCTGATCGCAGGGGGAGCGAATGAAGCAGATTCAGGCGATGCTCAGGCATCAGCTGGTGTGGCCCGCGTTGACGCTGATCGCGCTGTTCGCGATCGACGTCGCGCACCGCGCGAATTTCCTATCGATTGCGCTGCTCGACGGCCATCTGTTCGGTGCGCCCATCGACATTCTCAATCGCGCCGCGCCGCTCGTGATCGTCTCGCTCGGCATGACGCTGGTGATCGCGACGCGCGGCATCGACATTTCCGTCGGCGCGATTGTCGCGATTGCGGGCGCGGCGGCCGCCGTCGTGCTCGCCGACGATCCGACGCGGGTCGGCACCGCGCTCGGCGCGGCGCTCGCCGTGGGCTTGCTGGCGGGCATCTGGAACGGCATGCTGGTCGCGTTCGTCGGCATGCAGCCGATCATCGCCACGCTAATCCTGATGGTAGCGGGGCGCGGCGTCGCGCAATTGCTGACGGGTGGGCAGATCATCCCGATCGGCGCGCCGGGTTATCTGGTGTTCGGCGGCGGCTATCTGGCGACCGTGCCTTGCTCGGTATGGATCGCGCTCGGCGTGACGGCCGCGACGGCGCTGCTCGTCAATCGCACGGCGCTCGGCCTCTTTATCCGCGCGATCGGCGTCAATCCCGTCGCGACGCGGTTGGTCGGCCTGCGCTCGGGCGCGATCGTGTTCAGCGTGTACGTGTTCTCGGGCTTGACGGCGGCGATCGCCGGCATTCTCGCCAGTTCGAACGTGCGCAGCGCGGACGGCAACAACGCGGGCCTGCTGCTCGAACTCGACGCGATTCTGGCCGTGACGCTCGGCGGTACGTCGCTGCTCGGCGGGCGGTTCAGTCTCGCGGGCACGGTGCTCGGCGCGCTCATCATCCAGACGCTCACGTACACCACGTACTCGATTGGCGTGCCGCCCGAAGCGACGCTCGTCGTGAAGGCTATCGTCGTGCTGTTCGTCAGCGTGATCCAGTCGAGCGTCGCGCGCGCGATGCTCGTTCGACAGTTGCTGCGCGCATTCGCATTCGTGAAGACGAAACCGCTTACGGGAACGCCCCAATGAACAACATGCCCGGCCGTCTGCTCGATCCGCGCACGCTGCCTATCGTCGTCACCGTCGTGCTGTTTGCCGTGCTGTTCGGCTTCGGCTCGGTGATGTACACGGGTTTTTTCTCGTTGCAGGTGCTGCTCGGGCTGCTCGTCGACAACGCGTTTCTGCTGATCGTCGCGATCGGCATGACCTTCGTGATCGTGTCGGGCGGCATCGATCTGTCCGTCGGCTCTGTCGTCGCGCTGACGACCATTCTCTGCGCGATCTGCGCGGAGCGCCTGCACTGGCCCGTGTGGGTCATTGCGCCGCTGGTGCTCGCGTTCGGCGCGCTGTATGGCGCGGCGATGGGCGCGCTGATCCACTTCTTCCGTCTGCAGCCGTTCATCGTCACGCTGGCGGGCATGTTCCTCGCGCGCGGCGCGTGCTTTCTGATCA